>CAVYNC010000014.1:0-101328 GCA_963769775.1 uncultured Acidimicrobiaceae bacterium | reverse complement strand
TCTTCGTAGTGAAGGGTGGCGTCCCGCTGACGGTGTAAAAGCTGTTGGACGCGGGTTCCTGGTTGATGAGGTTACGCGACGGCAGTGACGGTCTCGGCCTCCTCGTGTTCGTTGTCGGGGGGCGCAGTGATCGAACGAGGTGGCTCGAGGAGCTGACGTCGGAGGTCGGCGAGCAGTCGCGTGGTTGCCGGCGTGTGCTTCACCCCCCGCCAACCCGCAGATGCCCGGTCGAGGACGGCCCAGACGAGGGAGAGGCAGCTGCGCTCACCGGGAAGTCGTCCGATGACCTTGACCCGGCGGCGAGTCTCGCCGAAGGTCCGTTCGATGAAGTTGGAGTGTCGGATGCGCTTCCAGTGCTCCTTCGGGAAGCGCAGGTAGACGGTGAGGCTGGCGACGTCGGTCGTCAGGCACTTCACGGCGGTCGGGTAGGTGGTGCCATAGCGCTTCTCGAAGGCACGGATCCGTCCCCGCACGACGTCGACGGCTGCTTGGCCGGCCGGTGCGTCGATGTCGTCGAAGAGCTTCCAGTACTCGGCCTTCACCTCGGGCTGGGCGACCTTCGGCACCTTGGCGAGCACGTTGCGCGCCCGGTGGACGAGGCAGCGCTGGCGGAGGCTCTTCGCCAGCACGACCTCGCACGCGCCGATCAGCCCCGGTGCCCCGTCGGAGACGACGAGCAGCGGTGGGGCAAGCCCACGGCCTCCGAGGTCGGAGAGGAAGCCAGCCCAGGCGTCATAGCTCTCGGACTCACCCGGCGCGAGTCCAATGAGCACCGGTGCACCCTCGGTCGTGATGCCCCAGGCGCAGAGCACCGGCTCGGCCGGGGATCCGGGATGAAACTTGAAGTGGCTGCCATCGAGGAACAGGTAGTCGAGGGTGACGCCCGAGAGGTCACGGCACCGCCAGGCGTCGAACTCCACCTTGATGGCCTCGCAGATCCGGCTCACCGTCGACTTGGACAGCGCGGCCTCCGATCCGAGGGCCTCGGCCAGGGCGGCTTCGACGTCACGGACCGACAGGCCCCGCACGAAGCTCGCGATCACGAGCGACTCCAAGGCGTTGGTCCGGCAGACCCCGGTCCCGAGCAGCCGGGAGGCGAAGGCCTCGTCGGTGCCCCGCAGCTTTGGACGCTCGAGCGTGATCGGACCAGAGGTGGTCTTGACCGTCGTCGGGCAGTGTCCGTTCCGACTGCCCTCCCGGGCCCGGTCGCCGCGGACGTAGCGTTCCCGACCCAGGAACTCGCTGACCTCGGCCTCGAGGGCGGCTTGCATCAGGAGGCGGACGCCGAGGTGGGCCACCTCTTCGAGGACCTCGCCGAGCTCACGGTCGGAGGCGAACAGCTGGTCGATGTCGGCGCGGACGCGCTCGATGGGGGATACTCGTTTCGTCACGGGTGTGGGTTTCCTTTCTTTGCTTGTCAGGCTTGAAAGGAACCTACGCCCGTCTCACTTTTACACCGCGGAGGGGACGCCACCTCAGCGAACGTTGCGGTCCGAGTTACCTCGTTTACTTGCGCGCTCGGCAAGGGGTTCGAACATAGTCGCATGACCTCCACCGAACACCGAGGTCAGAGCCCATTTAGGATCATTGGGCCGCTTGAATAAATTCAGCACACCGCGAGCAACAGGAAGCAACAACGCCGGGCGACAGGGTCTCGCCTTCGGCTGAGGAGCCGACTAGGGCCTAAGAACCTTGACCTTAATGCCGCCTTGGAGTCATCTGTCGATCGTTGTGGATGAGATTTCTCGATCAGGCAGCGACGGACCCGGGGTGCTGTCAGTGTCGGTCGTGGATCCACTCCTTTCGCGTAGCTTTCCGTCGACGAAGGTGGCGCCCGCCCGGACCAGCGGGACGAGCTCGTGGCTGTTGATCCGTCGCCACCGATCTTGGGCGGCGTCGAGCAGCTTGTAGGCCATGGCGAGGCCCGCCTTGCGCGAGCCTGCACCCCGGGTGACCTTGGTCCGGAGGCGCACCGTCGAGAAGGTGGACTCGATGGGATTGGTCGTCCGCAGGTGGATCCAGTGCTCGACGGGGAAGTCGTAGAACGCGAGCAGCACGTCGAGCTGGCCGGTGATCTTGCACACTGCCTTCTCGAAGTCGCCGAACTCGTCTGCGTAGGTCTTGACCACCTCGAGGGCGGCTGTGCGCGACGGTGCCGAGTAGATCTTGGCGATGGCGTCCTTGGCCTGGGTGTGCAGACGCTTGGGTAGCGCGTCGAGGCAGTTGGCGGTGACGTGGACCCAGCAACGCTGCTCGCGGGTGGTCGGGAAGACATCGCGGAGTGCGGCCCAGAACCCGAGCGCCCCGTCGCCCACCGCGAGGACCGGGGCGGACATCCCGCGGTCGTTCAGCCCCCGGAGCACCTCGGCCCAGCTGTCGGTCGACTCGCGATAGCCGTCGGCGAGCGCCACCAGTTCCTTGGTCCCATCAGGGCGAACACCCACGATCACCAGGCAGCACAGACGGTCCTCTTCCAGGCGGATGTTGAAGTGCACCCCGTCCACCCACAAGTACACGTAGTCGACGTCGGAGAGGTCCCGGGTCGACCAGTCCTGGTGCTCGTCCTGCCACGCCTCGGTGAGCCGGTTGACCGTCGAGGCCGAGAGCCCCGCCTCGGAACCGAAGAACTCGCCGAGCGCGGGTGCGAAGTCGCTGGTCGAGAGGCCCCGCAGGTACAGGATCGGCAGGACCTCGGTGACCTTGGGGGACTTGCGCATGTAGGCGGGCAGGATGGCCGAGGAGAAGCGCTCGCCGTCGCGGCGGTCGTCGACCCTCGGGGCCTTCACCTCGACCACGCCGGCGCCGGTCGTCACCTCCCGGGCCCGGGCGAACCCGTTGCCCACCACCCGGCGGTGCCCGGCAGCATCGAGCTCTGAGGCATGCTCGTCGAGGTAGGCCTGGCGCTCAGCCAGCAGGGCGATGGCCAGCATCTCGTTGGCAGCGACCCGGCACAGCTCGTCGAGGTCGATGGCCAGGGCCTCGGGGTCGTCCACCGCGGTCGCGGTGGCGTCATGGACTAGATTCAACATTGGCGTATCCCTCCCCGCCGGTCTCAGCCAGCGGACTCGTTGTTTGCTCAACTTGGAGGGTACGTCGCGCCCTTCAGGAGATCGCGCATCCACAACTTCTGGTTATAACTCCCGCCTTGGTCCCTTACGAGCTAACGGTGATTGCTGTCGACGAAGAAGCGATTCCGTTGGCGACCACTACGAGCGTGCTGGCGCCGGTCTCTGTATCGGCTGGAAGTGTAAAGCTTGCAGTGGACGACGTGCCAGGAGCCACGGACATCGACGACATGTGCGTTGTGCGTGCATAGGTCACATCCCCGGCTGCAGCCATTGGTGATTCTCACCAGTCGAGAGTTTGTAGCGCTCTGGTAGTCATCGCCGTACGCTGCGTCCTGGGTCAGACCCGCCCCTGTGGTCGAGGGTGAGTTAATCCCCTTGTCCTGGAACCCCTTGCCTTGCCCCGCAACGAAGGCACCTTGGGGACAGTGCGCCCCTACGGCGCGACCTTCGCCTATTTCGGATCCAACTGAAGGGAGTGAGCGTCTCTCACACTCAGCTACGAGTCATGAAACTTCTGATGATCAGTCCAACCACGTCTAGGCCTCTCCGAGGGTCGACGAAGTTCAGCAAGCGATCTCTCGAGTGAAGACTTCCGATGCCGAAGCGCCTGAATCTCCGATCTGAGTGATATCAGCTCCTCCTGCTTCGACTGAAGAGCAGTCACTTCAGCACTGAGAGGTACCGCTGCCGCCAGAAGTTCGTCTCGCTCTCGCCTCAATGTGGGAATCTGATCATTGAGATCGCCCATTTCCATTCGCAGTTCATCTCGCTCCTGCCTCAATCTAGGAACCTGACTCTCTAGACTGACCAGCTCGATGCGGAGACTCTCAGCATCGTTCAAAGATGAATGATCGACCTGTTCACCATCGAAGCTTGAGATGTTGTTGCGTTGACGAGGCTCGGGAATCAGAATCAGTTCTGGAACTCGTACCGGAGTAGGCCGGACCCGACCGTCCCGGCGGCGAAGGATGCTAGGAATCTGGAAATCGAGGTACCAACTCGAAGGTGCCGCCACGTCAGTCATCGACGCCTCCATTCCGCTTCAGAACTACGAAGCTCGCCTAATCGAAAACCTTAGATTCGGCTCAGATCGTGGTGGGCGACCCTCTCCGACCTGCTCTCTTTTCCCATGAATGGAGGATCAAAATCAGGTGGGCAGAACGAACTGATGCCTCTGGAGGCCGAACTGCAAGCAGAAGTAGCCGGATTGCCCCACCCAGCTGGCCGCTGCTGCCTCAGTGGCCCACGCTGAAGGCTCCCCTCCTACCAGCTGAGTAGGGACGCTCTCATCTTGTTCCTCTCCGGTGATGCCGACCAGGGCCGAACGGCACGTCATCAGTCGTACCTCAGCTCGGACACCCCATGTGCTGGAGGGGTCCGTGCCGCTGCAGCTGTCGGTCTCCGAAGCCTGAGGCCTTCGCCGGCGGCGACAGTCAGGCAGGATCGATGGCAGAGGGTGCGGACTCCGGGGCCCACGGGAACCCGCAGGTCCACCGACGATCGCCGTCGTGCCCGATCACCAGAGCCTCGAAGCCGTCGAGGGCGTCGATGCGTTCGAGAACCTCCTGGCCGCCGACAGCGAGCGCCGTGGCCAGCGCATCCGCCAAGTCCCAGCTCGGGGCCGGTCACCGTCGCCGACGCCACGGCCGATGCCGCCCGGCGGGAGTGGGGGTCGAACAGGTGCTGGCCCCGCTCGTAGGTGCCCGACGTGGCGACCGCGCCGGTGTGCTCGACGACGCACGCGAGCCGGGCCCGGTCGAAGGGGTCGACGACGGCGAACCGGAACGGTGCACCGGGCGCCGGACCACCGAAGCTGGCGATGTCCCCGGCGGCGTTGACGACGGCCGCGGCCACGTCCGGCATCCGGAGGGCGTCGAGGGCGCGCTCCGCGGCCCATCCCTTGACGTAGCCCGTCGGGTCGACGCCCCCGGGGAGCGCCCACGGGTCGAACCACCCGTCGGAGAGCACCCGGGCGGCCCGGCACGCCTCCAGGACACCCGCGACCTCGGGCGGCATCTGGCCCACCGTCGCCTCGCCGCGGCGGAGTCGGCTCATGGGGCTGTCCGCCTTCCAGGTGCTGAAGACGTCGTCCGCCCGGTGCAGCGCCGACCGGGCCCGGCCCACGTGGCGCCGCCAGCCGGTCGACCGGCATCCCGGCGTCCACGTAGAGGTCGATCGTGACGATCGTCCCCATCACCTCCTCGCGGTGGTGGAGTGCCCGGGAGCGCCGGCGCATCGTCGCAGCTCCGCGTGCCTGGCGGTCGACGCCGTCACTTGAAGCCCAGCTGGCTGAGTGCCGCCTGCAGCGACTGCTGGAACCCGGCGCTCGTGTAGCTAGCCCCGGACACGCCCTGGATGTTGGCGCTCTGCGCCTGGAGCGCCTGCTGCTCCAGGATCGGGATCGACTGCTGGTCGATCGACTGGGAGCGGGGGCTCCCGCCGTCGTCGAGCGAGGCGATCGAGACATTGGTGAGCTTCGACCCCGAAACGGTCGCCGTGACCGAGATCAGGCCGAAGTTGTAGTTGACGGACGGTCCCGTCGCCGTCCGGGTGGTCGATGGCGCGGTGGTCGTCGCCGGCGCCGCGGTGGTTGGCGGGCTCGTCGTCGCCGGGCCGGGCGTCGCCGGGGCCGTGGTCGGGGTGGGCGGCGGTGGGCCCGTGGTGGGCGGCGACGCGCCGGCCGGGGTCGTGGTGGTCGCCGACCGGGAGGCCGTACCCGCCGAGAGCGAACCGAGGGTGAGCTTGGCCGGGGTGGTGTGGAAGCTGAGCACGCCGACCAGGCCGACGATGGTGGCCCCGATGACGATGACGGCCCGCCTCATCGCACACCCTCCTGACCGTGGCAGCCGCGCCGGTCCCCGGGCGCGCCACGTCGCACCGCTCCGTCGACCTCACGCGTCCATCCCATTGATCGCCCTCCCATCAGAACGAGAACGCCTCGACGTGGATGCGGTCACCCGGGACCCCGGCGCGCACGCACGAGGCGATCACCAGGTCGTTGAATCCCTCCGGCCCGCACACGTAGACGTCACTGAGCGCCAGATCGGGCACCATGCCCCGGAGCGTCCGGACGTCGAGCTGCACCGCGTGCCGGGGCCCGAGCACTTCGTAGAACCGCCCTCCCCGCGTCGCCGACCAGCTCGGCCACCTCGTCACGGTGGGCGATCTCCTCCGCTGTGGACGCCCGGATGATCACCGTGACCGCCACGCCCCGGGGGAGGTCCTCGAGCAGGGCCCGCAGCGGGGTGATGCCGACGCCGGCGCCGATCAGGACGACGCGGTCCGTCGCCCGGACGTGATGGGTGAACGCGCCGTAGGGGCCCTCGACGAACACCCGGGTGCCCGGGCGCAGCCGGGCCACGGCCCGGCTCTGGTCGCCCAGTCCCTTGACGGTGACCCGGAGGTAGGGCGCCTGCGGAAGCGCCGACAGCGAGTACGGGTGGGCGTGCCACCACAGGCCCCGGGTCAGGAACCGCCACTGGAAGAACTGGCCACCGGACACGGCCAGGTCCGACAGGTGCCGCCCGGTGCAGGTGAGGGAGTACACGCCGGGGGCCTCCTCGCGGACGGCCACCACCTTCAGCTGGTGGCGCAGGTTCCGGACCACCGGGAGCAGGACGCGGAACACGAGGACCATGCCGGCGGTGGCCGCCCAGACCACGATCCAGAAGGCCCGGGCCAGCGGGTGCCCGAGGAAGGCGACGCCGGTGACCACCTGGTGGGCGAAGGCCAGGGCGAGGGCCAGGTAGAAGTAGAGGTGGACCACCCACCAGGTCTCGTAGTGCATCCGCCTGCGGGCGATCCGGATCGAGGTGACGCCGGCCATGACCAGGAGGCCGAACCCGACGGCCGCGGCCAGAAGGTCCGGGTAGGTGGTGAGGAAGACCCACAGCTGGCGCAGGAACCCGGTGTGCGACATGCGGGCGTAACCGAGGGTGATCAGGACAACGTGGGCGGTGATCAGCCACAGTGCCCACGGACCGAGACGGCGGTGCCAGGCCACGAGCCGGTCCTGGCCCACGGCCCGCTCCAGCCAGGGCAGCCGGGCGATCAGCACGACCATGACCAGGATCAGATAGGTGCCGACGAACCCGGCGAGCCGTCCGCCGGCCAGGAGGAGCCCACCCGGGGCGGCGAGCGAGCCGCGCTCTCGGCCGTGACGACCAGCGCCAGCGTGATCCCGAGGCCCAGGCCGGCCACGCCCAGGAACAGGTCGGCCACCCACGGGCGGGGGGCGTGCCCGGGCCGGCGCCGGCGAGGCGAGCCGGTCGTCCAGGTGATGCGGTCGACCGCTTCGGGCCTGCTTGGTTGGTGCCATTTGGTCGAGTTTGCCTTCGTCTTCCAGAAGAGCCCGTGTGGATCTCAACTTGCTCGTCGTCAATCCCCATCTAGCCCAACGGGGAAACTCTCAGAGCTCGCTGTGCATCCATCTGATCATCTGCTCCTGGGCTGACGACTTCATGACACGCTGCTCGATCCTTCACATGCAGCGTCCCAGGTGGTCCCTGAAACTGTTCCCGATCCCTTGGGGCGTTGAGAACCTGGGAGGTTGATCATGTGCCCGTGGCCAGAGTCGAAGAAGACGGGCACTGTGGCACAGGCGAATACAACTGCGAACAACGGAATCATGATGAGCCAGGTCATCTCGGTTCAAGCAGTTTCGGGTTACTTTGCTTGCCTCCTCGACCCAGAGTAGAGAACCGATTGAAGAATGATGTAAGGACAGCCGTAGAACCACCTGAGAATCCGACGGACACGAGTGGCCCCACCTCTGTCTCCCGATCTGTCGGTCGGCCGGCGGCTCGACACCGCCGCGGACGCCGGCAACGTCAATCGAGCCACCGATCTGCTCCGTGAACATCTCGCCAGCGTTGGCTGCGACCCACTCGCTCTGCGCATCGTTAACGACCTCCGACGGCGCACAGGAAACCGGGATGGGCTCGAGGACTTCAGCGCCCAGCTTCCCGACTGCCATCGTGCCCGCAACCCGGCCTCCTGAAGTGGTCCTGTCCACAGGCGTTTGCCCGACGCGGGGCTAGTTTGACGCCATGGCCTCCTCCGCCGAAGTCCATGCCACGCTCGACCACCCGGTCATCGACAGCGACGGGCACATGGCAGAGCACCTGCCCACGCTGGCTCCCTTACCTCGAGAAGGAGGGTCTCTCGCTCGAGGACCCGGGATTGCGGCGATTGGTCCCGCCATACGGGGGTACCGACGTCGCATGGCACGACCAGACGACCGAGCAGCGCACCGCCACCCGGACGCCGCGGGGACCGTGGTGGAGCGCCCCGGCCAGGCAGACGATCGACCTAGCAACTGCCCTCTTCCCGGCACTCCTCCACGAGCGGCTCGACGAGATCGGTATCGACTTCGGCGTGGTCTACCCGAGTCTCGGCCTGGTCTTCCTCCACGCTGCCGACGACCGCTTCCGGCGAGGGGCGTGCCGGGCCCTCAACCGGTGCAATGCCGAGACGTTCGCACCGCTGGCCGACCGGCTCACCCCAGTGGCTGCCATACCCATGCACACGCCCGAGGAGGCGATAGCCGAGATGGAATACGCGGTCACCCACCTCGGGTTCAAGGCCGTGCTGTGCGCCGGCTACGTGCAACGCCCGTTCGCGGCGCTGTCCGACGCGGACCCCGAGGTCTCCCGTTACGCGTTCTGGCTCGACCAGTTCGGCCTCGACTCGGCCTATGACTACGACCCGGTGTGGGCCCGGGCCCAGGAGCTCGGGGTGTCGATCGCCTTCCACTCCGGCTTCATCGGCATGACCCCCTACCGGTCGCCGACCAGCTACGTGGCCAACCACCTTTCGATGCTTGGCCGCATGGCCAGCAGTCCCTGGCCAAGTCGCTCTTCCTCGGCGGGGTGACCCGGCGCTTCCCCGGGATGAACTTCGCCTTCCTGGAGGGCGGGGTGGCGTGGGCCGCGGCCCTGTACTGCGACATCGTCGGCCATTGGGAGAAGCGCAATCTGGCCGCACTGCGCGCCCACCTGGACCCGGCGCTGATCGACCGGGACCTGATCGTACGGAATGCTCGGACGTTTCGCCCCCGACGCCCGCCGACTCCCGGCCGCGCTGACCAGTCGGCCTGCCGAGCCCGAGGACATGCTCGACGAATGGGCCGCCTGCGGGATCGACCGGGCCGAGGACATCAAGAGCCTCTTTGCAGAGCGCTTCTGGTTCGGTTGCGAGGCCGACGATCCGATGACGTCGCTGGCCTTCAACACGGCGGTCAACCCGTTCGGAACCGAGCTCCAGGTGATGCTGGGATCCGACATCGCCCACTGGGACCTGCCTGACGTGTCCGAGGTGCTGGAGGAGGCCCACGAGATGGTCGACAAGGGCTGGATCGACCAGGCGGCCTTCCGGGACTTCGTGTTCACCAACCCGGCCCGGTTCTACACCGGGACCAACCCGGACTTCTTCAAGGGGACCGTTGTCGAGTCGGCGGTCGACGCGCTCCTGGCGGGAGGCTGACGTGCACGACCTGGTCATCCGCGGTGGGCGTGTCGTCGACGGCACGGGGGGGCCGTCGATCGTGACCGACGTAGCCGTCGCCGATGGGCGGTCATCGCCGTCGGGGCCGTGCCCGAGGCCGGCCGGCGGGAGATCGACGCCACCGGCAGGGTGGTGTGCCCCGGGTTCATCGACATCCACACCCACTACGACGCACAGCTCCTGTGGGACACCACGGCCAGTCCCTCGGTCCAGCACGGGGTGACCACCGTCCTCGGGGGGAACTGCGGGTTCTCGATCGCCCCGCTGGGACCCGGTGACGAGGAGTACATCCAGGCGATGATGGCGGTGGTGGAGGGGATCCCCCGCGAGGCCCTCGCCGGCGGTGGGCCGTGGTCGTGGGAGACGTTCGCCGAGTACCTCGAACGGGTCGACGTCGGGCTGTCGGTCAATGCCGGGTTCCTTGTCGGCCACTCGACGGTGCGCCGGGTGGTGATGGGCGACCGCGCCACCTGGGACGAGGCCACGCCTGCACAGGTCGAGGCCATGGTCCGCCTGGTGGAGGAGTCGCTCGATGGCGGTGCCCTCGGGCTCTCGTCTTCGCTCGGAGAGGGCCACCTGGACGGGGACCACCGCCCGGTGCCTTCCAGCAGAGCCTCGTTCCCGGAGTTCGTGGCCCTGGCCGGCCGCCCTGCGTGGCCACGAGGGGACGACCCTCGAGTTCATCCCGACCATCGGCCCGATCCCCGAGGACCGGATGGAACTGATGGCCGACATGTCGCTGGCCGCCGACCGGCCGCTCAACTGGAACCTCCTGGGCAGCCTGGCCAGCGAGGAGATCTGGGAACAGCAGCTTCGGGCGTCCGACGTGGCCGCGGCCCGGGGTGCCCACGTCGTGGCGCTGGCCCTGCCCGACATGATGCGCATGCGGTCGAACACCCTCCTGCCGAGCCTGCCCGGCTGGCAGGAGGTACTGACACGGGACGCTGCCGGCCGTCAGGCCGCCGCCGCCGACCCTGTCACCCGGGCCACCCTTCGGGCGGGCGCCGAGAAGGTGGCCAGCCGGGCCATCGGCGTGCTCGCCGACTTCTCGATGATGGAGGTGGCCGACCCCGGCTCCGAGTGGGTGGGACGGCCCCTCGCCGACATCGCCCGGTTCCGGGGTACCGACGTGATCGACGTGCTGATCGACGTCGTCCTCCCCGACGACCTGACCCTCTACGTCGTGCTGCCGTCGCTGACGCCGAGTCTGGGCAGGACCGACGAGGGGTGGGCGGCCCGGGTGGCGGTGTGGAAGGACCCCCGGGTGCTGCTCGGAGGCTCCGACGCCGGTGCCCACCTCGACCTCATGTGCCATGCCAACTACCCGACCCGGGTGCTCGGCGAGGTGGTGCGGGAACGAGGGCTGCTCGACGGTCGAGGAGGCCGTCGAGATGATGACCGATCGACCGGCCCGCCTCTACGGCCTGCGCGGGCGGGGTCGGATCGAGGCGGGGTGGCAGGCCGATCTCGTGGTGTTCGACCCTGCGACCGTGGCGAGCGAGCCGGCCGAGCTGGTGGCGGACCTTCCCGGCGGGGGCGTGCGCCTCGTGGCCGGCTCGGCGGGTGTGGACCAGGTGCTCGTGGCCGGCACCGAGGTCGTGGTCGACGGCACGGTGACCGGAGCGCGGCCAGGCCGGGTCCTGCGGTCGGGCCGGGACACCGACACGGTGTCGCTTTCCGACGTCAGGCCGTCGCCGCCCCGTCGATGACCAAGGTGGTCCCGCTGACGGTCCGGGCGTCGTCGGAGGCCAGATAGGCCACGGCGGCGGCCACCTCGGCGGGTTCGATGACCCGGCCCATGGGCGAGGCGGCCCGAGCGAACAGGGACAGGTCGGCGCCCTCCGGGACTCGGAAGTTCCGGAGGAACGGGGTGTCGACCGAAGCCGGGCACACCGCGTTGACCCGCACGCCCGCCTTGGCCAACTCGATGGCCATCGACTTGGTGAGCATGACGACCCCTCCTTTCGAGGCGCAGTAGGCGGCGTTGTACGGAGTGGCACGCAGCCCGGCCACCGACCCCATGTTGACGATGCACCCTGTCGACTCGACCAGGGCGGGCACCGCCGCTTGGGACAACAGGAAGGTGCCGGTGAGGTTGACCTCGATGACCCGGCGCCAATCGTCGGGAGTGACGTCGATGATGGCCGCCGCCGAACCGATGCCGGCCACATTGGCCAGGACGTCGAGCCGGCCGAAGGCGTCCAGCGCGTGGGCAACGGCGGCGGCGCACGAGCCGGCGTCCGTCACGTCGCAGTGGACACCTCCCTCGACGACGGCGATGTCGGCGCGGACCACGATGGCTCCGTCCTCGGATAGGCGGTCGGCGACGGCCGCACCGATCCCGCTCGCCGCCCCCGATACCAGCGCCACCCGTCCTGTGAACCGACCCATGCCGGGAAACGTACCCGCTCCAGTCGGCACGGGTACTGTTGCCCGCCATGGGAGCGCTCGAGGGGAAGGTCGCCGTGGTGACCGGAGCGGCGAACGGGATCGGCCGCTCGGCCGCCCAGATCTTCGCCAGGGAGGGGGCCGCCGTCGTGGTGGCCGACATCGACGTGGACGGGGGTCGCGAGACGGTCGCGCTGGTCGAACAGGCAGGTGGGCGGGCCGCCTTCATCCGCACCGACGTGAGCGTGCAGTCCGACGTCGAAGCGATGGTCGCGTTCGCGGTGGACACCTTCGGTGGCCTCGACTGCGCCCACAACAACGCCGGCATCGCCGCCCCCATGGCGCCACTGGCCGACTATCCGGACGACGGTTGGGCCCGGACGATCGACGTCATGCTCAACGGGGTCTACTACTGCATGAAGGCCGAGATCCCCTGCATGCTCGAGCGGGGCGGTGGAGCCATCGTCAACACGGCCTCGGGAGTCGGGCTCGTGGCCTACCCGCACCAGGCCGCCTACACCGCCTCCAAGCACGGCGTCATCGGACTGACCAAAGTGGCGGCCCTCGACTACGGGGCCCGGGGCATCCGGGTCAACGCCGTCTGCCCGGGCACAGCCCGCACGCCGATGGTCGACGAGGCCATGCGGCGCCATCCCTCGATCGAGGCCCATCTGCGGGCGCTCCACCCCATCGGCCGGATCGGCGAGGCCTCGGAGATCGCCGAGGCAGCCGTGTGGCTGTGCACGCCGGCGGCGTCCTTCGTGCTCGGGGTGGCCCTACCGGTCGACGGGGGCTACGTCGTCCCGTGAGGACGACGCTGGCATCGGCCACCGTGCGACGCATGGCCGACCAGGGCCACCTGATCGGGGACTCGTGGTGGCCGAGCGCGGCCGACGGCGTCCACCGGCACCGCTATGCGGCGACGGGGGAGGTGCAGGCCGAGGTCGGGTTGGCCGGACCGGACGACGTTCGACGAAGCGGTGGCCGCTGCCCGTGCCGCACAGCCGGGCTGGACGGCCCTCGGTCCGGAGGGCCGGTCCGCGATCCTGGCGGTCCTGGCCGACCTACTCGACGCGCACCGCGAGGAGACTGGTGAGTTGGCCGCGCTCGACAACGGCACCCCGGTATCGGTGCTGGGACCCGGTCGCTTTACGGCGGCATGGGTCCGCTACTACGCCGAGCTGGCAGCCACGACCGTCGCCCAGGAGCTACCCGTGGCCCGGGGCACGGCCACCGTACGCCGTGTGCCCTACGGCGTCGTTGGCGTGGTCCCCCCGTGGAACGGGTCGATGATGGGCATGGGGCAGAAATGCGGGCCCGCACTGGCCGCGGGCAACACGGTGGTGGTGAAGCCGCCCGAGCTGGCGCCGTTCGGCATGCTCCGCTTCGGCGAGCTCGCCCTCGAAGCCGGCATCCCGCCGGGGGTCGTCAACATCGTCGTCGGCGGAGCCACGGCCGGGATGGCGCTCGCCGGCCACCCCGGCGTCGACAAGCTCACCTTCACCGGTGGCGCCGCGTACCGCGCGGTCGGTGATGGCGGCGGCAGCGGCCAACCTGACACCGCTCGCCCTCGAGCTCGGCGGCAAATCTCCGAACATCGTCTTCGCCGATGCCGACCTCGACACCGCGGCCAGGCTGACTGCGCAGGTCGGCACGGCGCTGTTGTCCGGCCAGGGCTGCGCGCTCCCCACCCGCACCTATGTGCACGAGGATGTCTACGACGCGCTGGTGGACAGGGTCCTGGCAACGCTCGCGACCCTCCGGGTGGGCGATCCCCTCGATCCGACCACGTTCGTCGGGCCGGTGGTGACCCAGGCCGCGATGGAGCGGATCCTCGGCGTGATCGGTCGAGCGGCCACCGAGGGGGCCACGTTGCTAGCCGGTGGCGAGCGCCTGGGCGGGGACCTGGCCGACGGATGGTTCGTCGCCCCGACCGTCTTCGGCGACGTCGACCACGACAGCGACCTGGCCCGCAACGAGGTCTTCGGCCCGGTGCAGGCCATCCTCCGGTTCTCCACCGAGGACGAGGTCCTGGCCAAGGCCAACGACAGCCCGTACGGACTCGCCGCCTACGTGCACACGACCGATCCCGAGCGCCTGGCCCGGATGGTCGACGGGCTGGAGTCTGGGGTGATCATGACCAACGGCCTGGTGGGGCTGTCACCGGCCACGCCGTTCGGCGGTGTTCGCCAGAGCGGCTTCGGGCGCGAAGGCGGACGGGCCGGCTACGAGGAGATGGCCCAGCTCATCTCCGTGCTGGGCGGCCCACCAATGACGGCGATGCACGAAGGAGAGCCATGACCGCCGGATCCGACAGGCCGGTCGCGCTCGTCACCGGGGCCAGCCGTGGAATCGGCAAGGCCATCGCCCGTCATCTGTCACGGGCGGGCTGCGACGTGGCCGTCGCCGCCCGCACCCGTCACGAGGGCGAGGAGCGCGAGCACTCCTCGACGGTGGCGGCATCCAACACCCAGCCGCTGCCCGGTTCGCTCGACTCGACGGTTTCCCTGCTCGAGGCCGAGGGTGGACGGGCACTGCCTGTCTATCTGGACCTGCTCGACCGCACGTCTCTCGGCACGGCCGTGGCGACGGTGCTCGAACGATGGGGGCGCATCGACATCCTGGTCAACAACGGACGCTACGTCGGGCCCGGTCACATGGACCACGTCCTCGACACTCCGGTGGACATCCTCGACCGGCACCTCGAGGCCAATGTGATGGCCCCGGTGATCCTGACCAAGCTTCTCCTCCCCCAGATGGTCGATCGGGGCCACGGCATCATCATCAACCTGGCGTCCAGTTCCGGCGCCATGGACCCGCCCCGGCCGGCGGGCAGTGGCGGTTGGGGGCTCGGCTACGGCATGTCGAAGGGGGCACTGCACCGGCTCGCCGGCATCCTGGCCGTCGAGCTGAGCGACATGGGTATCCTCGCATTCAACCTGAGCCCGGGGTTCGTGGCCACCGAGCGCATCGCAATCGACATGGCCGAGTTCGGGTTCGACGCCTCGACAGGCGCATCTCCCGATGTCGTCGGAGCCGTGGCTGCCTGGCTGGTGACCAGTCCCGAGGCAGTCCGAGCAAAACGGCCAGTGGATCGAGGCCCAGGAGGTCTGCGCCACGCTTGGCCTCCTGCCCGGGTGGCCATCCGCAGCGGACCGGCCCGTTCGGATCACGTGAGGCGAACGATCCTGACAGGATGACCCGATGGCCAGCGAGTACCCCGTCCCGACCACCGAGGAGCTCGACGCCATGTTCGAGGAGCTCACCAACTGGACGCGGTGGGGTGCCGACGACGAGCGGGGGACCCTCCACTTCCTGACCGACGAGCGCCGGGCGGCGGCGGCCAGCCTGGTGTCGTCGGGCCAGTCGATCAGCCTCGCCCATGACCTGGCTACCGAGCCGATGCCCGACCACCCCCATCCGGTCCAGCACCACATGCTGGCGTCGGGGGACGCCCGCGACGCCAACGGGATCGAGGGCTACGAAGCGGCTCGGGACCACCTGGCACTCGACGTGCACGGACTGTGGACCACCCACGTCGACGCCCTGTCCCACATGTTCGTCCAGGGCCGCATGTACGGCGGCCGGCCGGCCAGCGAGGTGCGCAGTGACGGTGCTCGGGCGAACACCGTCCTGTCCATGGCCGACGGGGTGATCGGCCGAGGAGTCCTCCTCGACGTCCCCCGCGCCCTCGGCGTCGAGTTCCTCGACGACGGTGAGGTGGTCACCGTGGCCGACCTCGAGGCGACCGAGGCCCACCAGGGCGTGCGGGTCGGCCCGGGCGACGTCGCTCCTGGTGGCATGGGGACGCGAATCGCGGCGCCGGTCGAGGCGCGGGCTTCGACGGATTCTCGGGGCTGCATCCCGAATGCCTCCGGTGGCTGGCCGAGCGGGAGGTAGCGGTGCTCGGCAGCGACGGGATCTCCGATCCGATGCCCTTCATCGGCACCCCCGGATGGCCGTTCCCCGTCCACCAGATCGGGATCGTGGCCATGGGCCTCCCGCTGATCGACAACGTCCGACTGGCGCCGCTGGGCCAGCGGTGCGCCGAGCTCGGGCGGTGGGAGTTCCTGTTCACGATGGCGCCGCTCCGGATCCCCAAGGGCACGGGCTGCCCGGTCAACCCGGTGGCTGTCCTGTGATCCCCCCGACCGTGCCGGGCGAGGGAGCGGGCGACCACGAGGAGCTGCGGGCACTGGTCCAGCGCTACGCCCGGGCTGCCGACGAGCGGGACGTCGACGCGCTGGCCGCCCTGTTCCATCCCGATGCCGAGGTGACCGGCGCACGCGGCACCCAGGGGATCGACGAGTGGCTCGACACCATGCGGGCGCCGCGCGCGTTCCCGATGAGCATGCACGTGTTGGGCGATCCGCTTGATCCACCTGGTACCGGGTGCCGACGAGGCGGTCCTCGACACCTACGCCGTCGTCTACCAGTTGAGTGGACCGGACTCCGGCAAGGAGGACCTCACCCTGGGCATCCGCTATCTCGACGACGTGGAGCGGCACTCGGGGTCGATGGGTCATCCGCCGGCGGACGGCCCGCACACTCTGGATGCGGTAGGGGGTCGGCGTCGGAACCGCGACGGCCGGCCACTCAGCCGGGCATGCGGCGTAGGAGTCGACCGGGCGTGGCGCCGGTGGGCTCGCCCCGGTCGATCGTGACCTCGCCGCCCACCACCGTGGCCAGGAACCCGACCGACCGCTGCTCGAGCCGTCGGCCGCCGGCGGGCAGGTCGTCCACCAGCACCGGCACGGCCGGGGCGACGGTGTCCGGATCGAAGATGTTGAGGTCGGCCGCCATGCCCGGACGGAGCAGTCCCCGGTCGGACAGTCCCCACGCCAGGGCCGGGGCCAACGTGATCATGCGGACGGCCTCCTCCAAGGTGAACTCCTGGCGGTCCCGGACCCAGTGCCCGAGTAGATGGGTGTGGATCGACGAGTCGGCGATCTGGCTCAGATGCGCCCCCGAGTCGGAGAAGGTCATGACCGTGCGCGGGTGGCGCATCGCCCGCAGCAGGACTGCCTCGTCCTGCGGATAGAGGCTGGGTTGGATGAAGAGCTGGTCGCCATCGGACTCGACGCACAAGTCGATCATGGCCTCGGCCGGGTGGACGCCCTTCTCCCTCGCCACATCGGCGACCGACGGGTTGGGCGGGAGTCCGTGCTCGTAGACGCGGATCCCTTCGAAGTCGGGCGGCCGGGCCTGGGCACCCACCCCCGTGTATGCCGCGTAGTCGGCGTGGATCGCCGCGTCCACAAAAGGGACGTCGTAGGTCGGGGTCTCCCAGGACCCGCAACTGCTCGGGAACGGGCGCAGACCGCAGACCGGACCAAGCCGGGACGAGGTCGAAGGGCAAGCCCGGTCTTTAGGGAGAGCAGCACCGAGATGCCCCGGCAGTGGGTCTGGGCGATCATGCGGGCGCCACGGTCGGCGGCGTCGTCGAGGAAGTCGATGAGGTAACCCGCTCCCGCGTGTGGCGACGAGCCCGAAGGTCATTGGCACGCCGGTCGCCGCGGCCAGTGCCACCATGCGTTCGAGTCCGTTGGCGCGCACTTCGGGATCGGGAGCCGACATGTCGGCATCGGCTCCCTCGAAGATACCGATGCTCAGTTCGCCCATGACGCCCACGAGTGCGGCCACCTCGTCCCACGACGCCAACCGCGACGCCACTGGGCGACCGTCGGAGGTCTCATGGTGCTTGGTGCGCGACGTCGAGAAACCGATGGCTCCGGCACGCAGAGCGTCTGCCAATTGGTCGCACATGAGTGCGAGGTCGTCCTCCGTGGCCTCCGTCCTCGAACGCCCGCTCGCCCATGATCCACGTCCGCAGAGCCGAGTGTCCGATGTTGGCGGCGAAGTTGATCCCCTTGGCCAGCCGGTCGACCGCGTCGAGATACTCGGGGAACGTCTCGAAGCTCCAGTCGATCCCTGCAGCCAGGGCGGCCGGGATCGATGTCCTCGGCCCGCTCGAGGTTACGCACCACAAGTTCCCGTTGGTCGGAACTGACCGGGGCCAGAGTGAAGCCGCAGTTGCCCATGACCGCCGACGTGACGCCGTGCCAGCACGAGTTCGAGCCGGTGGCATCCCAGAACACCTGGGCGTCCATAATGGGTGTGCCCGTCGATGAACCCAGGGGTGACGACGTGACCCTCGGCATCGATCTCCCGGTGCCCGCGCTCCTTGATCCGGCCGATCGCGGCAATGCGATCGCCCTTGATACCCACGTCGGCGCGGTAGGAGCCGAAGCCAGACCCGTCAACGACGGTTCCGTTACGGATGACGAGGTCGTGGGCCATAGGTCTATCTTTGCTCACGGACAGCGACAGATCTTTCCTCCCGACCAGAAGGGGTTCGAACAGTCCCATAACCTCCACTCGCTGTCGGACCTTGTGGAGGGGAATATCTCCGTCCGTGGCGGAGATGCGCGGTGCTATGAGGCGTGCGACAGCTCTGACTGGAAATACCCGGGGACAGAAACCGTGCACGCAGGTGGGCTACCGGCGAACACATCACCCGGAGGGCAGTAGAAGTGGTCGTCGTTCTCGGAGGTGACATACACCAGGTTGGATCCGTCTGCATGAGCCGTCTGGATCACCTGTCGTGCTTCTGCCAGCGTGGAGGCGTCCCACACGATCGTTCCGACCTGGTTGACAGCGCCAGTGTTGTCGATCGGAACACGAGAGCCCATGTAAACCGAGTACTGGTTCTCGAACACGATGACGGCGTCGTCAACAGCCGAGTTCGTGAGGAACGAACTGTCGAGCGGTTGCACTCCAGGGTTGGCTACCGCTATCCCGCCCAGATGAGTATGCACGTAAGACGTCAGGTCGGTGAAGAAGGATGCAGGTGGCCCACTGAACCCCGGGGGTTTGCTGGCGCAGCCGCCACCGGCTGACCCTATCCACTTTTGACCGGCGCACGCGGTGTCGAAGAAAATGCCTGTGACCGGCGCAGTGAGTTTGCCCGAGCCGATCTGGCCGGTACCGTACTTCGATTCCCAGAGTTTGACGGCACCTTCGACGTCAGAGAGCGACCGCGTGCCATACCCGGTCGGCGTGTATCCCAGGACGGTCCACCCCTCCGCCTGCACCTTACCGATGACGTACAGGTAGTTCGAATAATCCGAGCCGGCGAAGAACGAGCCCGAACCGGGGCCGCTCGAAGGGTTGGCGATGACGTAGCCCGTCCCGCCGGGGGGCCGGTGCTCTGCCAACTCCGCCCAGATACCCTGGAGCGTCGATGTTGATTTGAGCGGATACTGATACGCCGGAACGATCAGAGTCGCCAGCTTGGGTTCGGCCGCACCCGCTGCGGTGCTTGGGGCCACATTCAAACCCACAAGACCAACCGCGACAACGACGGAGCCAACGAGTCCTCTGGCACCTCGTAGTGCGCTCTTGTGTCCAGTCAGTTCCATTGCTAGGAGCCTTGATGGAGGGAGGGGCCCCTCACGCTACGAAAATCCTCGAGTCAGAGCAATCGTGGGACCAGCTGATCGCCGAGGGCCGCTCTCTCGTCCGCGAACGCCTCCCCTCGGGCCAGGCACCTGGGCGCTACCTGATCCTCGCCGACGGCGGCGTACGACCGGGCCATCGGTCTGGCCTGCAGCGCCGTCGAGACGCCGTACCTCATCCGTTGCCGCGACCAGCTGGAACCGGGATGACCATGGCAACTGGATGAGGAAGGAGTCACTTAGGGCTGCGGCGTGGCTTTTCCCCCACGGGCGGAGTCCTCTGCCGGCGCCAGCACTAACCTCAGCGATGGGGCGCATGCCCCTTGGTCTTGAAGCCCGGAGGATGACCCTTATGACTCTCACCTCGGCAGTGCCCGAGCAACTTGCCGTTGTCGACGCTGACTCCCATCTCACCGATGTCGACGATCTATGGACGAAGAGGGCCCCCGCTGCCTACAAGAGCGAGATTCTTCACGTTGAAGTGGTCGAGGGAGAGCGCACGTGGGTTATTGACGGAACGCCTCTTGGAAAGGCTGGTGGCGGCAGCACCATTGACCGGGCAGGCGTGAAGCATCCATTCCAGGAATCGATGCTTGAGTGGGATTTCGAAAGAGCCCATGTGGCGGCGTGGGACGTCGACGCTCGTCTTGAGGTTCTCGATGACATGGGAATCGAGCACCAGGTCACTTACCCCAACGCTCTGGGACTGGGGGGTCATGCACTGGCCGATGTGAAGGACCCCGTGCTGCGCCGCCTGTGCGTGGAGATCTTCAACGACTCCCGGGCCGAGATACAGGACCGCACGAACAACCGGCTCTTGCCCATGCCGATACTTCCCGCCTGGGATATCGAGGGATGCGTGCGCGAAGCGCAGCGGATCGCCGAAATGGGTCTCCGGGGAATCAATATGACCTCAGATCCCCAGGACCTCGGCTCACCGGACCTGGCCAACGTGGCATGGGACCCTCTGTGGGAGGTCTGCGCCGATCTCGAGCTCCCGATCCACTTCCACATCGGAGCGAGCCTCACGGCAATGAACTTCTTCGGCCAGTACTTCTGGCCGTCCCAGGACGAGTTCGTCAAGCCCGCCATCGGTGGAGCGATGCTCTTCATCGGCAACGCCCGAGTGGTCATCAACACCATCTTTTCGGGAATCTTCGACCGCTTTCCGAAACTCAAAATGGTTTCAGTGGAGAGCGGGATCGGTTGGGTGCCCTTCATCCTCGAGACAATGGACTGGGAACTCCCCGAAAACGCTCCCGCGCAGGCGGCCGAGCTTGGCAAGGCGCCTTCGGAGTACTTCAAGTCGAACTGGTACGCCACCATGTGGTTCGAGACCGGCCGCGGGCATCTTCAAGAACTGGTCGACAAGGTCGGCGAAGACAATGTCATGTTCGAAACCGACTTTCCCCACCCGACCTCTCTCTGGCCCAAGCCACTCGAGCACGTGGCCGAGGCCATGGCGACGCTTCGGCCGGAGTCGCGCCGCAAGATCCTCGCCGAGAACGGGAAGAAGCTCTACCGCCTCGGCTGAAGCCAGCGCTCTACCCGAGTTGGCGCAAATCGCAGACTCCGGAGATGAGCATTCGGGTTCAAGGTCGGCAGTCGACAGCGACTTCAAGAGCAGCGCAGACTTCGCGCATGCGGGCAGGTTGCAGCGTGGGAATTTCGAGGCCGAGGCAGGGAATCCATCCGCCACCCGCGAGCCGACTGTCACGTCACACTGATCTTCAATACTGCCTGAGTCGTGTTGTGGGTCGGAGATGCATTGTCGTGGAGCGCCACCCCTACGGAGTAGTTGCCTGCGATCACGGTGGACTTGACCGTTCCTGAGATCTTGCCCGATGAACTCAACCTCAGACCGGCCGGAAGCTTCGGCGATGTGTTGGTCCATGTGAAGGGAGCCACTCCTCCCAATTCGGTGAGTGGGAGAGAATAGGGAGTCCCGCGCGTGGCGGTGCCCAACGTGAGCGTCGTGATTTCGATCGCGACCACCTTGACCGTGAACGCCTGGCTGGCTACCGGGAGCACTCCGTTGCTCGCTGCGATTGCGAAGGTGAAGTCACCGGTGGCCGTGGGTGTTCCTGAGAGCACTCCACCGCCGGTGAGCGTGACGCCCTTTGGCAGCGTTCCGGTCTTCGTGAAATGCATCAGGGTTGGATAGCCGGTGGCGGTCACGGTGAAACTGCCCAGCTTGCCCTTGACGAAGGTCGTCGAAGCCGGAGAGGTGATGGTCGGAGGCGCATCGAGGATCAGTGCGGCTGACGGCGACGACTCCGGTCCGGTGCCCACCGCATTGGTGGCGCTTACCTCAAAGGTGTAGGGGATACCGGTCGCAAGTCCCACAACGCTCCCGCTCGTGACCGGACCTATCGAGGTCGTACCGATTGCGGTTGGGCCCTGATAGGCGGTGATCAGGTAGCTGGTGATCGGCGAGCCACCGTCAGCAGGAGCGGTCCAGGAGACCGTCGCGTAGGAGCTTCGGACCGGGCCTGCCGTCGCGCTCACCCCGGTCGGTGCGCCAGGCACGGTCGGTGCGACGAGGTTGACGTAGGCCGCGGGCTGCACCGTGACCGGCGAGACGCTGATCAGCGGGGTCGTGCTGCCGGCCGGCAGCACGGGGATCTTGTCCCCGGTCGCGCCGCCCGGCAATCCCGTCTGGGGCGGACCCGCTTTCGGCGTGGGCGGCCCGGTCCACCCGGTGAGCAGGCAGTTGCTCGGCCCGTCCCCGAGCGCTCCGCCGAACGTGACGAGGCTATCGGCGGTGAACTGGAGCGCGCTCACCACGCCGATGCCGGCGGTGCCGCCGGCTGGCCCGTTGGTGGTGAAGACGTTCCCGGTGGTGACCTTTTGGCTGAACACGGTGTTCGCGCCCCAGCTCACGCTCGCAGCGGTGCCCGCCGCCGTGGTCGGCAGGCTGATGGTGATCGAGGAGGCGTTCGCGCTGATGGCCGTGATGGTTGCGGCCTGCGGGATCCCGGCGGTCCCGGAGGCGAGGCCGTCGAGGGGCTTGGCGCCGGTGAAGTCCCCGGCGACACCGGTAAGGGTGGTCGAGCCCTTGGTCCAGTGCACGAGCCCTGATGGGGTGGTGCCCCCTCCGTCCGCCGCGTTGATGGTCGGCGTATTGACCTTGTACGTGCCGGTGGCGTGCCCATCGGTCGACCCGATGGTCTCGGTCCACTGCAGTTGCGACGTGCCGTTACCGCCGAGGATTGCGTAGATGTTGGCGATGAAGCCGCCGACGAGAGTCGTGGAAGCGGTCCCGGTGAAGCCGAATTTCACGCCGGAGGGCGCGGCCGAGTCGGTGGTCGTATTACCCACGAGGCTCGTGACGAACGGCGCGGCGACACCGGACTGGAACGAGGTGGTGCAATCGATCTCGTAGGAGATGGCCGGAGCGGTCGGGTTCCCGGGCGGATTGTTGACCACGGCCGAGGCAACGCCCGGCCCCAGGACCAGCGTTATCGCTCCCCCTAATGCGACAGCCAGCGCAAGTCGTAGCTTGGAGAAGACCCGTCCAAGACCGTCGCCGTGGCTCTTTTCCCCGATTGTGCGCATGAGACTCTCCTCATCGGAAGGCCCAGCGGCTCGGTCCCGCCAGACACCGTGCGGCTGCATTTCTAGCACCCGTGTCCAGTTCCGGCCAGCGTCAATTGCAATCGCCATGGGATCCGCTTGCTGATCCAACTGACTCGTAACCGAAAATCGTTCAACTGGACCGAAATTCGGAGTCCAGTCATCAGAAAACATGCGAAACCTAGACTTGGTCATGCCCCCTCATCCAGGGCCGCACCCTGAGCCATTTGATGGAGCGAGCGAGCCAATGAAGGACATCCGGGACCTCAGAGGAAGACAAGGACGCCTATGCAGCAGAGTTGGAGCGCCGGTGGACAGGCTTGCTCAGCTATCGGTACATAGGACGGCGCTACGGATCGATGGACATGGGCGTCGACGACGACAACTCTGTCAACGTCCGCCATGACTTCAGGAACTCAACCGGCGGGCTGATGGTTGCGCCGATCGCCATCAGCTCACCAGAAGGCGGGGGGCGCTCCGATCTGGAGGCCGTGCCCAACCCGGTGATTCACAGTGCGTGCATCATCGACCCGGGGTATGGCGTGCAGCGCATCGAGGTCAGATCGGAGACGTTGAAGATCGGACGCCAGCTGGGCTTCAGCCGGTCGCGCATCGTCGACGCCGATCAACCTGACCGGGTGATCGCCTTCACCGAGGGTCAGGGAATCAGTATCGGCGAAGTACCCGAAGGGTTGGAGAAGATGCCCGAGAACCCGATTGAAATCATCGATTCGCCGGACCTGCCACCCCTCTGGAAAGTCTTCGGCGCTTGCCGTCGACCAGACGGCCATTGGATGCTGCCCGAACTCTCGGTGGAATTCGCGTCACCCGACGCGGCACTCCATATCGGACCACAGCACGTCGTGCTCGAGACTGCGGCCATGGATCTCGCTGCCGACCTCGTCGGCACAGATCGTCTCCAGCTACGGACGTGGCACGTCATGTTCCTCGCTCGGGGCAAAATCGGGCCCTTCCGAGTCGACGGCGAAGCGGTGCGTGGAGCCAACGGCCAGGTCGGCGTACAGATGTCAATGGTCGATGAAGGCGCGAGCCGGGACGTGACGTCCGGCTCCGCAGTGTTCGCCATCGTCGAGTAGGGCGAATAGCTATGAAGCAAACGAGGCCGATCGATCGCAACTTCTGCGACCAGCGCTATTTCAACGCCTCTGACCGGCAAACCGGCATGTTCCCTGTCAGCCTCCGGCAGCTGCCCTCGCCTCGGCTTCACCGTCGAACGTCACGATCTGAGCGGCTTCGTCGGACTGCTCCACGGTTGCCGCATGAAGGCCACCCTGCGAGGAATCGACGTGTATTACGAACACGCGAGGACCGGCCCCCGACTGCTCTTCCTGAACGGGTCCGGGGCCACGCTGGAGCGCATGTCGTTCCTGCTCGACCAATTGCGCGGACGGTTCGAGGTGCTGGCGCACGACCAACGGGGGCTGGGCCGAACGTCGGAACCACACAACGTGCCGACGATGGCCGACTATGCGGCTGACGCCCTCGCCCTGGCGGATCACGTCAGTTGGGATCACTTTTGCGTTATCGGCATCAGTTTCGGCGGGATGGTGGCACAAGAGCTCGCCGTGACGGCGCCCGAACGGCTCGAACGACTCGCGCTGTTGTGCACGTCGCCCGGGGGAGTCGGCGGATCCTCCTACCCACTGCACGAGTTGAAGCCGGGCAAAGTCGATCCTGCGATCCTCGACCGCCCGATTTACGACGGACTGGCTCGCGTCGCACCCCGACGACGCCGCGTTGGCGAAGCTCGTCACTGCCAATCGAGGACGGCCCCGGTCGAGAGGGGAAGACCTCCAACTCGAGGCAAGACGCCGCCACGACGTGTGGGACCGGCTTGGCCGCATCACGTGTCCGACGCTCATCGCTGCCGGACGATGGGACGGCATTGCTCCCCTCACCATCGGCGAGGCGATCGCATCGCAAATCCGAGGTGCCGAGCTGCGCGTGTACGACGGTGGGCACATCTTCTTCGTGCAGTGCCCTCGAGGCGATCTCAGATATCACCGCGTTCCTGGCTGCCTAAGACCACCGACACACGGAACGCCCATGCCAAAGGACCTCACGACTCGTCGGCCGCCTCCACGCCCTGATCGGACGTCACGGGAAGGTCCCGGCGGGCGATGACGTGCATGTCGATGGCGGCGGTGGCGGCCAGTTGGGTGATCTTGCGGACGATGGACCCCCCGCCCCGGAGCTCCTGCCAGCGGCTGCGGCCGCTCGATCCCACCACGATCTGGGTGAAGTGCCCCTGCCTGGCGTAATCGATGATGGCCTGGGCCGGATCGTCACTGCGGACCTCGTTCCACACCGCGTCGAGGTCGGCAGAGAGCTGGCGGAGACCAGTGAGCCGATCATTCGGGGAACGACCCCGCCTCGTTGGCCAGCAACGACATGGATCACCTGCAGGTCCGCCTTGATGCGGGAGGCCATCCGCGACGCTCGACGCATGATGCCGTCTGTACCCGGTGCGGCCGTGACCCCCACCAGGATTCGTTCGCTGGTCTCCCAGACGACGCCCTTGCTCTGTTCACGCAGGTACTCGAGGAGCTGCCCTTCGGTCTCGTCGGCCAGGAACCGCAGGGCCAGCTCCCGGAGCGCGGTCAGATTGTCGGTCCGGAAGTAGTGGGCGAGCGCCTGGGGCACCCGATCGGCCGGATAGATGTTGCCGTGGACCATGCGGCGACGTAGCTGTTCGGGTGACGAGTCCACCAACTCGATCTGATCGGCCTTCCGGAGCAGCCTTGGACCAGTTCCTCGGTGCGCTCCCGGCCGTGACACTCGACGAAGCCGATGACAACATCCTTGCCGCGCTCGAGCCGCCGGCGACCCTCGTTCAGCATGGCGAAGCTCTTGCCCACCCCGGGAGCCGCACCCAAATAGATGCGGAACCGTCCGGTGGCGTCCACGGTTGGAGCCCGCCATGTCGCCCGATCCCGAGCCGACGGACCGATCGGCCGAATCGTCTATGCGTTCGGGATCACTCGGTGAAGGGATCACGCCCGGACCGGATCCAGCGGGCAACCGACGATTGAGGAACCCGCCGCCTCTGGCATGAAGGTGGCAGATCATCGCTGCCGGGTCAGCGAAGTTTGGCGAGAGCTTCGTTCAGTTGAAGCACGTTGATGTAGCTGCTGCCGAGGAAACCCAGTTCAGCACTGTTGTTCTCGCGGTTGACAAGGCTGCGCAGTGCCGACGGTGCGATCCCTGTGGCCCTGGACACCATGGGAATCTCGGCGATAGCGTCCGCCGCGGTGATGTCCGGGTCGTAGCCGCTGCCCGAGGTGGTCACCAGGTCCGGGGTGGGATTGACGCCCCGTGCATGCCAGTAGGCCACGAGTTGCTGGGTGTTGGAGAGCAGAACCTTGGACCGCGGCCCCAGGTTGGTCGCGGCGCCCGAACTCCCGGAGTTCAAGACACCGGGCTTGCCGGGGATGTTGTTGGCCTGGAGCGGGTTGTCTCCCCCGCCGGCGACCGGCTTCACCGAGCCGGCGTAGGGACCGAGGGCGTCAGGCCGGCCTTGGAACACACAGCTGCCAAGCGGGTGACCGGGGCAATTCGCTTGTGACCAGTTCTGACCGATGAGCGTGGATCCGTTCGGAGTCAGTGAGCCGTTGGCCTGATGCTTGAACAGCAACTGAGAGAGACCGGTACCGAGGAGTGCGTAGGCGAAGGTGAGGAGCAGTGCGACCACCACGAGGACGACCGCACGGCGGATATGGACAACCATCAGGGAGTCTCCATCAGTAGGCGTGAAGCGCGACGAGGACGAGGTCGATGAGTTTGATGAAGATGAACGGGGCGATGATCCCGCCGACCCCGTAGATCCACACATTGCGACGCAGGATGGCCTGGGAGCTGGCCGCACGGAATTTGACACCGCGGAGGGCCAGCGGGATGAGGGCAACGATGACCAGGGCATTGAAGATGACCGCGGAGAGCACGGCACTCTGCGGGCTGTGCAGCTTCATGATGTTGAGGGGCTCCAGCTGCGGGTAGGTGGCGATGAACAGCGCGGGGACGATGGCGAAGTACTTGGCCACGTCGTTGGCGATCGAGAAGGTGGTGAGCGATCCCCGTGGTGATGAGGAGCTGCTTGCCGATCTCGACGACATCGATGAGCTTGGTCGGGTTCGAGTCGAGGTCGACCATGTTGCCGGCCTCCTTGGCGGCGGTCGTCCCGGTGTTCATGGCCACCCCGACGTCGGCCTGGGCGAGAGCCGGTGCGTCGTTGGTGCCGTCGCCGGTCATGGCGACCAGCTTCCCGCCCTCCTGCTCGGTCTTGATGAGGGCCATCTTGGCCTCCGGGGTGGCCTCGGCGAGGAAGTCGTCGACCCCGGCCTCCTGGGCGATGGCGGCCGCGGTGAGTGGGTTGTCGCCGGTGATCATCACGGTCCGGATCCCCATCTGGCGCATCTCGTCGAACTTCTCCCGGATGCCCTGCTTGACCACGTCCTTGAGCTCGAATGACTCCGAGGATGTCCCCGCCATCGGCCACCACCAGCGGCGTCGAGCCGGCACGTGAGACTCGTTCGACGATGCTGTCGAGGTCGGCGGGGACGCTTCCCCCCTGCTCGGCCGACCAACGCTTGACCGAATCTGCCGCTCCCTTACGAATCTGGCGCCCATCCCATGTCGAGCCCGGACATGCGGGTCTGGGCGGTGAACGGCACGAAGGCGTGCTCGCCCTCGAGCTCTCGCTCCCTGATGTTGAAGCGCTCCTTGGCCAGGACCACGATCGAGCGACCCTCGGGGGTCTCGTCGGCCAGCGAGGCCAGCTGAGCCACGTCGGCCACCTCTTGTTCGGTGTGGTCACCGACCGGGTAGAAGTCCGACGCCATCCGGTTGCCGAGGGTGATGGTTCCCGTCTTGTCCAGCAGCAACGTCTGTACGTCGCCAGCGGCCTCCACCGCACGGCCGCTCATTGCCAGCACGTTCCGTTGGACCAGACGGTCCATGCCGGCGATGCCGATTGCGGAAAGGAGCGCGCCGATCGTGGTCGGGATGAGGCAGACCAGCAGCGAGATCAGAATGACCACCGAGACGGTCGCTCCTGCATAGTTGCCGAACGCCTGGAGTGTCACGACCACGGGAAGGAAGACGATGGTGAGTACCGCGAGGAGGATGGTGAGGGCGATCTCGTTGGGGGTCTTCTGGCGGTTAGCCCCCTCGACCAGAGTGATCATCCGGTCGAGGAAGGTCTGGCCCCGCTCGGCGGTGATCCGTACCACGATGCGGTCGGACAGGACCTTGGTCCCTCCGGTGACGGCCGACCGGTCGCCACCCGACTCTCGAATGACCGGAGCCGACTCGCCAGTGATCGCCGACTCGTCGACCGAAGCGATGCCTTCGATGATCTCCCCGTCAGAGGGGATGAGGTCGCCCGCTTCGCAGACGACCGTGTCCCCCTTGCCCAGGGAGGCGGCCGGCACCAGCTCCTCCGTACCGTCGGGGCGCAGGCGCCGGGCCTCGGTTTCCGAGCGCATCCGTCGAAGCGTGTCGGCCTGGGCCTTGCCCCGACCCTCGGCCATGCCTTCGGCGAAATTGGCGAAGACCACCGTCAGGAACAGCCAGATGGAGATTGACCAGGTGAACGTACTGGGATGGGCGATGGCCTCGATGAAGGTGATCACCGTCCCCACCAGCACCACGAACATCACCGGGTTGCGAATCTCGATGGCCGGGTTGAGCTTCTTGAAGGAGTCGAACAGTGCCTGTCGCAGGATCTCGCCGTCGAACAGGCTCCGGGCCTCGGCAACGCCGTGTGCCTCCGGTGTCGGACCGGGCGAGCCCGGCTGGGTGGTCGGTCATCGTCATCAGAAGAACATCCCGTGGCTGAGTTGCTCGACGATCGGGCCGAGGGCGAGGGCGGGGAAGAAGGTGAGGCCACCGATGATCACGATTACTCCGATGGTGAGGCCGACGAACATGCCGTTGTCGGTTCGGAAGGTGCCGAGGGACTCGGGCACCACGTTCTTGGCGGCAAGGGTTCCCCCGAGGGCCAGGGCCGGGATCATGATCCCGACTCGGCCGATGAGCATGTCGATCGCGCCGATCACGTTGTAGAAGGTGGTGTTACCGGTGAGCCCCCCGAACGCCGAACCGTTGTTGTTGCCCTGCGAGGTGAGCCCGTAGAGGATCTCCGAGAACCCGTGGGGGCCCGAGTTCAGCGGGCCGACCCGGCCGGCGTGGATGGAGACGGCGACCGCGGTGAAGGCGAGCACGATGATGGGCATGACCAACGCGCCGAGCCCGGCGAGTTTGACCTCCCTGGCCTGGATCTTCTTTCCCAGGTATTCAGGCGTTCGCCCGATCATCAGTCCGCCGATGAACACGGCGATGATTGCGTAGATGAGGATCGTGTACAGGCCGCTCCCCGCGCCCCCCGGAGTCACCTCGCCCAGCATCATTCCGCTCATGAGCCCCAAGCCGCCTATGGGGGTGAACGAGTCGTAGGAGGCATCTGCCGAGCCTGTGGATGTGCTGGTCGAGGCCACGCCGAACAGCGCTGTGGTGGTGTCGCCGAAACGCACCTCCTTGCCTTCGGTGTTGCCCACGTTCGAGTGAACCCCGGCCGTGGCGACCGCGGGGTTCTGCTGGTGCTCGGCGATGCTCGTGTATCCCACCCATACCCCGAAGATGAGGACCATTGCGGCCAGCAGAGCGGCGCCATGGCGGATGCTGCCCACCATCTTGCCGAAGGTGTAGGTCAAGGAGAAGGGGATGGCCAGAAGGAGGTAGATCGAGAGCCAGTTGGTAAGGCCCGTCGGGTTCTCGAATGTCGTCGCAGAGTTGGTGTTGAGGAACCCTCCGCCGTTGTTGCCCAGTTGCTTGATCGACTCCATGAAGCCGATCGGTCCCCGTGCGATCGTCTGGACTACCCCGTTCAACGCGTCGTGGAAGCTGGCGGTACCCGGCCAGTGTCTGCACCGCTCCCTGGCCGACGAAGATGATCCCGGCTACGAAGGCGATCGGGATCACGATGTACATCAGGCCACGGGTCATGTCGACCCAGAAGTTGCCGATGGTCGGGGAGTTGCGCCGAGAGAAGCCGCGCACCATGGCGATGGCCACGGCGATGCCGATGACCGGGCTGAGCATCTGCTCCAGGGTCAGCGCACCGATCTGGGAGAAGTACGACATCGTCGTCTCGCCGCCGTAGTTCTGCCAGTTGGTGTTGGTCATGAACGAGGCCGCTGTGTTGAAGCTGAGCGCCTGGCCGACGGCGCCAAAGTGCTGAGGATTGAGCGGCAGGGAACCCTGGAGGCGGATGAGGAGGTAGGTGACCCCCATTGCCACCGCCGAGAAGATCACCATCGATCCGGCGTAGCGCTTCCAGTTCTGCTCCTGGTCCGGGCCGGTCCCGAGGAGGCGGTATACCGGTCGCTCGGCCCATCCGAGGAAGTGCACTCGGCCCTCGAACACGGCGGCCATGTAGGAACCCAGGTAGCGCCAGGTGAGGCCGAGGGCGATGACCAGGGCGATGATGGTCCAGGTGAAGCCCATCTAAAACTTCTCGGGCTTGAACATCGCAACGCCGAGATAGACGAACATCACGATGGCGATGCCGAGAAGAACGCCCTGGGTCCAGGTCATACCCGATCCAGAGCCCAGATGAGCCCGAGCATGACCAGGACGAATCCGATGATGCCGAGCACCGCGAGGAAATCTGCCATGGGGCCAGTATCAGCCTGACGCCGTTAACAGGATCTCAATAGACGCCCACAACTGTTAATAATTTGTGAACGGCACACACGTCCGGACCGACAAACCGGGTCGCCCGCCTGGTCACCAGCACGTCCTCGCTAACCTGCTGGACAATGCCAATCGCCACGCTCCTCCAAACAGTGTGATCAGGCTCGGCGGTGAAGTTCGCGATGGTCGAGTAGCCGTACCTGTCCCGACCAGCGCATCTGGGTCGAAGATGCACCCGGAGGTGGTGCCCGATTCATCTTTACGCTCCCACTTGCGCCAACCAATGGCTTAAGGTGATAGCGGCAGTGGCCAAGGTGCTTGTAATCGACGACGACCCCTCACTCTTGCGGGCGCTTCGTGTCAGCCTTCGGGCGGGTGGCCACGACGTCATCACTGCGGCCAACGGTGAGCAGGGGATCTCGAAGACTGCTCTCACTTCCCCTGATGTGATCGTGCTGGATCTAGGTCTTCCCGACCTCGATGGACTGACCGTCTGCAGGAGGATCCGTCAATGGAGTGAAGTTCCGATCATCATCCTTTCGGCAAGCGGAACCGAGGACCGGAAGGTTGCGGCGCTCAATGGTGGAGCGGACGACTACGTAACCAAGCCCTTCGGCATGGCGGAACTGGAAGCTCGAATCCGTACCGCGCTTCGCCATGGGAAACCGGACCCTTCTGAGTCGTCGGCAGCGATGATCACCGTTGGCGCACTGGAGCTCGATCTCGTGCACCACCAGGCTCGCCTTGAAGGCGCCCAGGTCAACCTCACCGCAAGGGAGTTCGATCTGATTACATTCCTTGCTCGCCATGCCGGGAGGACCTGCACCCAGCAGATGATCCTCTCGGCAGTATGGGGCGCGGGTTACAGCCAAGAAGGGCAGTACGTCCGAACCTACGTACATCGATTGCGGCAGAAACTCGGTGACACTTCCGGGACTCTGATCCGGACCACACCCGGAATCGGCTACAGCCTCGATCCAGGTTCTGACGTCTCAGAGTAAGTGTGGCCTTCGAACGCGCATTGCGGCCAGCGCCAGATCACTTCGCTTCCCGGTCGGTCCGAGTCGAAGCAAGCGGCTCTCCGGTTTCGAGAAGCGACTTCAGGCTGGACAGGAACACGGGCCAGCCGTTCCTCACCATGGTCGCTGCAGTGCTTCCAGGTTCGAAGTCATCGTGAACGACGGTGAGCTTGACCATCTCCCTCACCGGTTCGATGTCAAATGCGACTCGTGAGCGACGCTCGCTGGAGAGCTTGGCGAACAATTCATCTCCCAGCTGAAGGCGATCGTTCAGCCCCGGTGTGAACGTGTGCCATGTGTACGCCAGTCTCCGGTAGGGATCGGATTCGAGAACGATCTGCTCCGGATCGTCGATGATGATCCCGTTGTTGTCCCAGATCATGGATGATCCCACCGTCCAGTCCGTTTCGAAGGTGGTCTGCCACCAGCGACGGGTGAACGACGGCTCGGTCAGAGCCTGCCACAGGCGTTCGGGTGTGGTCCTGATGTACGTCGTGTAGACGAATTGCGGTTTCTCCATCGGCGCTTCCTCCAGTGCTCGTTTGAGGTCCGACAGGGCTCGGACTCGTCCTTGGTCGTAGCGATTGATCCATCGTTCAGCGATCTCGTTGATTGGTGCGGCGTTGAGATAGTGCAGCTTCTCCCGACCCTGTCGGATGGTCGTCACCAGATTGGCTGCTTCGAGGATGGCCAGGTGCTTGCTGACCGATTGACGGGCCATGTCCAGACCTTCGGAGAGTTCCCGGAGGCTCTGTCCGTTCCGAGCGTTCAGGCGATCCAGCAGGTGACGGCGACTCGGGTCTGCGAGCGCCTTGAAGACATCGACCATGACCGGCTCGACTCCAGGCTGTCAGAACTTGAGGTCCTCTGGAAATGGAGTGCCCTTGCCAGTCTCCAGGTAGCTCTTGAGGCTCAGAAGGAAGTAGGCCCACCTGGCGCTGCAGTGGGCCATGAACTCGCTCGGGCTCCCGCCAGTCGGCGTGGGTGAACAGCACCACCGTCTCGTCGTCCTTCTGGGTGAGGTCGAAGGCGAGCTTGGTCCCGACCCACTCGTCAGCGACCCTCTACGCAGCTCCAGCTCACGTGCCCGTCGGGATCTCAGCCGAGTGACCTCCATGACGGCGGCCGGTTCCGGCTGACCGAAGAAGAACTGGAGTCTGGACCCCTCGCTCGACTCTCCTCGGACGCCGTCTCGGGTCCACCAGTCGGAGATCCCCTCCTTCGTGGCCACTGCCTCGTACACGCTCTTCGAGTGGGGCTGAGATGGCCACGCGATGTCTGATGTCTGGCACGTGATTCTCCTTTGAGTGCTCGGCAATCTGGCTGCGGACCAGGGATACGCAGCCATTCGGATACCTAAAGAATAGGCAGTCAAATGGCTGCCTGTCAACAGTCCGTGCCGGAAGCGCGGCGATGATTCACGACGGCTCCTCCACCATCACTCCGGCACGACCCCTCCACCACCCACCTGCGCTCACAAGAGGCACAGTGCCTGTCAGGCCCCAATCGGCACTCCGGTGACGAACAGGCGGCACCTCGACGGTTCGCCCAGCGTCATCGATCAGGCACAAGATCTCGGTAGTCACCCGTCGGGCGAACCACGCGGATCGGAGAGCGGGTTCAGCGGCCTTCCGACTAGACGTACGTTGTCGTTAGCCGAGGCCACCTTCGCCGGGAGGCGCGTCCCGGCCGTGAATCGCGCTTTCCCTCATGGGCCCAGGCGGGCTATCGGACAAGTTCGTCCTCCCAAGTGCGTCGCTCATCGAACGACCACACTGTCGGACAGGAAACCTTGTACCCGTGGTCCTACACTCCCCGATGATGGACGTCGAGAAAGGCGAGATTCGAGGCGAAAAGCGATGGCCGATGGCGTTGACGCTGGTTGTCGCCGTGGCGTTGCTGCTATTGCTCCCGTCGCGCTTCAGTATCGTCCCAAGATGGATCGCCCCGATGATCGAAGGTCTGCTGTTGATCGTCCTCGCCGTTGCCGATCCAGGGCGCATCGATCGTCAGTCCGCATTCGTCCGTAGGATCTCGCTCGGACTGGTCGCCGTATTGGTCGCCGGGGCGGCCATGATCACGGTGCGGCTCGTTGTCGATCTCATCCGAGGGGGCCCTGAGACGAATTCGCCGGGTCAGCTCCTTCGTATCGGTTTTATCGTCTGGCTCTATACGATCATCAGTTTTGCGTTCCTCTATTGGGAACTGGACGGTGGGGGCCCCGAGGCTCGGGTACTGGTACCCGCGGAGTTCCCCGACCTGGCGTTTCCCGAACAACTCAACCCGCGTATCGCTCCACCAGCATGGCGCCCGGAGTTCTTCGACTACCTCTACCTCGGATTCACCAACTCAACTGCGTTCAGCCCGACCGACGTGATGCCCCTCAGGCACTGGGCCAAAATGGCCATGGCTCTCCAGGCTGCGGTCTCCCTCCTTGTTCTCGGACTGGTCATCGCGAGGGCGGTCAACATCTTGAAGTAGCGCCAGGTTCCGGCGCGTGTCAGGTAGAACATTCCGTGGTTGGGCGGAACGAGGTCTTGAACCGAACCGTGCCCTAGCATCTGCTTGCGAGGTTGCGTTTCCCTGAAAGGCGATTCCGGTGAAGAGACGTCGGAACATCCTCGGGTTGCCGAATGGCTGGGACCAGACCTGCTTGATCCCGGTTGCGTTCACGATCGGGGACGGTTTTTCGCGGTCGCGGCTCAAGTCGGTTGACGACGTCGTCGTGTGGAACGCGCGCCTTCCATGATGGACGAATCACGACCGCTTGTCATTCATGTGGCTCACCGACCGCTGAGTACGGTCATCGACCGGGCCCGAATCGTCGGACTCGCCCCCGGGGCTGAGGTCGTTGAGGCGCCATACGATCTCGGTCACGATCAGCGAACCCGACGATCCGAAGCACCGACCGCGCCTGACCTGGCTGCCGGCGAGCCGACCATGAGTAACGCGCTTCGCGATGCGCTCGCCCGAGCCGAGGTGATGGTCACGCTCGACGCTCCACTTGACCTACCTGCACACGCGCCCCGCTTGCGATGGATTCAAGCTGCCGGTTCAGGCGTCGGACAGTTTGTACCCTCCGGGATTACAGGACAGTTCGATCATTCTGACAAACGCTGCCGGGATCGGCGCCGTACCGATCGCCGAATGGGTGCTGGCACGGGTGCTTGGTGTGTACAAACGGCTTGACGAGCACGCTGAGCAACAGCGGGACCATGTTTGGAATCAGAAGCTGGGGGCGCTGTTGGCTGGCCGCCGGGCACTCGTGGTCGGATTGGGCGCGATCGGCATAGAAGTGGCGCGGCGATTGAAGGCCTTCGACGTCCATGTCGTTGGCGTACGGCGTTCGTGGACACCTGGAATGTCGTCCTCCGAAGCGGACGAGGTGATCGGGCCCGACCGGCTCATGGACGCGCTCGGATCTGCGCACATCGTGGTCGTCTCGGCGACCGGGACGACAGCGAACGCGAATCTCTTCGACACGAGGGCGTTCGCCGCGATGCGTCGGGGTGCGGTATTCATAAATGTGGCACGAGGGTCGCTGGTGGACGAGTCGGCGCTCATGGAGGCTTTGCGCTCGGGCCACCTCCGCGCAGCAGCGGTGGACGTAGCCAAGCAGGAACCCCTCCCTGCGGACAGCCCGCTCTGGGACACTCCCAACCTTTCGATTTCACCACATAGTTCAGCGTCAGCCGACAGATACATGGAGCGGGTCGCGGAGCTCTTCTACCACAATCTTGCCCGGTATGTCGCTGGCCAGCAGCTCGTCAATGTGGTCGACCTTGCCCGAGAGTACTGATTGACAACCCACTCCGAGCACAGGACCGCAGCAACGCTGTATGGTCCCGATGCTGCTTGCTGTCGAGCGGAGGTTCCAGACAGCGTGTATCGAGCTCGAAAATGATCCTCGTGGCCTAGTCATATGATCGCTCGGATACGGCACGCCCCGCTCTCAGCGTTGGTCATCTGTCTCGTGCTCATGGCCGGGCTCCTGACCGCCTGCTCCTCGACCAACTCGACGAGCAGCGACGACCAGCGCTTCTTCGACACCGCCGATCCCGACGGCCGCCTTCCAGGACCACACCGGGGTGACGCCCACGTCGGTGACGATCGGCAACGTCTCGACCCAGCTTGCCGACCTGTTCACCGGTGCCGTGGTCGGCACCGAGGCTTACGCCGCCTACGTGAACTCGCAGGGCGGCGTCAACGGCCGCAGGATCGTGGTCTCGAGCGCCGACGACCGGTTCCAGGGCGCGCTCAACAAGCAAGAGACCCAGAGCGTCGTCCAGTCCGACTTCGCCAACGTGGGCGGTCTTTCGCTCGAGGACAGCTTCAGCGAGCCGCTTATCGCGGCCAATCCCGGATTCCCTGACATCACCGCGTCGCTCGACCCGGCGACGGAGAAGACTCCCGAACAACTTCAGTCCGCTCCCGGCCTCGAACGGATGGCCGACAGGCCCGCTCCTCTACTTCAAGCAGAAGTATCCGACCAAGATCGCCCACACAGCCACGATCATCGCCAACCTGCCATCGACGGAGTTGGCCTGGGCCAACGAGAAGAAGGCCATGCAGCACCTCGGCTACACGCGTGCTCTACGACCCGGCTCTGCCGGCCACCACGACGGACTTCACGGCCCAGGTGGTGGCCATGAAGAGCGCCGGGGTGCAGATCCTCTTCCTCGAGCAGGAGCCCCAGAACTACGCATCGGCGATCTTCCGAGACCTCGACCAGCAGAACTTCCACCCGGTGGTGGTGCTGGGCGCACCCGCCTACAGCACGCAGCTCATCGGCAACGCCGGTGGACCCGGTGCAGTCAACGGGGCCTACCTCGAGCAGGCAGACGTCGCTCTACCTGGGCGAGGACGCGGCCCAGATCCCGGCGATCACCACGTTCAACACCTGGGTCCAAAAGGTCTCACCGGGATTCACGCCCGACTTCTTCACCCTGGCCGGCTGGCTGTGCGGCGAGCTGTTCGTCGACGCGCTGCGCAACGCCGGAACGGACCCGAGCCGGGGGTCGCTCCTGCAGGCACTGCGGAAGATCACTGCGTTCGACAGTGGGAACCTCATCCCGGTGAGCAACCCGGCAGGCAAGGTACCGATCATCTGTTACCTGCTGGGCCAGATCGCGAACGGCAAGTTCCAGCGACTCGATGACCCGCCGGTCACCGGCCCCACCAAGGGATTCCGCTGCGACGGGACCTACTACCGGGCGAGCTAGTGCAACTCGATCTCCGAGCAGCCCTACCGGCTCGACGGTCAGTGGCCCTGTAGTTTGCCAATGGACCACACGGGGGGAATCGGAGAGGTCATGACCACGTCGCTCGCGTTCTACGGGATTCTCGGCATCACCAGCACGGCGATTGCCTTCTATTGGAATCGGCGTCTCTTTGTTGGAGAAGGCACCTCACGAGTCTCTGCGCTCGAAGGCCTCTACTACTTCCTGGGTCTTGTCTCGCTGTGCCTCGGCTGGTATTTCAATGTCCGCTATACGCATCAGTACGGCCACCGGGCGAGCTACATCGACTACACCAAGGCGCTCTTCTCGAACTGGGCGTCGGATTCGGCAGCACAGGACTACATAATGGTGAACCTCGTCCTTCTGCCGCTGTGGACGATCGTCGACGGACGAAGGCGGGGGTTGCGATCCCCTTGGATCTTCTTCGTGATGAGTCTGTTCACCAGCCTTGCATTCTCCATGGCGATGTATCTGGCATTCGTCGAGCGACAGATTCGTTTCAGCCGAGCGGAACCTGTCGATGCGGGTGCCTCGTCGATACAGTCATGACCAGGTGGAGCTGAGCGACGGTCCGGTGATGGAACGACCGACGATCGTGCCGATGCCGGCCATGGCGGAGGAGTGCGCCCTGCCGTGGGATGCCCCGCTGACGGATCCGATTCGTGCACTCGCCGGAGCCCGGCAGGAACTTGGCGACACCTTTGTCGTCGACAGTGGCGAGGATCGGCATCTCTTCACTTTTGCCCCTGTCGGCCTGGCCTCCTTCTACGCCCTCGCCGAGGAAACGGCCAGCAAGGGAGTCGCCGACTGGAGAATGCTGCGCCGCAAGCTTCCCGACGAGGTCTTTGCGGGGAGGCGAACCCTGCCACATCAGCTGTTCGGCCGCGAGGACGTGAGCAGGTTCTTGGCCAATGTCGATCGAGCGCTGGACGACACGATCGATGAGCTCGGGGACCGGGGCACCACCGACGTATTCGCGTTGACCCGACGACTCGGCCATCGGGTCGGCCTTGCCTCCTGGGGTGGCCCTGGCGCAGCCACTGGCACCCGGTTCGAGGCACTGGTGGTTGCGTTCGACACGTTGGATGGGTCCGATGCCTTTGTCCACCCCGATGCGATGGCTGCAGTAGCGGCATCGGGGAAGGCCGCTGAGATCGAGGCGCTCTCGGCAATTGCAGAACACCTTGCTCCTTCCCTGGAAGAGCTTCCGGGTAGAGAAGCAGACCATCCCTTGTTCGCTCGCCTGGTTGGGGCATGGGCCGACCAACCGCGTTCGGCCGCGGCCAGAGGTATCGCCGGCGACGTGGCACTCATCCACATCGCATCGATGTCGAACCTCTTCGCCGCGCTGGGATGGGCACTGGTCGACCTTCTTGCCCACCCACTCGAGGCGTCCCAGGTGTCCGCAGGTGAACGGACCACGGCCGAGGCGTGCGCACTCGAGTCGATCCGAATGGCCCAGCGATCGATCATGTCCCGGTACGTGATGTCTCCGATCAGCTTCGATGTCGGAGATGTCGTCTTCGAGATTTCGCCGGGGGTGACGGTATCCACCCTGCTGCCGCTCACCAATGCGTCGTCCGCGCCGGGTTTTGCGAGGTGGGACCCCACCCGCTGGAAGGGACGTCGACTCGCCGATCCCTCGACCCTGGCCGCCGTCGAGTCGGTCACGGTATTCGGCCACGGACGGCATACGTGTCCGGCCCAGCCCTTCTCGCTGGCTGCCATGACGACGGCGCTGATCCGGCTGCTGTCCGACTACCGGTGGACCCCGGGGTGGACTGATCGACCGCTACCGGTCCGTGCCCAGATCGGCGGAGTAGCTCGTGCGGGCGGCCCGTGCCCACTCACCTACCGTCGGGTCGGCGAGTCAGGAGCGGAGGCCGGGATGGCGACGGGCAAGTAGCGGGACGAGCACCCGATTGGGGATCAGCCTGCTGACGGCGGCGGCAGCGCGGTTCCCGGTTCCGGGAATGACCACCGCCCGACCGGACGCGAGACCGTCGATGGCGGCTCGGGCAACAAATGGAGCCGTCTCCCACAGGAACGCTGGCAGAGCCGCTGACGCATCGTCTTTGATGAAGCCGGCCCGCTCGCCGAATCCGGTGTCGACCGGGCCGGGGCAGAGCGTGGTGGCCGTCACGCCCGTGCCGAGAAGCTCACCGCCGAGGCTCTGGGTGTACGAGAGTACGAATGCCTTTGCCGCCCCGTATCCAGCCTGACCAGGCAAAGGCTGAAATGCACCGGTCGAGGCCACGTTGAGCACAGCGCCTCGCCCGCGTTCGACCATGCCGGGAAGGAACCTGCTGCACAGATCCACGACGGCCATGACGTCGACCTCGAGCATCTCCATCTCGTCATCGGGATCCGACGACGCCACCGGGCCCAACGTCGACACGCCGGCATTGTTGACCAGGATGTCGGGCTCGACACCGAGATCGGTGATCCGTGCAAGCAGCTGGGAGCGAGCAGTTCGGTCGGAGAGGTCCGTCCCGACCACATGGGCAGCGGTCCCCGTGGCACCGATCTCGTCGGCCAGGGTCCGGAGCTTGTCAGTGTTCCGGGCGACGAGCGCCACCCCGTAGCCCCGTCGGGCCAGCTCACGGGCGAGCGCCTCCCCGATGCCTGACGAAGCCCCCGTGACGACGGCGGTGGAGCGAGGGGAAGGAGGCGGGAGGGTCATCGTCTCCACAGTAGGTGGCTGGGTCTGCCCAGACCGGTGGGTGCCCGAGCCAAACCGTGGATCACCGGAGGTCTGACCGAGGGAATTGTCCGAGAGGATCGCGAGTGTGGCCACTGACGCACCAGATGGCGCTCCGTCGAAACGGAGCCGTCGGGTTCGGTACGCGCTGTTTCAACTGACCACTGGCTGTGACCTGAACGGATGGTATTCGGTCAGCCTTCCTCTGTGGGCCGAGACGGCTCCAGAGGGGGAGCGGGAACCTGTATCGCAGCAGCTTCTGTTCCACCGTCGATCTCGAACACCTTTCCGGTGACCCACGACGAGGCGTCAGAGACCAGATAGAGCACAGCGCATGCGATGTCCTCGGCCTCACCAGGGCGACCCATCGGCGTACCATCGACGAACAGACGACGGAGCTGATCGTCCGTGAGCACGATGTCGAGGGACCGCGTAGCCACACCTCCCACATCGATGGCATTGACCCGTACCCGAGGGGCCAACTCGGGTGCGATGTTGCGGGTCATACGGTCGAGGGCCGCCTTGGAGGACCCGTAGGCGACGAACATCGTCTGGGTCATACTGGCCGACCGTGAGGAGATGTTGACCACCGCCCCCTGGCCGACGGTGTCGACCATGTGACGGGCCGCCAGCTTGATGAGCGTCAACGGGGCGATGACGTTGAACGCGAAGGTACGGGCCATGAAGCCTTCGCTGGTCTCCATCGCCGCGCGAGGCATCGCGCCCCCGGCGTTGTTGACCAGGATGTCCAGGCGACCGAACTCCTCGGCAGTCCGGGCGACGAGGTACTCGCAGGCGGTGAGGTCAGTCACATCGGTGGGGACCACCAACGCCCGCCGACCGACAGAACGAACCTGACTGGCCACCTCGTCCAGGTCGGATTCGGTGCGGGCGGCAATGGCAACGTCGGCCCCGGCTTGAGCCAATCCGATTGCGATTCCACGGCCGATCCCGAGCCCTGCACCGGTGACGATCGCCACTCGCCCCTCTATGGAGAATCGGTCGAGGATCACCGCAGCTTCGAGCTCTTGCTTCCCGACCTGCTGCGGTGGAGGTCGAGCGCCGCCCGGCCAGCCACCAAGGGCAAATCGAGGTAGGTGAGGAGGCCGGGTTCGGCACGGCACACATAGGGGACGGCATTGACGCAGTGCAGTGCCGTGGCCACCACCCCGGGGTTTCGAGCGAGACCTTTCTCCACTGTCTCGGGGTGCAGCTTTTTGAAGATGGTCAAGCAGCTCGGGTCGCCTGTGATCTCGACTTCGAAGCGTTCACCCTGTTCGCCGAACTCCCACGCAGGTTCGAGATGCTCCTCACCCATGAGCCAATTGACCGCCGCGGTGACCACCGGTTCTCCGTCGACCAGTGCCTCCCACGTGAACCGCTGCGCGGCGACCGTTCCCGGTTGGATGGGCCCTATAGGTGAGTCGATGGGCGATGTGGCGATCGCCATCTCATGGGTGGTGCGCAATCGATCATCGATGTCGAAGCCCAACTCGTCGGCGACCATGTAGATCGATTGACGGAAGCCGGAACCCAATGCGTCAGCCATGACACTCGAACGAGCATCTTCCGGAGTCTTGCCGAACAGCATCCAATCGCTCACCACATCCGGGGCGCCGTACGTCCTGATGTCCGAGAATTCCTCGGCGCGGACGTGTCTGATCGAGCCAGACAATGCCGAGATCATGAGCGGGAACCGCTCAGTGATTCCACCCGGATGGATACCGGTCCCGTGCAACGTCGTCCCAGCCTTCTTGGCGAGCGCGTCCATGCGTGCTCGCTCCGCCGCCGGTGGAAAGAACCAGCCGAGCGGGGTCACCACATTCTTTCCGGACTCCAGAATGGCCACGACCACGTCGGGGTCAGCCATGAATGGGCTGTAGACGACGCAGTCGGCCTCGACGGCAAGAAGAGCGGCGACGTCGCCCGTCGCGGCAATCCCGAGAGGTCCACGGCCGAGGAGCGTCCCGAGGTCTACACCCTCCTTTGCCGGACTATGGACCCAAGCTCCGACCAGATCGAGCTCGGGATGGTCGAGCACCCCCTCCATCGCGGCAGTTCCCACCCCACCGGTGGCCCATTGGATGACTCGAAAACCCATAACCCAACATCCTTCGCTCATCGGACCCCTTACGCCAGGGAGGCCGTCTGGTCAGGGTGCCACCAACTCGATGGCGACGCCATCGGGATCGCGAAGCTGCAGTGAGGGGTGACCGTTCTCGACCACGACCCCAGCATGGTCAATGCCCACCTCGGTGAGGTGGGCAGCCCAAGAATCGAGCGATTGGCCATCCGGGACAGCAAATGCAAGATGGTCGAGGACGTCGGACGAACCCCCGCGTGGCCCCGACCGCTTCGTCAGTACCACCACGAACTTCGCGCCGGGGTGTCTCAGTGCGACATAGCCGATGCCAGCATCCTCAGCAAAGGGTAGGAGGCCGAGTGCAGCGCCGTACCAGCTGGCAGTCGTCCCCAGATCCGATACCAAGAGCTGCACATGCGAAAGCCCGGTTATCGGCGCCGCGCCTTCAGGCCCTTCAGTCGATGCCACCGGCAGAGTATCGGCGAGCGGGATGACGGGCGTCAACGTGAAGGGCTGCCGCCGGCTCGGCCCGCTCGGCAGCTCGGGCCTCCGCGGACGTTGGCGACCACCGTGCCAGGCATACACTTCACCTGTGGACATCCCGATTGCCTGCGCTCTCGAACCGGCCGATGCGATGTCCCAACTCGGTGAGTGGCACGAGATGCTCCGCGGGGTGGTGGATCGCTTCGAGCGTGCATCACCAGATCGGCTCGAACTCTGTCTGCTACCCGACGCCGATATCGGGGCTGTCATCGGCCTCGCTCAGCGCGAGGCTGCCTGCTGCCCATTCTTCTCGTTCACCATTGAGATCGGGTCAGATCGCCTCGTCCTCACTGTCGAAGTGCCGACCGGTGCTCCCGAGGTTCTCGATCAGCTCGTCTCCGACATCCGGCTCCCGAGCGACACGGCAGGTTGCTGAGCCTGAGCCAGCGGTCGGAGGCCGCGTCGGGCGGGACCTCCCCCTTTGTGGCTCGACCCCGACGTCGGGAGCGCGACCGCCCGGCGGCGCTTCCGCTGGATCTCGAAGCTCTGGCGAGCAGGTCACGGTCGCTCGCTGTCACATCCCCTGGTTCGCCGTCGTCATACTCTTGACGACACACACTGGGTCATGTGGCCCACGACTCTAGGAGTGACCATGACCGGCTCTTCCACCCAGGGAATCAAGACCGTGCTGCATCCCGTGTCCGACCTGGCGACGGCCAAGACGGTGTACGCGGCCCTGCTCGGCGTGCCGCCGGAGGCCGACGGTCCCTATTACGTCGGCTTCGAGGCAGGAGGCCAGCACATCGGTCTGGTGCCGAACGGGGGGCCGCAGGGCATGACCTCACCGGTAACCTACTGGGAGGTACCGGACATCGAGGCGAAGCTGGCAGAGGTGACCGCCGCGGGTGCCACCGTGAAGGAGCCCGCGCGTGACGTCGGCAACGGGCGTCTGGTGGCCACCGTCACCGACGCTCGATGGCAACGTCCTCGGGCTCCTCCAGGACCCGTGAGGTCTGACAGCGCTCCCCGCTCAGCGTCGCCGCGAGGTGAACGAGGTGCCCGACCACGAGCTGATGCGCGACGGCCGCTGGTCGGACTGACGCACCGGCGTCTGCCGAATTCGCGGTGGAGCTCTGCCAGCCGGCGGGCGCCCGCCGGGTGCTGCTCTCCCATCACCGCCCGGACCGGTCCGACCTCGAGCTGGACCGGATCGGAGAGCGTTTTCTGGAGGCGACGGTCGCAGTGACCGTGGCAGCGGAGGCTACGGTCATCGACCTGTGAGACGCGCCACCCCGCGAGGAGAGCCGTGAGCGGGCCGGAGGCGGTAGTGGTCGGCTCGGGCCCGAACGGACTGGCCGCCGCCCTGCTGCTGGCCCGGGCCGGGCTGGAGGTCGAGGTCCTGGAGGGAGCGGACAGCCCGGGCGGGGGTTGCCGGACCGCGGAGTGCACCCTCCCCGGCTACCACCACGACCTCTGCTCGACCGTGCACCCGTTGGCGGCTGCCTCACCGTTCTTCCGGACGGTCGACCTCGCGGGACGCGGCGTCCGGCTGGTCTCCCCGGCCGTCTCCTTCGCCCACCCGCTTGACGGGGGACGCGCCGCCGCAGTCGTTTCCTCGGTCGAGGAGACCGCTCGGTCGTTGGGAGCCGCTGCCGGACCCTACCGGCGGCTGTTCGAGCCGTTGGTCCAGCGTGCCGAAGACCTGTTGCCCGAGGTGCTCGGCTCGATGCGCACCTTCCCTCGCCATCCGCTGACCGTGGCCCGCTTCGGCCTGAACGGACTGCCGTCCGTCCACCACCTGGCCCGTCGGTTCCCGACCGACGAATCCCGGGCCCTGCTGGCCGGCGTCGCCGGCCACGCCGTGCTCCCGCTCGACGCCCCGCTCACGTCGGCCTTCGCCCTGCTGCTCACCACCTTGGCCCACTCGGTCGGCTGGCCGGTCGTCGAGGGGGGCAGCGCGCGCGTGGTCGAGGCCCTGGTCGACGAGCTCTCCAGCGCCGGTGGCCGGGTCACCACCGGACGGTGGATCCGCACCCTCGACGAGCTCCCGCCGGCCCGCGTCACCCTTCTGGACGTGACCCCCCACCAGCTGGTCCAGATGGCCGGAGACCGGCTGTCCGCTCGGGCCCGCAGCCGCCTCGAGGGCTTCCGGTACGGGCCCGGCGTCTTCAAGCTCGACTGGGCTCTGTCCGGTCCGGTCCCCTGGGACGCCCCCGCCTGCCGGTCGGCCGCGACCGTCCATCTGGGGGGTACGTTCGAAGAGATCGCTGCGGGGGAGGCCGACGTGGCCCGCGGGCGCCATCCCGAGCGACCGTTCTGCATCGTGGTCCAGCCCGGCGTCATCGACCCCGGTCGTGCCCCGGTCGGCAACAAGACGCTCTGGGCCTACTGCCACGTGCCGGCGGGGTCGACCATCGACATGACCGAGCGGATCGAGGCCCAGATCGAGCGCTTCGGCCCCGGGTTTGGTGACCTCGTCCTGGCCCGGACCAGCACCTTCCCTACCTCGATGGAGGAGCACAACCCGAACTACGTCGGCGGGGACATCACGGCCGGCGCCGCGACCCTACGCCAGACGCTGTTCCGCCCCACGGCGCGCTGGAATCCGTACCGGACCGGGCTTCCCGGGGTCTACCTCTGCTCGGCGTCGACACCTCCCGGCGCGGGCGTCCACGGCATGTGCGGTGTGGGGGCTGCCGGTGCGGCCCTCGCTGACCTCTCCCGGCGACCGCGCCGCTGAACAGCGGCCCCCCTTGCGTCGATCACCCACTCCGATCTCAGCGCCAGTCCGCCGGCTCACGTCTTCTTGCTGCAGGTTGTAGAAAGTGGGATGAGTGGTTCGATCCCCGTCACGTCGACCAACGCAGGAGGTCCGCTATGCCGTCGATCACGCCGTTTCTCTGGTTCGACGTAGATCTGGCCGAGCCGATCGCGTTCTACACGTCGATCTTCCCCGACGCAGCTTCACCCGACGTGCCCCTGGCGGTCGGGGACGGACCTACCTTCTCTGCAACGATCGAGATGTGCGGTCAGAAGCTGATGCTCCTCAACGGAGGCCCGGCCCATGCCGGCTTCACCGAGTCGATCTCGCTGTTCACCAGCGTTGACACCCAGGGTGAGATCGACGATCTGTGGGAGCGTTTGATCGCAGACGGAGGGGAGGCCGGGCGATGCGGCTGGCTGAAGGACCGCTACGGATTGTCGTGGCAAGTCGTGCCAACCGTTCTCGGATCGCTGCTCGGCTCCTCCGATCGGACCCGCGCCCAGCAGGCCACCGATGCCATGCTGCAGATGAGCAAGCTGGATATCTCTGCACTTCAAGCCGCCTACGATCGTTGAGACAGGGGCGACCGGGCCACCGCTCTTGTGCGCAAGCGAGCCGTTACCATGATCGGTGATGGCGTACTCCTACGACGCAGATCTCGCTCGCATCGTCTCACTCCTCCCTACGACCAGCCTCGAGGACGTAGATGCAGCAAGGGCGAGCCTCAACGAGCTGGTATCGAGTGCATCCACCGACGTCGATGTCAGCTCCCTCGACATCGAGGACATCCACGTCCCCGGTCGCAATGGAGATCCAGATGTGGCTGTGCGCATCTACCGATCCCGAGACCTCACCGCTCCGTCTCCGGCACTGCTCTATATCCATGGCGGCGGGTTCGTGGTCGGCAACATTCAAACCGAAGATGCAGGGGCGATGGCGATTGCATCGACCCTGGACGCCGTTGTCGCGTCTGTCGAGTACCGACTTGCACCGGAGCATCCGTTCCCGGCAGGTCTGCACGACTGCTTTGCGGCATTGAAGTGGCTCCACGGGCAGGCTGACCAGCTCGGCATCGATCCCACCCGGGTTGCCGTGTACGGACAGTCCGCCGGTGGTGGGCTGGCTGCCGCGCTCACACTCTTCAGTCGCGACAACGGTGGACCACCGATCTGCTTCCAGTTCCTCGGCATACCCGAGCTCGACGACCGGCTGGAGACCCAGAGCATGCGGTCATTCACCGACACACCGCTATGGAACAGACCCGCAGCGGAGCTGAGTTGGAGGTACTACCTCGGTGCCGCGCATTCGGGAGAGGTGTCGCCCTATGCCGCGCCTGCACGCGCACGCGACCTTCGGAACCTACCTCCTGCATATGTGTCGACCATGGAGTTCGATCCCCTGCGTGACGAAGGGATCCTGTACGCATTGGCATTGCTCCGAGCGGGAGTATCCGTCGAGCTCCACTCCTACCCGGGAACCTTCCACGGCTCGGCACTCGTGACAACAGCCGGAGTCTCGATCCGGATAGCAGCCGAACAGATGCGGGTTCTCCGCAATGCTTTTGGCATCGTCGCAGCTACGTGACCGGTTCCGCTCCGACTCCCCCGCCCCCTGGCGTTGCAAATCCGGTCACCCTCAGGATGCAGCCGATGTCAGGAACGCCTCCCACGAACTGAGATCGTCGGTCGGGAAGGAGCCCAATGCTGGGGCCGGGAGCGGTTTGCCGTACAGATATCCCTGGGCCAGATGGCATCCGAGCGCTTGCAGCTTGACTGCTTCAGCGGTTCGCTCGACACCTTCGGCGATCGTCGAAAGGCCCAACGATGCGCCGAGGCCGATGATCGCCCGCACGATCGCTTCATTCTCCGGCCGTTGGTCCAACTGGTCGACGAACGTCCTGTCGATCTTGAGGGTCTCGACGGGGAAGCGCTGCAGATAGCTCAGCGAGCTATACCCGGTTCCGAAATCGTCGATCTCAAGGTGAAGTCCCAGATCGCGAAGCGACTGGAGTACCAGCACGGCGTCGTCCGGATCGCGCATCAGGGCACTCTCGGTGATCTCGAGCCACAGCTGGTCGGCGAGGATGCCTGAAGCGTCGATGGCCCGCGCGACCACATTTGGAAAGCCGGATTCGGCCAACTGCAAGGCCGAGACATTGACGGCAATGTTGAGTCGAGCCTGGTCGTATCGGCCATTGGCTCGGAACGCGTTCCATGCCGCGGTCTGCCGGCATGCCTCGTTGAGTACCCAGGCCCCGAGGGGGACGATGAGACCGCTGTCCTCCGCGAGCGGGATGAACTCGCAGGGTGAGAGCAATCCCCTGGTGGGGTGCTGCCATCTCACCAGGGCCTCCATCCCGACCAATGTTTCGGTGTGAAGGTCGACGATGGGCTGGTAATGGATTACGAGCTCGTCGCGCTCGAGGGCCCGATGGAGTTCATTCGAAGTGCGCAGACGACTGATCACATGGGACTCATTGGCTTCGTGATAGATCTCGATACGCGACGGTCCACGGTCTTTTGCCTGGTACATGGCCACGTCGGCGTTTCTCAGCAGCATGGCCCCCGACTCTCTGCCGCCGTTGGACAGCAGCGATGCCCACGCTCAAGGTGACGAAGATCTCACCGCTCGGCAGGACGATGGGGTCGGCCATCGCCGCCGTCAGCCGCTCGGCCACGGCGAAGACCTCCTGCTCGTTGTGGCCCGCGGTGCAGAGGACTGTGAATTCATCACCTCCGAAGCGGGCCAAGGTGTCGCTCGCCCGCATCACGCCGCTCAACCGCTTTGCCACGACGCACAGGATCTGATCGCCGACGTCATGCCCGAGGCTGTCGTTGATGAGCTTGAAGCGGTCGAGATCGAGGAACATGACCGCGACATTGCGGCGATCTCTGGAGGCCAGACGGAGCGCGGTCTCGAGACGATCCATGAAGAGCTCACGATTCGGGAGCAACGTCAACGGATCGTGGATTGCTGCATGAGCGAGGCGCTCGCGCAGCGCTCGACTCTCGGTGACGTCCTCGACTTGACCGATGAAGTAGAGGGGTCTCTTTTCGTGGTCGCGAACGCATGACACATTGACCGATACCCACACGTCGTGGCCGTCGGCGTGGCAGTAGCGCTTCTCGATACGGTACCCGTCCGAGTCGCTCGAGGCGAGGCGGGCCATTTCGGACTTGCTGACCTCTCGGTCGTCGGGGTGGGTGAAGGATTCGATGTTTCGTCCGGGAAGATCGTCGGCATTTCGCCCCAGGGTTCTTCCGAGGGCAGGATTTGCTCGGATGATGACGCCATCCAGATCGGCCAACATCATGCCGATGGGAGCATTTTCGAAGGCGGAATGGAACCGCTCGTGGGCCTCTCTCAGTGCCTCGTCGGCTTGCTTCCGGTCAGTGATGTCGTGGAGGTTGGCCACGATTCCCCGAACGTCAGGATCAGCGTGATGATCAGTCAGTGTCGCTTCGAACCACAGCCAGTTGCCGTTGGCGTGTTCCAGACGCAACTCGGTTCGCCGACCGAAGTTCGGACTGTTCGGGTCGTTCGACGCATCGGCTCTCATGGCGGCCAAGTCGTCCGGGTGCATCAGTTGAAGGGCAGGACGGGGACCGAACTCTTCGCGTGACGTACCGAGGGCCCGCTCGAACGCCGGGCTCACGTACTGCAGCTGACCGGATTCGTCGACCACGATGATGATGTCCGACGCGTGCTGCACCAATGCCTCGAACCGTCTTGCGGTATGCCGGAGGTCGGATTCGAAGCGCTCTCGGGCTGAGACGGAACGCCCGAGCAGAGCGATGGTGAGCAACACACCGAGCAGACACAAGCTGGCGAGTCCGTTGACGCGGGGTTCGCGGATGAGACTCGGAGCAACTTTCTCTGCAATCGCCAGCTGACCGATGGCCATACACACAACCACCCAGATCATCGCAGACCCGGTGGCCTTGGATCCCATGATCTCGATCGCAGAGGCGGCTCCGAAGATGAAGCCGAGCGAGAGGATCGGGCCCCAACCGGTGCTGTAGGCGACAACCCCGATCACCGCCATCACCACACCGACATAGGCAGGGAGTCGCCAACCCTCGGAGTGATCGGCCCAGGCCGCCGCCGCAATGAGGCTCACTATCTGGGCGACGACGACCAGGAGCACGATGAACCAGTAGGGAATCGGGGCGGTGAGACCGACGGATCGGAAGAGGCATAGCACGGCGGCCACCGGTAACCCGGCAAGAACGACGGGGTCAATCACCTGACGTTTCAAGCGCGTCGCAAAAGGCTGCCGACCCTGGTCGGCTGAATCCCTCTTCATGCCTATGCCCACGGTTCGGCATCGTCACAATCGAGGTTCATCTTGAATGGCCTGCGGCTTCAGCCGCACCCACTCTGCTCGTGCAACGGCTGTTGTCGCCGACTCAGGAGAGGGTCGGTTCACATCAGAATGGTGGGCGACATCAGGGGTGGTCTCGAGCAGTTCCGACCAAGGATCCGGATAAGAATCCGGCGGCTCCGTTCTTGTCTGAAACCACCAGTCCTGCGGTACCTCCGTCACTTCACTTCGCTCGGCTCCGGCACGCCTGCCGGACTCCGGCTACCCGATGGCCTCCACCGGCGCGAGCCCGACCGTTGCGGACCCCGGAAGGCGCAGGGCGGCCCGGCCCTCCGGGCGCCACCCGCTCCAGGCCCGACCTCCGGCGTAGACGAAGGCGCTGATCGTTCCCACGAAGAAGCCGACCGGCAGGTTGGCCAGGTAGGAGAGGGCGATGGCCGACCAGACGGTGGCGAGGGCGATGACCACCGAGAGTCCCATCGCCACGGGCGGACGGTTGGTGAACGCTCCCGCCGCCGCGGGAGGACCGATGAGCAGGCTGAAGATGAGGAGGGATCCGACCACCGGCACCGCCATCGTGGTCACCAGGGCGATCACCAGCAGGAAGTAGAGATCCATCCGCCGCGTTCGGACTCCCTTGGCCTCGGCCACCTCGGGCGCGACCGAGGAGAGGAGCAGTGGACGGTAGAGCACGATGATGGCGACCATGCAGAGCACCGCGATGCCTGCTGTCGGGGCGAGCTCGTTGCTCGAGACGCCGAGCACCTCCCCGAAGAGCAGCGAGAAGATCTGGGGCGCGTACTCGGTGGTGCGGGACAGGAACAGGTCGCCGAACCCGAGCATGAGAACGATGGTCAGGGCGGTGGCGACGTCGTTGCGGGCCCTCCTCCCGAGCGCGGCGATGGCCAACGCTCCCCCCACGGCGAAGACGCCGAGTCCGACGCAGCTCGCTCACCCCGATCAGGCTGGCACCGGCCGCCCCGGCAAAGGCCCCGTTGGGAATGGCGTGGGCGGCGAAAGCCGATCCCCGCAGCACGGTGAAGAAGCCCACGACCCCGGCGACGACGGCGACGATCGCCGATACCTCCCAGGCATTGACCATGAAGGGGGCGAACATCAGGGTCGCCCCCGACCCGGGACCGGACGCCGCTCGGCGCGTCGGAAGCGGGTGGAGATTGCTGCCAGCAGATAGACCACGAAGATGACCGGACGATGCAGAAGCTGGCCGGCCAACCCTGGTCACCGGACGACCAGGCGGCGCTGTCGTAGGCGAGAAGGATCCCGAGCCACGTGGCCCCTACGCCGAGCGCAGCGGCGATGCCGATGGCCAGCCCGGTCCGCTTGGTCAGCTTGAGGGCCGCGGCGGCCGGGCCGATCAGCAGTGCCGTCGACAGGATCGCGCCCGATGGTGATGGCGGAGAGCGACACGGCGATGGCCAGAGCCGCCAGGTAGCCGATGCCGACGAGACGGACCGGCACGCCCCTGGCGGCCGGGCCAGCTCGTCGCTGACCGAGCTGAGCAGCAGGGGCCGGTAGAGGAACGCCCATGAGGCCGAGCGAGACGAGGCCGAGGACGACGACCACCGGGACGAGGGACGCCGAGATGGTGAAGATCGAGCCGAAGAGGACGTTGATCGTTGCACCGGTCGTCGTGGAGTGCGTGGTGTCCAGATAGAGAAACAGCGCCGCCAGACCGAGCGATGCGCCCAACACGATCCCGGTCGCCACATCGCGGCCACGGGATCGCCGGACGCCGATCAGCTCCATCACCCCGGCGGCCGCCAGGTTCATCGTCACGTACCCGGAGAGGGTCGGGACGCCGACCAGGATCGCCCCGGACCCGCCGGCGGTGCCGATATCGGACAGGGCGTGACCGGCGAACGACTGCCCCCGGATCACGGTGAAGATCCCGACGAGGGCCGACACGATCGCGACGACCCCGCCGACCACGAGGGCCGACGTGCACCGGTCCGCTGGCGAAGAAACCGGGCTCGAACAGCGACGACACCGGCGCCGCCTAGCCCGTCCCGGACAGCGGTTCGGGGCTCCCGGCGAACAGGCGGCCGTCGACCTGCCCCGAGACCACGAGGATCCGGCCGCCCGCGCGGATGACCTCGACGGGATGGCCGTACAGGTCGGACAGGATCTCCGTGCGGACGACCTCCTCGGTCGTGCCGCTGGCGGACCGCCCGTGGGCCAGGTAGACGAGCCGGTCCATGACCGGAAGCAACGGATTCATGTCGTGGGCGGACAGCAGCACCGCCACCCCCTGCTCCGACGCGATCTTTGCCAGCAGCTCGACGACCTCCTGGCCGCTCCGGATGTCCAGGTTGGCCAGGGGCTCGTCGAGAAGGAGCAGCTTCGGACGGCCGATCAGGGCATGGGCGATCATGATCCGCTGCTGCTCCCCGCCGGAGAGATCCCCGACCCTCGACCGGCGAATGCGGTCGCGTTGACCGCCTCGAGCATCTCGTCGACGCCATCTTGCGGGCCGAACTTGGTCGGATGACACCGAACCGGTGTCCGTCCAGCCCGAGACCGACCAGATCCCGTGCCCGCATGGGCATGTCGGGCTCGAGTGCGATCTTCTGTGGCACGTAGCCGACGAGTCGGTTGCGTCCGGGCCGGCCCGACCGTCCGGCCATGTGGATCTGGCCGCCACCGAGCGGGGTCAAGCCCGAGGATGGCCCGCAGCAAGGTGGTCTTGCCGGCACCGTTGGATCCGATCAGTCCGGTGAAGCTCCCGGCGGCGATGGAGAACGTCACCTGGTCGAGGACGGTACGCCGTCCGAGTTCGACTCGTGACGCCCTCGACCACCAGCACATCGTCGGGGCCCTCCACCGGGCTGACCGGGGGGCTCGATCACAGGTGCTCGGTCGAGACGCCGTGGGACACGGCGTTCCGGATGGCGTCGACCTCGGCCAGTCATCCAGCGCTGGTAGTCGTACCCGGGAGTCGGCATGGTCTCGTAGACACCCGACGATCGGGACACCGGCGTTCTGCGCGGTGTGCCGGATCGACGCGTCAGGGAATCCATCACCTGCTGGTTGTAGCAGAACACCTTGACCTGGTGCCCGGTGAAGAATCCGTTCTCCAGCGTGATGTCCTGAGGAGACGGGTCGGTGCCGTTCATGATGTCGGCCTGGAACTGGAAGGGGGTCAGGTTGTCGATTCCCATCGCCGGGAGCAGGTAGTCGGCCACCGGTTCGGTGGTCGCCGCCGCTGGTCCCCCCGTACGTCGCCTTGAAGGCGGCGATGGCGGCCAGCCACGGCTGGAACGAGGCGACGAACGTCGCGGCGTTGGCCTGGAAGTAGGCGGCATGGGCGGCTGGATGGCCGACAGCTCGGTCGCCAGCTGACGGGCCACCGCCGGCATGGTCTTCGGGTCGTACCAGAGGTGCGGGTTCGGGGTGTTATCGGGAAGGCCCAGGAGGTGCTGAACGTCGAGGACCTTGCGACCCGCGTTGGGCGACGCCGACTCGATCCTGGTCATGAAGTCGTCGTAGCCGACCCCGTTCTCGATGACCAGTTGGGCCGCCGAGACCTCACTCGCCACGCCGGGGCTCACCTCGTAGGTGTGGGGATCGGTGTTGGGGTTGCTCTCGATCGACGAGACACTCACGTACCTGCCACCGATCTGGGACGCCACGTTCCCGTACTCGTTCTGTGCCGCCACGATCCGGATGATTCCGCTTCTGTCGCCGGTGGTCACCGACCCCGCAGCACTGCAGGCAGACAGGGTCGTGGCCGAGATGGCGACGGCCGCCCACAGGACGACCTGGCGGGATGGGGACGGGCGCTTCTCGGCAGGGATCAACGACATCACGCTCTGCAAGCCTAATCGGTAACGGGAACGGATGCAAATACCATGGATATGGCTTGTTCCTTATATAAGGACCTGCTAATATCGGGGCGGTGGAGACAGCTGAGGAGCCAGACCCCTATGCGGGGGCGGTCGCTCTGCTCAAGGCGCTGGCCTCGCCCGTTCGGGTGGCCACTGTGGTCGAACTGAGCGTCGGGCCCCGCTGTGTCCATGAGCTACAGAAGGCATTGCAGGCGGGAGGACGGGAGATCAGTCAGCCGCTCCTCTCCCAGCACCTCAAGGTCCTCAGGATCGCCGGGTTGGTGAGCACCACCCGACGGGCCAGTGAGGTCACCTACGAGCTGGTCGATGCCCACGTAGGTCACATCGTCACCGACGCCATCCGGCACGCAGAGGAGGAGCACTCATGACCACCACCCACACCGAGCATCCCAGCCACTCCCACCAACACGGCGAGGGCTGCGGGCACGTCGCCGTCCCCCACGGCGATCACACCGATTACGTCCATGACGGCCACGTCCACGTCGTCCACGGGGACCACGTCGACGAGTGCGCCGTCGATGGCCACCACGAGCACTCCGATCACCGGCATGCCCATGGTGTGAACTGCGGCCACGTGGCGATCCCCCACGACGATCATGTCGACTACGTCCACGACGGTCACCGCCACGCCGCCCACGGGGGCCACTGGGACGAGCACTAACCGTCACTCCGCATGAGCACCTCGACCGCCGGCGACCGTCCTCAGCCGCCAAGAGAGCGATCGACGCGTCAGAAGCGCGCCCTGGCGGCGATTCTGGATGCCTCCGACCGGTTCCGTTCCGCGCAGGATCTCTTCAGCGAGCTGCGCTCGACGGGTGAGAACGTCGGCCTCACGACCGTCTACAACCAACTCCGGGCGCTGGCCGAGGCGGGTGACGTGGACGCCCTGCGCGGCGACGACGGCGAGACTCGCTACCGTCGCTGCAGGACCGAGGACCATCATCATCATCTGGTGTGTCGGGACTGCGGCCGGACGGTCGAGGTCGAAGGGCCCGAAGTGGAGCGCTGGGCGAGCCGCATCGCAAAGGAGCACGGATTCGGGGACGTGAGGCACACCGTCGAGGTCGTAGGGACCTGCTCGACCTGCGACCGGTAGCCGCCTCGTGCTGAGCGGACCCCGACGTCGGGGTCATCGATGGATGCTCAGCGCTCGAGCAGCCGCATCTGCTCTTCGCTGTGGTGCGCGCCGGCGGCGGGCGGGAGGCCGTCGAGCCGGTCGATCTGCTCGGCGCTCAGCTGGACGCCGTCGGCGGCGATGTTCTGCTCGACCCTCGACACCCGCTTTGTGCCCGGGATCGGCACGATGTGATCGCCCTTCGTAAGGAGCCAGGCCAGCGCCACCTGCGCCGGTGTCGCGCCGACCTCGGTGGCGACCGCCGCGACCTCGTCCGCGAGGTGCACGTTGTGCTCGAGGTTCTCGTCGGTGAAGCGCGGGTTGGTCCTGCGCGAGTCGCTCGCCGCGAGGCCGTCCATCGAGCGGATCGCCCCGGTGAGGAGGCCGCGGCCGAGCGGTGAGTAGGCGACGAAGCCGATGCCGAGCTCCTCGAGCAGCGGAAGCACGTCGCGCTCGGGGTCGCGGGTCCAGAGGGAGTACTCCGACTGCAGGGCGGTCAGCGGGTGGACGGCCTGGGCGCGCCGGATGGTGGCGACCCAGGCTTCGGACAGGCCGATGTGGCGGACCTTGCCCTCGGCGACGAGCTCGGCGAGCGTACCGACGGTGTCCTCGATGGGCGTCTTCGGGTCCACCCGGTGCTGGTAGTAGAGATCGATGTGGTCGGTGGCCAGCCGCTGCAACGATCCCTCGACCGCCGTACGGATGTTGGACGGACTGCTGTCGAGATGGCCGGGACCACCACCGGAGTGCGAGATGAAGCCGAACTTGGTCGCGAGCACGACCTGGTCGCGACGGTCCCTGATCGCCCGTCCGACGAGCTCCTCGTTGGTGAAGGGCCCGTAGATCTCGGCGGTGTCGACGAGCGTGACACCGAGGTCGAGCGCCCGATGGATGGTCCGGATGGATTCTGCCTCGTCTGTCCCTGCACCGGTGTAGGCGGTGGACATCCCCATCGCTCCGAGGCCGATGCGGGAGACCTCGAGCGTTCCCAGCGTGACGTACCTCACTGTCGGTGCTCCTTCCTCCGGAGGCGGACAGGACCATGTTGGCCCATTTCGCGGTCGGTGGTCCGGGCGTACAGGTCGGCCGCCGCTGCGCGAGGAACGACCGGGAGTAGGAGATCCCGGGTGGTAGGTTCCGGACATGCGCTCGCGGGCTGCCGTGCTGCACGTCGGCATGCACAAGACGGGCACCACGTCGCTGCAGACGATGATCGCCCGCAATCGCCAGCACTTCCGCGACCAGGGTCTCTACTACCCCACCACCGGCCAGATCGGAGTGGGCGACGGCCAGCACAATCTGGCGTGGGAGCTGGCCGGGGACGAGCGGTTCGAACCGGCGTCGGGCACGATCGCCGATCTCGCGAGCGAGCTCCGGGCTCAGAGGCGGCCGCGGGCGGTCCTCGTCTCGAGTGAGGACTTGGAGTACCTCTACGACCGACCGGAGCGGCTGGCTTCGCTGCGAGGCGTGCTCGAGGACGTCGGCTACGCGGTCCGGGTGGTGATCACGCTCAGGCAGCCGTCCGAGTACCTCGAGTCGCTCTACTTCGAGCTCGTGGCCCAGGGTCGGGCGAGCTCCGTTCGACGACTTCGTCACCGACGCCCTCGAGCAGCGCGGGTTCTTCTCACCGGGGGGCATCGCCCTCGACTACTCGCGCCTGATCGGGGGATTCGCCGGGGTGTTCGGGGACCGGGCGGTGCGTGTGCTCCCCTATGACCGCAACGACGCGGTGGGGCCAGTGCTCGAGGCCTGCGGTGACGCCCTCCGGACACCGTTGACCGGGGTCCCTGACTGGCCCAGGTTCAACTTGCGGGACGACCCCGAGCGCGAGCAGGCCCTCCGGAGGGCCTGTCGCGGCGCCGGCAGTCCTCAGTCGCAGCCAGCGCGAGGCGGTCACGGCCGCCTTCGGGGGCGCCGTCGACTCGCTGGTGAAGGAGTACGGCGGGGCCGGCACGACCGTCCACTGAGCAGGGACGGGATCCTCGAAGGGCCAGGCGAAGAAGGCGCAGCGCAAGAGTGCGCGCTCCGATCGCAATGCACCGCTGGGCGCTGAGCAGGCGGGTTCGGGCAGCTGCCATACTCGCCGGTGGAGGCGACAGCGTGACCATCACCACTCGAGCGGACACACTGCTCCCGGACCCCGAGCCGCGTGCGGTCCGGGCCACGATCATCTCGGTCGACGACCATCTGGTCGAGCCCCCGGACATGTTCGAGGGGCGGCTGCCGGCCAAGCTCGCCGATCAGGCCCCGAAGATCGTCGAGAACCCGCCGCGGCCATCAGGTCTGGGAGTTCGACGGCAAGCGCTACACCCAGGTCGGGATGAACGCGGTCGCCGGGCGGCGGCCCGAGTGCGTGACCCTCGAGCCGACCCGCTTCGAGGACATGCGCCGGGGCTGCTGGGACATCGACGCCCGGATCGCCGACATGGACATCAACGGGGTGTGGGCCTCGCTCAACTTCCCCTCGATGATCACCGGCTTCTGCGGCCGGGTCTTCTCGGGCGCCAGCGACCCCGAGCTCGGTCTGGCCGTCACCCGGGCGTGGAACGACTGGCTCTACGAGGAGTGGTGGCAGCCCTACCCGGACCGGATCATCCCCTGCGGGATCACCTTCCTGGCCGACCCCGAGCTCGGGGCGGCGGAGATCCGGCGCAACGCCGAGCGGGGCTTCCGCTCGGTCACCCTCCCCGAGCGCCCCCACCGGATCGGCCTGCCCGTCATCTTCTCGGGCTACTGGGACCCGATCATGGCCGCCTGCGAGGAGACCGACACGGTGCATCTCCCTGCACGTCGGCTCCTCGGGGATGCCCGACCTGCCGGCGGACAGCCCCTGGTCGCCCTCGGAGCGACCCTGTTCGGCCAGATGTCGCTGACCGCCTGCGCCGAGTGGCTCTGGTCCGGGCTCCCGGTCCGCTACCCGGACCTCAAGATCGCCATGAGCGAAGGCGGCATCGGCTGGGTGGCCATGCTGCTCGACCGGCTCGACAACATCGTCGACCGCTCGGGCTACGGGCGGGATTACGACGCCTCCGGCCTCCGCCCGGCCGACGTGCTCCAGCGCAACTTCTGGTTCTGCACCATCGACGACCCCTCGACCATCGACACCCGCCACCGGATCGGCATCGACCACGTCATGCTGGAGGTCGACTACCCCCACGGCGACTCCACCTGGCCCGACACCCAGGACGTCATCGAGCGGCTGCTGGGGCCACCTGCCCGTCGACGACCTCCGCAAGCTGACCCACGAGAACGCCGCCGCCCTCTACCGCTGGCCCCTGCCCGACACGGTCCTCCCGTGACGTGCCGCCCGGTGACCGACTTCCGCTCCGCGGACGCGTCCGACCCGGAGGCGCTGCTGCCCGAGCTCACCCCGAGCGAGGAGCTGGTGCTGCTGGCCCGCACCCTGTGGCGCGAGGGCTACGACGACCACCTGGCCGGCCACATCACCTACCGGCAGCCCGACGGCACCCTGCTCTGCAACCCGTGGCTCCTCCTGTGGGAGGAGCTCCGGCCCGAGGACGTGCTGGTCATCGACCTCGAGGGCAGCCTGCTCGAGGGCGACTGGCCGGTCCCGCCCGGGATCCCCCTCCACCTCGAGCTCCACCGGCGGCGGCACCGACGTCGGGGTGGCCGTGCACAGCCATCCCCGGTTCGGCACCGTGTGGGCCGACCTCGGGCCGCATCCCCGGCTGCTACGACCAGAGCTCGGCCCTGGGGGGCGGCGAGCTGGTCCTGGTCGACGAGTACGACGGGCCGGTCGACAGCCCGGACAGCGCGGCCCGGGCGGTCGCGGCGATGGGCTCCGCCGACATGGCGCTGCTGGCCAACCACGGAGTGCTGCGTGACCGGCGGGCAGCATCCGGGCCGCCCACCAGCGGGCGGTGGCCCTCGAGTACCGCTGCCGGCGCGCCTGGCAGGTCGAGGCGGTCGGGCTCGGGCCGCGAGCTCCCCGAGCCGGCCCGGTCCTTCTTCCGGCCTCGGACGGCGAGGGGTTCGTCGGGTTCTTCGAGGCCATGGCCCGCCGGGAGCTGCGGCTCGACCCCACCCTGCTCGGGTCCGGTGGGGCCGGCTGAGTCCGCCAGAGCTCCGGCTCAGGCCGCGGCCCCCGGCACCGGCACGGTCACCGTGTCCTTACCCGATCGAAGGACGGTCCCCGGGACCGCCCCGGTGAGCTTGTCGGCGGTGACCACCTCGGTCCCGTTGACCAGCACGTGCTCCATCCCGGTGGCCCCGGCGTAGAGACGGCTGGCCCCGCCGGGCAGGTCGTCCCGGCGTGCGCATCGGCCCGGGTCCCACCCGCTCGGGGTCGAAGACCACGAGGTCCGCCCAGCACGCCCTCGGCCACCCGGCCGCGGTCGACCAGGCCGTAGAGGTCGGGCCGGAACCTCGGTGAGCAGGCGGACCGCCTCCTCGATCGGAAGCAGGCCCGCGCTCGGCGCACACCTTCGCCGAGCAGGGTCGTCGAGTAGACCGCTCCGCACATGGTGTCGAGGTGCGCACCGGCGTCCGAACCGCCGACGACGGCCCGCGGGTCCCGCCAGACCTGCGGCCCGCGCCGCCCAGTCGGCGTCGGTCACCGGGATCGGCACCGAGAACCCGGTCCGCAGCCGGTCGGCGACCACGATCTCGCAGAGGGCGTCCCAGGCGCTCAGCCCGCGCTCGGCGGCCACCTCGCCCGACCGGCCGGCCCTCGAGTGCCCCGGTTCTCCGGGGCGAAGGTCTCGGCGACGACCAGGCGGCCCCAGTCGGCCAGGAAGCCGGAGCACGCCCGGCCTCGTCGGACTGGGCCCGGTCGTCCATGACCCGCGGGCCGCCGGGTCGGACAGCACGGCCATCCGCGCCTCGACGGGGGTCGCGAAGAACTCGCGCCAGCCGGGCAGCCCGTCCAGGATGGCGCCGTGCTCGAAGGAGAGGCGCAGGGCCATGGTGTGGGGCAGGGTGAGGGCCACCACCCGGCCCCCGGCGTCCGCGGCCGCCGTCGATGCGCCGAGCTGACGGCCGGTGCCCTCGGGGTTGGCGGCCGTCGGCGGCCAGCACGTTCCAGTTGACCGGCCGGCCCGCGAGGAGCGACATCGGCGTCATCAGCTCCACCTCGTCCTCGGTGAAGCCGTTGAGGCACCCGGGCACGATCATCTCGACCGTGGTCCCGGGGTGGCCGGCCACCACCGCGGCCAGCCGCTCGAGCTCGTCCCGGTTGGCCGACCGCGACGGCACCGGGCTGCCGTCCCCGTCGTTGTGGGTGGGGGCCTGGGAGGTCGAGAAGCCGAGCGCCCCCTCGGCCAGTGCCCGGTGCAGCAGCTCCTCGAGCCGGTCCAGCTGGTCCGCGGTCGCCTCGCCCCCGACCGCCGTCGTCGCCCATGACCGCCCGGCGCAGCGTGGAGTGGCCGACCAGGAAGCCGGCGTTGACCCCGACCGCGCCGTCGAGGCGGGCCAGCCACTCGCCGAAGGAGGACCACGACCAGTCGAGCCCGGCCTGGAGGGCGGCGAGCGGCATCCCCTCCACCCGGGCCATCATCCGGGTGAGGTAGTCGGCGTGCTCCGGACCGGCCGGCGCGAGCGAGAACCCGCAGTTCCCTCCCGAACACCGTGGTGACCCCGTGGAGGGGCGACGGGCTCGCCGTCGGATCCCAGAACAGCTGGGCGTCGTAGTGGGTGTGGAGGTCGACGAACCCCGGGGCGACCACGCACCCTCCGGCGTCGATGACCCGGTGGGCGCTCGTCGGTCGACCGTGCCGACGGCGACGACCCGTCCGTGGTGGACCCCGACGTCGGCCCGGCGGGCCGGCGCCCCCGATCCCGTCGACCACCAGGCCGTCGCGGATGAGCAGATCGATCACACTGTCCCCCTTCTGCGGGTCCGGGGACGGGTGAAGGCCGCCATCCCCTCTCTTCCGAGCTCGAGACCGAGACCCGAGTCCCCCCACCCGCCCATCGGCGCGAGGTGGTCCATGGCCCCCATCCCGTGCGCATTGGTCCACACGGTTCCGGCGGCGAGCCGTCCGGCCACCGAGTCGGCCAGGTCCTGGTCGCCGCTCCAGACCGAGGCGCACAGGCCGAAGGGGGTGTCGTTGGCGGCATCGACCGCGCCATCGAGGTCGTCGTAGGGGAGGAGCGGGAGGGCGGGGGCGAACTGCTCCTCCCGGACGATGGCGGCGGAGGGGTCCGGACCGACCACCAGGGCCGGGGACACGAACCAGCCGGAGCCCGGGTCCCGGACCTCCGCCGGCCGGATGATCTCGGTCGCACCGCCGGCCGCGGCGTCGATCATGGCTTCGACCCGGTCGCGGGCGGCCCGGGTGTGGACCGGGCCCATGGTCACCTCCGGGTCCAGACCGTGCCCGACGGCGGTGCGGGACAAAACCGAAGCGAGGGCGTCGCGCCACTGACCGAGGCGCGCGGACGGCAGGTAGAGGCGCTTGACCGCCATGCAGACCTGTCCCGAGGTGGTGAACGCTGCCTCGAGGAGTCGGATGGCGAGTTCCTCGGTGGGGTCGAGATCGGGGGCGACGATGGCAGGGTCGTTGCCGCCCAGCTCGAGCACCGCCGGCCGCAGCAGCGGGCCGCACGCGGCTGAGCACCGCACGGCCGGCGACCACCCCGCCGGTGAACGACACCATGTCCACGCCACCGTGGGCGACCAACGCTGCCCCGAGGGCCGGGGAGGGCCGTTGACCGCGTTGAGCACGCCGGGCGGGAGCTCGCCGGCCAGGGCCGCTGCCGCCAGGAGCACCGCCCCCGGGCAGGACGGCGGGGTCTTGACCACGACCGTGTTGCCGGCGAGCAGCGCCGGCAGCGACCTTGTTGCCCATGACCGCCGCGGGCCAGTTGAAGGGCAGCACCGCGGCCACCACACCGTGGGGCACCCGCTCGACCACCGACGTGCCTGCCTGTCGCGGGCTCGAGTGCCTCGGCCACCAGCGGGGCCAGCGCCCCGGCCATCGCCACCGACGCCGAGAGGTCGAAGAGGGACTCGACCAGGATCTTGCCGTGTTCCCGGGTCAGCAGTGCGGCCGTCTCGTCGAGGTCGAGGGCGGCAGCGCCCGGTCACAGGCGGCGGTGACGGCTGCGGCCCTGCCGTCGAGACCGAGGGCGCCCCACCCGGGCTGGGCGCCCCGGGCTGCCGACACCGCCTCGTCGAGCTGGTCGGCCGACGCGCTCGGGGCGAGCAGGACCACCTCGTCGGGCCGGGCGGGGTCCAAGACCGGGTAGGTCCCCTCCTCACCGGCGACCGCCTCGCCGGCGATGACCAGCGGGATCGTCCAGACCGCCGCTGCTGCCTCTGTCGTGGGCATCCCGACTCCCCGTGTCTGGGCCCGTCTCTGCGGCCACTTCTCCCGCCCCCGACCCGCGTCCAACGGTACTCTCCTCTGCCATGCAGAGCACATTGCTGCCGGACCCCTCGCCACGACCGGTCACGGCCCCGGTGATCTCGGTTGACGACCACCTCATCGAGCCTCCCGACCTCTTCGACGGGCGCATGCCGGCCGGCTGGCCGCCTCGGCCCCCGCGGATCGAGGAGCGGGCGAACGGCGACCAGTACTGGCTATTCGAAGGCCGCGAGTACCCGAACGTCGGCCTCAACGCGGTGGTCGGCCGGCCGCGGGAGGAGTGGAGCATGGAGCCGGCCCGCTTCGACGAGATGCGACCGGGGTGCTACGACATCGACGCCCGGGTGGCGCGACATGGACATCGGCGGGATCTGGGCTTCCCTCTGCTTCCCGTCCCTGGTCGCGGGGTTCTGCGGGTCGGTCTTCTCGCGGGCCGAGGACCAGGAGCTCGGACTCGCCTGCACCCGGGCCTGGAACTGCTGGCACCTCGAGGTCTGGGCCGGGACCCACCCCGACCGGATCATCCCGCTCCAGATCCCCTGGCTCGACCGACGTGGCGGTCGCGGCCGCCGAGGTGCGGGCCAACGCGGCCCTCGGGTTCAAGGCGGTCAGCTTCCCCGAGTTCCCCGCGCAGCTCGGCTATCCCTCCATCTTCACCGACCCACTGGGACCCGCTCTTCGCCGCCTGCGAGGAGACCGGCACGGTGATCTGCCTGCACACCGGCGCCTCCTCCTGGGCGCCGATCCCCTCCCCCGACCCGCCCTTCGAGCTGCTCCCCACCGTCTTCCCGGTCAACGCGCTGCTGGCCGCGGCCGAGTGGCTCTGGTCGGGCGTGGCGGTGCGCTTCCCGCGACCTCCGGGTGGCCCTGTCCGAGGGGGGGATCGGATGGGTGCCGATGCTCATGGACCGGGTGGACTATGTGCTCGACCACTCGGCTTCGGGAACCGAGAGCGCGACCTGGACCGTCGGACCTGCGCCCGAGTGAGGTGCTCGGCCGCAACTTCTGGTTCTGCACGATCGACGACCCGTCAGCGGTCCCGGTGCTCGGCCGGATCGGCCTCGAGCACGTGATGGTCGAGAGCGACTACCCCCACGCCGACTCCACCTGGCCGGACACCCAGGCGACCATGGTGAGCGTCTTCGGGACCCTTCCCGACGCCGCACTGCGCATGGTGGCCGGAGGGAACGCCGCCGCGCTGTTCGGCCACCGGCTCCCCGACCGCGACGACTGGAGGGTCCCCGCCTGACGGGTTCCCGCCGAGCCAACCGACGCCCGGTTCCGGGTCCGACCGGGGGACTATCCGTCGCCGGCGAACTCGAGGAGCTGCGGCACGAGCAGGGGCCATGCTCGAAGAGGTGGCCGCTCCCGTTCCTCGCCGCCTCGCCCCGTTCGTTCCACTCGTCGTCGCCCCAGGGCGGCTCGACCAGCCTGGCCCCGGGGATGAGTGCGGCCACCCGTTCGGAGGTCTCCCGGGTGTGGTGGGCGTCGGTGGTGCCGCTCCGGAAGACGAGGGTGGGGACTCCGAGCTCGGCGCACCAAGGGCGTCGGGAGCCCCGGGACGGTCATCCCCGGTTCGGGGCAGTAGGCCGAGCATCCACTGCTCGAGGGTGGCGATGAACCTCCGTGGATCGAGGTCGAGGAAGCGCTGCCGGTTTCCCGGGTTGCGCTCGATGACCTCGCTCCACTCGGGAAGTTCGGCGACGGATTCCATGCCTCCGCCCCACGCCGCCCGGATCGACTCCCCGCAATAGTGCACCGCCAGGAGCATCAGGCCGTAGACCCCGCCCGCTGATCCACGACCATGGCCAGCCGCGAGGCCACGTCGGGATGGCGGGCGGCGGCGAGCAGCGACACCCGGGCCCCGCCGGATCCGCCGAAGACGACCGCCGGGGCGAGGCCGAGCTCGCGGAGGAGGCCGGCGAGCACGTCGGCCTGCATCTCCGACTCCGACCGGCCGCGGAAGCAGACGTCGGACGCCCCGGTGTTGGGCCGGTCCCAGATCAGCACCTGGTTCCCGTGGCCGGCGAGACCGAGCGCGAGCTCGCGGACCCCCGCGACATCCTTGCCGAACCGGCCGCCCGGGGTCACGACGAAGGGCCGACCCTCCCCGATGAGCTCGTAGGCGACGGTGACGCCGTCGATCGTGCAGGTGGCCATGGGCAGCTCCCCCAGGTTCGTGGACGGGACCGCAGGCTATGCGAGCGGGCGGACCGCGAGCCGCCCTGTTGCCCGCTCCGGGGGGTGCCAACTACCCTCGGAGGCGAAAGATCGATCGCACTCCACCACCTCTAGGAGGGCCGGAGGCCCGTCCGGTGACGACCTACTTCGGAGTCCTCGGCCCGGTCGAGGTGCGCACCGACGCCGGGGCGATCGACCGGATCGAGGGCGCCCTCGGCCACTGGCGGGGGACACCGCTCGCCGACGTCGCCGGGGCGGTCTGGGCACAGGGCGAGATCATCCGGCTCGAGGAGCTCCGCTACGGCGCCGAGCGAGCGGTCACCCGCTGCGGCAGTGAAGAAGAGCGCGCGGTTACCCGACGCCTCCCTTGGCGTTCTCGCGCTCATGACCATGTTCGTGCTTCTGATTGGCGAACAGCCGCGAGAGCACCATCCTGGTCCTCACCACCGGGCTCGCGAGCGCGTTGCCCAAGCGGAAACTGCGAGACGCCTTGAGTTGATCCCGCTCGCGCGTGACGTTGGCGATGGTGGACTCCAGAGCTCGAGTTCTGGCGGCGTCACCGGCGACCTCCGTGCCCTGGTCGTCGACCAGACCGATCCGGTACCTGCCATCGCGGACCGCCACGAGAGCGGTCTGCAGGCTGTCATACCGGTGCTCGACCGGGCTGAGGTCATTGATGTCGGTCACGTCGATCAACTTGAGCTCGCCTGTGAGATGGTCCGAATAAATCGGCTGATAGTAGATACAGTTTTCGAAGAAGTAGTGCGTGACCTGCGACCAACGCGTACGTTGCGAGTCTCCGATCGGATGGCCACCATGAAGGAGACGTGAAGCCCAGATGACGGCGTCCCCCTTGCCGGCATTCAACGTCGTCGGGACAACACCGAGTCCGTGCATGAGTTCACGCTGCGTGCGTTCGAAATCGGCATAGCGCTCGGGACCGGACCCGGGTGTGAACGGCACGAACTGCGGAACACGGTGTGACCCCGGGTAATAAGCAAGCGGTCCGTTCGACTCGTCGACAGGTTCAAGCGCCACCCACACCCCACACATGAACCCTTCAGGGACCGAAGTGAAGTGGATCGCATCCGAGTGAAACCCTTGTTCCGATCCCCGCCGGAAGTTCAGGGTCTGAAAGGGAACGGGGCGACGTCCGTACAGCGCGCCGATGCATCGCTGAACTTCGGGGAGCAACGCCAATTCCCGAACCGACTGGGCACCTCGCCGCCAGGCATCCGAAACTCGTCCCTCCTGCTCGGCGTACTCCTCGGCAAACAGCGGCGCCGTGTCTTCCCGAATGCGATCACACAGCGACGCGGCTGCGACGCCATGCAACACGGCGAACCCGTCCTCATGCATCGCAGTGGCTACGGCGCGGTCCTGCTCCGTCAGCGTGCGAGCGGCAAGTTCCGTTCGAAGTCCTTGGAGCGGATCCAGGGGACGGAGACGGGACCGAGGCGCGGCCCGTTGTGGAGGTCCATAGGTTCGCTTCCTGCTCGGCCGCCATCGAAAGCGGTCCAAGACGATATACCGCCCACTCGGCCGAGCACTTCGGACTCGAGAGGAGATCTCTCCTCGGAATGAGCATCACCGTCGCCAGTTGTCACTCGATGACGGGACGGCTCCCCGACTCATGGACGATGCGGGGCGCAGCGACCGCTCGCCGGCGCGAGACTTGCCGCATGGGCACCGAATCGGCGCGTCGGCGTTGGCCGCCTGGCGGGACTCCTACCCGTCGGACCCCTTCGCGACCGACCGCCACCTCCGGGAGCTCCTTCGGCGCGCCCTGCCGCCCGATCGGCTCGCTGCCCTCGAGCGCAGCGCCTCGGCCTTCGCCCGTCGGGTGACCGGGGTGGTCGGTCCGGCGGCCGCGCGCTACGAGCAGCGCACCCACCTCCCCGAGCTCGCCCGCTACGACGGCGATCGGCAGCCGGACCGAGGCGGTCGCCTTCGACCCCGCCTACGACGCCGCCGGCACCGCCGTCTGGGCCAGCGGCCTGGTGGCGCTGTCGGCGACGCCGGGCACGGCCTACGAGCAGGCCACGCTCCTCTACCTCCTCTCGCTCGAGGGCGAGGCCGGGCACGCCTGCCCGGCGACCTGCACCATCGGCCTGGCCCGCGCGCTCCGCCGTGCCGCCGACCCCGCGGTGCGCGACCGGTTCCTCCCCGCACTCGTCGATCCCGACTACGCCAGGGCCACCCGGGGCTCGCAGTTCCTCACCGAGGTCCAGGGCGGATCCGACGTCGGGGCCAACACCTGCGTGGCGGTCCCCGAGGCGGACGGCGGGACCTACCGCATCAGCGGGGAGAAGTGGTTCTGCTCGGTGGCCGACGCCGGCCAGTTCTTCCTCGACCGCCCGGGTGACGGGGGGCCGGAGCGGCACCCGCGGGCTCGGCAGCTTCGTCGTCCCACGGCTGCTCGACGGCCGGCCCAACGGCTTCGCGCTCCGCCGGCTGAAGGACAAGCTGGGCACCCGCGGGCTCGCCTCGGGGGAGATCGACTTCGACGGCGCGCTGGCCTGGCCGATCGGCCCCGTCGAGCACGGCTTCCGCACCGCGGTCGGCATCGTCCTCAACACCAGCCGGTGGATGACCGCGGTGGGCGACGCCGGCATGATGCGCCGCGCCTACCTGGAGGCCTCCGCCTACGCCCTCCACCGCCAGGCCTTCGGCCGGCCGATCGGCGACTTCCCGGCCGTCCAGCGCACCCTCGCCGACATGGCGGCGGTCTCGGTCGGCGCCCTCCACCTGGTCCTCGCCCTCACCGGGCTGGAGGACCGCATCGACGCCGGCGACGCCTCGGACGACGAGGTCCTCCTCCACCGGTTCCTGGTCAACCTGGCCAAGTACCTGGTGTCGTACCAGGCCACCGAGGTCGTGCACGGCGGCATCGAGGTCCTCGGTGGCAACGGGGCCATCGAGGACTTCAGCGTCCTGCCCCGCCTCTACCGCGACGCCATGGTCTACGAGTCGTGGGAGGGCAGCCACAACGTGCTGGTCGCCCAGGTCCTCAACGACCTCCGTCGCCTCCCCATCCTCGAGGTGGTCGCCGACCGCCTCCACCACCACCTCGACGGCGCCCAGGACCACGAACTGGCAGCCTGGGTCGCCAAGGGACTCGACGAGGCCCTCGACGGCGCCCGTCGCAGCGTGGCCGACGCCACGTTCGGCATGTGGCAGTTCCGCTCGATCCTCGACCGGATCGGTCTCCTGGCCGAGACCGTCCTCCTGGTCGGGGCCGGTGAGGAACCCTTGGCGCGTCACCTCTTCCTCGGCTCGGGGGACAGCGCCGACTCGGGGCGGACCACGGACGTGGCCGAGTTGTCGGGGCGGATCGGGGCGGTCCTCGCCGCGATGGACTGACCCGCGCACCGAGGCCGACGCGGGCGCGACCGACCAGGCGGTCCGCGCCGATAGGGTCTCCGCCCGTGGACGCTCTCGCACAGGTCGGCGAGGTGCCGCGACCTCGGGCGGACCGCCACCCTCGAGGGGGTCGAGCTCGTCCGGAGCCAGGTGCGGTCCCAGCTCCGCCGCTCGATGGGGATGCGCCGGGTCCCACCACCCCCCTGCACCGACCCGAGCGAGGCCTACTTCCCTCCCGACTCGGTCACCCGGCGGGTCCACGGCGACCTGCCGGCCATGCTCATCGGCGGGCTCTCCACCCTCCTGCTGCAGATGCTCCATCCCCTGGCGATGGCCGCTGTGGCCGGGCACTCGAACTACCGCTCCGACCCACTCGGCCGGCTCGAGCGGACGGCGGACTTCATCGGGACCACGTCCTTCGGCTCGCGGTCCGAGGCGCAGGCCGCCCTCGACCGGGTGCACGGCGTGCACGCCCGGGTGGTCGGCACCGCACCGGACGGGCGTCGGTACTCGGCCGCCGACCCCGATCTGCTCACCTGGGTGCACACCACCGAGGTGTACAGCTTCGTGGCTGCCGGCCACGCGTATGCACCGTACGTCCTCACCCCGGACGAGGAGAACGCCTACGTCGACGAGATGGCCCGGGTGGCCCTCGACCTCGGGGCAGTGATCGTGCCCCGGACCGTCGCCGGTCTGGACGCCTACTTCGAGGCGGTGCGCCCCGAGCTCCGTCTCACCGCCGAGGCACGGGCCGCCCGCAACTTCATCGTCCGCGGGGTGGGGAGGTGGCCGCACGAGGTCACCACCCACGGGGTCCTGGTAGCCGCAGCCCAAGGGGTGCTGCCCACCTGGGCCCGCAGGGAGCTCCACCTGCCGATCATCCCCGCGGTCGACCTGCTGGCCGTGCGACCGGCGGCACGGGCGCTCGGCTCGGCCCTCCGCTGGGTCGTGGCGCGGCCCGCCGCTCCGGTGGCCGCCGACCGGTAGCCACCGAACCGGACCTCAGGCGCTCGGGTCGACCCGCTCGCGCACGCCGCCCTCGACCAGCGCCTCGCGGTCGAAGTGTCGCACGTCGGTCACACCGGTGAGCCCCATGGCCACCTCGAGCTCACCCCGCAGGATCTCGAGCATGTGGGTGACCCCCTCCCCACCGCGTGCTGCCACGGCCCAGGCCCAGGCCCGCCCCACCAGGCAGGCCCGTGCCCCGAGGGAGAGGGCCCTGGCAACGTCGAGCCCGCTGCGGATCCCGCCGTCGACCAGCACCTCGGCCCCGTCGCCCACCACGTCGGCCACCGCCGGCAGCGCCCGGATCGTTGAGGGCACCCCGTCGAGCTGTCTCCCACCGTGGTTGGAAACGACCACCGCGTCCGCACCCTGTGCCACCGCCTCGCGAGCGTCCTCGGCGTCGAGGATTCCCTTGAGCACGAGCTTGCCGAGCCAGTGCTCGCGCACCCAGGCCAGGTCGTCCCAGGTCACCGACGGGTCGAACTGACCGTCGACCCATTGCTTGAAGTCCATCGGGGTGGCGCCGCCGGGGACGGCCTTCTCGAGGTTGCCGAAGGTCAGCGGCCTGCCGCCGAACGCCACGTCGCGCACCCAGGCCGGATGGAGGCCGAGATCGAGCCCACGCCGGAGCTGCTTCGCCCGTGGGAGCGGACCGGACATCCCGTTGCGCACGTCGCGGTAGCGGGTGCCGACCACGGGAAGGTCGACCGTGAGCACGAGGACGCTGCACCCGCACTCGGCGGCGCGGGCCATCAGGTCCTCGGCGTAGCCGCGGTCGCGCATGACGTAGAGCTGGAACCACGGAGGACGGGGACTCGCCGCGGACACCTCCTCGATCCCGCAGATTGAGACGGTCGACTCGCAGAAGGGCACCCCGAAGGCGGCGGCGGCCCGCGCCGCCTGGACCTCGGCCCGACCGGCCAGCATGCCGGCAAGGCCCACCGGGGCAAGCACCACCGGGAGCGAGAGGTCATCGCCCAAAGCGGTGGTGCTGAGAGACGCGTCGAGACATCGCGCAGCACCCGCTGGCGCAGCAGGACCTCCTCGAGGTCGCGGCAATTGGCCGCGAGGGTGGCCTCCTCGTAGGCGCCACCATCGACATAGTCGAAGAGCTGTCGCGGCAGCCGGCGGCGGGCCAGCTCCCGGTAGTCGCGTACCGAGGCAGGGGTCAGCCCGAGGCTCCCGTCACCTCTGGTCCGGTTCATGCCTCCCATGCTGCCCGAACGGCGGGGCCTGCGCCCGCTCTGCCCGTGTTCCGTGGGGATCCGGCGTGCCGGCCGGGTCGGGGCTTGTGATCAGGGTCACGTGGGGTAGGGTTGTCATCTTGTGTTTCCTGCCCGGTGCACGCCGATGGCGGAGCTCGACACAGCGGGACACGGTCGGTCGGTGGCCGGTACCGTGCTCCTCGCGATGCTGGTTGCCCTGACCTGCACGGTCGGTGCTGTCGGCACGCGTCCCGCGGGGGCCGACCAGGTCTCGGCTCTCCGCTCGCAGGCCGCCACCGTCTCCCAGCGGCTGGTCCTCGAGCAGCTCCAGGTCGACGCCGCCCGCCAGCAGACTTCGGTGGCCTCGGCCCGGGTGGCGGCCGACGCCACGGCCATCGCCCAGATCACCGGCGAGCTGGCCTCCGACCAGCAGGCCATCGACCAGCCAGCTGCGCATCGTCCAGCACCAGGCGATCCTCTCCTACATCGACGCCGGGGCGAACTCCTCGAGCACCGACACCGCGCTGTTCAGCGGGCGGGTCGGCACGGGCCCAGGCGGCCAGCGAGTACGCCAGCCTGGCGGTCGGCGACATCACCACCGACATGGACCAGCTGCACACCGCCCAGCACACCCTCCAGGCCCACCAGGCCGCGCTCGCAGGCCCGCCAGAGCCAGGACCGGGCCGACCAGGCCCGCCAGGCCGCCGACCTCGGCCAGGCGCGCCGCCGCGGCCGGCGCCTCCAGGCGCGAGCAGTCCCGGCTGACCGGCCAGCTGGCCAGCGCGGTCGCCGCCCAGCAGACGGCCCAGGCCCGCGGCGCCGCCGCAGCGGTGGCCGTGGCGGCGGGCCGCGCGCCGGTCCGGCTGCGTCCAGCCGACGGTCCCGTCCAACACGCCGGCCACCATCCCGCGCGACCCCCGCAGCCGGCATCGACCGCCGACGTCCGCACCGGTCGCCGTCGGGCACCGACCAACGGCGACCCCTACCCGAGCCTCGCCGACCCCGTCGCTCAACCCGTTCCTCACCTGCGTCGTCCAGGCCGAGTCGGGGGGAGACTACGGCATCGTGTCGCCCAACGGCCTCTACATGGGGGCGTTCCAGTTCAGCCAGCCCACCTGGACACTGCGGCCGCCTCGGCCGCCGGGCTCGCCCTCCTGGTCGGTGTGCCGCCGAACCAGGCCACCAAGCCCGAACAGGACACGGTGGCCGTGGCCCTCTTCGCCCTCGACGGCCAGCAACCCTGGCTCGGCGACCGCTGCAGCAGCTGACCGCGTCAGCCACCCGACCGCCGGCCGCTCCGGGGACCCCGGGCAGGGCGCACCGCCGGTGCCGGCACAGGTGGCGCACTCCCCGGCCCGACCGGCGACGTGGGCCAGGCATCGGGCGACCCGTTCGGCGACCAGGTCCGAGCAGCCGCGGGTCGGGACCGAGCGGTGCGGCGACCAGCCACCGGACGCCGGGGTGCCCGGCGGCGGCGGCCGCGGCCAGTGCGGGGATGTCCCGGTCCCAGTGGCTGCCCGGCCCGAGGAAGTAGGGGGCGACGGCCACGGTCGTGGCACCGCCGGCCACGCAGCGGTCGAAGGCGGTGGCGATCGACGGCTCGGCCAGCTCCATGTGGGCCGGCTCGACCACCGGGTATGGTGCCGGCTCGCGACGACGCCGCACGAACGCCTCGAGGGCACTCGTTGACCTCCGGGCGCCGCGAGCCGTGGTCGACGACGACGACCCCCACCGTGCCCGGCGTCGGCCGGCGCGGATCCCTCGGGGCCGGCACCAGGTCGGCAGCGGCCATCGGTCGGGGTCTCGCGCACCTGTGCAGACTCATGGCCGGTCGCCGGCCTCCAGGTCGAGCAGGCGCGACCTTGCGGTCGAGGCCGCCGCCGTAGCCGCCGAGGGTGCCGTCGGCGGCGATCACCCGGTGGCAGGGCACGATGACCGCCACCGGGTTGCGGCCGTTGGCCAGCCCGACCGCCCGGGAGGCCTTCGGGTTCCCGACCCGGCGGGCCAGCTCGCCGTAGCTGATGGTCTCGCCGTAGGGGATGGCGCACAGCTGCGCCCACACCCGCCGCTGGAATTCGGTGCCCTCGAGCACCAGCGGCACGTCGAAGGCGGTGCGCTCGCCGGCGAAGTACTCGTCGAGCTGGCTCCGGCACGTCGGCGAAGGCGCGCGTCGTCCCGGCGCTCCCGGGCGGCGGGGCGGTGGCGTGGGCCGTGCTCCTCCAGGTGGAGCCCGACCAGGCAGTCGCCCCGCGCCATCGAGGGTCAGCGGCCCGATCGGGCTGTCGACGGTGGTGGTCAGGGTCCGGTGGTGTCGGGTGTGATGGTCCTCATGATGGTCGTGCTCCTTCCGCTGGTTCCCGGAGTTCGGGGGTCGCTGCCGTACAGGGGTCCCCCCGATGGGGCCCGGCGGGGACGGTCGGCGGGTCCGCCCGGCGGCCAGGGGTTGATCGGGTGGTCGGTGGTGGCCCAGAGGTACTGGACGGCGTAGGCGCGCCAGGGGCGCCAGCGCTCGGCCCGGGCGGCCAGGTCGCGCCGGTGTCGAGCCGATCCCGACCGAACGCGCCCCCCGCCGCACGCCGAGGTCGCCCGCGGGGAAGGCGTCCGGGTCGCCGAGGGCCCGCATGGCCACCATCTCCACCGTCCAGGCGCCGATGCCGGGCAGCCCGGCCAGGCGCCGCGCGCCTCGTCCCGGTCGCATCCCGGGCCGAGGTCGAGCCGCCGCGGTCGAGCGCGTCGACCAGCGCGGCGAGGGTCCGGCTCCGACCCCCGGCCAGCGCCGGATCGGCGTCGAGCAGGGCGGCCGGGGTCGGGAACAGGTGGGTGAGCCCGCCGGTCGGGTCGGCGACCGGCTCGCCGTGGCGCCGCACCAGGGCCCCGCCGTCGTGCGGGCCGCCGCGGTCGAGACCTGCTGGCCGAGCACGGCCCGCACCGCGAGCTCGGCCCCGTCGACGGTGCGCGGCACCCGCCGGCCCGGGCGCCTTGGCCACCAGCGGCGCGAGGACCGGGTCGCCCCCCGAGCACCGGTCGACCGCCTCGGGGTCGGCGTCGAGGTCGAGCAGCCGCCGGCACCGGGCGATGGCGGTGGCGAGGTCGGCGCACGTCGGCGAGGTCGACCCGGCAGGCGATGTGGTCGGGCGTCGGGGTCAGCGCCACGATCCCCGGGCCGTGGGCGAGGCGCAGCGTGCGCCGGTAGGTGGCCCCGACCACCTCCTCGACCCCGGGGACGGCGGTGGCGGCCAGGTGCCCGAAGAGGTTGTCGGGGAGCAGCGGCCGGCGGAACGGCAGGCGCACGACGAGCGCACCGGCGCGTCGCGGCCCGGCCGGTCCGTTCACCGTGCCGGCGTGCCCGCAGCTCGGTCGGCGGGAGGCCGAAGACCGCCCGGACCGTGTCGTTGAACTGGCGGATGCTGGAGAAGCCGGCGGCGAAGGCCACCTCGGCCATGGGCAGCGCGGTGGTCTCGATCAGCACCCGGGCCGTCTGGGCCCGCTGGGCCCGGGCCAGGGCCATCGGTCCGGCACCCGACCTCGGCCAGCAGCAGGCGCTCGAGCTGGCGGACGCTGTAGCCGAGCTCGGCGGCCAGCCCGGGCACCCCGGCCCGGTCGATCATGCCGTCGGCGATGAGCCGCATGGCCCGGCCCACGACGTCGGCCCGCGACGTCCCACTCGGGCGATCCCGGTGTGGCGTCGGGCCGGCACCGCTTGCAGGCCCGGAAGCCGGCCCGCTGGGCGGCGGCGGCCGTCGCGAAGAAGCGCACGTTGTCACGGTGCGGGGTGCGGGCCGGGCAGCTCGGCCGGCAGTAGATCCCGGTCGAGGTGACCGCGGTGAAGAACCACCCGTCGAAGCGCGGGTCGCGGGACTGCACGGCCAGATAGCAGCGGTCGGGGTCGTCGAGCACGCCACCAGCCTGCACCAGATCGCCGTCCTGTTCTGGCGGAATTCACGACACGGCGGTGGGGCGGGCAACGGCTACGGCCGGGGCCGACCGACCCCCACCCGGCGGTGACGGGAGATCCCCCGGATCCACCCCGCGCATCTTCTACGCTTCTGCGGATGTCGAGAATCGGAGAGCGGTCCGGGGGTGGCGTGCCCGGCGGTGGCGGGGGCCGGTCCGAGGCCACTGCCGCCCGGCGGTCGCCGCGGCCGTGGGTCCGGCGCTCGGGGGGCGACCGGCGGACACGGGTCCGCCTCCGCCTCGACGAAGAGGAGGGGATCGTCCTGCTCGACGACCGGCGCATCCCGGGCACGGGGGACACCATCTCGTGCATCGCGATCTCCCCCGCCGGCGTCTTCGTCATCGACACCAAGGACTACAAGGGTTTCGTGCACACCAAGCGCCTCGGACCGATGAGCGACCTCGGTCCTTACGAGCTCTATGTGGGCCGGCGCAATTGCACCCGCTCGCTCGAACGGGTCATCGCCGGGCGCGGGGTCGTCGGCGAGGTCCTCCGGTCGACCGCCTGGGGCGCAAATGTGCCTATCCAGCCCATGCTCTGTCTCACCCGCGCCGAGTGGGGTGTCGCCTCGGCCATGGAGGTCGGCGAAGTCTGGGTCGGGTGGCCCAAGCTGCTCGGCTCCCGGATCCGCTCCCAGGTGGTGATGGACTCCTCGACCATCGAGGAGGTCTCCGGGCTCATCGCCGGCGAGCTCCCGGCGTCCCGGGCCTGACCGGTCGCCCGGCGGACCGGGTCGGCGCGACCGCCCACCGGGCGGGTGTTCACACACCGCTCGCCCGCCCGACACCCGGGCGAAACACGGTCCGGTTACCGTTCGGACCGGTCGAGTGAGGACGGTGTCCATGGGTGGCTCAGAACCTGCAGGGGAGCCCCAGGTGGTGGTGACGCCCCACCCGCACGTGATCGTGCTCTTCGGGGCGACCGGCGACCTCGCCCGCCGCAAGCTGCTCCCCGGTCTGCTCCGCCTCTCGCACGCCGGGCTGCTTCCCGAGTGCCACGTCGTCGGCACCTCGCTCGAGGACCGCTCGACGACGCCGGGTTCCACGACTTCGCCCTCGCCGCGTGCTCCGCGGTTCGCCCGGCACGAGATCGTCGACGCCCACTGGCCGACATTCCGGCAGCGGCTCCACTACGTCCCCCAGGCCCACGGTCCTGGCGCGCTGGCCGACGCGGTCGCGTGCCGAGGCCGGGCTCGGCGGTCCGAGCCGTCGTCTCCACTACCTGAGCATCCCCCCGCCGCCGCCGCCGCGGTCGTACCGGACCCTCGGCCGAGGCCGACCTGGTCGACCGGTCGCGGATCATCATGGAGAAGCCGTTCGGGACCGACCTGGCCACGGCCAAGGTGCTCAACGAGGCCGTCCACAGCGTCTTCTCGCCCGAGCAGGTCTTCCGGATCGACCACTTCCTGGGCAAGGAGGCGGCCCAGAACATCCTGGCCTTCCGCTTCGCCAACGGCCTCTTCGAGCCCATCTGGAACCGCGACCACATCGACCACGTGCAGATCGACGTGCCCGAGACCCTGGCGGTCGACACGCGGGCCGCCTTCTACGAGAGCACCGGGGCCTTCCGCGACATGGTGGTCACCCACCTCTTCCAGGTCCTGGCCTTCATGGCCATGGAGCCGCCGACCTCGCTCGAGCCGCGGGCGATCAGCGAGGAGAAGAACAAGGTCTTCCGCTCGATGCAGCCCGATCGACGTGGCCCAGGTGGTCCGCGGGCCAGTACGAGGGGTACCGGGCGCATCCCCGGGGTCGCCCCCGACTCCCAGACCGAGACCTTCATCGCCCTCAAGTGCGAGATCGACAACTGGCGGTGGGCCGGGGTGCCCTTCTATCTCCGCACCGGCAAGAACATGGCCCAGGGGGCCCGGATCATCTCCATCGCCTTCCGCGAGCCGCCGAAGAGCATGTTCCCGCGCCGGACTCGGGCATCGGGGCCCACGGCCCGGACCACCTCACCTTCGACCTGGCCGACTCGTCGCAAGCTCTCGCTCTCCTTCTACGGAAAGCGCCCGGGCCCGGGCATGCAGCTCGACAAGCTCAGCCTCCAGTTCGCCCTGCACGAGACCGGGCAGGACGACCGACGTGCTCGAGGCCTACGAGCGGCTCATCCACGACGCCATGAGCGGCGACCACACCCTGTTCACCGCAGCCGAGGACATCGAACGGCTGTGGGAGCTGTCCGCCCCGCTGCTCGAGCACCCGCCCGAGGTCCAGCCCTACCCGCCCGGCTCGTGGGGCCCGCACGCCATCCACGACCTCGTCGCCCCCAACGCCTGGCGCCTGCCCTTCGAGCGGGGATGGCGCCGGGTCGACTGATTCCCTTCCGGCGACCGTCGACGGCCCGGGGAGACGGCGGTGTCGCCCGGCATCACCGCTCCTCGACCGCCCGCCAGCAGTACCAGGCCACCAGGCTCCGGTAGGGACGGAACGACTCCCCGAGCACCTCGAGCTCCTTCGGCGAGGGGATCTCCGGCAGTCCCCATGCCCGCGCGTACCCCGCCCGCACCCCGAAGTCGGTGACCGGCCACACGTCGAGCCGGCGCAGGGCCCCGATGAGGAACATCTGGGCCGTCCAGGGGCCGATGCCGCGAACCACGGTCAACCGCTGGACCACCTCGGTGTCCGGGAGACGCCCGATCCGGGAGAGCGCGACCTCACCCGAGAGGACCCTGTCGGCGAGGTCGCGGATCGAGGCGGCCTTCGAGCGGCTCAGGCCGCAGGACAGCGAGTTCCTCCGGCGTCGCCGAGACGACCCGCTCCGCGGTCACCTCACCGTCCAGTGCGTCGACGAAGCGCCCGTGGATGGCGGCGGCGGCCCGTCCGGCCAGCTGTTGATAGATGATGATCTCGGCGAGGTGCGCGAAGCGTTCGCTGGTGGCGACCCGGCGGCGCGGCGGGGGGATTCCGTGATGGTCGACCAGACCGGCCAACACCGGATCGACCACCCGCAGGGCGTCGACCGCGTCCTCCAGGCTCGGTGCGGGCACGGAGACGATGATGCCAGACCGGCCCGCACCCCACTCCCGAGAGGCCGTCACGGGCGGTCGGGGGTCATCTACTCTTGCCGCGGGCAGCTCCGAGGACGAAGGGGGAGAGCATGGTAGGCAACGTCGTCTCGGCCGAGCGGGTCATCGCCGCTCCGCCCGAGGCCATCTTCGACCTGCTCGTAGACGCCTCGCGCCACCCCGAGTTCGACGGGTCCGGTTCGGTCAAGCAGGTCAAGCCCGGGGCGCCCACCCGCATCGGGGCGGGATCGACCTTCGGGATGTCGATGCAGGTCGGCATCAAGTACTCGATGGTCAACACGGTCGTCGAGTTCGAGGAGAACCGGCGTATCGCCTGGCAGACCCGGCCCGGCGGCGCCGTCGGGAGATACGTCGCCGGACGCATCTGGCGATACGAGCTCGAGCCGGCCAAGGGCGGCACACTGGTGCGCGAGACCTGGGACATCAGCCAGGATCACCAGCGCGCGCTCCTCCGCCTTGGCAGCCTGGCCGAGAAGACCCGGCGCAACATGGACAAGACGCTCGAGCGCATCGAACAGCTGGTGACCGCCACGGCGTGAGCGGGTGGACCGGCCCGTTACTCACTTCCCGGCGACCCGGGGGAGCACCTCCTCGCCGATGAGGGCCAGATGGTCGAGATCCGCGAGGTCGAGGGTCTGCAGGTACATCCGCGAGGCACCCAGGTCCGCGAACTCGCCGAGCCTGGTCACCAGCTCGTCGGGGGTGCCGCAGAGCGCATTGGTCCGCAGCTCGTCGACCTGTCGGCCGATCGCACCGGCCCGGCGGGCGATCTCGTCCTCGTCGGCGCCGCAGCAGACGGTCTGGGCGGCCGAGTAGACGAGCGAGTCGGGGTCGCGGCCCACCGTCCTTGCACGCCTCGCGGACCCGGCCGAACTGGGCAGCGGTCACCTCGAGCGAGGAGAACGGGATGTTGAACTCGGCGGCGAAGCTGGCGGCCAGTCGCGGGGTCCGGGACGGGCCGCCACCGCCCACGATGATCGGCGGCCCCGGTCGCTGGACCGGTTTGGGCAGCGCCGGGGAATCCACCAGACGGTAGTGGACCCCCTCGAAGGTGAACCGTCCACCCTCCTCCGTCGCCCAGAGTCCGCTCACGATGGCGAGCTGCTCCTCGAGACGCTCGAACCGCTCACCGAGGGCGGGGAAGGGGATCCCGTAGGCGGTGTGCTCGTCGTCGTACCAGCCGGCTCCGATCCCGAGCTCGGCGCGTCCCCCGCTCATGGCGTCGACCTGGGCCACCGAGATGGCCAGCGGGCCGGGCAGCCGGAAGGTGGCCGCGGTGACCAGGGTGCCGAGCCGGATCCGGTCGGTCTCGCGGGCGATGCCGGCCAGGGTGATCCAGGCGTCAGTCGGGCCCGGGAGACCCGAACCGCCGAACGCCAGGTAGTGGTCGCTACGGAAGAAGGCGTCGAAGCCGTGGCGCTCGGCCGCCTGGGCGACGGTCAGGAGGTCGTCGTAGGTGGCACCGAACTGGGGCTCGGTGAAGATTCGGAGGTCCATGCCCACGGTCTAGCCGAGCCCGGACCGCGCGGCTCAGCGGACGGGCAGGCCCCGCCCGATCAGGCCGGCGTCGTACTCGGGGTCGAGGTGGTGGTGACCGCGGCGCCCGGCGTGGCTGCGACCCCGCTCGGGCGCTCGAGCGCTGAGTCGGTGCGCAGCCGGGTCTCCTTGAGCAGGAGGGTGAGGCCGAAAAAGACCACGGCGAGGGGCACCCCGAGGAGGAAGACCGAGTGCAGCGAGCGGACGAAGGACTCGAGGATGCCGTGCCCCACGGCCGGCGGGAAGGCGTGCAGCTGCGCCGGGCTCATCGAGAAGCTCCCGCGCAGGTGGATGTTCTTGGCGACCGCACCCGGGACCAGGATCGGGATCCAGTGGCCGAGCCCGCCGATGAACACCGCGCCGAAGAGCGAGGTGCCGAACGCGCCCCCGAGCGAGCGGAAGAAGGTCACCGCCGCGGTCCCCGTCCCGATCTGGCGTCGGCGGCAGCGGCGTTCTGGGTGGCCAGGACCAGGATCTGCATGCTCATGCCCATCCCGGCCCCGAGCACGACCATCTCGAGGCTCATGGTCACGTGCGAGGTGCTGAGGCCGAGGTGCGAGAGGAGCCACATCCCGAGGACGATCAGGACCGAACCGACCACGGGGAGGAGCTTGTACCTGCCGGTGCGGGTCACGATCTGGCCCGAGGAGATCGGAGGCGACCAGGACCCCGACCATCAGGGGGACCATCAGCAGTCCGGAGACCATCGCGGACACCCCGTCCACCAGCTGCAGGTAGAGGGGCAGGTAGATGATGGCGCCGAACATGACCATCGAGAGCAGGAAGCTCGCCGTCGAGGCGACCCGGAACACGCCGATCCGGAAGAGCTACGGGGGCAGGATGGGCTCGGCGGCGCAGTGCTCCCAGACGATGAACAGCGCGATGAACACGACCGACACGAGCGACAGGTCGACGATGGTCGGCGAGCGCCATGCGTACTGGGTGCCGCCCCACACGGTCACCAGGAGCGCCGCGGTGACCCCGACCATCATGAGGCCGGCCCCGAGGAAGTCGATCCGGTGGGACTGGCGGCGGAAGGGGAGCTTGAGCACGGCCGAGGTGACCACCAGCGCCACGATGCCGATGGGCAGGTTGATGTAGAAGATCCAGCGCCACGACAGGTTGTCGGTGAAGACGCCGCCGAGCAGGGGCCCGGCGACCGACGAGAGGGCGAAGGTCGGCGCCGAAGTAGCCCTGGTAGCGACCGCGCTCGCGCGGCGGGACCACGTCGGCGATGATCGTCAAGGCCATGGCCAGCAGCCCGCCGGCGCCGATGCCCTGGATGCCCCGGAACGCGATGAGCTCGCTCATGTTCTGGCTCAGGCCGGCCAGGGCCGAGCCGACCAGGAAGACCACGATGGCGAACTGGAAGATGCCCTTGCGACCGAATTGGTCGGACAGCTTGCCGTAGAGCGGCGTCGAGATGGTCGAGGTCAGCAGGTAGGCGGTCACCACCCAGCTCATGTGGTTGAGCCCGTGGAGGTCGTTGACGATGGTGGGCAGGGCGGTCCCGACGATGGTCTGGTCGAGGGCGGCCAGGAACATCCCGAGCATCAGTCCGCTGAAGACCATGAGGATCTGGCGGTGGGTCAGGGCGGCCATCGGGGCGCCGCCGGCGACCGCCGGGGTCGCCTGCGCCGTCGCCGGCCGCGGGCCGGTCGGGGGCTGCGCCTCGCCCGGTGGGTGCGGTCTCGATGGTGTCGCGTGCGGCCTCGAGGGTCATGTCGGCCCTCCGTCGGGACCCGCGAGCCCTGGCAGGCCGGAGCCGAGCCGGAGGAGCCCGCTGGCCAGCGCGTTGCGCTCCTCGTCCGTCCACTCGGCGATGGCCTCCGCCAGGACCCTGCGCCGGGCCTCGGACACGGCTTCGAGAACCGCCGCCCCGCGTTCGGTGAGGCTCAGCAGCGCGGCCCGCCCGTCGGCCGGGTCCGGCGACCGGGCGATCGAGCCCGGCGGCCACCAGATCGCGGATCTGGCGGCTGATGGTCGACAGGTCGAGGTCGACCGCCTCGGCCAGGTCCGAGAGGCGGGTCGGGGCCTGCTCGGAGACCCGGACCAGCAGCCAGTAGCCGGTCCGGCTGATCGGCGACGCCGTCGGGCAGCGCGTCGTGCGGGATCTCGAGGCGGAGGATGGTCGCGGGCCACCTGGGTCAGCGAGCGCTCGAGGCCCGCCGAGACCCGGGCCGCCGAGCGGCGGTCTGCCGGCGGTGCGGCGGGTGGTCCGGTGGTCGGGGGAGTCACTGGTTCGGGGGTCGTCGCTCGGGGGTCGGGCACCCGACGGCGGGTGCTGTCGCCCGCTCCCCGCCATCTAGGTGCTTGTAAAAGCAACTATATCACGGCCGCGGGTCGCTGCCACCGTTCAGTCGGTCGCTCACGGGGGGCAGCGCCCGGCCCACGGCCAGCACCCCCGCCACCCGGGCCGCCGGCCAGGCGCAGGGCGGCGGCTGCCGACTGGGCCCGCGCCCCGGTCGTCGACGCTGTCGTCGACGACGAGCACCCGTAGGCCCGCCAGCCACGCCCGGTCCACCCCGGAGGCGACGTCGAAGCCGTACCGGTCGGCCACCAGGTGGTCGAGCACCCCCGTCCCGCGGACCGAGCAGCGGCAGGTGCCGGGCGGCCAGGTCGGGCACCGCCTCGACCAGCGCATCCACCGGGGCGGTCCCGGGTCGGCGGGTCGAAGGCACCGCGGTGACCACCGTCCACGCCCTCTCGGCCCGAGCCAGGAGCCCGCACCGGTCGATGCGCAGCCAGTCCGGCAGGTCAGGCGAGCGAGCTCGCGCCCGGCAGGCGACCCGGGCCTCGGCCGTCGGGCGCGTCCTTGTACCCGCGCAGCAGCCGGTGGGTCGGCGTCGCCCACCCGGTACGTCGACGACAGCGGCAGCCGTACCAGGGGGAGGCCGAGCTGGCCGGCCAGCAGCCGGCAGCAGAAGCAGACCGGTGACCGGACCGTGGACCGCCACGCCGCAGACGGTGCACGGTCGTGACGCCACCGGCAGGTGGCCGTGTTCGGAGCATCGAGGTGGCCCTGGGTCGCGACCCATCGGCGCTTCCGGTCCTCGGCGCGGCGCCGGCCGGCACCGCGAGCGGCACTCCGGTGCGTCGCGGACACGGCCGGCCGCCGGGGTCAGCCGGTCGGCGTGGGTGCTCCGTCGGGCCGGTGGAGCAGGAAGGTGCCGGTCGACCGGCTGACCAGCTGGCCGTCGGCGTCGGTGACGCTGGCCTCCGCGTAGGCCACCTGGCGGGCCATGCGGACCACCTCGCCCCGCAGTCCGTACGCCCGCCATCCAGGGCCGGCCGCATGGTCTCGACCTTCATCTCCAGGGTGGCCCGGGTCCGGGCCTTGCCCGGCAGGGCGGCGTTGATGGCGAAGTTCATGGCCGCGTCGAGCAGCAGGCCGTGGACCCCGGCCTGCACGATGCCGTGCGGGTTGCAGGCGACCGCGGCCGGGGTGAACGAGCCCGTCACCCAGCCCAGGTCCTCGCCGTCGACCCCGTAGTCGTCGAACGATCCGCCGACGGTGCCGATGAGCGGCATGCCTCCGTCGCCGAGCCAGCGGTCCATGTCCTTGATCCTTCCGGTCATGGCTCCGACCGTAGTGCCGGAGATGCGACGGAGCCCGGCTGTCCGAACCCGACGCCGGGAAGCAGCTGGTGGGGCTCTGTGGGACGCGCCGCGCGGCACGGACGGGGGCCCGGGACGGGCGTTCGCTAGACTCGGTGCCAACTCGAGCAGTCGAGTCCCGTCCGCAGCACACCGAGCACGGCCGGCAGGACCCTTCCGCCGGACCTCGGAAGGAGACGCACCATGGCTGACGCCGTCATCATCGACGCCGTACGTACCCCCGGGGGCAAGCGCAACGGCAAGCTCCGCAACTGGCACGCCGCCGATCTCGGCTCCGAGCCGCTCAAGGCCCTCGTCGAGCGCAACGACCTCGACCCCGCCCTGGTCGACGACGTGATCATGGGCTGCGTGATGCAGGTCGGCGAGCAGTCGCTCAACGTCGGCGCGCAGCGCGGTGCTGGCCGCCGGCTTCCCCGAGTCGGTGCCGGCCACCACCATCGACCGCCAGTGCGGCTCGAGCCAGCAGGCCCTCCACTTCGGCGCCCAGGGCGTCATGGCCGGCGCCTACGACGTGGTCATCGGCGGCGGTGTCGAGGTCATGTCCCGCACCCCCATGGGCTCCTCGGTCGTCCGCGAGCTCGGCTTCCCCTTCGGGCCCCGGACCATGAGCCGCTACACCGAGCGCGGCGGCCTGGTCGGCCAGGGCGAGGGCGCCGAGCTCATCGCCGAGCAGTGGGACCTCAGCCGCGAGGACCTCGACGAGTTCTCGGTCCGCTCCCACCAGCGGGCCGCCCAGGCCACGGCCGAGGGCCGCTTCGAGCGGGAGATCCTCCCGGTGGCCGTCAAGGACGACGAGCGCAACGACACCGACGAGCTGATGACGACCGACGAGGGCATCCGGCCCGACTCCTCGGTCGAGGTCGCTGGCCAACCTGAAGCCGGCCTTCCGCGCCCGAGAACGGCAAGGTGACCGCCGGCAACTCGTCCCAGATCACCGACGGCGCCTCCGGCGTCCTCATCATGAGCGAGGCCAAGGCCGCGTCGCTCGGCCTCACCCCCCGGGCCCGGTTCCACTCGCTTCGCCGTGGCCGGCAGCGACCCGATCACCATGCTGACCGGGCCCATTCCCGGCCACGCGGATGGCGCTCGAGCGGGGCGGGCTCACCCTCGACGACATCGACGTCATCGAGATCAACGAGGCGTTCGCCTCGGTGCCGCTGGCCTGGGCCAAGGACCTCGACGCCGACATGGACAAGGTCAACGTGAACGGCGGGGCCATCGCCCTCGGCCACCCGCTCGGCGCGTCGGGCGCCAAGCTCATGGCCACCCTGCTCAACGAGCTCGAGCGGACCGACGGCCGCTACGGCCTGCTCACCATGTGCGAGGGCGGCGGCATGGCCAACGCCACCATCATCGAGCGCCTGGGCTGACCACGGCGACACCGCCGGCCCGACGGACCGTTCGGACCCAGTCCGGCCGCGCGTCAGTGGTATCGGGTGGCGAGCAGCGAGCCCGACGAAGATCGACGCCGATGGCGGCCACCAGCCAGATGTTGTTGACCCCACCGGGCAGCAGCGCCGGCGTAGTTGAGGATCACGATCAGGACGCCGAGCAGGAACAGGCCGATGATCAGGATCCCGATCCACCTCGGGCTGGTCTTCGTCGCCCCGGTCGATCGGAGGCGTGTAGCGGTTGGCTCTGGACCGAGCCCGGCGACGGTGACTTGCGGCGCCCTTGGCCGACGGGGTGCACCCGTCGACCGCCCTTCTTCTGGGCCTTGCCCGGGCCCTGCGTGGCCGTCGTTGCCATGGGCGAAGGATAGCCACCGCCGGACGCGGCCGGCGCGCGGCGGGGCCTGCCGGGCCGGCCGGTACCATCGGGCCCCATGGCGACCCGTGTGCTGGTCATCGACAACTACGACTCGTTCGTCTACAACCTCGTCCAGGAGCTGGGCGAGCTGGGGGCCGACCCCGTCGTCCACCGCAACGACGCCATCGACGTGGCCGGCATCCGGGCCGCGGCCCCCGACCCGTCCTCATCTCCCCCGGGCCCGGACGCCCCGAGAGACGCCGGCGTGTCGCTGGCGGTCATCGCGCGAGCTGGCCGGCGTGATCCCGATCCTCGGGGTCTGCCTCGGCCACCAGGCCATCGGCCAGGTCTTCGGGGGCGACGTGGTCCAGGCGCCCACCCTCATGCACGGCAAGACCTCGGCCATCCACCACGACGGGTCGGGGGTCTTCGCCGGCCTGCCCGATCCGTTCACCGCCACCCGCTACCACTCACTGGTGGTCGAGCCGTCGACCGTCCCCGACGTGCTCGAGGTGACGGCCGGACATCGGACGGCGTGATCATGGGACTGCGCCACCGCACGCTGGCCGTCGAGGGTGTCCAGTTCCACCCCGAGTCGCTGCTCACCCCGAGGGCCCGTCCCTGCTGGCCAACTTCCTGGCCGCCGGCCGCACGCTGAAGCGCTGACGCCGGGACGCGCGGCGCGGACTGCCGTCAGGCGTTGCTGCCCGTGCCGGCGTGCCGTCCGCCCGGTGGTCGAGGTCGTGGTCGAGGTCGAGGTCGAGTGGAGGTCGAGGTCGAGGTGGACGGTCGGTGGTCGTCGTGGCGGCGGCGGCCCGACGGACACGGCGATGTCGACCGAGCTGCCCGGCGGCACGCTGGCCCCGGTCCCGGGGTTCGAGGCCACCACCACGCCGGGCGGGTACTGGGAGGCGCTGGCGAGCTGACGTTGCCCACCTTGAGGCCCGCGCTGCCAGGGTCTGCCCGGCCGCCAGCTGCGAGAGGCCGACCAGCGACGGCACGATGACGTTGGCCGGACCCGACGAGACGGTCAGGGCGACCGCCCGGCCCTGGTTGACCTTGGTGCCCGACGTCGGGTTGGTGCTGAGCACCGTCCCCTTCTGGGCCGAGCTCGTCCGGTAGACGACGGTGGCCGCAGCCCCGCGCTCTGCAGGATGGCCGTGGCGTTCGCCTGGGTGGTGTTGACCAGGCCGTCGGGCACGGTCACCTGCTGGGGCGGAGCCACCTCGGCCACCTTGATGATCACCGTGTCACCCTTCTTCACCAGGGCGCTGGCGCCCGGGTTGGTCGAGATGACCGTGCCCGGGGCGTCGCTCGAGACCTGCTGGGCCTGGTGACGTTGAGTCCGTCGCCCTGCAGGGTGGCCGTCGCCACCGCGGCCTGCTGGCCGACCACGTCGGGCAGGTTGAACGAGGCGGCGCCGCCGAAGTAGCCGAGGTTGCGGCCGAGGAAGAACCCGGCGCCGGCGAGCAGCAGGAGCAGGACGACGAGGGCGATGGCATAGTTGCGGGTCCGGTTGCGCCGACTCGTCGTCGGCTCGCGTCGGCCGCTCCGTCACGACCGGATCGCCGACCGACCGCACGGGTGGCGTCCATCGCCCCGAGGTAGGCAGCGATGGTCGAGGTGCCGGCGGCGCCGGCCATGATCGAGGTGGTGTCCTCCATGGCGAGGACGCTGCGGCCCTCGTTGAAGCGCAGCAGGTCGGCGCGGAGCTCCTCGGCGGTGTGGTACCGGTGGGCCGGGTTCTTGGCCATCGACTTGAGGATGATCGCCTCGAAGGTCGGCGGGATCTGCGGGTTGAGCTCGCGTGGGGCGGGCGGGTTGTCCCGCACGTGCTTGGAGGCCACGGCCACCGGCGACTCGCCGAGGAAGGGCGGCCGACCGGTGACCATCTCGAAGAGGACGACGCCGAGGGAGTAGATGTCGCTGCGTGCGTCGACCCCGAGGCCCTCGGCCTGCTCGGGCGAGAAGTAGGTGGCCGTGCCCATCACCGCGCCCGTCTGGGTGAGGCTCTCCTCGGTGTTGATGGCCCGGGCGATCCCGAAGTCGGTCACCTTGACCTGACCGTCGTCGGTGATCAGCACGTTGCCGGGCTTGACGTCGCGGTGGACGACGCCGTGCTTGTGGGCGTACCCGAGGGCGGCGGCCACGTGGGCGCCGATGTCGGCGGTCCGCTCGGCGGAGAGGGGACCGGCCGACCTGCAGGATGGACGACAGCGGGCGGCCGTCGATGAACTCCATGACGATGAAGTAGGTCCCGGTGTCCTCGCCCCAGTCGAAGACCGGGACGATGTTGGGATGGGAGAGGTTGGCCGCGGCCTGAGCCTCACGCCGGAACCGCTCGATGAAGGAGCGGTCGACCGACAGCTCGGGGAAGAGGACCTTGAGCGCCACCGGCCGGTCGAGCAGCCGGTCGTGGGCGCGGTAGACCTCGGCCATGCCGCCGCGTGCGATGAGGTGGTTGAGTTCGTAGCGCTCGGAGAAGACGCGCGGCGGCTGGTTCGGGTCCATGTGGGTCAAAGCCTATGCCTGCAATCGCTCGGTTCCTGGGTTCTGATCGGTCGTCTCTCGGTCCGTCGGTGATGCGTCATGGGGTCGCCGCCAGGGCGTCGCCGAGGATGGCCTTGGTCGGCGGCCCGGAGACCTCGGCGCCGGTCGAGCTCGGCGCCTGGTTGGGCACGCTCACCGCAACCGCAACCTTGGGGTCGTTGGCAGGGGCGAAGGCGATCATCCAGTCGTTGGTCAGGGGAGTCTGTGACGTACCAACTCTCGGCGGTACCGGTCTTGGCCGCCACGTTCCATTGCGGCGGGAAGACACCCTGTGGCGGTGCCGTTGGCGACCACCGCCTGCATGAGGCTGGTCACGGCCGCCGCGGTCAGGGGGTTGGTGGCGGTGAGCCAGGGCTTGGGCTGATAGGTCTCGACGAGGTTGCCCTGCGAGTCCCGGATCTGCTCCATGACGTGCGGGGTCATGATCACGCCCAGATTGGCGATGCCAGCGGCAACCAGTGCCATCTGGAGCGTCGTGGCGATATCCGTGCTCACGGCCGTTCCTTGGCCGAACGCCGAGTAGGCCTGGAGTGGGGCGTTGTTAAACAACTGGGCGGCCGTCGGGAAGTTCGAGACCCCCACACCCGGGAGGTCGAGCGGGATTTGCTGGTTGAACCCGAAGGCCTGCGCCTCGGTATTGAGACTGGTCTTGAGGGCCATGCCCAGCTGAGCGAAGGCCGTGTTGCAGGACTGGGGGAGGGTCTGTTGGATCGTTCCACTGCACACTTCATGGTGGTAGTTGCACAACGGCAGGGGAGTTTGCGGGACCGCAATGCATCCAGCGACCGGAGTCAGCGGCGGGACTGGAGGGGGATAGTCCACCTTGGCCAGAGCCGGCTGGTGATCGTAGACGGCAGCCGAGGTCACCATCTTGAAGGTCGACCCCGGGAGGAATCCGTGTTGGAACGCCTGGGAAACCAGCGGGCTATCGGCGCCGTTCGATGGGTTGAGCGCGGCATACGCGTACTTCACGACGTCGGGGTTCTCGGAGGCGAGAGGGGTCGGGTTGTAGGTCGGCCGGCCGTACATGGCCTCGATAGCACCGGTCTTCACGTTGATGACCACCGCGCCCGCCTGGGGCGCGGACCCGAACCGGTTGATCCCCTCCACGACGCTGGCCACCTGAAGCTGGAGGGCGGAGTTGATGGTCAGTGTCACGTTGTCGGTGGTGGTCCGGTTGACCAGCAGATCTCGCAACGTCTTGGCCGGCCGGGTGTGGGACTGGAGGAACTGGTTGTACTCGGCCTCGATGCCGGTGCGAGTCTGGAAGATCGTGTCGTATCCCACGATCTGCGAGAAGAGGGTGGCGGTGGCGGGGTTGTAGACCCGCTGGTACTTGTAGTTGCCGGTCGAGGAGACCGAGCTGGCCAGCACGACGCCGTCGGCCGAGATGATGTCACCGCGGGGCTGGCTGCGCGGCGACCTGGATCACATGGGGATTCTCCGGATTGTTGCTCAGCGAGTTCGCATCGAGGACCTGGATGTGGTTGAGCTGCACGAACAGGGCGACGAAACAGAGCAGCATCACGACGCCCAGCCGACGGATCCGTCGTTCCATCAGGGTGCCTTCGTCGTCGGCGGGGCAGGCTTTGCCGGCGCCGCCGTGGTCGTGGAGGTGGAGGTGGAGGTGCCGACCGACGCGCAGCCTGTCGGGTCCCTGCTCGGATCCTGCTGACACTGGTTCTGGAGGGTCTGTTCGAGGTTGGAGACGTAGGTGAGGGCGTCAGCCACCGACCCCTTCTCGACACCGGCCTCGACTGCGGAGACGTAGTAGGCCGGGATATCGGCGGTGGTGACCCCCGTGCGGTCCTTTTCCACCGGGTGGTACCAGAGGAAGCCTCCGATGCGCCCCTGGTAGATGACCAGCTCGTTGCCGGTCGCCTGCACGAAGTACGAGTTGGTGTCGTACCACTTGATTGCGAAGAGTCCTCCGACCACGATCGCGGCCAGGACCACGACGAAAACGATCGTCCGCAGCGTGATCAGTCGACGTCCGCGGGCAGAGCGGCGAGCCCGTCGCTTGGCCCGGCGACGGTCGCGCCGCTTGGGCTCGAGCGACTCGGGGCCGGACAGGATCTCGACCGCCTCCTCGGGGGTCTCGGCGTCGGTGGTCGCCGGCTCGAGCTCGTCGGGTGAGAGAGCGGCGGCGGCCACCGCAGGTGCGCCGTCCGCATCGTCCTCGCCCAAGACCACGTCGATGATCACGACGGTGATGTTGTCGCTCCCACCGTGGGTGCGGGCCGCCCGGACCAGCAGGTCGGCAGCGGTCTGCGGGTCGGGCACGGTGGCCAGGACCTCACTGATCTGATCGGGCTCGAGCTCGTTGGTGAGCCCGTCACTGCAGAGCAGGAAGCGGTCCCCGCGGACCGGTTGGATCCGCCAGAGATCGACCGCTACGTCGGCGGAGACGCCCGAGGGCTCTCGTGAGGATGTGCCGGTGTGGGTGGACCGATGCTTCGGCCACAGTCAGCTCGCCGGTGCGGACCATCTCCTCCGCCAGGCTGTGGTCGGTGGTGATCTGGATCAGCTCGCCCTCGTGGAAGCGGTACGCGCGTGAGTCCCCGACGTTGACCAGGGCGAGGACGTCCCGCCCGTCCTCGTTGACCAGGGCGGCCGCGGTGATCGTGGTCCCCATCCCTCGCAGCTCGGGTTTCTCGAGGCTGTGCTCCCACACGACCGCATTGGCCTGGGTGACCGCCTCGCTGAGCCCGACCCCGCTCGGGCTCCCGCCGAACGAGACGGCGAGGGTGTCAACCGCCAGACGGGCGGCCACCTCACCTCCGGCGTGGCCACCCATCCCGTCCGCCACGGCGAACAGCGTCGGGGACTCGATGGCCAGGTCCTGGTTGACCGAGCGGACCAGGCCGGTGTCGGTCGCCGACCCCGATCGGAGGAGGGTCATCTCACTTCCCGACCTCGAACACGGTCCCGCCGACCTGGAGCAGGTCCCCCTTTTCGAGCTTGGTGCGGTCCCCGATCCGGATGGTGTTCACCCAGGTCCCGTTGGTCGAGCCGAGGTCCTCCGCCCAGAGGCCGCCGTCGAGCCGGAAGAGCCGGGCGTGCAGGTTCGAGGAGTAGGCGTCGTAATCGATGGGGACCCCACAGCCGGGGGCCCGACCGACGGTCACCTCGTCGCCGATCTCGTACACCCTGCCCGCCTGATCCTCGGGGCGGATCACGTGGAGACGGAGCTGCCGTCTCCGGCGGCGCTTCCCGTCGACCACCGGATCGAGGTCCTTGCGGCGGCGCCGGGCGCGCTTGAGGGGCCGCACTTCCACCCAGACGGCTCGCACCACCCACATGAAGAAGAGCCAGAGGAGCAAGATGACGCCGATTTCGAGGGCCCGGAGGACCGGCGTGTTGTCGGAGGGCCCGGGGAGTGCGACCGAGAGGAGGTGGATCAAGGCTCAGGTGCCGGAACTCACGACGTCTCGAAACGGAGCACGGTGGTGCCGATGACGATCTGGTCGCCGTCGGCCAGGACCCGCTCGTGGACCGGAGCGCCGTTGACCCGGGTCCCGTTGGTCGAGTTGAGATCGACCAGGACGACCTGGTTGCCGGTCCAGCGGATCTCGGCGTGGCGGCGGCTCGCGTTGGGGTCGGAGACCACTACCCCGCTCTCGGGGAGGCGGCCGATGGTGATCGGATCTGAGCCGAGGACCACCCGCTCGCCGTCTGCGAGCACGACCGAAGCGGCCGGGACACCCGACGGGCCCTCGTGGACATCCGAGATCACGGCGAACCGTCCGCGGCGCTGCCGGGGGTCCTCCACCACGGAGACGGTGACCGGACCCACGAATACGTACTCCTCGGTGCGGCGCGTGCTCCCTGGCGGCCTCCTCCAGCTCCCGGACCAGAGCGTCGAGGAAACTCTCGAAGCGGTCGAAGTCGGTGGGTGAGAGGTGGATGACGAAGGCGTTGGGCGAGATGAGCCCGTGGACGCCCAGGCGACGCTGGAGGTCCATCTCCCGGGTCACCCGACGACCGATCTCCACGGGGTGCAGCTCACCCCGAAACGCCTTGGACAGGGTCCCGTCGACCATGCGCTCGAGGCGCCCTTCGAACTTCTGGAGTCCCATGGTGGCGTCAGCCTATCGGTGTCAACCTCCTGTTCGGGGTACGGCCGGGCCGCTGGTCGGGGGGTGCTCGGACGCGCCGGGGTAATCCGAGTCTCGGTGCTCCCGTCCTGGTTCCGAGCCGGCTCCGCAGGATCGCCTCAGCGAGGCCGACTGCACCGGTCTGCGTCACGGGTCAGGTGACCCGCTCGGACACGCGATCAGGACGTTTCGCAGATCGGGTAGCCTCACGCGGTCACTCGGGCGAGTGGCGGAATTGGCAGACGCGCAGGATTCAGGTTCCTGTGTCCGAAAGGATGTGGGGGTTCAAGTCCCCCCTCGCCCACTGACTCAGGGGTCTCGACAGAACTGCGCTCGTCGCGTCGACATAACTAGAAGCAACCGGGTCGGTCGAATGTTCCAGTGGGTGTTCAGGTACCCGCGTCCACCTCGGTAGGCCGGTTACCCGGACTGGTATCGCTCGTCGGGACTGGCGACGCGCAGACCTATCCCTTCGAGCGCGCGCCGAAGCCACCGTGGTCACCGGTGCGGTGGGACGATCGCCTCTCATCCGGCATAGGGATACCACGACGTCGACATTCGGCAACTGGTCGGGCAGGGCGTGGACGTTACCCACTGTCACGAATTCGTCAATCGGCTCGGCCATGGGGTGGGCGGGAAATCGGCTCGCATAGTAGGGAAGAAGCGAGCCGATCGTCGGCCAACCGATGCCGTCGTCCTGCCCGCCGCTGACGGCTAGCCTGGCCATCCGGTCGAGGTCAGCTGCATGGAGTGGAGGAGTTGCATAGTCCGCACGGCCGTTGAGTACGTTCCGCCACTCGAGCGGCACCGCAGTGGCACCCCAGAAGGCACCTCCGAGCGAGCCGGTGATGGCCGCCACCGTGTCCGTGTCATCCCCGATCCTCACGGATCGTTCGATGGCCAGTCGGAGATGGCGACAGCGCTGTCGAACGGGTACCGCAGTGTGGGCCAGGGAGCTCAGCGCGGCCTGCAGCGCACTCACGACGTACCCGTTGGGGGTGAACCGCTCCGGTGGGCCAGTACGACAGGCATCGAGCCGGTCGGCCCACAACGAGCGGCGTCCCTCAGGCAGGAGATCGAGCCCTCCAGCCACCAGACCGATCCAGTCGAGGCTGCAGTCCAAAGTGTCAGGGGCGTCGATGGCCCGACGAATGGCATCCGTCCAAAGCGCACACGCCTCGATGGCGTCAGCGCTGGCGTGGGTAAGAGAAGAGACATCCGCCGCCAACTGGGAAAGCTCGATTCGAAAGCAGCGAGCCAGGGCCACCGGTCCGGTGCGCATGAGACTGCCGTTGCCTGACGCATCGGGATGGTGGGCCACCCAGTCCGCAGCCACCTTGACGAGGCCTCTCGACCGGTCGCTCGCCTCACCCAGGACGGCACGGGTCTGGTTGCCCACGTCGGCAGGCCCGCTCTGCATCCAGTCCAGCAGACGGTCCCCGATCGCGTCGAGGAGCGTCGGGCCGATGAGACCCCTGGCCAGAGGGGCAAGAACGGCAAGGGACGTCTGAGTGTCGTCCGTCCACTCCCCGGGAAGCCAGCCGAAGGATCCGCCTCCGGTCATCGACAACTTCGTTGAGGGATCGAGGGCCGGCCCGAACTCGTGTGGAGCTCCTAGGGCGTCGCCCGCCGTTGGGGAAAAGTAGCGCCGCATTCGGTGTTCGTACACTTGTACCGGTGTAGTCGGGTGTCGACTGAACTGCTGACGGAGCCACCACCCGCTTTGGCCTTCTGAGCACTTGCAGCGCGGCTAACGGCGTGCTCACTAAGCTCGCTGCGCTGAGTACGCCTTACTTGATACCCACAGGAGGGGCATGTGTTTCCCGAGGCCGGTCGCTCCCAGATCTGGGCGCAGCCCTCATTTGTGCAGAGAAATACCATTTCGCCACCATCAATCATGATGGTTACATCCACCTCCGTGGTCGCGACCGACATCCGCTGCGATGAACGCCACCGAGCTGAACCGCCAATGATCGACAATGTATCGGCTCTGCGGGCTCGGCGTGAGACCACGTTGTACTACTTACCCTTCCGACGCTCAGATCGGGCGGATCAGCGACCTGAGGTTGGGAGCCCGTCTGAGAGCGCCGTGGGCGACCGATGAGGGCTGGCTGCACTTCCCCGGCGTCGTCGACCTCTACAGTGAAACACTCGCGGTATACGCTGCCTCAACGATCGTCCCCTCTTCGAGATGGATTCTGTGGGATTGGCGGTCGGAAGCTCGAGTTGGCTGGATTAGTGCTGGAGGTAGGATCCCACCGAATAGTCACCGAAGGCGCCCGATCACAATCGCGATCACGGCGACTGCGATCGCACTTTTGAGTGCGAGCTGCGGATCGGCCATTGGAACGTCCCCCCCTAGCCCGCCGTCTATCTGTCCTGGTTGTCCTCCGAAATTTGCATACCCGCCACCGTGGCCGTTTGTCGCCGGCCTGCACCTCGACGGATGCACGATCCGGCCAGGCGCCGATTGCCCGCGAGTTGATCTTTCCGATGCGTCTGCGTCCACGGATCTGGCTCCTCGAGAAAGGGCGGATCTTGCGGGTGCCGATCTGGCCAGTGCGGACCTGAGTTCACTGGATCTCTCTGAAGTCGACCTACGACGCGCAAACCTGCGTCACGCCAATCTCGCCCTCGCTAACCTGTCAGGCTCGGACCTGCGCTACGCGAATATGTCGGGCGCCAATCTCTTCGGAGCGATCTGGATTGGTACCATATGTCCCGACGGCACCACCAGCGTGGGCATCGAAGGAACATGTGTCGGCCATCTGCTTATCGGCAGGTAGTCCTTACGCGTCAGCCAGACGTCCGAGTTGGTTTTGACGCCATTGCTCGGCGAACGCGAAGGGCGTGAGCCCTCCCAGTGACGAGTGTGGCCTGTAGGTGTTGTACTCGATCCGGAAGTCCTCGGCCAGCACCTGAGCTTCGAGCAGGGACTCGAAGGTCTCGACGTTGAGCAGCTCGTCGCGCAGTTTTCCGTTGAACGATTCGATGAACGGGTTCTCCCAGGGACTGCCTGGCTCGATGTAGACGCTGCCGGATTCGGAGCAGCGGCACCAGTCCCGGAGGGCATTGGCGGTCAGCTCGGTGCCGTTGTCCATGCGCAAGAACTCAGGTGCAGTTTCGCGTTGAGCCACGATGGCTTCGAGCACATCGACGGTGTGGTCGGAGGTGATGGAGCGGTGGACGTCGATGGCGAGTGCCTCCTTGGTGAACTCGTCGGTGATGTTGAGCAGCTTGAGCGTCTTGAAGTTGGTCGTCTGGTCGAACTGGTAATCGACGGCCCAGACCTCGTTGGGGCGCGCGGCCCGCAGCCTGGCCCCGTTGATCACAATCGTTCCGACCCGGGAGCGCTTCTTGGCCTTCTTGAGGACGCGAAGTCCCTCGTCACGGCACAGACACTGGATCCTCTTGTGGTTCACGCAGTACCCCTGAAGGAGCCGAGAAGGTCATCCGTGTCGCTGACCAGGAGCTTCCCTGAATCGTTAGCAAAGGCAACAATGTGGGAAATCCGGACCGATAGCGTGGGAAATGATGATCCTCGGGGTCACCGTTCATGCAGGTGATCGGGGTTTTGTCGGTAGCCCACTGACCACCCACCCACCAACCAACCACCACCGACCGACCGACCCACCAAGCAAGACTGACTGAACTGACTCAGACTCAACTCACTCCACCCGATCGACCACCACCCGACCGGCCGCGAGACCGACTGACTAACTACTACCAACGCAACTGCCGAAGCTCATCGGATGTTTCTCATTTGGATCTCAGTCCGTCGCCTGTCTGTGCTTCCAGCGCCAGTGCGATTGCACCCTGCGGCGTGAGCTTCCGTCCAACGTGATAAGTGGAGTCAAACGCTCCGTCTCCCATGGTTCTGCGCAGATAATGGTGGTCATGGCTTCGAAGCGCTTGCAAGTCAGGGTCGATAACTTCGCCGAGTCTCTCGAACAAAGTGTCGGCGGCGGCATGAAGCATGGCCGCCCGATGGTCGTCGCCAGTCGAGGTGGCACAAAAACCCACGCCGAGAATGGCATAGGCGATGAAAGGCCGGCTGCCTATTCGTCGAGCAACCGTAAGGAGTTCGCAATACGCTCCAAGGGCGGCTGATGCGTCCCCGTCCAGGAGTTCAACCAAACCCAGAAGCAAAAGCGACACAGCGAAAGGCCATCCCCTCGCTTGGCACTTCCCTCTTAAGGTCTAGGCTCTCATTGATGTAGGTTTTCGCCGCGACGAGATTCCCCATTTTGATTTCGCGAATGGCTAAACTCTGGAGGACCCTAGCGATACCGAACCGGTCGTCTATCTTCCTGAAACCGGCTAGAGCTCTTTCAAAGTCGGCTCGGTCACTCGGATCGCCACATGCCGACTTTGCCGCGCCACGATGGTTCAATTGGTCGGCAATCACGAATTCGTCTCCGGCGGCAGTAGCAAGAGTGACAGCTTGTTGGGCCATGTCCAGGGCTCTTGTTAGGTCTCCCTGGCGCAACGCGAGGATGCTCAATCCACCGAGAGCCTCGGCCGCGAGTGCAGGATCGCTCATCGACTGACCAGACTTCACAACATCTTCGAACTGCGATCGAGCAACTGTGTAGTCGCCTTGCTCGAAATGAAGGTATGCCGCGGCCAAAAGAGCCGCTCCGCGAAGCCTCGTGAGCTCTCATCCTTGACGCTCGGTAGTGTTGCTTCGATCGCCTCGATTCCTTGGCTCAGAAACCCGCAAAACCAGAAGTCCCGGAGAGCGACTCCGATTCGTAGGGCTTGCTCGATCGTCGTAGGGTCAGAGGTGAAATAAGCCATCGCCGCACGGAAGTTGTCGAGCTCTGAATAAACACTATCGAACCACTGAGTTCCCTCGGTACGGCTGAGATGAGGAGCCGCTTCCTCAGCGAGAGCCAAGAAACTCGCGCATGGGACCACCGTGTCGAGTGTTCTTCGTCCTGCCCGAGCTCAGCAAGCTTCTCAGCGGAATAGCGGCGGATCGTCTCCAAGAGCCGATAACGGATATCTCCGTTGGCCACCTCCGCCTGCACGAGGCTCTTGTCCACCAGCGAGCTGAGGACGTCCATCACCTCCCAGGCGTCCAGGCTGCCTCGCGAGCACACCGCCCCGGCAGCCTCCAACCTCCATCCTCCAGAGAAGACCGAAAGCCGGCACAAGACCGCCTGTTCACGTTCATTGAGCAGGTCGTAGGACCAGTCGATGAGAGCCCTAAGCGTCTGGTGACGGGGCAGCGCCGTACTTCTGGATCTGCTCAACAACCGGAAGCGGTCACCAAGTCGAAGAGCAATGTCCCCGATCGACAGGGAGCCCGCCCGAGCGGCGGCCAACTCGATGGCTAGAGGCATTCCGTCTAGCGCCCGACAGAGTGAGACCACCGTGCCTGCTGATGTGCCGTCAAGCACAAGGTCGCGCTGATGAGCCATGGCTCTTTCAACAAATAGCTGCACAGCATCGAAAGTCCGTGCCTCATTAGGAGTCAGAGTCTCGCCTGGTTCGGGCAGGGACAAGGGTGGAACCCTATACAACCGTTCGCCATCGGAGCCGAGCGACTCTCGGCTAGTCGCCAGAACACACAGCCGAGGACATCGTCGGAGGACAGTGTCCGCGAGTTTCGCCGAGGCGACCCGCACGTGCTCACAATTGTCCAAGACGATGAGCAGGTGTCGATCAGACAGGGCATCGACGAGCGTCTCAAGAATCGGTCGTCCAGGCTCCTCTCGCAATCCGATCGCCGTAGCCACGGTCAAATTCACCAACTCGGGATCGACCAACGGAGCCAGCTCGACCACCCACACTCCATCTGCAAAGTGATCCATAACTTCAGCGGCCGCCTGAAGTGCAAGGCGGGTCTTGCCCGCACCCCCGGCGCCAGTGAGGGTCACCAGCCGGGCGTCGGTGAGAAAGCCGGTGACCTCGCTTACTTCGGCTTCCCGTCCGATGAAGGTCGACAGTGGCTGGGTCAGGTTGGTCGGGACCCCCGCTCCGAGCGATCGTAGTGGGGGAAATTCGGCATCAAGCCCCCGACCTCGAGCTGGAACACCTCCTCTGGACGGCCTAGGTCTTTCAAGTGGTGCGTTCCCAGATCGCGCAGCTGCATACCTGATGGGAGTCCGTCGCGCAGCATGTCGGCGGTCGCACGGTCAGCATTAATTATTTGGCCACCGTGAGCCGTGGCCTCCAAACGAGCCACACGATTGACCATCGGTCCGAAATAGTCGCCGTCACGCTCCTCGCACTCTCCAGTATGCAGGGCCATCCGTGCTCGAAGGTTGGTCTCCCGGGCCAGGATTCACAAATCAGGCTGCGTTGAGCTGACTCAGCGGCTCGCACAGCATCCTTTGCCCTCTGAAACACGGCGCAAAATGCGTCACCCACGGTCTTAAACACGTACCCACCCGAACCCTCGATGGCCGAACGCAGCAGTGCATCGTGGCGCTTGAGAGCGCTCGCCATGGCCTCGGGCGACTCTTCCCAGAGGTGGGTGGAGCCTTCGATGTCACTGAACAGCATCGTGACGGTGCCCGAAGGGCGGGGGACGGCACCAACCGTCGTTGGTTCTGAACTGGCCCTCGTCATCGAGCACCTCCAGTGGCCCGAGGATCCGGCATGAAATCGGGCTCTTCTCGATCAGGCGTGGGGCGGTGCTCACCCGGTGACCCGTCCATAGGTATCCACCAGTAGGGCCCCGTGGCCCCCGATTCTTGCGGTTGCGACCAGCGAGAACGGAGGACACGGGACATGACGGAACGTAGTGGTGATGCAGTCGCGTTGCTGGGAATGGAGGGCTTCGACGTCCTATCCACCATCGGGGAGGACGGCGAGCTGTTCGTCCTCGTGGAGACCTCCCTGGCGCGGCTCGGCTGTCCGAGCTGTGGCGTGGTGGCGGTGGGGCACGGACGATCGACCGTCCAGATCCGGGACCTTCCCTCCGGCGGGCGTCCCGTGCGGCTGGTGTGGAGGAAGCGGCGGGGACTCTGCCCGGATCCGGACTGTGCGACGAACTCGTTCACCGAGGAGAGCACGCTCGTCGAAGGCTCCCTGACAATGCGTGCAGCCAGAGAGATCTGTCGAATGGTCGGTGAGGACGGGGCGTCGGTTGCCCACGCCGCCCGAAGCTTCGGAGTCGGTTGGGAGTCCGCGATGAACTGTGTACGCCGACATGGCCAGCCCCGCGTGGAGGACCAGGAACGGGAAGCAGGCGTGGCGGCCCTCGGCGTCGACGAGCACAAGATGCTGAGCGCCAACGGTCTCCATCACACGCTGTACGTGACGGTCTTCGTGGATGTGATCACCGGAAGGCTGCTCGACGTCGTCCGGGGCCGCAACGCCGATGACGTGGCCTTCTGGCTGTCCCAGGCGACCGGCGCCTGGCGTCACCACGTGGCCGCCGTCGCCATCGATCCCCACCGCGGCTACCTGCGGGGCCTGCTCGCCTACCTGCCCGACGCCACGGTCACCGTGGACTGCTTTCACGGCGTGAAGCTCGCCAACACGATGGTCGACGACGTCCGTCGCCGGGTGCAACAGGAGACCCTGGGTCACCGAGGCCGCAAGGTGGATCCCCTCTTCTCGACCAGACGGCTGATGACGAGGGCCTGGGAGCGGCTGAGCGACCGTCGACCGCGACAAGCTCTTCTCGGCCCTCGCCGCCGGTGACCCGGACGGCGAGGTCGGCTCGGCCGTCCTCGGCAAGGAGCTCATTCGTGAGATGTACACGGCGAGATCGCTCACTGCCGCACGGTGGAAGCTCGTCGCCTTCTACCAGCACGCCGCCGAGGCCGACGTCCCTGAGCTCACCAGACTGGCGAAGACCGTCTCGGCATGGGAAGACGAGATCCTCAACTATCACGTGACCGGCATCTCGAACGGACCGACCGAGGCCCAGAATCTGATCGCCGAGAAGGTGCGGAGAATCGCCCACGGGATGCGGAACTTCGAGAACTACCGGCTCCGGTTGTTGCTTCACTCGGGCGTCAAATGGAACACTCCATCAACTGCTCGAATCAGGGGCCGTCACCCACGCCTCAGCGCGTAGAGCCGGAAATCGCCCCTCCGCCACCCGTTACCGAACTCTGATGGAAGCCTATCCGGGTTGTCTCACCTGGGCATATGCCTTCTCAATGCCTCCGGCCGGGATTGCCGGGACAGACGGCCACGCAAGAACCTGGGAAATCCGGACCGATAGCATGGGAAATGGTGATCCTCGGGTCACCGTTCACGCAGGTCAACCGGGTTTTGTCGGTAGCCCACTGGACTACTAACTACTACCTACTCGACTCAACTGACTCACTACAGCTCAACTCGCTAGGTTCAGGTGGCCTGTGCCTTCCACCAGTCCCTGTCGACTGTTGTCGCACCCTCCGAGAGTGCCGCTTCCATGACCGCGGCATCCACCGCGGGGGTTCTCTGTTCAGCATCCGACTGAGCACCGCGAAAGGCAATCTCACTTCATGCGCTTCGACGTAGTGGGCAAGTCCTTCCGGCCAAAGGAACTCGCCGTCGGTCAGTTCGGCATTCCCATTGTTCTGGCCACAGATCCGGCATCTCGACCAGCCCCAATACCGAAAGACTTCGGTACCCGCTTGCAGGTATTGGGCCACAACACGCTGGTCGTCGGGGTTGGAATCAGAGGCCACATACACCGTGACATCGGGCCAATCGTCCGCTCCCGGTTCGCGCCAATACCCGATCAGGCGGAGCATCGAAACCACCCGCACATCATGGGCTTTTGTCAACGGCTCACCGGATCGACGTTATTTTCTGGAACGTTCGGCACCGAAGCAGGACCACCTTCGCCTGTTATGCGCGGGCGCCCTCAAGGTATCTTTCGGACGCCAAACTGCACCCTGGCACCACACCTGCTGAGGTCGGACTCGGCCACCATTCGGGTGTTCTTTAGCTCATTACCATAGCCGTGTCCACAAGTGAGACTCATTAGTGCCCACGGGGCATCCACCTCGGTCGATTCCCCCGGTGTTGAGGACCTTACCTGTGTCGCTGTACGTCGCCGTTATGCCGTTCACGGTCACGTCGACGGTCGGCGTGATGTTGTCTCGGGTGCCGTTGTTGCATATTTTTCGCCACCTGGCCCAATGTCAGACGTATCCATGTGATTCAGCTTAGGCCGCCGCGGAATAGATCGCGACATCATGCCGCTCGATCGTGTAGTTCCAGTCACCATGCCACTTGTGCGGCGTGAGCGGTAGGGAGGCGAGTTCCTTGTCGGTGACCTTGACCCCGGTCGGATACCACTCGGGGTCGTAGCTGGCCTGCACCGTCAGACCGCTCTTGGTCTTGGTCGCCGCGATGAGCTCGACGATGGTGCGGATGTCGGTCAGCGGTCGACCCCGCCAGTTCATGGAGATGAAGGAGAACATGCGGTGCTCGATCTTGTTCCACTTCGACGTTCCGGGCGGGTAGTGCACGACGGTGATCTCAAGACCGGTCTCGGCGGCCAACGTGGCGAGTTCGGCCTTCCAGGCCCGGACCCGGTAGCCGTTTGATCCCCCGGCATCGGCGGTGATCAGCAGTTTGGCGGCATCGGGGAAGCGGTCGGCACCCATCTGGTTCCACCACCGACGTATCGACTGACGGCGAACTCAGCGGTGTCGGCGGTGTCGCCGACCGAGACCCACCCTTCATCGTTGGCGACGTCATAGATGCCGTAGGGAATGGCGCGCCCGACTTCGGGGTCGACGAAGTCATGGACTGCTACGCGGGTCGGTTCGCCTTCGGGGTGCCATTCGCGCCCGCCATTGGCGTATTCGCCGATGAGCTCCTTCTTCTTCGTGTCGACGCTGATCACGGGCTGTCGGTCCTTGACGAAGCGCGAGACCGCCTTGTTGAGATAGCCGAACTGGGCGTCACGATCGGGATGGGCCGTCCCCTCCTTGGCCTTGGCCGGCGCCTGTAGGGAATAGCCCATCTGGTGCAACAGACGCCTGACCAGTTCGGCGGAGGCCTGAAAGCCTCGTCGCACCAGCTCGTCGGCCAGGTCATACGTCGACTTCGACGTCCAGCGCAGATGTGACATCGGCGTGCCCGGGTCTCGGGATAGACGAGCTCGTCGAGCACCTCGAGCAGTCCGGGCTGGATCTCGGTCGCCTGCTTGGCCCCACCTCCGGGGGCACGGCGTCGATCCGAGACCTCGATTCCGGAACGCACCTCGTGCACCGCCTTGTTCACCGTCGAGGTGCTCATCCCCGACGCTTCTGCCACACGAGCCTGTCCTCCGCGACCAAGCGCTTCGACCATCGCACCGGCAAGCACGCGCTTTTGGCGCTCATCGATGTGTGGCAACACCGTCTCGAAGAACCCGGCAAGACCTTCGGACGACAGCTCCACACCTCAATATTACATCTCGCGTCTTCTTCAGGTGGACTCCAAGCGCCCACGGGGCATCCACCTAGGTCGAATCCCCCGGTGTTGAGGACCTTACCTGTGTCCTGTGTCGCTGTACGTCGCCGTTATGCCGTTCACGGTCACGTCGACGGTCGGCGTGATGTTGTCTCGGTGTAGTTCGAGGTTCCCGCGGCCCAATGTCAGACGTATCCATGTGATTCGGCTTAGGGCCGGTGCAGCCGTTGCCCGCCCCCGAGAGCAGCTGGTCGACGATGAGTTCGTGCCCCGGTGCGAGCGTGACGGATGGCCATCCCGTGTACGTAGACGTGGAAATGTGCACGGCGACGCTGTTGACGGTGATCGGAGCGGCCGTCCCATTGGTTACCCGCACGGTGCCACCGTCGAAGGCACACGACGAGGGGGTGGCATCCTTCGAAGGTGACGTCCTACCGGAGCCACGGCATCGGGAAATTCGTCGGCACCGAGTGGAACGCATCCGCCTAGCCGATAAGACTTTGACCTGGCAGCTGACCTTCCAGACGTAGTCGTCCTGGTTGAGCCCCACGTGGTCGGTGTTCATGGGTATTTGATTACCGTCGAGCTGGCTGTTCGACAGCTGGGCTCTGGCGAAGGGGGCGTGGACCGTCAGGGTCGCTGTTCCCGGAGCAGTTGTCTGCAGAGAAAATTCCAGGGCATTGGTGCCACTTGCGAAAGTTGCCCACGTTGGATTGTTGATTGTCGCACCGCAGCCCTCTCGGTGACGGGTGGCGTCCCGCTGACGGTGTGAAAGCTGTTGGACGCGGGTTCCTGGTTGGGTGGAGGGTACGCGACGGCAGTGACGGTCTCGGCCTCCTCGTGTTCGTTGTCGGGGGGCGCAGTGATTGAGACGAGGTGGCTCGAGGAGCTGACGTCGGAGGTCGGCGAGCAGTCGCGTGCCGTTGCCGGCGTGTGCTTCCGCCCGCCGACCCGGCAGTTACCCGGTCGAGGACGGCCCAGACAAGGAGAAGGCAGCTGCGCTCACCGGGAAGATAGATCCCCCGATGACCTTGACCCGGCGGCCAGATCTCGC
>CAVYNC010000013.1:0-15139 GCA_963769775.1 uncultured Acidimicrobiaceae bacterium | reverse complement strand
CCGGTGGTAAGTGGCACCCCCGGCGATGAGTCACTCGCGATCGCGCGCCTCATGATGGCATGGCGAAGAAGACCACCACAGTCCGGCTGCCAGAGGAGTTGACCTCCACGGTCGAAGTCGTCGCCCGAGGCCGAGGTATCAGTGTCAACACGCTCGTCGTCGATGCATTGACCGCCGAGGTCGAGCGGGTACGACATGACGAGGATTTCATGGACAAGCTCCGTGAGATCACCGAGCGTGACAAAGAGATTCTGGACCGCCTGGCGCAATGAGGTACCTCAGCCTGGCTGAGGCTCTCGTCGTCGCAGAAGCCGTGACGGGTCTCGATCTCACGACGTTGTCCCGAAGCCCACGGATCGACCTGCTCGACTCGGCACTGCATGCACCGCAGGCTTCCTTCGGAGTCAGACTCTACCCCGGCTTCATCGATAAGGCAGCGGTGCTCGCCGTACGGATCGCGAAGAACCACCCATTGCTCGACGGCAACAACGACTCGCTTGGGGCTGTCTGGTCATGTTCGTGATGCTGAACGGCCACCAGCTTGAGGTTCTGCTGATGACGCAGTCTCGACCATGCTGGCGGTCGCTTCAGGTGAGTGTGATGAAGCTGGCATGGCCCTATGGCTTGCCGACCGGATCGAGCACGCTCAGTAGCCTCCGAGCCGGCGATCGGGGGCAGGGGTCCATGGCACACTGGCTGTCATGGAGAAGCCTCCATCGTCTGGGCATCCTGTGCTTAGGCTCGCTGTACTGGTTGCTGTCCCGTTGACGCTGGCCGGATGTTCTCCATCTCCGAGCGCACAGACCCTTCCGCCGCCCCCAACTACCTCGACAACCGGCCCCAGTTCGTCGCCGACCACAATCTCGATCAGTTCCGCCACGTCGTCCAGCAAGCCTCGGCCGACCACAACCACGACGGTGGACACATCTCAGATCCCAGTAGGCATTGCGGCGTGTGTGGCCGGCGACATGGCAGTACGTGGCGGCCGTCAGGGCGGAGGCTTTGCTGGGGAAGCCGAAGGCACGGTTGTCTTGACGAATGAATCAGGTGAAACGTGCTTCCTGTCCGGCAATCCGTCGATTGCTCTGATCCAATCGGACGGCTCACCTCTCAACGTGATGCCTGCCGCAGCCGAGAACGCAGCCTTGCCACCTGTGTTGCTCCGACCTTCGGATTCGGCCGTCCTGATCGTCTATTGGGCGAACTGGTGTGGTAGTCCTCCGGGACCGCTCCAGATACGGATCACACTTGCAGCAAACGAAGCGGGCTTGACCGGGCCCTTTGACGGACCACCCAACTACAACTTCGTCCCAGGCTGTACCGGAAACACACAACCATCAACGGTGAGCGTCGTACACGCCTACTACAAAGGAACCTGATACGTCAGCGGTACGTGTCCTCGCATCCATGGGCCACCCTCTATGTGCCGATCATCCACGGCCGATAACGCCCTGCTCAACCGGCGTTCGGGGTCACCTATGGATGGGATCAGCCGTATGATTCGATGAGAGTCAGATTGCTCGGGCGATTGTAGTAATCACCCACGGCTTTGCAAGACGTTGCCGAGACACACGACACGCCGCCGAGGGTGTTGGTTCCTGTCCCGTCGTTCGGGCTCGCTTGGAGCGACCACTTCGTTCCGTTCCAAGACTCGATGAGCGTTCTGCTGGTGCTTCCGTTGTCGTACCAACCGACAGCTTTGCAGGAGGTTGTCGAAACACACGACACGCTGCCCAAAGCGTTGGAACCCGAACCGTTGTTGGGGGTGGAGGACCGTGACCATGTGCTCCCGTTCCAGGAGAGGACGAGAGTGCGATTGACGGACACGCCCACGGCTTTGCAAGACGTTGCCGAGACACACGACACGCCGCCGAGGCCAGTGAAACCCGAGGAGTCGATTGGGGTAGTTGAAATCGCCCACGTGCTGCCGTTCCAAGATTCGATGAGGGACTGGTTGCCATTGTTGTACGATCCCGCCGCTTGGCACGAGGTTGTCGAGACACACGACACGCCAAACAGATAATCCTGGTTGGCGTTCTCATTTGGGCTTGAGGACACAGCCCACGTGCTGCCGTTCCAAGATTCGATGAGGGTCTGCCCGGCACCGGCGGGGGATTCACCTACAGCAATGCACCAAGATGCCGTCACGCACGAGACACCGCTCAGGAGAGTTTCATTTGGTGGACTTGGTGTGATGGACCATTTGGTCCCGTTCCACATCTCGATCAGGGTCCCAGGAACGTCCCTGCTGCCCCGCACGGTCGAACCCTGTTCACCGACCGCCATGCACCAGGTCGCAGAGATACACGACACGCCATTGAGGTCGTTGTCCACCTCGTAGTTCCCAACGTCAGGGCTGAAGGAGTGCGACCAAGTGTGACCGTTCCACGACTCGATCAGCGTTCGATCGAAGCCCTCGACATTTTGGGCATCGCCAACGGCTTTGCACATGGTTCCCGAGGCACAGGACACGCCGTTGAGGTAGTTGAAGCTCGACCCGGTACCGGGGCTGGTTGAGACCGTCCAAGAAGGGGCAGCGAATGCAAGCACGGGGTTAGCCACCACGAGCCCACACACCAGGGCCAGGGCCCCCATGACCGCTACGGCGAAACGTCCCAGCCCAACGGTGAACATCACTACCACCCCCTGCGGCGGACTTCTCTTGCTGCTCCCGCAGCCTATGCCGTTGGCGGAAGCACTGCTCTGTCGGAGTTGCTGCAAGGCCCGAACTTATCCACACGCCTCAAAGTGCCGTTGGGGGACGTTTCCACCGCCACATCGCGTTATTGGGGCACACGGGGCCAGTGCGGCCACTTTGGTGCTCCGGCGAGCTGTTCCGACAGCGGGTAAACAGTCACCCCGAACGTCATCCTCGCCCGTGTGGGCATGGGACCAACGTCACCTTCATGACCGTCACGACGCCTCCAACATCACCATCGGCTCTGTGAGTGTCGGACGAACGTCACCCTCACCCTTCAACGTGACGTTCGATCAGAGAATGGACCCATCGCTGAAAGGAACCTCGATGGGTAGAACACGGCTTGGAGCCAAAGGGATGAGCGCGCTCTTGAGCTTCGAGGAGGCGGCGACGCTTCTTGGGATTGACCGGGCGACCTGTTACCGCGCCATCAGGAACGACACGCTCCCGGTACCGGTCGTGCGCTTGGGTGGGCGGATCCGCATCCCGAGACGTGCCATCGAGCGTCTACTCGAGGGGGCCGAGCCGGCCGTTGGCAGCCAGCCCCGTCAGCTACCGCCGACGGCTGATCCCTGCCCGGTCTGTGGAGCACCTGCACCGGCAGCCGCCTCCTCCCCCTCGAGGAGGCGACCAATATGCGGGTCTTGTGACGCCGTCGTGGGTGCCTGACCGCCCCTGACCCCACCCATCCGCGGCGACACGCCGCCTCATTCCTACGGTTTCTGGCTGTCACGGCTGGAAATCGAGGAGGAGGACGGCGTGCGCGACAACAGCGTACTGAGGAAGCTGCTGGGTTTGTGTGTGTCCACGGTGGTGGTTCTCGAGAGAGAGCTGTACGAAGGAGGCGAGGGAAGGCGTTCGAAACTGGTGGTGTGGGTGCGTCGCAGAGCCCGCGTCCGGGGCCGGTGCGGACGATGTCGCGTGGTGGCACCGTGGTTCGACAACGGTGGTGGTGAGCGTCGGTGGCGCCACATCGATATGGGCATGGCCACCAGTGAGCTCGTGGCTGAGGCTCCTCGGGTGAACTGTCCCGAACATGGTCCAACCGTGGCCGAAGTGTCCTTTGCCCGTCACGACAGCACGTTCACCCGGGCCTTCGAGGACCTGGTGGTCTTCGACGCCATCGTGTCGAACAAGCTGGCGGCAGCCAAACGTCACGGGATCTCCTGGCGGGCTGTCGATCACATGTGCATCCGGGTGGCCACCGAGGCGTTGGGGCGGATCGACCTACTCGACGGGCTGGTCGCCATCGCCATCGACGAGGTCAAGTACAAGAAGGGCCACAAGTACCTCACTGTCGTCTGCGACCACCTGACCGGTCGGGTGATCTGGGCGATGAAGGGTCGAAACAAGGAGACCGTGCGGGCCTTCTTCGATGCATTGGGGGAGGAACGGGCAGGTCAACTCCAGTTCGTGACCTGCGACGGGGCCGAGTGGATCCGCTCCGTCATCACCGAGCGGGCATCTGACGCTGTCGTCTGCCTGGACACGTTCCACCTGATCGGGTGGGCCACCTCCGCCCTCGACGAGGTGCGGCGAGAGGAGTGGAACACGCTCCGGCGAAACGGAGGGGCCAATGCGGCCAAGGAGTTCAAGGGCTTGCGCTGGATGCTGCTGCGCAACTGGGAGAACCTGTCCTCCAAGCAGAAGGGCACGATCCGAGATCTGGAGCGGGCCAATAAGCGAGCGTTCCGGGCCTGGCAGCTCAAAGAGGAACTACGCGACGTCATGTCCATGCCGCTGATGGCGGCACGCCGAGGACTGGATAGTTGGCTGGCGTACGCATCCCGATCGAAGCTCGCCCCGTTCGTGAAGCTGGCCAGAACCGTCCGTCACTTCCGAGACTCCATCGAGGCGACCCTCGAATGGAAACTAACCAACGGGATCTCGGAGTCCAACAACGCCGCCATCGGCAGGATCCGATCTGCGGCCCGGGGGTTTCACAACCCCGAGAGCTTCATCACAATGATCATGCTCAACCGAGCAGGCATCGCCCCTCAGCTGCCGTGGACAGCGGGATCATGACCCACGACAGGAGCAGAAGACCCCAATATGCTCGGCCGCCCGGAGATCCTCGTCGGCGATCACGTCGGTGTAGTGGCGGGCCATGTGCACGGTGGCCCAGCCCAGTCGGGCCTGCTTCTGACGCTCGGGAACGACCCGGTCCAACGCCGTGGCCTGAAAGTGCCGCAGGGAGTGGAGATGGATATCCTTGGCCGCCTTGGCCTTGGTCCGCACCTTCGTGAACTCATGGCTCATGGTGTCGGGATGCGGGGGCTCCACCGACCCGGGCTCGAAGGAGAATACGAATCCGTCAGGTCCGATCTCCAACTCACACATGGCCGCCAGCTCCTCTTGACTGATCCGGAGCGTTCGGAGCATCTCGACCGTAACGGGGTCGAGAGCCAGTCTTCGAATGCTCGCCTTGGTCTTCGGCGCTTTGACCTCCGCTCCCCCGCTGGCCGCCACAACCGACTCGTCCACCACAATCGTCCCCGATTCCCAGTCGATGTCGCTCCACCGGAGGGCACACGCCTCCCCACGGCGCACCCCCGTCGCTGCCACCAGTCGAACGAAGGCACCGAAACGCTCATCGAAGGCAGATGCCGCGGCAAGGATGGCGTGGACCTCGGCCAGATCGGGAGAACGCACAGGTTCGCTCCGCTCGCCAAGTGGCCAGACCGGCAGCTCGGTGTCCACGATCGGGTTCGGAAGCGTATTGGCACTGCACTTCCGAGACAGCCGGCACGCCCGGTTGAGCATCGCCCGGATGTGCTTCACCGTCGTTCGGCCGGTGCCGTCGTCCTTCAGCCGCCGGAAGTACCGCTCGACCTCGTAGGGATTGAGCCGGGCGATCTCGCGCCGTCCGATCGATCTCTTGACGTGCTTGTCCCACAGCTCCTGGTAGTGCCGGACTGTCGTCGTACTGAGGTCCTGCCAGCCGTTCTGCTTCCACGCAGTGATGGCGTCGTTCACTGTGGTCGTATCAGTCCAGCGCACAGGAGCCTCCGCTGCGGGCACCGTGCCCTCATACTTGGCCACCAATCGAGTGAGCTCCTTGTCGGCAGCGCGGATCCCGCCCCGGAACGTCACACTCTTGTGTCGCACCCGGCCCTGCTCGTCACGGCCGAGGAAGATGCGGAGTTCCCAGACTCCCTGTTGCCCGGGCTTCAATCGCTTGCTGCCAGCCATCGCTTGCCCCTCACACTGTTGGGATTGTTGGGTATTTTGTTGGGATTTACCCTAGCGCGACAACGGTGTTGACATCTATACCGGATATGAACTGCACTTTTCTCAGTGGGCGCTGCCGGACTCGAACCGGCGACCTGCTGGTTGTAAGCCAGCTGCTCTGACCAACTGAGCTAAACGCCCGACGGGCCAGACGCTACCGTGCAACCGCGTCGACGAGTGCCTCGAGCAGGGCGGGTGTGGCTGCGGCGATCGGCGTCCTGTGTTCGCTGTGGGACAGGGTGACCAGGTCCCGACCCAGCGATTCCGTCACCAACGCTCCCGCCTCGGTGCACACCAGCATTCCGCCCAGGTAGTCCCAGCTTCCGAGCTTCGAACCACCGACCACTGCATACCCGTCGAGCACACCTTCGGCTACCGCGCAGAGGTCGAGGGCGGCCGCGCCGAGGCCTCGGTACTGTGCCCAACCGAGGTACCGCGGTGGGTACCCGGAGAACCCCACGATCGCTTCGTCCAACCGCAGGCAGCCCGAGGGGTGGATCGCACGACCGTCCCGCCGGGCACCTCCTCCCCGCACCGCCTCGAATCGGATCCCGAGCGCCTGGTTGACCACGACAGCGGCCCTCGGCCCCGATCCGTCCACCGCACAGAGGCTCGTTGCGTACCAGGGGATCCCCCGCGCGGCGTTGGTGGACCCGTCCACCGGGTCGACCACCACGGTCACCTCACGCTCAGCGTGGTGGATGCCGGACTCCTCGGAGAGCACCCCGACTCCGGCCTCTTCCAGGACCGCCAGGGCGGCTGCGTCGGCGGCAAGGTCGGAGCGGTACTGATCCTCGCGTGTCCCGGCAAGCCCCCAGTCGTCCAAATTGCTCAGTGCGTCGGCGACTGCGGTGGCCGTGGCGTGGAGAACCTCGAGCAGCGCGTCGTCGTCCACCCGGCCGACAGTACCGGAGCCCAGGCTGGCCCGGTAGGCTTTGGCTCCTGTGGCAGTCATCGATGTGGCCGGATACGTGGCCGATCTCAAGGACCATTCGGTCGATCACGGTTTCCACGTGCACGACGAGCGCCACTTCGTCGAGACCTACTCACTCCGTCAGGTGTGGGAGGTCGAGCTCCACCCCGAGGACGGCTGCGGTGGACCGCTCGACCTCCATCTCGCCCTGGAGGTCGACCCCCGGACGCTGCTCTCCTTCGAGGACGCGGTCTTCGGCCTCCCCGAGGACGAGGAACCCCCTGACGAGTTCCACTTCGCGCTGACCTTCACCTGGTCGCTCCCGCCGCTCCCCAACGGCCCCGATCTGCTCCGACTGGCCATCGACCTCGCCGGCGTGGGCGGCATCGAGCTTCCCCTCGAGGTATCGGCCATCGATTCGTACGCCTCGGCCACCGAGGCAGCCGAGCGCCGGCTGAACATCGTGGCCCGGTCGCCCGTCTCCCTCGCCAGGGTGCTCGCCGGTGAGGAGATGATGTGCGAGGTGTTCGACCGCTGCCTGGCGGTCAGCCGGTACCTGCTCGACTCGGCCGGCAGCTGGCTCGGGTGACCCCTCCCGGCGCGGGGGGCCGTCTGGCCCGCCTCGCCATCGGCGTCATCGCCACCCTCGCCACCGCATCCGCCGTGACCGCCTGCGGTGCCAGCGCCGATGGGATCGCCAAGCAGGCCTGCACCTACGTGGACCGCTCGATCAGCCTGATGCAACGCGCCTCGGCGGCGGACTCCGCCGCAACTGCCACTGCCCTCCGGCAGCGCGCCTACACCGAGCTGCTCTCGGCCATCCCCATTGCCGCCCAGGCCGCATACCACGACAACCAGTACCAGGCGCTGGTCTTCGCCCTTTCCGAGAGCAACCGGGTCCCCGAGCAGACTCTGATTCCCTCGCTGCAGGCACAGTGCCGCTCGGCGAACAGCTCGGTCTTCAACCAGCAGCCGCCGCCGGGCACGATCCCCCCGCCCGGGTCGGGGAGCTGAGTTCCCCGGTCAGGGCACGCGTCCCTGGCCGCCGGCCGAGGTGGTGCCCGAGGCGGAGACCGTGATGGGCGGCGAGGAGGTGGTCGAGCCGGTCTGCGGGCTGGGCAGGTCGTGGCCGCTCATCTGCAGCCGCCCCAGCTGGACCACCTCCGGAAGCAGCCGGGCAGCCAGCCACTGGCCGGCGGCGGAGGTCGGGACGATGTGCACGCCGTCACCGTCGCGGAGCTGCACGCCGTCGACGGTTGTCGAGAACACGCCCCCCGGACAGAGCATCGCTCCGAAATCCTCGAGACGGACGGTGGTCGGGTGCTCCGCCGCCACCTCTCGGACCATCTGGTTGTAGAGGGAGAGCCGCCCGGGCGAGTCCTCGGGCCACGGCTGCCCGTCGGGCTGCTCACCCGAGTCGAAACACGGGGCGGTCATGAGGACGACAAGGGCACCCTCGGACGAAGCCTCGTGGACCGCCTGGTCGAGCGCCTGGTGGAGCACGGCGTCGAAGGCCGGCTCGCCGATATGGAGCCAGCGGCCTCCGATGAGCCGGTTCATGACCTCCCACCGTCCGGCCAGGATCATCACCACATTGGGGCGGAACTGATCGAGGTCGCCCTTCCACTGCGCCGGCCACTGGCTCGACGCCGGCGCCGACGGATTGCACTGGGGGACCATGGTGTCCGTGACACCACCGGCCTCGTAGTCGGTGCTGCGCACCACTCCGCAGGCCACGATCGCACCGTTGTCGAGGCTCACGTCGTACCGCTGCTGGGGTTGACTGGCCAGCAGGGCGAACCCCAGCCGCCAGGCCACCGAGTCGCCGAACAGGGCCACCCTGACCGGTGCACCCGTGTACCCGGTACCGATCGTCTGCAGGGGACCTGCCGCCCCGGCCGCCGACGGCACGGTGGCGGCCACCGTGACGGTGACGACGCCGAGGAACGCGGCCGCGGTGGCCAGCCAGGCCCGCCATTCGGTCAGGGAGGCCATCCGACCCCGACGGATGGGGACCTCGACCAGGTAATACGAGGCAGTCGCCACGGCAAGAGTCACCGCCAGCCGCACCGCCAGCAGGGGCAGACCGTAGAGGTGGAGCCGGGCCGACGTCGAAGAGGGCGAAGAGCGGGTAGTGCCAGAGATAGGTGCCGTACGAGATCTTGCCCAGGTAGCAGAAGGCCTGGTTGCCGAGAGCCCGGGCGAGCGGTGCGGTCTGGGCAGTCACCGTGCAGAAGATGACGAGGGCCACCCCGAGGGCGAAGAGCAGCTCCCCGCCCTCGAAGAGCCAGGCGTTCGGGCGGTCGATGCGGGTCCACAGCACGAGACCCGCGAGCAGGGCCGACCATCCGAGTACCTGGAGGACCAGGCGCGCCCCGGCCCGGCGATCTCCCATGCGCTGATCGGACGGACGCTCGGGCCCCGCCGGCGGTGAAGATCACGCCGGTGTGGCCGTGGGGCTGCCGTCCCGGTGGTTCCGGCCGAGGGGTGGGCCCGCCCGAACCGTCCGGCGGTGAGCTCGGGCACCGCCGAGGGGACGACCGTCCGGTGTGTGGCCCAGAGGGTCATGGCGATGGCCAGGGCGGCCCCGACCAGGATGTCCTGGCTGCGGGTGTCGGTGCCTTCGTAGAGCCGGGTGAGCGTCGCCCCGTGGAGGAAGGAGATCCGCATGTCGAAGGCCGAGGCCAGGGCACCGGTCACCGCGACGGTCAGCGCCGGCCAGAGTCGGCGGGAGGGACGGAGGCGCCGACCGAGATGGAGCAGCACCAGCAGGACCGGGGGCCAGACGATGTAGAACTGCTCCTCGATGGCCAGTGACCACATGTGGCCGAGCGGCGAGGGCTGGGCGGTGGAGGTGAAGTAGTTGGCGCCGCCGATGATGAAGTGCCAGTTGGCCACATAGAACAGGGTTGACAGCGAGTCGAGTCGCAGGGTGGCGAACTCGCCCGGGGCGAAGACCTTGGCGAGGATCGCCACACCGAGGAGCATCAACAGGAGCGCTGGCAGAAGGCGGCGGGCCCGCCTGGCCCAGAACGCACCGAGCGCGATGGTCAGGCGCTCGACCCATTCGCCGAGCAGGAGCGTGGTGATCAGGAAGCCCGAGAGCACGAAGAAGACGTTGACCCCGAGGAACCCGCCGGTCACCAGGGGGGCCCCGCCGTGGTAGAGCATGACCCCGAGCACGGCGATGGCCCGGAGCCCGTCGAGGGCGGGGACGAAGCCGAAGGCGATGGTCCGTCCCCGCGGCGGGATGCGCTGCAGTCCGGGTGCCGGCGTCGGTCTCAGCGCTCATGGACGTGGGGCCTCCGGACCCGTGCGCGGCCCGACCATGCGCCGGGCAGCACCGCTCATCCCCCCATGTTCGCAGGTCACCACCACTCGGGGGGTGCACCGCTGGTCAGGCAGCACCCGCACCGGACCGCCGGTGCCGTCCCGGCCGGCGGCGGTCAGACCGTCGGGCTGTACCCGGCGGGGAGGTTGATGGTCTTCTTCTCGAGGAACAGCTCGAGACCGTCCTCGCCGAACTCGCGCCCGACACCGGACTCCTTGTACCCCCCGAACGGCGAGGAGAAGTCGATGGGGATCCCGGAGTTGACCATGTAGGTCCCGGTGCGGACCTTCCGGGCGATGCCGAGGCCGCGATCGTTGTCGGCGCTGAACACCGCGCCGCACAGACCGTAGTCGGAGTCGTTGGCGATCCGCACGGCGTCGGCGTCGTCGTCGTAGGGGATGACCGACAGCACCGGGCCGAAGATCTCTTCCTGGGCGATGCGCATCGAATTGTCCACGTCCACGAGGACGGTCGGCTCGACGAACCAGCCGGTCGGGAGATCCTTCGGGCCGGCCACCGCCGACCGCCACCTTCGCGCCCTTCCTCCTGACCGATCCGGATGTAGTTCTCGACCCGGTCACGCTGCCGTTCGGCCACCAGGGGCCCGACCTCGGTGGCCGGATCGAGGGCGTCGCCGACCTTCATGTTCCGGACCTGTTCGACGAGGGCATCGGTGACCTCGGCGTAGCGGTCGCGGGGAGCGAGGATGCGGGTGAGCGAGATGCAGGCCTCGCCGTTGTTCATGATGGCGTTGGGCATCATCAGCGGCATGCGATCGTCGAGGACGACGTCGTCGAGGAGGATGGCGGCCGACTTGCCCCCGAGCTCGAGGCTGAAGCGCTTGAGGTTGGCCCCGCAGGCGGCGCCGATCTTCTTTCCGGCCAGGGTCGAGCCGGTGAAGGAGACCTTGTTGACGCCGGGGTGGTTGACCAGGTGCTCGCCGACCTCGCGGCCGGCCGGGACCACGCTGAGCACGCCCTTCGGCAGGCCGGCTGCAGCCAGGATCTCGGCGAAGAGGTTGGCGTCGAGCGGGGTCTCGGGAGCGGGTTTGAAGACGACGGTGCTGCCCGAGAGGAGGGCGGGGCCGAGCTTGGCCACGGCCAGGAAGAGGGGCACGTTCCAGGGCGTGATGGCTGCCACCACCCCGACCGGCTCCTTGGTCACCAGGACCGGGCCCAGGAGGCCGTCCTTCACCGTGTCGAAGGCGAACGTCGACCCGAGCCCTGCGTAGTAGTCGAGGATCATGGTCGGGGCGAGGACCTGGGCCATGAGCCCCCAGGAGACCGGCGAGCCCATCTCGGAGGAGATCAGCTCGGCGATGCCCTGCATGTCGTTGCGGATCGCATCGGCCGCCTTGGTCAGGATCGCGCCACGCTCGGCCGGCGTCATCCGGGGCCAGGGTCCGTTGTCCAGGGCCTCGCGGGCGGCTGCCACCGCCCGGTCGACGTCGGCGTCCTGGGCCTCGGGGACCCGCCCCACCAGCTCGCCCGTGGTGGGCGAGTGCACTTCGAAGACTGACGAGGACGAGGGTTCGACCCAGTCCCCCCCGATGAACAGACGATCGTACGAGTTCACAGGCCCTCCCTTGACGCAGCGGACGTGCGACGGGTCGTCGCCACGGCGGCGGCCCGTGCACCTGGCTCCGATCGTAGCCGCGGTCCGCCGGCGCCACCCGCCGGCGGTTACGCTCGCTCCCGACCCGCCTCCGGCGCCACCTGCCCGGCCACCGGCCGGAGACTGGAGTGAACCCGTGCTCTCCCCCCTCGACGACTACCCGGTCCACCAGATCTCCGAGCCGATGCGGCACGTGGGGACGTCGGACCGCAACTTCTACGACCGCTACTACTTCAACATCCATGGCACCGGCGACGTGCACGGAACCGACGAAGAGCTCTTCTGCGTCATCGGCATGGGGCAATACCCCAACCTGAGCGTGGCCGACGCCTTCGTGTCGGTGCTCTGGGGCGCCGAGCACCGGGTGGTCCGCTCATCGAAGGCCCTCGGCGCCGACCGGATGGACACGTCGGTGGGCCCTATCCGGGTCGAGGTGCAGCGGGCCTCGAGAAGGTCCGGGTGATCGTCGAGCCCAACGAGTGGGGCCTCGAGCTCGACGCCGTCTACGACGGCTTCTCCGAGGCCCACCTCGAGGCGCGCCACTTCGACCGGCAGTTCTCCCGGGTGACCTTCGACTCGACCCGCTTCGCCCAGGTCGGCGGCTGGACCGGCACCCTCGCGCTCGGCGACCGCCGGGTGGAGCTCACCCCCGACCGCTGGTGGGGCTCGAGGGACCGCTCGCTGGGGTGTCCGACCGGTGGGCGAGGCGGAGCCGCCCGGCATCCGGGCGACGGACACCGCAGGCGGCTTCTTCTGGATCTACGCCCCGGTGCGATTCGACGACCACGCCATCGTGACCATCGTCCAGGAGCGGCCGTCGGGCGAGCGGATCATGCAGGACGCCCACCGCGTCTTCCCGCTCGGCTCGGGACGCGAGGCCGAGTGGCTCGGCCGGCCCGAGCACGAGCTCCGCTTCGCCGCCGGCAGCCGGGCGGTGACCGGCGCCACCCTGACCTACTTCGGCGCCCACGGGGAGAAGACGGCCGAGATCGAGGTCGAGACCCTCCTGGCCTTCCCGCTGCTGCTCGGCACCGGCTACGGGCTCGAGCCCGACTGGAAGCACGGGATGTACCAGGGCGACCTGGTGGTCCAGGGACAGCAGGTACCGCCGGCCGACCCGTCCTATTCGAACTGGGGTCTGACCGAGTACGCGGCCCGCTTCACCTCCGACGGCAAGGTCGGGTACGGCATGTTCGAGTGCGCGGTGATGGGCCCCCACGGGCAGTACGGGTTCGACGGCTGGGAATGACCGCCGGGTCCAGGTCGACCGTGCGGATCGGCGTCGGCTCCCAGAACGCCCGGATGGACGGCGAGCCTGCCGTCGGGGGACACGCCGGTAGCTGTAGACGCCGTCCACCTCGACGGCCGCTCCGCCGGGGAAGCCGATCCGGATCACCCCCACGTTGGCCGACCTCGTCGCCGCAGAGGAACGACTGGCGGATGGTGAACCGGATCGACTCGTTGGCGGCGATCACGTTGTCGTAGAAGGCGGCGATGGCCTCGAGGCCCCGGTGGCCGTCGCCCTCGGGGTCGAACGGCGACGGGCCGACCGGGTCCTCGACCACGGCGTCGTCGGCGAACAGGGCCAGCCAGGCCTGCCCGGTCCCCGGCCTCGACGGCGGCCATCGATGCCTCGAGCCCAGCCGCTCGGCGCGCCGTCAGGTCCGGCTCACCGGTCCACCTTGGCGATCACCGTCTCGGCGAACCGGCGGAGGTTGTCGAGCTTGGCCTGGAGCGGCTCGGTGTCCGGGCCCACCTCGTAGGGCCAGCGGAAGCCCACGATCACGTCGGTGACCCCCTGCTCCTCGAGCCGGTGGATGCCGTCGACGGTGAAGGCGTCGAGCGAGATCACGTGGACCTCGAACGGACGGTCGGCCGTGCCCTCCTCCTCGCGCAGCTGGGCAGAGCTGCTCGAGCAGGCCGGGCAGGTCGGCCGGGTCGCCGCCGCCGTGGAGCCAGCCGTCGCACCGGGCGGCCCGGCGCAGGGCCGGCGGGGCGTGGCCGCCGACCAGGATGGGGAGCGGCTCGGTCGGGACCGGGCTGATCTTGACCGACGGCAGGTCGTAGCACTCGCCGTGGTACTCGAAGTACCCGCCGGCCGACAGGCCCCGCACGATGTCGACCGCCTCGTCCATGCGCCGGCCCCGGCCCTCCCAGGGCACGCCGACCAGCTCGTAGTCCTCGGGCCACGGACTGGTGCCGACCCCGAGCGCCAGGCGGTTGTCGGTCAGGACCGCCACCGAGGTGGCCTGCTTGGCCACCAGCAGCGGGTGGCGCGTGGGCAGCTTGAGGACGAAGGTGATGAAGCGGAGGCGCTCGGTGACCGCCCCCATCGCCGGGATCAGCGAGAACGGCTCGATGAACGGCTTGTCGTCGAGGAACTCCCGGGTGTGGTCAGGAGAGAACGGGTAGGTCGAGTCGGACTCCTTCGGGGTAGCAGAGGCTGTCGGGCACGACCATGCCGTCGTAGCCCGCATCCTCGGCGGCCCGGGCCAGGGGCAGGTAGAAGGCCGGGATCCACCATCGACTCCGCGTAGGAGAACCGCATCAGCGCTCCCTCCACTCCGGCATGGACCCGGCGTCGGACTGCGCTGCACGGACTCTCAACTCGTCCACCCGGTGACTGGTGCCGCGCCTGACGGGTGCGCAGCCTGGCCCCGGCGGTTCAGCCGCTCGGCCACCCACGAGATCCCGTCGGGCCTGGCCATTGCTCGGGCCAGCCGTCAGAATCTGCTCCACCTCGGGGTGGGGACGGTCCCCAGCACGATGACCATCAACACCGTCCACCGGCATCTGCTCGACCTCGGCGTCGCCGAACGGTGTCCATGTGTCCACCTCGGGAACCAATTCGAGCATGATGTAGAGCTCACCGGTGTCCTCCACCCAGCTCAACTCGTACCGGTTCCCTTGGCATCGAACCAATTGTTCCCGAACTCGACCTCGACGACTGACGGCGCCGCTCGTCGGCGCTGTAGAACTGCTCGATATCCATGGGCTCCTACGGTAGCCGAACCCTCCGTGAGCAGCGGAAACAGCTCGAGCACCGTGGGTGCGATCGAACGGCCGAACCCGCGGCCCGTGGCCGGAACGGGCCCCCGTGCGGGTGACGATCGGGCGCGACGGAAAGGACCACAGGTGACCCTCTCGCCATCACGCATCGTGCTGGTGCTGCTTCTTCGTGTTCGTCGGCTTCTTCGGGGCCGCCTTCGCGATCAGCGGGGCGCTCATCGCCCTGCCCGCCCCTGCGGCCGGCGGCACCTGCGGTCCGAGCACGGCGTCCGAGTCCGCACTCGCCGCGGCTCGGCCAACCCCGCCTCGACAGGAGCCGGACCCGAGCCGTCCGTCTCCAACG
>CAVYNC010000012.1:0-147071 GCA_963769775.1 uncultured Acidimicrobiaceae bacterium | reverse complement strand
TCGAACCGACGACCTGCTGGTTGTAAGCCAGCTGCTCTGACCAACTGAGCTAAACGCCCGACGGCCAGACGCTACTGCGCCCCCGCCGCCAGGAACTCCGCCAGCAGGCCCGGGGTGGCCGCCGCGAACGGCGCCCGCCGCTCGGCTGTGGGACAGGGTGACGAGGTCCCGCCCTGCGCCTCCGCCACCACGGCGCCGGCCTCGGTGCAGACCAGCATGCCGCCGAGGTAGTCCCAACTGCCGAGCTCCGAGCCGCCGACCACGCCGTAGCCGTCGAGCACGCCCTCGGCCACCGCGCACAGGTCGAGGGCGGCCGCGCCGAGGCACCGGTACTGGGGCCAGCCGAAGTAGCGGGGCGGATACCCGCTGAACGCCACGATGGCCTCGCCCAGCCGCTCGCAGCCCGACGGGGCGATCGGCGACCCCGTCCCTCCGGGCGCCGCCGCCCCGCACCGCCTCGAAGCGGATGCCGGAGCCTGGTTCACCACGAGGGCGGCCCGGGCCCCTCGGCGTCGACCGCGCACAGGCTGGTGGCGAACCAGGGGATGCCCTGCGAGGCGTTGGTCGACCCGTCGACCGGGTCGATCACCACCACCAGGTCACCTCGCGCTCCAGCGTGGTGGTGCCGGACTCCTCGGACAGCACGCCCGACCCCGGCCTCGTCGAGGACCGCCAGGGCGGCGGCGTCGGCCGCCAGGTCGTGGCGGTACTGGTCCTGGTGGTGCCGGCCAGTCCCCAGTCGTCGAGGTCGCCCAGCGCGTCGGCGATGGCGGTGGCGGTGGCGTGCAGGACCTCGAGCAGGGTGGCGTCGTCCATGGGCCGACCCTACCGGAGCCCAGGCCGTAGGCCCGGTAGGCTCAGGCTCCTGTGGCAGTCATCGATGTGGCCGGATACGTGGCCGATCTCAAGGACCATTCGGTCGATCACGGCTTCCACGTGCACGACGAGCGCCACTTCGTCGAGACCTACTCGCTCCGCCAGGTCTGGGAGGTGGAGCTCCACCCCGAGGACGGCTGCGGCGGCCCCCTCGACCTCCACCTCGCCCTCGAGGTCGACCCCCGGACCCTGCTCTCCTTCGAGGACGCCGTGTTCGGCCTGCCCGAGGACGAGGACCCGCCGGACGAGTTCCACTTCGCCCTGACCTTCACCTGGGCCCTCCCGCCGCTCCCCAACGGTCCCGACCTGCTCCGCCTGGCCATCGACCTGGCCGGCGTGGGCGGCATCGAGCTCCCCCTCGAGGTCTCGGCCATCGACTCCTACGCCTCGGCCACCGACGCCGCCGAGCGCCGGCTCAGCATCGTGGCCCGCACCCCGGTCTCCCTGGCCCGGGTGCTCACGGGCGAGGAGATGATGTGCGACGTCTTCGACCGCTGCCTGGCCGTCAGCCGCTACCTCCTCGACTCGGCGCCCAGCTGGCTCGGGTGACCGCCCCGGCGCCTCCCGCCTGACCCGCCTCGTCGTCGGCGTGATCGCCGTGGTGGCCTCCGGCGGGGCCGTCTACCGCCTGCGCGGCCAGCGCCGGCGACCTGGCCAAGGCCGGCCTGCGTCCATGTCAACCGCTCGCTGCAGCCTGCTGGACCAGGCCGGGCGCGCGACCCCGCCGCGACGGCCACGGCCCTCCGAGCAGCGGGCCTACATGGCGCTGCTGCCGGCCATCCCGATCGCCGCCCAGGCCGCCTACCACGACATCCAGTGGGAGGCGTTGTCGACCACCCTGTCCGAGGCCAACCGGGTGCCCGAGTCCGAGCTCGAGCCGTCGCTGCGGGCCCAGTGCCAGACGGCCGACCAGCTCGGTGTTCAACCAGCCCCCGCCGCCCTCGTCTCCCGCCGCCGGCGTCACCGGCCGAGCCGGCTCCCGGTCGAGGGCACCGCGTCCCTGGCCGCACGGCCGAGGTGGTGCCCGAGGCGGAGACCGTGATGGCGCGGCGACGGCGGTGGTCGAGTGCCGGTGCCGGCGTGGCCGGGAGGTCAGCTGCGCCCGGCCATCTGGAGCCGGCCGACCTGGACCACCTCCGGGCAGCAGGTGGGCGGCCAGCCACTGGCCGGCGGCCGGCGTGGGGACGATGTGCACGCCGTCGCCGTCGCGGAGCTGGACCCCGTCGAGGGTGGTCGAGTACACCCCGCCCGGGCAGAGCATGGCCCCGAAGTCCTCGACCCGCACCGTCGCCGGGTGCTCGGCGGCCACCTGGCGCACCAGCTGTTGTAGCGGGCCAGCCGGGCCGGGTCGTCCTCGGGCCACGGCGTGCCCGTTCGGCTGCTCGCCCGAGTCGAAGCACGGGGCGGTCAGCAGCACCACGTAGGCGCCCGCCGGACGAGGCCACCTGGACGGCCTGCTCGAGCGACGCCTTCAGCACGGCGTCGAATGCCGGCTCGCCGATGTGGGCCACTGTCCGCCGATCAGCCGGTCCATGACCTCCCACCGGCCGGCCAGGACCACCACCACGTTGGGCCGGAACTGGGCGACGTTGCCCTGCCACTGGGCCGGCCACTGGCTCGAGGCCGGCGCCGACGGATTGCACTGGGGGGCCATGGGTCGGGCACCCCGTGGGCCCGGTACTCGGTGCTGCGCAGCACGCCGCAGGCCACGATGGCCCCGTTGTCGATGTCGACGCCGCAGGCTGCTGGGGCTGGTCGGCCAGCAGGGCGAACCCGAGCCGCCAGGCCACCGAGTCGCCGAGGATGGCCATGCGGACCGGCGCGCCCGGCGTACCGGGCACGCTCGACCGGTAGGTGCCTGCCGCCTCGGCCGCGGAGGGGAGGGTGGCCGCCACGGTGACGGCCACCACGCCGAGGAACGCGGCCGAGGTGACCAGCCAGCCCCGCCACTCGGCGAAGGTGGCCATGCGCCCCCGCCGGATGGGCTGCTCGACCAGGTAGAAGGAGGCGGTGGCCACCACCATGGTGACCGCCGATCCGGACGGCCAGCAGGGGCAGCCCGTAGAGGTGCAGCCGCTCGGCGTCGAAGCAGGGCGAAGAGCGGGAAGTGCCACAGGTAGACGCCGTAGGAGATCTTGCCGATGTAGACGAACACCGGGTTGCCGAGGGCCTGCGACAGGCTGCCCGCCCGGGCGGTCACCACGCCGAAGATGACCACGGCCACGGCGACGGCGACGGCGAGCTCGCCGCCGGCGAACAGGAAGCCGGTCGGCCCGTCGAGCCGGCCCACAGGACGAGCAGCCGCGGCCAGGGCCGCCCAGCCGAACACCTGGGGGCCCACCGGCGCGTCGTGGACGGCAGCTCCCACGCGGCGATCGGACTGGACGCTCGGGCCCCGCCGGCGCTGGGCGTCGCGCCGGCGCCGGGGGGGTGCCCGGCCCGACGGTGCCGGCCGACGGATGGATCCGGGCCAGCTCCAGGTCGGCCAGTCGGGCACCGGTCGGGGCAGCGCCCGCCGGTGCCGGGCCCACATGGCCAGGCCGATGGCCAGCGCCGCGCCGACCAGGATGTCCTGGCACCGGGTGTCGGTGCCCTCGTAGAGGCGGGTGACCGGCGCCGTGCAGGTACGACCACCGCATGTCGGCCGCCGAGGCCAGCACCCCGACCACGGCGGCGGCCAGCACCGGCCACAGCTGGCGGGAGGGGCGGAGGCGCCGGCCGAGGTGGAGGAGGACCAGGACCACCGGCGGCCACACGATGTAGAACTGCTCCTCGATGGCCAGCGACCACATGTGGGACAGCGGCGAGGGCTGGGCGCGAGGGCGAAGTAGTTCGAGCCGCCCACGATGAAGTGCCAGTTGGCCACGTAGAACAGCGTCGACAGCGAATCGAGCCGCAGGGCGGCGAACTCGCCCGGGGTGGCGAAGAAGTGGGCGTAGGCGGCCACGCCGACGAGCAGCAGCAGGAGGGCGGGCAGCAGGCGCCGGGCCCGCCGGGCCCAGAACTGCACCGAGCCGGATGGTGAGGCGCTTGGCCCACTCGCCGAGCAGGAGCGAGGTGATGAGGAAGCCCGACAGGACGAAGAACATGTTGACGCCGAGGAACCCGCCGGTCGACAGCGGAGCCCCGCCGTGGTAGAGCAGCACCCCGAGCACGGCCACGGCCCGGAGCCCGTCGAGGGCCGGGACGAAGCCGAACACGATGGTCCGGCCCCGGGCGGCGAGTGCGCGCGGCCGGGTGCCGGCGTCGGTCGTCAGCGCGTCATCGACGGGGGCCCCCGGACCGGTGCCGGGGCCCCGGCTCCGCGGGCAGGACGGGTCATCGCGCCCCATGATCGCAGGTCACCACCACATCGGCCGGGGTGCACCGCTGCGTCAGGCAGCACCGGCCGCACCAGGACCGGCCGGTGCCGGTCCCGGCCGGCGGCGGTCAGAGCCGTCGGGGTGTAGCCGGCGGGCAGGTTGATGGTCTTCTTCTCGAGGAACAGCTCGAGGCCGTCCTCGCCGAACTCGCGGCCCGACCCCGGACTCCTTGTACCCCCCGAACGGCGACGAGAAGTCGATCGGGATCGACGAGTTGACCATGTAGGTGCCGGTGCGGACCTGGCGGGCGATGCCGAGCCCCCGGTCGTTGTCGGCGGTGAAGACCCCGCCGCACAGGCCGTAGTCCGAGTCGTTGGCGATCCGCACGGCGTCGGCGTCGTCGTCGTAGGGGATGACCGACAGCACCGGGCCGAAGATCTCCTCCTGGGCGATGCGCATCGAGTTGTCCACGTCCACGAAGACGGTGGGCTCGACGAACCAGCCGGTCGTCGAGCCCGGCGGGGCGGCCGCCGCCGACGGCCACCTTGGCGCCCTCCTCCTGGCCGATGCGGATGTAGCCCTCCACCCGGTCGCGCTGGCGCTCGGCCACCAGGGGCCCGACCTCGGTGGCCGGGTCGAGGGCGTCGCCGACCTTCATGTTCCGGACCAGCTCGACGAGGGCATCGGTGACCTCGGTGTAGCGGTCCCGGGGGGCCAGGATGCGGGTCAGCGAGATGCAGGCCTCGCCGTTGTTCATGATGGCGTTGGGCATCATCAGCGGCAGTGACTCGTCCAGGTTGACGTCGTCCAGCAGGATGGCGGCCGACTTGCCGCCGAGCTCCAGGCTGAAGCGCTTGAGGTTGGCCCCGCAGGCGGCGCCGATCTTCTTGCCGGCCGCGGTCGAGCCGGTGAAGGAGACCTTGTTCACCCCGGGGTGGTTGACCAGGTACTCGCCGACCTCGCGGCCGGCCGGGACCACGCTGAGCACGCCCTTCGGCAGGCCGGCAGTCGGCCAGGATCTCGGCGAACACGTTGGCGTCGAGCGGGGTCTCGGGGGCCGGCTTGAACACCACGGAGCTGCCCGACAGCAGGGCCGGGCCGAGCTTGGCCGCGGCCAGGAAGAGGGGCACGTTCCACGGGGTGATGGCGGCCACCACGCCGATCGGCTCCTTGGTCACCAGGACCGGGCCGAGGAGGCCGTCCTTCACCGTGTCGAAGGCGAAGGTCGACCCGAGCCCGGCGTAGTAGTCGAGGATCATGGTCGGGGCCAGCACCTGGGCCAGCAGGCCCCAGGAGACCGGCGAGCCCATCTCGGTCGAGATCAGCTCGGAGATGTCCTGCATCTGGTTGCGGATCGCCTCGGCGGCCCGGGCCAGGACGGCGCCGCGCTCGGTCGGCGTCATGTGGGGCCAGGGACCGTTGTCGACGGCCTCGCGGGCGGCGGCCACCGCCTGGTCGATGTCGGCCTGCATGGCCTCGGGGGTCCGCCCGACCAGCTCGCCGGTGGACGGGGAGTGGACGTCGAAGACCGAGGAGGACGACGGTGCGACCCACTCCCCTCCGATGAACAGGCGATCGTACGACTTCATGGTCCCTCCCTTGACGCGAGCGGATCGTGCGACGGCTCGGTCGCTCGCCACCCGGCGGCGGACCGGCACAGCTGGCGCCGATCGTAGCCGCGGTACCCGCCGGCGCCACCGTCGCCGGCGGTCTACGCTACGCTCCCCGACCCGCCTCCGGCGCCACGCCGCCCGGCCACCGGCCGGAGACCGGAGTGAACCACGTGCTCTCCCCCCTCGACGACTACCCGGTCCACCAGATCAGCGAGCCGATGCGCCACGTCGGCACCTCGGACCGGAACTTCTACGACCGCTACTACTTCAACATCCATGGCACGGGCGAGGTCCACGGCACCGACGACGAGCTCTTCTGCGTCATCGGCGTGGGCCAGTACCCGAACCTGAGCGTGGCCGACGCCTTCGTGTCGGTGAACTGGGGCGACGACCACCGGGTGGTCCGCTCGTCGAAGGTCCTCGGCGCCGACCGCATGGACGCCTCGGTCGGCCCGATCCGGGTCGAGGTGATCAAGGGCCTCGAGCAGGTCCGGGTGATCGTCGAGCCCAACGAGTGGGGCATCGAGCTCGACGCCGTCTACGACGGATTCTGCGAGGCCCACCTCGAGGCCCGCCACTTCGACCGCCAGTTCTCCCGGGTCACCTTCGACTCGACCCGCTTCGCCCAGGTCGGCGGCTGGACCGGCACCCTCGACGCTCGGCGACCGCGAGGTGGACCTCACCCCCGACAGGTGGTGGGGCTCGAGGGACCGCTCCTGGGGTATCCGCCCGGTGGGCGAGTCCGAGCACCCCGGCATCCGGGCGACGGACACCTCATTCGGCTTCTTCTGGATCTACGCCCCGGTGCGATTCGACGACCACGCCATGGTCACCATCGTCCAGGAGCGGCCGTCGGGAGAGCGGATCATGCAGGACGCCCACCGGGTCTTCCCGCTCGGTTCGGGACGCGAGGCCGAGTGGCTCGGGCGGCCCGAGCACGAGCTTCGGTTCGCCCCCGGCACCCGGACGGTGACCGGCGCCACCCTCTCCTACTTCGGCCCCCACGGGGAGAAGACGGCGGAGATCGAGGTCGAGACCCTCCTGGCCTTCCCGCTGCTGCTCGGGCAGCGGCTACGGACTCGAGCCGGACTGGAAGCACGGGATGTACCAGGGCGACCTGGTGGTCCAGGGCCAGCAGGTCCCCCCGGCCGACCCCAGCTATTCGAACTGGGGCCTGACCGAGTACGCGGCCAGGTTCACCTGCGACGGCAAGGTCGGGTACGGCATGTTCGAGTGCGCGGTGATGGGCCCCCACGAGCAGTACGGCTTCGACGGCTGGGAATGACCCCGGGTCAGGTCACCGTGCGGATGGCATTCGGCTCCCAGTACGCCCGGATGGACGCGAGCCTGCCTGCGGGGGCACGCCGGTAGGTGTAGACGCCGTCCACCTCGACGGCCGATCCACCGGGGAAGGTGATCCGGATCACCCCCACGTTGGCGATCTCGTCCCCGCAGAGGAACGACTGGCGGATGTCGAACCGGATCGACTCACTCGGGGCGATCACCTTGTCGTAGAAGGCGGCGATGGCCGCGGGTCCCCGGTGACCGACGCCCTCGGGGTCGAACGCGGAAGGGCCGATCGGGTCCTCGACCACCGCGTCGTCGTCGAACAGCGCCAGCCAGCCGGCCCTGTCCCCGGCTTCGACCGCGGCCATAGATGCCGTCGAGAGCTCACGCACGCTCGGCGCGCCGTCAGGCTCCGGACTCACCGGTGCACCGCGGCGATCACCGTCTCGGCGAAACGGCGGAGACCGTCGAGCTTGGCCTGGAGCGGCTCGGTGTCCGGCCCAACCTCGTAGGGCCAGCGGAAACCCACGATGACGTCGGTGACCCCCTGCTCCTCGAGCCGGTGGACGCCGTCCACCGAGAAGGCGTCGAGCGAGATCACGTGGACCTCGAACGGACGGTCTGCGGTCCCGGCCTCCTCTCGCAAGCGGGAGAGCTTCTGGAGCAGCCCTGGCAGTTCGGCCTGGTCACCGCCGCCGTGGAGCCAACCGTCGAACCGTGCGGCACGGCGCAGGGCGGGCGGGGCGTGGCCACCGATGAGGATGGGGAGCGGCTCGGTGGGCACCGGACTCATCTTCACCGACTGCAGGTCGTAGCACTCGCCGTGGTACTCGAAGTAACCGCCTTCCGAGAGTCCCCGCACGATGTCCACCGCCTCGTCCATCCGCCGGCCCCGTCCCTCCCAGGGAACGCCGACCAACTCGTAGTCCTCGGGCCACGGACTCGTGCCGACGCCGAGTGAGAGACGGTTGCCGGTCAGCACCGCCGTCGATGTGGCCTGCTTGGCCACGACCAGCGGATGGCGGGTCGGCAGCTTGAGGACGAAGGTGATGAAGCGCAGGCGCTCGGTCACCGCCCCCATCGCGGGAATGAGGGAGAAGGGCTCGATGAACGGCTTGTCCTCGAGGAACTCCCGGGTGTGGTCGGGCGAGAAGGGGTAGGTCGAGTCGGACTCCCTCGGGTAGCAGAGACTGTCGGGCACCACCATGCCGTCGTACCCGGCATCCTCGGCTGCCCGGGCCAGCGGCAGATAGTAGGAAGGGTCCACCATCGACTCCGCGTAGGAGAACCGCATCAGCGCTCCCCCCACCCGGGGTGTGCCCGCACCGAGAAGTGCGCGGCCACCCGACCGAGCCGGTCGGTCCTCACGCGTCGATCGGGCCCACCGCACCGGCGGCCTTGAGCCGATCGGCCACCCACTGGATCCCGTCGGGGCTGTTCATGGCGTCGGCCCAACCGTCGAGGACCCGCTCCACCTCCTCGCGGGTCGGGATGGTCCCCAGAACGGTGACCGTGAGACCGTCGACGGCCAGGTGCTCGACCTCGATATCGCCGAACGGCGTCCAGGAGTCCGCTTCGGGGACCAGCTCGAGCATCGCGTAGAACTCGCCCGTGTCCTCGACCCAGCTGAGCTCGTACCGGCTGCCCTTGGCATCGAACCAGTTGTTCCCGAACTCGACCTCGCCCGACTGCCGGCGCCGCTCGTCCGCGCTGTAGAACTGCTCGATGTCCATGGGCTCCTACGGTAGCCGAACCCTCCGTGAGCAGCGGAAACAGCTCGAGCACCGTGGGTGCGGATCGAACGGCCGACCGCGGCCCGCGGCCGGAACGGGCCCCGCGCTGGCTACGATCGGGCGCGACGGAAAGGACCACAGGTGACCCTCTCGCCATCACGCATCGTGCTCGTGCTGCTCTTCGTGTTCGTCGGCTTCTTCGGGGCCGCCTTCACGATCAGCGGGGCGCTCATCGCCCTGCCCGCCCCTGCGGCCGGCGGCACCTGCGGTCCGAGCACGGCGTCCGAGTCCGCACTCGCCGCGCTGGCCAACCCCGCCTCTATAGGAGCCGGACCCGAGCCGTCCGTCTCCAACGCGGTCGCCCATGCCCAGTGGCAGGCCTTCGTCGACCAGTGCCAGTCGGCGGCCGACCAACGAGGGCTCGCGGCTGGGGCCGTCCTCATCGTCTCGCTGGGGATCGCCATCGTGGGTCCGCTGCTGATGCTGCGGCGGGCGCGGTCCCGGGGAGCCGGACCGGAGGCTTCGGGGAGCCACGGAGTCCCAAGTGGACCAGTCGGGGGCTGGGGTCAAGGCCCCCCAACGTGGAACGCGAGCGACCTCGTCGGGCAGGGCGGCATCGGGGCCGGCGACCAGGCGATACCGACCAGGGGATACTGAGGAGGACCTGACCGGCCCGGGCTGTACCTACCCGCCGGGGCGCGAATCGGGTGGTCGAATCGGGTGGTGCGCTAGGAAGCCCGAAGCGCCGCTAGGAAGCCCGGGGGGCGCGGTACTCCGAGTCCGACCAGTCGGTGTTGCACACCCGGCAGCGCCAGCAGGGCTCGGTGCCGAAGGTCCGTGCCGACCGCACGATGAGCTTTGGAACATCCTCCGACCCGCAGTGGGGGCAGATGCGGAATGCTTCGACCTCGCTCATGTGTGCCTACCTCCGACCAGGTGGCGTTGTCGTGGGGTGCACTTTACCAGCCCTGTCAAGAGCCATGTCAACAGGCGGCACGATTCGTCACCTGATGTCGTCCCCCGATTGCAGCGGGTGATGACCTGATTGCCGCTGGTGACAAGCCGAACACCGAAGGTGTTCCTCCAGCCTCCCGCGTGAACTACGGAGAGGACCGGTCCGATCAGCGCCAGCCCGCCACGATCTCCATGATGCGGTCGTTGACCCGGGGCCAGGTACGACCCTGTACCCGTGTGGCGGCCAGATCCGCGAGGCGCTGCACTTCCTCGGGTCGTTCCGCGAGCTCGACGAGGACCCGGGCGAAGGCCGCGGTATCGGTCGGGTCGACGGTCACGGCCGCGTCCCCGCCGGCGGCCGGGAGTCCCCCGCGCTGGGATGTCACCAGGCCGGTCCCGGAGGCCATCGCCTCGAAGGCCACCAGCGGGAAGGGATCATCGAAGACCGAGGGGATGCACACCAGCGAAGCCATGCGATAGAGGTCGCGCAGCCGGTCGCGTCCGACGAAGGGGACGAACTCCACATCGAGGTCGTCGGACTCGACCGTGCGCCGCAGGCCGAGCTCGTACTCGGAGAGGTCGCCCGAGGCGTCGTAGGATCCGCTCCCCACCACCCACGCTCTCATCGGCGGACCCGACGCCCGCTTGACCTCCGCCATGGCCTGCAGCAGCAGGTGCGGCCCCTTGTGCGGAGCCACCTGGCCGGCGAAGACGACGAGCAGGGCTCCGGACGATTTGGGCGAGCCGTCCGGGGTGAAGTGGTCGAGATCCACCCCGTTCTCCACGGTCATGATCCGCTCCCCCATCACGGGGACCCGCGTCCGAACGGTCGCGCTCATGAACTCGCTCACACAGATCACCCCGTCGGCCGAACCCAGCAGGCGACCGAGCTCCCGCCGTCCGTAGGTCCGGGACAGCGCGTTGTGCACGTAAAGGATCAGGGAGGCACGGGGCAGCCGCTCCCGCCACAGTGGAAGCGAGCTCGCCGCGTAGTGGCCCTCGTAAAGGAGGACCACGTCCGGTCGCCATCCTTCGGCTGCCTGCACGGCGGGGAGGAAGAGCCGTCCGTAGAAGGGTCGGATGAACCCTGATCTGCCTGCGATGACGTCGACGGCTGTCTCTGCGCGGGTGAACCGCTCACGTGGGCAGCGGGTCGTGTAGTCGACGTAGAGGTTCTCCGGACCGGGCACACAGACGTCCCGGTTGTGGCTCACGACGACAGCGGGGGCGTCACCGACGGCTGCCTCGGCGGCACTCAGGTGCCCTGCCACCGTGTGCAGCGTGCTGCCCTGCGGGGCCAGCGGCATGAGGACATGCGCGATCCGCGTCATGTGGGGCAGGCTGGGATCGAACCAGCGACCGAGGGATTATGAGTCCCCTGCTCTGACCACTGAGCTACTGCCCCGGGATCGTCTTCCTCCGCTCCGCCGTGCGCTCGTCGACGTCGCCGAGCTCTGGTGCGAGCCGAGGCCAAGGGGCCCGGTCCAGGCAGGGTAACGGGTTCCTCGCCGGCCCGGTTACAGGCTGCCGCAGCCAGTCCTGCGCATCGGATGCCCGGGGGACCGTCCGGTCCCCCGGTGAGCTACTGGAGCTGCTCGTTCCCGTACACGGTGTTCGGACGGTCGACGACGGTTCCCGTGTTCTGGGTCACGTTGAGCGCTCCGAGCACCGTGTTGTTGATGACGGTCACGCCTCCCGAGTCCTTCTGGACCACGATGGCGCCGAGGGCGTCGGCCCGCTGGATGGACACGCCGGCGGTATCCGAGGTGAGCGTCACCAAACCGATGAGCGTCGACCCTCCGCAGGTGGACGTACCGTCACCCAGTACGATCGGCTTCGTCGCCCCGGTGGCGGAGAGGTACAGGGCAAAGCTGGTGCTGCAGACCCGGACGGTACCGCCGTTGGAAACGAGTGAGCCGAGGACGAGGGCGCCCTCCGAGTCGAGCGATCCGCCTGCTTCGACCGTGATCGAGCCGATCACCACGCATCCCGGGGCGATGCGGTCAGCCTGACCGGGGGCTACGACCACCGATCCGAACGTGAAGCAGGCCAGGGTGTTCGTCGCGGTGACGGTCAGCGTCCCGGGAGCGAACTGGAAGGTGTAGTTCGTAGCTTTGAGCGTCCCGGCTTGACAGACGATCTGGTACGTCCCGACCGGGCTGGTGGACGTCGCGGTCGTCGTGCAGCTCGTCTGCCCGGTGACCCCCGACGTGGACAGGGTCTGCCCGTCCACGAAGCCGGTGATCGTGGCGGTCAGCCCTGGCACCGACAAACCGAACTGCATGGTCTGGTTGTTGGCGGTGACGGTCAGGACCGCCGGGGTGACGGTGACCGTCCCCGACGTGTAGGTCACGGTGTAGTTGGGATCGGACGCCCCCGAACAGGTCGACGCATAGGATCCGACGTTGCTGGTGGCCATGGCGGAGGTGCCGCAGTGCAGCCCGCTTCCGAGCACCGACGCCCCCTGTCCGTTGACCAGGCCGGTAACGGTGGGGGTGATCGCCGGCGGTGTGGAGCCGTAGACCATGGTCGCCGAGGAGGCCTGCACGGTCACCGACGCCGGCGTCACGTTCTGGGATCCGGCGACGTAGTCGATGGTGTAGTTCGGGTCGGCCGCCCCCGAGCAGGTGTTGGCGTAGCTCCCGACCGGGCTGGTCGCGCTGGCCTGGGAGGTACAGATGGGCTTCGTCGTGAGCGACGATGCCGTGTCTCCGTTCCGGAACCCTGAGTATGACGGAGTGACGGCCGACGGGGTCCCTCCGTAGGTCGAGGTACCCGACGATGCGGAGATCACCAGGACCGACGGGCCCACGACCACCTGTCCGGGGACGTAGCTGAAGGCGTAGTTGTTGTCGGAACCGCCCGAGCAGGTGCTCGAATAGGTGCCGACCGGACTGGAGGACGTCGCCGCGGTCGTGCACACCGGCACGCTGTTGAGGACGCTCTGGTTTTCGCCGTTGACGAATCCGGTGTATGTCGGGGTGATGGTCGGCGGGGTACCGCCATAGGACATCGACCCCGACGATGCGGCAACGATCAGCGGGGCCTGCACGACCTGCACCGTGCCGGGCACGTAGGTGACCGCGTAGTTGGCGTCGGAGGCACCGGTGCAATTGCTCGAGTAGGTGCCGACCGGGGTTGTGGAGACCACCGCGGTGCTACAGGTCAGGACCGGTCCGAGCACGGCGGTCGTCTCGCTGTTCTGAAGACCCGACACGATGGGAGCGATCGCAGACGGCGTGCCGCCGTAGGTGATCGAGGCCGAGGACGCGGTGATGGTGAGCGGTGCGGGCGTCACCTGGAGCGTGCCGTCGCTGTAGGCGATCGTGTAGTTGGCGTCGACCGCTCCCGAACAGCTCGTCGGGTACGAGCCCACCGGGCTGGCAGAAGTCGCAGCCGAGGAGCAGGAGAGGCCGACCAGCACCGAGCTGGCCTCTTCGTTCTGGAGCCCGGTGACGACTGCTGAGATCTGCGGAACGGCGCTCCCGTACTGCATCGACCCGGATGAGGCGGTGATGCTGAGCGAGGCGGGGGACACCGTGACGGTGCCCGCGATGTAGGTGAAGGTGTAATTCGCATCCACCGCTCCCGAGCAGCTGCTCGCGTAGGTGCCGACCGGCGTCGTGGGCAGCACCGTGGTCGTGCAGGTGGGAGCTGTGGTGAGGGCGTTCGCATTCTCGTTGTTCACGAATCCGGAATAGCCGGCGGTGATGGCCGGAGGTGCCGCGCCGTAGCTGTTCGAGACCGAGGATGCGGTGATGGTCAGGGCTGCCGGGTCCACCTCGACGGAGCCGCTGGTATAGGCGATCGTGTAATTCGGGTCGGCCGCACCAGAGCAGCTGCTCGGGTAGGTCCCGACCCCACTCGATGACGTCGCCGTTGTGGTGCAGGTCGGCGGGGTGGCCGGCGCGGTGTCATTGCTGGCCAGCCCCTCATAGGTCGGGGTGATGGTCGGCGGGGTGCTGCCGTAGTCCATCGATCCCGAGCTGGCCACGATGATCAGGGCGGCCTGTCCCACGGTCACCGACCCGTTGCTGTAACTGATCGTGTAGTCGGAGTCGGCCGCGCCGGAGCAGCGGCTCGGGTAGGAGCCGGTCGGGCTCGACGAGGTGGCCGTTGTCGAGCAGGTCGGCGGGGTCGCCGGGGCGGTGTCCCCGTTGACCAGGCCCACGTAGGTCGGGGTGATGGTCGGCGGGGTGCTGCCGTAGGACATCGACCCCGATGATGCGGTGATCGAGAGCGGCGCCGGGGTGACCTTCACCGTGCCCGGGTTGTAGTTGATGGTGTAGTTCGGGTCGGCCGCACCCGAACAGTTGGTCGGGTACGAGCCGGCGGCGCTCGACGAGGTCGCCGTCGTGGTGCAGGTCGGCGGGGTGGCCGGTGCGGTGTCCCCGTTGACCAGGCCCACGTAGGTCGGGGTGATGGTCGGCGGTGCGACTCCATAGTCCACCGACGCCGAGGAAGCGGTGATGGTCAGGGCCGCCGGGTCCACATGAACCGTCCCGTTGGTGTAGGCGATGGTGTAGTTCGGGTCGGCCGCACCCGAGCAGGTGCTCGGGTAGGTGCCGGCGGTGCTCGACGAGGTAGCCGTCGTGGTGCAGGTCGGTGGGGTGGCCGGTGCGGTGTCCCCGTTGACCAGGCCGACGTAGGTCGGGGTGATGGCCGGCGGTGTGCCGCCGTAGGACATCGACCCGGAGGTGGCCACGATGATGAGGTTGGCCTGGCCGACGACGACCTGGCCCACGGCGTAGGTGATCGCGTAGTCCGGGTCAGAAGCCCCGGAGCAGCTGCTCGGGTAGGTGCCGGCGGTGCTCGACGAGGTGGCCGTCGTGGTGCAGGTCGGTGGGGTGGCCGGTGCGGTGTCCCCGTTGACCAGGCCGACGTAGGTCGGGGTGATGGCCGGCGGTGTGCCGCCGTAGGACATGGTCCCCGACGACGCGGCAATCGAGAGCGGCGCCGGGGTCACCATCACCGTACCGGCGTTGTAGTTGATGGTGTAGTTCGGGTCGGACGCCCCCGAGCAGGTGGTCGGGTAGGTGCCGGCGGTGCTCGACGAGGTCGCCGTCGTGGTGCAGGTCGGCGGGGTGGCCGGTGCGGTGTCCCCGTTGACCAGGCCTACGTAGGTCGGGGTGATGGCCGGCGGTGCGACTCCGTAGTCCACCGACGCAGAGGAAGCGGTGATGGTCAGGGCCGCCGGAAGAACCTTGACCGACCCGTTGATGTAGGCAATCGTGTAGTTCGGGTCGGCCGCGCCCGAGCAGGTGCTCGGGTAGGTACCGACCCCGCTCGACGAGGTGGCCGTCGTGGTGCAGGTCGGCGGGGTGGCCGGGGCGGTATCACCGTTGGCCAGGCCCTCGTAGGTCGGGGTGACGGTCGGCACGGTTCCGCCGTAGGACATCGACCCGGAGGAGGCCACGATGACGAGGGTGGCCTGGGCCACTGTGACCGACCCGTTGCTGTAGCTGATCTCGTAGTTCGGATCGGCCGCGCCAGAGCAGCTGCTCGGGTAGGAGCCGGTCGGGCTCGACGAGGTGGCCGTTGTCGAGCAGGTCGGCGGGGTCGCCGGGGCGGTGTCCCCGTTGACCAGCCCGCCGTAGGTCGGGGTGATGGCCGGCGGGGTGGTGCCGTACGACATGGTCCCCGACGATGCGGTGATCGAGAGCGGCGCCGGGGTCACCGTCACCGTCCCGGCAACGTAGGTCAGATCGTAGTTGCTGTCTGCGGCGCCCGAACACGTCGACTCGTAGCCGGACGGGATCACCGGGCTCGACGAGACCGCCGAGGTGGTGCACGCCAGGCCGGTTCCGAGCACCGAGACGGTCTCTCCGTTCTGGAGACCGGCCACCTGGGGCGCGATGGTCGGGGGCGTCCCGCCGTAGGTCATCGATGCCGAGGATGCGGTGATGGTGAGCGGAGCCGGGGTGACCGACGTCGTGCCGGTGACGTACTCGATGGAGTAGTTCGGATCGGACCCACCTGAGCACGACGCCTTGTACGAACCGATCGGCGAGGTCGGGGTTGCGTTCGTCGAGCAGGTGAGGCCCGTGCCGAGGACCGAGGCGTCCTGGTTGTTCTGCAGCCCGTCCACGGTCGGGGTGATGGTCGGCACGGTCCCGCCGTAGACCATCGAGTCGGAGGAGGCGGTCACGGTGACCGGGGCCGGGGTGACGGAGACCGAGCCTGCGACGTAGGTGATCGAGTAGTTGGGATCCGACGCCCCCGAGCAGGTCGTCGGGTAGCTACCGACGTTCGCGACCGAGGTCGCGCTCGTCGAGCAGTGCAGGCCGGTGCCGAGGACCGAGGAGCCCTCGTTGTTCTGGAGTCCGTCCACGGTCGGGATGACATCCGGGACGCTCCCCCCGTAGATCATCGAATCCGACGACGCGGTGATCGTGATCGGTGCCGGGGAGATGGTGACCTTGCCGTCGACGTAGGAGATCGAGTAGTTCGGATCCGACGCCCCCGAGCACGTCGACGGGTAGACCCCGACGCCGGTGGTCACCGTGGTCGTCGAGGAACAGGTCGGCTGGGTGGTGAGGCTGGCCGCCGTGTCACCGTTCAAGAAGCCGGAGTACGAGGGGGTGATCGCCGTCGCCGCGGTCCCGTAGGTGGTGGCGACCGACGATGCCATGATCACCAGTGGCGCGGCACCGATCACTACCGAGCCGGCGGTGTAGGTGATCGTGTAGTCCGGATCGGAGGCGCCGCTGCAGCTGCTCGGGTAGGTACCCACCGGATCCTGGGTTGAGGCCGTCGTCGAGCACACCGGGGCATGGGTGAGGGAGGACGCAGTGTCGTTGTTCTGGAAGCCCGTGTAGATGGGAGTGACCGAGGGCACCGCACCGCCGTAGGTCATCATCGGCGACGTGGCGGCGATGCTCAACGGCGCCGGGCCCACTGCCACTTCACCGTTGGCGTAGTTGATCGAGTAGTTGGGATCGGAGGCCCCGCTGCACGAGGTCGCGTAGTTGCCGACGTTGCTGGACCCGGTCGCCGAGGCCGAGCAGGTCGGCTGGGTGGTGAGTGACGTCGCGGTGTCGCCGTTCTCGAACCCGGCGTACGACGCGGTCACCGGCACCGGTGCGGTGCCGTAGACGGTTGCCTGGGATGAGGCAGTGATGGTGAGCGGCGCCGGGGTCACGGTGATCCCCAGGTTCGCCGATGTGCTGCTCAGGGAAGTGCTGTCCCCGGAGTAGGCGGCCTTCAGGTTGTTGAGGCCGGCGACGAGTGTGGTCGTCGTGCACTGGGCCTGGTAGTTCGATCCAGAGGCGCTGAGGGCCACTGCACTGCAGCCCGAGAGCGACGAGGTGCCCTCTTCGAAGTCCACCGTCCCACCGCCGTCGGATCCGGTGACCGTTGCGGTGAGCGTCTCGGTCTGGCCGTAGACCGGGGAGGTGATCGACGCCCTGAGGCTGGTGGTGGTCACCGAGGGCGCGGGGGTGGCAAGGGCGAGCTCGTCGGACGAGGAGGAGTCCGTCGCGAGACCGGTCACGGTGGACCCCGGCGCGAAGGAGACGGCCTCCTGGGACAGGGTGGCGGTCAGATTGCCGTCTCCGAGCTGGCCGAGGCCGTTCTGGCCCCACGCGTAGAGGGTGCCGCTCGGGAGGAGGGCGTAGCTGTCGAAGAGTCCTGCGGCGATGGCGGTCGGGGTGGCGCCACCCGCGAGCGGCGTCACCTTGGGGATGGCCGCATTGGTGGTCCCGCCGCGGCCGGCCTCGCCGTCCGCGTTGTACCCCCAGACGTAGAGGTTGCCGTCGGAACCGACGGCCATGCTGTGGTAGAGGCCCGCAGCCAGCTGCGTTGCAGAGACGCCGCTCGGCATGTCGACGAGGGTCGGGCTCGACTCCGAGGTCGTGTCGTTGGGGGCGAGTCCGAGCTGGCCGTCGCCGTTGAGGCCCCACGCATAGAGGTCACCGGCGGTGTCGCTGGCCATGCTGTGGTAGCCGCCGGCTGCGATGTTGTTGGCGACCGTCCCGGTCGGCATGTGCACCTGGACCGGGATGGTGGGGGTGGTAGTGGTGCCGTTGCCGAGCTGGCCGTTGCTGTTGAGACCCCAGGCGTACAGGGTCCCATTCAAGGTGACCGCGAGATTGTGGTATTGGCCGGCCGCGATCTGCTTGACCCCGGTCACGAAGCCCGGGAGGGAGACCTTGACCGGGACCGAGGAGTCGGTGCTGTTGCCGTCCCCGAGCTCGTTGTAGCCGTTGTCCCCCCAGGCGTAGACCTTGCCGTCCGAGCCGATGGCCAGGCTGTCGAGGAGCCCGGCGGCGATCTGGGTGGCTTGGATGCCGGCCGGCATGTGCACCTCGACCGGGGTGGTCGAGGAAGTGGTCGTGCCGTTGCCCAGCTCCCCGTAGCCGTTGTCACCCCAGGCGTAGAGGTTCCCGTCCGAGCCGATGGCCAGGGTGTGCTCGCCCCCCGCGGCGACCGCGGTGAAGCTGGTGACCCCCGACGGCAGGGTGACCGCCCTCGGCACCGTCGCGTTGACCTTGGTGCCGTTGCCCAGCTCACCGTAGGTGTTGTCGCCCCATCCCTGGAGCACGGGTGTGGTGCCGGCACTCGCCGGCTGCGAGGAGAGGACGGCGGAGACGAACACCGACGAGACCACCACCAGCGCGGCCGTTGCGGCGCGGAGGAACCCGCGGGGGGCGATGCGGACATGCCGGTTGCCGCCATGGTTGTCACCGCGGCCTGTCCAGGGTGCCTTCATCGCCGTCCCGCCGTGCCGCTCGTCCGTGCCGCCGTGCCCCATCGTCATCCTGTCTCTCCCTCGGTAACAGACGACCGTCATCAGCCGTTGACGGTCGTCATCTGTTGTTCTGTTTGTCTCTTAGGTTTTTAGGTTGATCTGTTTGTCTCTTAGGTTTTGGTGTGCTCCACCGGATCCCGCCCCTGTACCGGTCAGGTCCCCAGGTGGATCGTGCTGGTGGCGGCCGAGAGTCCGGCGGTCAGCACCTTGCCCGTCCCACCCCCGCATGCGGTGCTGATGGCACTCGCCGCACCAGCGGTGAAGTAGGCGGTGATGTTGGAGTTCGCTCCGGCGAACGAACCGCTCGCCGTCCCGGAGGCGATGAACCCGAGCGTGCCCGCCCTGGTCCTGGCGCCGCTCCTGGTGATCAGCGACGACCCGGCAAACGGGGTTCCAGTCCAGGTGAACGTGGGCTTCAGGCCCTTTGCCCACAGCATCTGCTCGAAGGTCGGGCAGTCTCCGACAGACCACTTCCCAGCTCCGAGTTTGACGCCCGGGATTTTGGCGGTGATCGCTGCGGTCGCCATGCCCTTGGTCACCGGGGGCGTCGAGCCCTTGGTCTGCTTGCAGCTACCCAAGCTCGCTTTGGAGACAGTGATGACCTCGCTGGGCTGCGCCGTGGTGTGCACGATCGTGCCGACCTTGGTCAGCGGTGGCTTGAAGGAGAGCTTCACTGGAGACGTCGTCGTGCCGTACGAACAGGTGATCGAACCCGGGGCGGCCGTCGGGCCTACCGCTGCCGAGTCGGAGATCACCACCGCGTTGACCAATGCAAACGGGACGATGACGGCCACCGCCACCGTGATGAGCCTGCGATGTGCCATGAATCCGCCCTTCGCCGTGATGTCCGCAGACATCGCCTCTGCCTGCTTCACTCCCGTTCCCCCCCCGGACAGGGCAGGCGCGAGCAGTGGATCGGCACTGCCGGAAGTGTTAACACCATTCGGACCGTCTGTGCACCCCCAAAGGAGATTTTTCGCCAGAATTTGACGAGTGCCGGACGAGGGTTGGCGCGTGACGGGTGCTCAGCGTGTTCGCGCAACCGCGGCCTGCATTCGTCGGCCACGAGGCCGGCGAGGCAGTCCGTGACAAGGCCACCGACGTGCTTCACCGCGCATTTGATTTCGGGGTAACCTTCGAGACCAGGTGGAGTACCCCTCGGAGACGAGGGGCGGGAAAGGCGGCATCATGTGGCGGAGGCGGCTGACAACGAAGTGGGGTGCACGACAGCGTGCGCCATGGCGGATGATGGGAGCGGGGGTGATCGGGCTGTCCGCGCTCTCGGTCGTCGCTCTGCCGGCAGGCACGGCCGGCGCGGCGACAGACGTGGTCACCAACTGCAGCGGATCGCCGGCAACACCGGGTTCCCTCCCCTATGAGGCCGCCGCTGCCGCGTCCGGAGACACCATCACGTTCGCCCTGTCGCCGGCGTGCAGCCTGATAACGCTGACCGGCCCGATCCCGATCGCCGGCCTGACCATCGATGGTCCCGGCGCCGGAAATCTGGCGGTGAGCGGTGGCGGCGCGAGCGGCCTGTTCGTCAACGGCACCGCCCCTTCGTCGACGGCGACCCTGTCGGGGCTCACCCTCGAGAACGGAAACGCGACCTCGGGGAACGGGGGTGCCGTGGTCAATGACGGCACCCTCACCGTGAGCGGGATCAGCTTCTCCGGTGACACCGCGTCGGACTACGGCGGCGCGATCTACAGCGGGGGAACGCTCACCGTCGGCGACAGCACCTTCTCGGGTGACAGCTCGCCGGCCGCGGGGTTCGGCGGCGGCGCGATCTTCACCGACGGGACCGCGAGTGTCAGCGACAGCACCTTCTCCGGTGACAGCTCGGACAACCTGGGCGGGGCCATCCTCAACCTCGGCGGGACCCTGACCGTCGGCAACAGCACCTTCGCCGGCGACAGCGCGTCCGGCTCGGGCGGATCGGTGTTCAACACCGGCACCGCAACGGTCACCAACTCCACCTTCTCGGCAAACCGGGCCGCCACCGCCGGTGGCATCGAGAGCGACGGGGTGCTGACCATCGGCGCATCGCTCCTGGCGGGCAGCGTTGGCGGGAATTGCTACCTCGGCGGCACCGTCCACGACCTCGGCTACAACCTCGACGACGGGGCGACCTGCGGATTCGCGTCGACCGGCGACCTTTCCGGCGTCCCTCCGGTGCTCGACCCCTCGGGCCTGCGGAACAACGGTGGCCCGACCCCGACCATCGCCCTCTTCCCGGGGAGTCCCGCCATCATGCACGTGAGCAACGGGACCCTCTGCCCGCCGACCGACCAGCGGGGCTCCCCGCGGGTCGTCCCCTGTGACATCGGCGCCTTCGACACGTCGGTCCATCCGTACGGACCGATCGTGAGCGCGGTCAGTCCGTTCACCGACTTCACCAGCGGCGGCACGCCGATCACGATCACCGGCTCGGGCTTCACCGGGTTCACCGCGGTCGACTTCGGGAACACCCCGTCCACCGACGTCACCCTCATCAACGACGGATCGATCACAGCCGTGTCCCCCCCAGCTGCTGCCACCGGTGTGGTCAACGTAACCGTGACAACACCGGTGGGGACCTCGGCAGTCTCACCTGCGGACCAGTTCACCTACACAGTGGAGACGTCCCCGACGACGGCGACCTGCGCCCCCAGCTGTAGTGCGACGGTCACCTCGCCCCTCAACGGCGTGAGCGTCAACGCCTCGGGCACCTCGACCGGCGGACCCGCATCCTTCAGCCTGGTCACCAACACGGCGAACCTGAACTGCGGGCCGCAGTACAATTATCCGTCGCCGGTCTCTACGCTCAATCCGAGCGGCTTCGCTGCGAGCGATGTGCTGACGATCACCCAGGTCGTGCACGGGGTTCCCTCCACCGCTGGCGTCAATGTCTGCTACCAACCCAAGGTGACGACTCCTCCCGTGTTCCTGCAACGGTGCGGACCCCGCAAGACGCCACCATGTCTGGTGTCGCTGGTGGAGAACAACGATGCGGTCACGGTGAGGTTCCTCGTGCCGGCCACAGATCCGAAGTGGCGCGTCGGAACAGCGTACGTCCTGTTCAATTCCTTCTCTCCTGCTCAGGGTGCCCGGCAGTCGTTGGTCACCATCAACGGAGTCACCCTCGCCCCGGTCAACGCCGTGATCATTGGTGGAGCAACGGCATCGTTCGTCAGTCACTCCGCGACCAAAATCGTGGTCAAGGTTCCCCAGAATGCCCAGACCGGTCTCATCACGTTGAAGGGCAATACCGGATCCGTCGCGTCGACGACCCCGTTCAAGGTCACCTGATGGGAACTAGATGGCACCCGAACCGGTCGATCGGGCTGCTCTCGGCGGCGCTCGCCCTCCTGCTCACTGCGGTCGTCACCGGTACGGCACCAGCCTCCGCAACATCCATCCCCGTGCGCGCCTGGGGGTGGAACGGTCAAGGTGCGCTGGGCGACGGAGGCTTCACAATGAGCGATGTCCCGGTAAGGGTCACCGGCCTGTCGGGAGTCAAGGCGGTCTCCGCCGGGATGGGCGTCAGCCTGGCCCTGCTGAGCAGCGGCACCGTGAAGGCGTGGGGGTTCGGCCAGGACGGCGAACTGGGCGACGGAGCAAACACGGGCAGCACGGTTCCGGTGGCGGTCCACGGGCTGTCCGGGGTCACCGCCATCGCGGCAGGTGCCCGGTTCAGCTTGGCCCTGCTCGCCAACGGCACGGTCAAGGCCTGGGGCCTCGGCGCCAACGGCCAGCTGGGCGACGGCACGACGACGAGCAGCGACGTGCCTGTTGCAGTCCGCGGGCTGTCCGGGGTGAAGGGCATCGCCGCGGGGTACGCCCAGGGCCTCGCGGTCCTCTCCAATGGCACCGTCAAGGCATGGGGCTCGAATGCCTTCGGTCAGCCGGCGGGCGGAGCCATCACCCGGAGCAACGTACCGGTGACGGTGGGTGGGCTGTCCGGCGTGAAGGCGGTGGCGGCCGGGGACAACTTCGACCTGGCGCTGCTTGCGAACGGCACCGTCAAGGCATGGGGATTCAACGGGGACGGCCAGCTGGGCAACGGCACGACCACGAGCAGCACCGCTCCTGTTGCGGTCAGCGGGCTGTCCGGTGTCAAGGCGGTGGCGGCCGGGTGGACACACGGCATGGCGCTCCTGACCACCAACGGCACGGTTGCGACCTGGGGGTACAACAGCACCGGCCAACTGGGAAATGGAACGACCGGTCTCAGCAGCGACGTACCGGTCATGGTCAGCGGGCTGTCCGGTGTGCGGGCGATCGCCGGAGGGGACGGCTTCGCCCTTGCCTTGCGGACCGGCGGCGCGGTCGCAGCCTGGGGCTGGAACGGCGAAGGTGAGTTGGGCGACGGGACGACCGTTATCGGCAACGACCTGCCGGTCGCGGTCAGCGGGCTGACCGGGGTGCAGGCGATCGCCGGAGGCTACGCCCACGCTCTGGCGGGCTGACCGGGGCCAGCTGTCTAGCGCAGTTCCTGTGACGGCATCCGCTGGACCGTCGGCAGCGGGTAGGGGGGCTGGTCGGTGGCGATCTCGATCAGGTCGCCCTGCGTGCAACCCTTGGCGGCGATGTACGCCGGGATCGTCACGGGTGGCAGGGAGAGCCGGCACCGTCACGTCAGTACCGGTGCGTGCGCAGGGTGGACGCCAGGTCGCCTACCGCTGCACGACGCCATCGGGAGAGGTTGGGCGCCCGGACGCCGAAGCGCTCCTCGAGGAAGCGGAGCTGGGAGGTGTGGTCGAAGGTCTCCGAGCGACCCTCCCGCCGCGGCTGAACGGCGAGATCACCAGCATCGGCACACGGAACCCGAGTCCGATCGGTCCGGCGATCCCGTCGGCGTGCGGGGGCAGCGGCTGCGACGGCGAGGTACTCGCCCGTCGGTGCCGGGCGGGGCGACCGGCGGGGCGACGTGATCGAAGAAGCCGTCGTTCTCGTCGTACATGTGGAACAGCACCGTCTTCGACCACACCTCGGGGTTGGCGACCAGTGCACCGAGGACCTGGTCGGTGAACCACTCGCCCAGGAACGAGGGCGCCGGGGGGTGTTCGTCGTAGCCGACCGGGGTGCTGATCCAGCTCACCTGGGGCAGGGTGCCCGATCGGACGTCGGCGGCGAAGTCGGCGGGGAAGGTCGGGAGGAACGCCTTCTGGTAGAGCGGCGACGCCGGGTCCTCGTACTGGGAGAAGTAGGGCAGCACGCTGTCGGTGGTGAGACCGATCTTGCGCATGGTGTCGATCGTGTAGAGCGGTCCGCCCGGGTTGTAGTACTTCCAGCTGATGCCGGCGTCCTCGAGCACCTCGGGCATGGTGTCCCAGTGCACGCTGAAGAGAGCCGAGGGCGACTGGTTGGTCTCGATGACCGGACCACCGGCCGTGCCCGCCGGGTCGATGGTGCCCGACATCTGCATGAGCCGGTTGGGATGGGTCGGGCCCATCACCGAGCAGTGGTACCCGTCGCAGAGGGTGAAGGCGTCGGCCAGCGCGTAGTAGTAGGGGAGGTCGGCCCGCGTGTAGTAGCCCATGGTGAGGGTCCCCTGGGAGGGTCCCTCGTTGTCCGGCTCGGTGTGCACCCGGGCGAACGAGTCCATCCGCCCGCCGTTCCGGCACTGGTGCTGGGGTCCCCAGTCGTGGGTCAGGTCGAACGTGCAGTCGGCGATGTCGTTGTGCACGGTGTCCAGGTGGAACGGCAGGAGCCGCCCGACCGGGGCCGCGGAGGTGTTGGCCGGACAGGCCTGGGAGAACGGTCCGAGGTCGCCGGCGGGGTGATCGTCGAAGCCCCGCACGCCGGGGTAGGTGCCGTAGTAGTGGTCGAACGAGCGGTTCTCCATCATCAGGAAGATCACGTGCTCGACGGCTCCGAGGTCCGAACCCGCCGGCGCCGTCCGTGCCAGGGTCGCCGCGCTGGGGGCGGCGCCGCCCCCGCACGCGGCTGCGAGGAGGCCGACACCGGAGGCGACCCCGGCAGCGAGGAGTTCCCGGCGGGTCATGCCCGTTCGCCCGATCCCGGCGGCACGGCCGGCCTGGCGGGCAGGCGAGGAGCCACTGCCCGGGCCCGCACCTCCGGTCATCGATCGCGCCCGCCTACCGCTCGTTACCGGTCGCGGTCAATCGGACGAGGGCAGCGGCTTGGGCGCGTTGATGGTGAGCGTGATCCCGGCGAAGGCGAGTGGACCGTCCCCTCCCTGGGTGCAGAGGACTTCGATGCCCGTCGACTCGTCCGAATACCGCTTCCCGATGAGGAGGGCCTCGCCGCCGGCGGCGTCCGCCGGGCCCGATGCCACCGGCGCTGCATCGTCACGGGGGACCATGGGTACACCGGCACAGGTCAGGTCCCCCTCACCATGCGGTGCTTTGACGACGACGACCTCGGTCGCGCCGACGGCGCTCCTCAGCCTGGCTCCAGGGGTGATCTCCATCATCAGCCTTTCTCTGTTGTCTGCTGCGTTTCTCTGCTGCTCGGACCGCACCTGCGAGATGACCCGCTCCGGCACCCGGTTCTACCAGGAAATGACATGGGCGCTCCCCGGGAGGCGGGCCATGGGTCCGCCGGGCGTCGACTGCGCCTACCGGTCCACCGTGAAGAGGATGGCACCACCGGGGACCCCACCACCTGTCCCGACAACCGCCACCTCGGCACCGGAGACCTGGCGGTCGCCACCGCTCCCGCGTAGCTGGACGATCGCCTCGTGGATGAGCCCGAAACCGTGGAGGCGCCCGGCCGAGAGCTGCCCGCCCGCGGTGTTGAGCGGGAGCTCCCCGTCGAGGGCGATCCTGCTGCCGCCCTCGACGAAGGGACCACCCTCCCCGACCGCACAGAAGCCCATCGCCTCGAGCCAGCTCAGGCAGTTGAAGGTGAAGCCGTCGTAGAGCTGGGCGACGTCCACGTCCGCACGCGAGACCGACGCCCGGCGCCAGAGGTGGTGCGCCGGGCCGAACACCTGGGGCTCGTGGGTGAGCGTCCCCTGGTCCCACGAGAGCCGGTCCTCGATCTGGGTCCCGACCGCGTCGATGAGCACCGGAGGATGGGGGCGATCGGCGCCCGCCTCGCGGGCGGAGACGATGATCGCCACCGAGCCGTCGCAGGGCACGTCGCAGTCGAACAGCCCGAACGGGGTCGAGACCGGCCGGGCCGCGAGGTAGTCATCCATGGTCATGGGATCGCGGTAGATGGCGGCGGGGTTGCGGGCGGCGTTGTCCCGGGCGTTGAGCGCGATCGCACCCAGCTGCTCACGGGTCGTGCCGTACCGGCCGAAGTGCTGGGACGCGGCCATGGCGATCCAGTTGGCCGCCGAAAGGGCGCCGAAGGGCGCCCGACCTTCCCCCATCTGGGTCGCGCGGCCCCTGGCGGGCGGCTGGACGGCTCCGGTCCGCAGGAGCTCCGAATAGGTCGCCTCCCACACCGTGCGGAAGCAGAGGACGTGGCGGCAGAGCCCGGCCGCCACGGCCAGCATGGCCGCCACCACCGCTCCGACCTGGCCGGGCGTCTCCCCCCCTCCGTTGTGCCAGACCGGGGTGAGACGGAGGGCCTCGATGAGGGCGGTGGTGCCACCCTCGGCGAAGCCGTTGAGCGTCCCGCCCCCCGGGTAGGTCGAAAGCCCGTCGATGTCGGCATAGCTGAGCCCGGCGTCGTCGCAGCGCCGCCTGGCAGGCCTCGATGGTCAGGGACAGGGGAGGACGCATCAACCGACGCCCGACAGCCGACATACCGATGCCGGTGATCGCGCAGGCGTGCTCGAACCGTGTGGCCGAGGTGGTCGCCGGCGATGGGAGCCCCGTTGGCGGGCCGGGCACCGACCAGTCGCCGTCCGGTTCACCGCTCGGCTCGAAGAGCGGGATCCAGACGTCGTCGTTCTGTTCGAAGGTGACCCGGACTCGCATCCCGAGGTGCACCGCATCGGCTCCGGCTCCGACGATGTTGGTGGTCAGCCGGATCTCGGGGTCCTCGTCGATGGCCACCACCGCCACCACGTAGGGCGGCGGCATCGTCGGGATCCACTGGTGGTGGTTGACCGTCCACCCGACCACGGTTGCCGTTCCCCCGACTTCGTCGATGGATGTTGCGGTCGCCCGGCAGTACGGGCAGACCGGCGCGACCGGGAAGCGCAGGCGCGAGCAGACGTCACAGCGCTGGAACCGCAGCACTCCGTCGGCACCGGACCGCCAGAAGAACGCGTTCTCGCCGGTGACCAGCGGTAGCGGCCGGGTTGCTGTGCTGCTCGACACTGACTCTCCCCTCGGGTGGCGTCTCTCCGGAACGGAGGTGGTTCGCTGGAGGATAGTGAGATCTCGGGATGGACCGGGCCGTCATCACGGAGCAAACGGTGCCGTTGTACGGCTAGCGCGGTCTCCGTGCGTCGAAGAACCCCCGGAGCGCAGCGGTGGCCTCCGGGGTGGCGAGCTGGCTGGCGAAGATAGCGCTCTCCAGCTCGATGCGATCGGTGATCTCCGACACCGGGTTCCGGAGCAACTCCTTGGTGAGCTGCAGCGCCCCAGGTGGCTTCGCGGCGAGCGCGGCGGCGATCGACTCCACCGTGGCGGTGAGGTCCTCGGCGGCCACCACCCGGTTGACCAGCCCGCAGGCGAGCGCCTCGGTGGCGTCGAACCGCTCGGCCAGGAGCAGGAGCTCCGCAGCCTTGTGGAGGCCGACCAGGCGCGGAAGCAGCAGCGAGCTGGCAGCCTCGGGGACCAGTCCGAGGTCGACGAAGGGCATCCGGAACCAGGCATCTTCCGTCGCGACGACCAGATCGCAGTGCAGCAGCATGGTGACCCCGATCCCGATGGCCCAGCCGTCGACGGCAGCCAGCAGGGGCTTGCGCGCCGAGGCGAGGGCCGCGAGGAAGCGACGCACCGGGGTGTCGGTTCCGACGGGCGGACTGTCCAGGAAGTCGCTCAGATCGTTCCCGGCGGTGAACGTCCCCCCCGCCCCTTGCAGGACCAGTACCCGCACCGCCTCATCCCCCTCCGCCTGGTCGAGGCGGTCGGCGAGGGTCGAGTACATCGCCGCGGTGATCGTGTTGCGCTTCCCGCTGCGGTCGAGGGTGATCCGGGCGACGCCGTCGGAAACGCGGTAGAGGATTCCTTCTTCCATGCGATATGGTAACCAGGCTTCTACGGCACCGCGGAGGACCGCGCCCTCAGATGATCGAGCCGACGGACGAGGTCTACTACGACCCCTACGACTTCGAGATCGACGCCGACCCGTATCCAGTCTTCAAGCGCCTCCGAGACGAGGCCCCGCTCTATCGGAACGAAGCGCTCGATTTCTACGCGGTCAGCAGGTTCGCCGACGTCGAGGCCTGCTCGATCAACTGGGAGACATTCATCTCCGGGCGAGGGTCGGTGCTCGAGCTGATCCGTTCGGAGTGGGACATCCCGAGGGGGATGTTCATCTTCCAGGACCCTCCCCTCCACAATCTGTACCGGCGGCTGTTGGGGCGCGTGTTTCACCGCGAAGAGAGTGGCGGTCCTCGAGGAGGAGATGCGGGCCTACTGTGCCGCCGCACTCGACCCGGTGCGCGGAGCCGGCGGGTTCGACTTCGTGCGCGACCTCGGAGCCGATCTCCCGATGCGGGTGATCAGCAAGATGCTCGGTATCCCCGATGAGGACCGCGAAGCCGTCCGTGACCGCTTCGACACCGCCATGCAGATCGACGAGGGTCGCCCACCGGACTCCGGTGACACGGTCGTCGGTGCACCCGAGACCTCGAAGTTCGCCGAGTACATTGCCTACCGGCGCAAGCACCCATCGGACGACCTGATGACCGATCTGCTCGAGACCACCTTCACCGACGAAGCCGGAGTCGAGCGCCATCTCGACGAGGACGAGATTCTCAACTACGCCCTCCTCCTGGCGGGTGCAGGCAACGAGACCACCACCAAGCTCATCGGCTGGACCGGGTACCTCCTCGCGATGCACCCCGATCAGCGTCGGCTACTTGTCGACGATCGCTCGCTGATCCCTGGCGCGATCGAGGAGATCCTGCGGTACGAGGCCCCGTCACCGGTACAGGCCCGCTACGTGCAGAAGGACGTCGAGCTCCACGGGGCCGTCGTTCCCGAGGGCTCGGTGCTCCTCCTGCTCAACGCGGCGGCAAACCGGGACGACCGCCAGTTCGAGGACGCCGAGCGCTTCGACGTCTGCCGGCAGATCGACCACCACGTGACCTTTGGCTACGGTCTCCACTTCTGCATGGGCTCGGCGCTCGCCCGGCTCGAGGGCCGGGTCGCACTCGAGGAGGTGCTCTCCCGCTTCCCCGACTGGCACGTCGACCTGGACCACGCCGAGCGGGTCCACACCTCGACGGTGCGAGGGTGGCACAAGCTCCCGGTCCTCTTCTGAGCCACACCATCGGCCTCGGCGCCGCCGAGGTGGCCACAGGATCGCCCGACTGCAAACGTCGAGCGTTTCGTATACTCCGGAGATGACAATCCCGTTCTGGCAGCCGGCTGCCACCGGCCGCGACAGCACCGACGCCTGCCCCCCTCAGTCGGCGGCGGCCTGATGTCGGTCGTCGTCACCGGAACCGGAGGAATCGGAATCGCCTGTGCCCGGCGTCTCGGAAGCGGACGATCGCTCGTCCTCGCCGAGTCGGACCGGGACCGGCTCGATGAGGTGCTGGCAACGCTGCGGGACGAGGGATTCGACGCGCACGGTCTCCAGGTCGACGTGAGCGACCGTGAGTCGGTGGCCGCGTTGGCCCGGTTCTCCTCCGAGATCGGCCCGCTCGAGATCCTGGTCCACACTGCGGGACTGTCGCCCACCATGGGGAGCGGACAGCGGATCCTCAGTGCCAACCTCCTCGGAAGCGCGCTCGTGATCGACCAGTTCGGGGAGTCGGTCGTCGAGGGGAGCGTCGGTGTGTGCATCGCCAGCATGGCCGGGCATCTCCTTCCGATGGCTCCCGAGACCGAGGCGGCGATCGCGACGGCTCCCTCCGAAGGGGTCATCTCCGCCACGGGCCTCGACGAGGGTGTCGACTCGTCGACCGCCTACGCGGTCTCCAAGCGGGGCGTCCAGCTGCGGGTCGTCGCGGCCGCCTCTGCGTGGGGGGCCCGTGGAGGCCGCATCCTTTCGATCAGCCCCGGGATGATCGCCACGCCGATGGGCCACCGCGAGAGTGCCGCCCAGTCGTTCATGGGCGAGATGCTCGAGCGCAGCCCGGTCCCGAGGCTCGGTACCCCGGCCGAGATCGCCGATGCCGTGGCATGGCTCGCAGGTCCCGATGCGACTTTCCTTACCGGCACCGATCTCCTGATCGACGGCGGTGTCGTGGCGTCCCTCCGGGGCTGGTCCTGACCGGACCCCTCCCGGCGGATCACCCCGTCCGGCGGGCTGCAGGCCCGGCGGGTCCCGACTCCGGTCAGCGCGTGTCGCCGGAGGGGAAGTGGAGAGGGACCGGCGCGGGATCAGCCCCCGGGGACGGATCGGGCCAACGGGTGGTGACCGATTTGAGCCGGGTGTTGAAGCGGACGCCCTCCATCCCGTGGATGTGGGCGTCGCCGAAGAGCGACTGCTTCCATCCCCCAAAGGAGTAGTAGGCCATCGGGACCGGGATGGCGACGTTGATGCCCACCATGCCGACGGAGACGTCCCGCCGGAAGCGGCGGGCCGCCGCGCCGTCCCGGGTGAAGATGGCGGTGCCGTTGCCGAACGGGTTGGCGTTGACCATGGCGATGGCGTCGTCCAGTGTGTCGACTCGGAGCACCGAGAGCACCGGGCCGAAGATCTCGTCCCGGTAGACCCGCATCCCGGGCGTCACCCGGTCGACCAGGCTGGGTCCGAGGTAGAAGCCTTGGTCCCCGCCCGGGACCTTGAGCTCTCGGCCGTCGAGCACCACCGTGGCCCCATCGGCCTCGGCCGACGCGAGATAGCCGGCCACCCGGTCGCGGTGAACTCTGGTGATCAGCGGTCCCATGTCCGAGGCCGGATCGGTGCCGGGACCCGTGGTGAGTGCGCCTGCCCGCTCGGCCACCGCTGCGACCAGCGGGTCAGCATCGCCCACGACGACCACCGCAGAAATGGCCATGCAGCGCTCCCCCGCTGAGCCATACCCGGCGGCGACGAGGGCGTCGGCAGTCGAGCCGAGGTCGGCATCGGGGAGCACCACCGCGTGGTTCTTGGCCCCGCCGAGGGCCTGGACCCGCTTGCCCGAGGCGTGGGCCCGCTCGAAGACGTGGGCGGCGACCGGGGTCGAGCCCACGAAGGAGACCGCGGCCACCCCGGGGTGGTCGACCAACGCGTCGACCGCCTCTCCGTCCCCATGGACCACCGAGAAGACGCCCTCGGGGAGCCCGGCCTCGCCCCAGAGCTCCGCGACGAGCTCCGAGGGTGACGGGTCGCGCTCGGAGGGCTTGAGCAGGAAGGCATTGCCGCAGGCGATGGCCACCGGGTACATCCACATGGGCACCATCACCGGGAAGTTGAACGGGGTGATCCCGGCCACCACCCCGAGCGGCTGACGGATGGAGGAGGCGTCCACCCCGGTCGAGACGTCCTCTGACCATTCGCCCTTGAGCAGATGGGGGATCCCGCAGGCGAACTCGACGACCTCGATCCCACGGGCCACCTCGCCGCGTGCGTCCTCGAGCACCTTGCCGTGCTCGGCGGTGATCAATCGGGCCAGGTCGTCGCGATGGCGATCGGCCAGCTCGCGGAAGGCGAAGAGGATCCGGGTACGGGCTGAGAGCGAGGTGTCGCGCCACCTGTCAGAGGCGCTCGCGGCGATCCTGACGGACCGGTCGACGTCTGCCGCGGTCGCCAGGACCACTTCGGCGGTCTCCTCCCCGCTGGCCGGGTCGAAGACGGGAGAGGTACGGGCCGGAGCTCCCTCCCGGGCGCTCGCCACGGCTGTTCCGATCTGCTTCACGGGACGACACTCCTCGGGGAGCCGGACTCCCCCTGGTGGTGCTGACAGGATGGCGCCTCGAACGGGACCCGGCCGGGACACGCCGACCAGCGTACGCGGTGTCTCGTCGCGTACGGTCACCCCGCCCGTGCCCGATGAGAGAGAGTGCGAGTCTACTCTGACGACGTCAGCGGTCCCGAGGGAAGTGGCGCGCCGGAGCCATGGTCAACCCGGGCAGACTGGCCATGAGGACGCCGAACGGCCGAGGAGGAGCATCGTGCTGGCGATCGATCTGACAGGGAGACGTGCCCTGGTGACCGGAGCCGGCCGGGGTGTCGGGCGGGCCGTCGCCCGCTCGCTGGCCGCGGCCGGTGCCTCGGTCATCGTCAACGACATCGGCGAGCGCGCGGCGGCGGTCGCCGAGGAGATCCGGTCGGAGGGTGGGAGCGCCACCAGCGCACGCTTCGACGTGACCGACTGGTCCACGGTGAGCGAGGCGTTCTCGGCGGGCGATCCGGTGGACATCCTGGTCAACAATGCCGGCAATGCCGGGGTGGACCCGGTGCGGCTCGCCCTGTTCGTGGACACCGATCCGGCCGACTGGGAGCCATACATCCGGATCAACCTCTACGGGGTCCTGTACTGCTCCCGGGCGGCCCTTCCGGCCATGATCGACCGGCAGTGGGGCCGCATCGTGACCATCGTCTCGGAGTCCGCGCGGTCAGGTGAATCCCACATCGCCGCCTACTCGGCGGCCAAGGCCGGGGCGGCGGGTCTCGGCCGCTCGCTGGCCCGCGAGGTCGCCCGCAACGGGATCACCGTCAACTCGCTGGCCCTCGGCACCATCGCCGTTCAGGAAATGACCGACGAGGACCGCGTCGCCCGGCTCGTGCGAAACTACCCAATCCGGCGCCGCGGCGAACCCGAAGACGTCGCCGACATGGTGTCCTTTCTCGCCAGCGATGCCGCATCCTGGATCACCGGTCAGACCATTCCCATCAACGGCGGGTACTCGATGGCCCAATGAGCCACCGGGTGCCGACGCCCCGCTCGACGAGAGGACACTGAACCATGTACCAGCCGCCACTGCATCCCGAACTCGCCCACCTGGCCGAGTTCGACGTCGGGTTCGGAGACGACGGGAGCGGCCTCGCGGCCATCCGTGCGGGCATCGACGCCCTGCTCGAGGACGTGCCACCGCGAAGCGACGTCATCGGGGACCGGCTCATGGTGCGTGAGGACCCGCCTCTCGAGCTGCACTCCTTCACCCCGACGACCGAGCGCCCACACCCGTGTGTCCTCTGGTTCCACGGCGGTGGGTACGTGATGGGGTCCCCCCTCATAGACGCCGCACGAATGCAGGAGTGGGCGGTCGAGCTCGACTGCGTGACCCTCTCGGTCGACTACCGCCTGGCACCCGAGCACCCGTTCCCGGCTGCCCACGAAGACGCCCGCACCGCCCTGGAGTGGATGCTCTCCAACGCCGACAAGCTGGGCATCGACCGGAACCGGGTGGTGATCGGGGGGGCCAGCGCAGGCGGCGGACTCGCCGCCGGCCTCGCCATTGCCGCCAGGGACCTCGGTCTGGCGCTCGCCGGGCAGTTGCTCTTCTACCCGATGCTCGACGACCGGCGCTGCACCGAGTCGAGCCAGTGGGAGACGGCGGTCTGGTCGCCCCGGCACAACGACTTCGGCTGGCGCGCCTACCTCGGACCCTTGTCCGGGGGCGCGGTCCCTCCCCACGCAGCACCGGCCCGGGCGGTGGACCTGCCGGGGTGGCGCCCGCGCTGGTCATCGTCGGGGGTGCGGACGGCTTCGTCGACGAGGACGTGGCCTACGCGACCGCCCTCACCCATGCCGGGGTGCCCACCGACCTGCGGGTCCTGGCTGGGGCACCCCACGGGTTCGACCTCATGGCGCCCGCGGCGGAGGCGTCCCGCATCGCCGGCGAGTTGGCCGCCTCCTGGCTCTCGTCGACCTTCCGGTCCGGAGCCTCCGCTGACGTGACCGCCACGGCGAAGTTGGTGTACTCGTCCACCTCCATTACCGCATCGGCAGCTGACGCCTCCTAGCCCTCGGTGAGCTCGGTTCGGAGCTCCCTGCGGAGGAGCTTCCCGGTCTCGGTATAGGGAAGCTCGCCCCGGAAGACCACCTCGTCGGGGGTGCGCGACCCGCGCAGCCGGCTGCGGACCCACTCTCTGATGTCGTCCCCGGTCACCGCTGCGTCCCGGACGGGCGACGACCACCGCGACCGTCCGCTGGCCCCAGTCGTCGTCGTCGACGCCGACCACCGCGCACTCGGCGACGCCGGGATGGAGCAGGACCACGTCCTCGATCTCGGCGGGCGCGATGTTCTCCCCGCCCCGGATGATCGTGTCGTCGGAGCGGCCGGCGATGAACAGGTAGCCCTCCTCGTCGAGGTGCCCGTTGTCCCGGGTGGCGAACCAGCCGTCGGAGTCGAGGGGACGGTCCGACCCGAGGTACTCGCCGGAGACCTGCGGTCCCGCGCACATGGATCTCCCCCACCACGGACGGACCGACCGCCGTGCCCGAGTCGTCGCGGATCTCGATCTCGACCCCGGGAACGGCCCGGCCTGCCGAACGCAGCCGCTCCCGGACCGACGGGTCCGGGTGGTCGATGCCTTCACGGTGGTCCTCGGGACCGAGCAGGGCGATCGTCGATGCGGTCTCCGTGAGTCCGTAGGCGTTCACGAACCCGACGTCGGGGAAGGCGCGCAGCGCCCGCTCGAGGACGGTGTGCGGCATAGCGGAGCCGCCGTAGACGACCGACTCCAACGACCGGGGTGCCGCTCTGCCGGATTCCTCCAGGGCGTCCACGATCCTGGCGAGCATGGTCGGGACGACCATGGCATGGGTGACCCCCTCCCGCTCGACCAGGGTCAGCCACTCGTCGGGGTCGAAGGTCGCGAGGTAGACCACCCGCCTGCCTCCGTAGAGGTTGGTCAGAACGTGGGCGACCCCGGCGACGTGGTACGGAGGGACCGCAACGAGGGCTGTGTCCGACGGTCCCGCCGAGCAGAACTCCACGGTCCCGAGGACGTAGCTGGTGAGGTGGCGATGCCGCAGGACGACCGCCTTCGGCTCGGAGGTCGTGCCGCTCGTGTAGAGCAGCACTGCGATCGCCTCCGCATCGGGATCGGCCGGTGCGGCAGTCCCCTCCCCCTGGCCCAGATCGAGGAACTCCGCTGCGGTGACCGCCTTGTACCCGTCGGCGAGGAGACCGGGGAGCTGTTCCTCGGTCGCAACGACCAGCGTGCCGGGGTGCCGGGTCAGGATCTCCTTCCGCCGGGTTTCCGCCAGCCGGAAATTGACCGGGATGAGTGGGATACCTGCGGCGGCGGCGGCGAACACCGCCACCGGGAACGCCAGGCTGTTGGTGGAGCCGAACGCGAGGTGGGCGGTGCCGCTCTCGGCGAGCGCGGCACCGATCCCCAGCGCGCGGTCACGGAGCTCGGCGGCCGTGAGGTCGGAATCTCCAAAGCGGAACGCGACCCTGTCGGGCTCGGCCGAGCTCGCCATCTCGAGCAGGAGGAGGAGGTTCATCGCGCCAACCGGCAACCATCCCCGGGGGTTCTCCCCACCGCGCTCATTTGGGTGCGAACCGCTGGCCGGCGTCGAGCCGGATCGTCCCTCCGTTGAGCATCGGGTTCTCCACGATGGCGGCGACCAGTTTGGCGTACTCCTCGGGCCGACCCATCCGCTTCGGGAAGGCGGCATCGGCGGTCAGCCTCTCCGCGAAGTCGTCGGGAATCGCCGAGGTGATCCCGGTGAGGAAGAGGCTGGGCGCGATGGTGTCGACCCGTATCCCGTAGGAGCCCAGCTCCCGCGCCATGGTGAGGGTCATCCCGGCGATCCCGGCCTTGGCGGCCGAGTAGGCCACCTGGCCGATCTGGCCCTCGAAGGCGGCGATCGACGCCGTGTTGATGATCACTCCCCGCTCCCCGTCCTCGGGCTCGTTGTGCTCCATGTGCGCGGCCTCGAGGCGGTTCAGGTTGAACGTCGCGATGAGGTTGAGCTCGATCACCTGGCGGAAGTCCTCCAAGGGATGGGGTCCGGACTTGCTCAGCGTCTTCTTGGCGATCCCCCCGCCGGCCGTGTTGACCGCGATGTGGAGCCCGCCGAGCAGCTCGACCGCCCCGGCCAGGGCGGCCTCGGTGTCCGGGGCATCGGTCACGTCGCAGGCGTGGAAGGTGGTCCCACCGCCGATTTCGGAGGCGACCGCGGCCCCCGCCGACGTCGGCAGGTCGAGGATCGCAACCGAGACGCCCTTCTGCACCAACAGCTCCGCGCTCGCTCGCGCCATGCCGGAGGCCCCACCCACGACCACGGCTTTCTTGTCGGCAAACTCCATCTGACCTCTCCTCTACAGCATTGCGTCTCGACGGCGCACGGCCCTGGCCAGATCCTGGTCACGGGTACGCCCGGATCGGAGCGAAGCGTCGCGCCCGGCCGACGCAGTGTCGCAGGTCCCGGTGCTTGCTCCGGGGGTGAGACTCGAACTCACAACCTAGCGGTTAACAGCCGCTTGCTCTGCCGATTGAGCTACCCCGGATTCAGGCCCACCACTGCGCGATCCGTACGCGGATCGGACCCGGCGTGCGAGAGGAGAATAGCCGGTCGCCGCCCACCCGACGGGTGGACGTGCGCGCCACGGAGAACCGGGGCACAATGACCCGATGAAGCTGCCCGTCGCCACCGCCGCGGCGTTCTGCGCCGGCTACGCCCTCGGTTCTGCCGCCGCCGGCACCCGCCGGCTGCGGGTCGTCGGAGGCAGCGGGCGATCCGCATCGGCGGCGGGCACCGTGACCCTGCTGGGTGGCAAGGCCCGGGCCGTGGCCGTGCTCGGGGTCGAGCGGGTCTGGGACACCATCGGAGTCCGCCTCGGGTGGCGCAACGGTGACGAGGCCGCGGAGGCCCTGGTCGTCGAGATGGCCGGCGATCTGGCCTCGGCCCTCAAGGGGCGCCAGATCCCCGCCTGACCGGGACGGCTCCGAGCCGGACCACCCTCCAGGCGGCCCGGCGGTCGGGTCGGGCCAGTCAGTCCTCTTCGAGGTAGTCGCGGAGCAGCTGGGCCGACTCCGGGCGTCGCAGCTTGGCGAGGGTCTTCGCCTCGATCTGGCGGATCCGCTCGCGGGTCACACCGAACGCCTGCCCGACCTCCTCGAGAGTTCGGATCTTTCCGTCCTCGAGCCCGAACCGGAGCCGGACCACATCCTGCTCGCGCGAAGAGAGGTGACCGAGCGCCTCGCGCACCGCGTCGTCGAGCATCATCCGGGCCGCCGCGTCGTCCGGCACCACCGCCTCGCGGTCCTCGATCAGGTCGGAGAGGCTGAAGTCGTCCTCGTCGCCCATGGGCTGCTCGAGCGAGACCGTGTCCTGGTTGATCCGCTGGATCTCCCGCACCTTGTCGATGGTGAAGTCGACCCGTCCGGCGACCTCCTCCGCGCTCGGCTCGCGGCCGAGCTCCTGGAGGAGCTGGCGCTGTGCCCACACCACCTTGTTGATGGTCTCGACCATGTGCACCGGGATGCGAATGGTCCGGGCCTGGTCGGCGATGGCCCGGGTGATCGCCTGGCGGATCCACCAGGTGGCGTACGTCGAGAACTTGAACCCCTTGGTGTGGTCGAACTTCTCGACCGCCCGCATGAGCCCGAGGTTCCCCTCCTGGATCAGGTCGAGGAAGGCGAGGCCGCGGTTCCGATAGCGCTTGGCGATCGACACCACCAACCGGAGGTTGGCCTCGATCAGGGCCTCTTTGGCCTGCTGGCCACGCCGCACCGTTACCCGGTCGGCGGCCCGCTCGGTCCGGGTGACGCTTGCGTCCCCTCCCTCGTCGGCGGCGAGTCGCGCGGCCGCCTCGTTCCCGGCGAGGATGCGTTCGGCCAACTCCACCTCGAGCGCTGCGTCGAGGAGCTTCACCTTGCCGATCTCTTTGAGGTACATGTGGACCGGGTCGGCGATCGAGCCCCGGAAGCTGTCCCCCTCGGCGAACCCGTCGCTCACCGAGTCCCGGGTGGCACGCGGCTTCCTGGCGGGCCGGGCGGGCGCCACCAAGGCAGCGGGTCCACCTGCCGGCTCGAGGCCGTTGGCACGGGCGTCGATGACGCGGGGTTGCGGTGCCGCCAGGACCTCGACAGTGGCGACCCCCTCGCGCTCGCCGTTGCGGTGGCACTCGCGCAGGTGAACCGAGACCTCGTCGGCGACCGCGCCCGACATCGGGACGACGGTTGTCTCGCCGGTGTCGTAGGTGAATTCGATTCCGGCCGCACGGATCCGCTCGACGACACCGGTGATCAGGTCGGCGCTGAGCTCGACCGATCGGAGCACGGTCATCACCTCGTCCTGGGTGAGGCCACCCTGGAGGCGCCCCCGCTGGATGAGCACTTCGAACTTGTCGACCGGGAGCACGTCGAGCGGCGATCCCCCGCCGTCGACCGGGTCCGGCGCTGCGGCGACAGGCCGCGGCGGCACCGTCTGCCTGGCCGTCATCGACCCTGCCCCGTTCCGTTCGTCTGCGACCTCACCACGAGCCAGGCTACCAACCCGTCTGACGCGGCGACCGAGGTCCGAGGATCGTCCAGCTCCTGCAGCCAGGCGGCCACCGAAGCGGCCTCCTCCATGGCCGCCGGGGAGGACCTGGCCTCGACCGTGAGGAGCGGCAGCTCCCTGCGGACTGCGTCGCGCACGAGCTGGACCAGCACGTCGTCGGGATCGGACCGGGGCTCCTCCACGCTCAGGCGCACCAGCAGGGTCTGCACCCCAGGAGCCGCGCTGTCGATGGCCCGGTGCAGATCGTCGGACTCGACCAGGGCCTCGAAGGCCGCATGCTGGACCGGGTCACGGAAGAGGGCCGCCACCAGCCGGTCGCCGACCTCCTCGGGCCGGTGGATGGCCAGGCGAAGGGCTTCGAGGCCCGGCCGGAACTCCCGCGCCGCGCCGGCTCCTGCGACCACCGGCCCACGGGCGGCAGGAGCGTGGTCCGATCGGCCCGATCGGCCCGGCCGCTGCTCGTGGGGATCGGGGCCGTCCCGGCGGATGCGCTCGAGGCGGTCCCGCAACGAGGCCGGCTCCAGCCGGCACCGCTCGGCGACCCGCATCACGTACTGGTCGCGGACCAGGTCGTCGGGGTGCTCGGCGATCGCCACGAGCGCGCGGTCCGCCGCCCGGGCCCGGCCCTCGGCGGTGGAGAGGTCGGCCGCGTCGAGGATGCGATTGAGCCGAAACTCGAGGAAGGGCGTGGCACCGTCGACCGCGGCCCGGAGGGCATCGGGGTCGCTCCGGGCCAGGTCGGCCGGGTCAGCTCCGGGGGGGAGCGCGGCGACGGCAACGTCGACCTCGAGACGGCGCTCCCACTCGTAGAAGCGGCCCGCCGCCGACTGTCCGGCCCCGTCGGCGTCGAAGGCCAGCACGATGCGTGTCGCGAAGTTCCGGAGCAGGCGGACGTGTTCTTCGGCGAGGGCCGTGCCGCAGGTGGCCACGGCCCGGGGCATGCCGGCCTCGAAGAACCCGATCACGTCGGTGTAGCCCTCGCACACCACCACCTCGCCGGTCGAGATGATGTCCTGTTTGGCCCAGTTGAGGGCGTAGAGGATCCGCCGCTTCGAGTAGATCGGCGTCTCGGAGGTGTTCTTGTACTTGGCGGGATCCGGGCTGCCCGGCAGCGTCCGGCCCCCGAACGCCACCGGGTGGCCCGAGGGGTCGCAGATGGGGAACAGGACGCGCGCCCGGAAGGCATCCTGGAGTCGCCCCCCGCGGTTGACGAAGCCCAACCCGGACCCGACGGCCACCTCCTCGGTCAGGTCGAGTGCGACGCAGAGGGTGTCCCAGCCCTCCGGTGCCCATCCGAGGCGGAACCGGCGCACGACCGCGCCGCCGTACCCCCGGCTGCGCAGGTAGTCGCGGGCCTGGCCGGCGTCAGGTCCGGTCAGCAGGCGCTGGTGGTACCACTCGGTCGCCCCCTCCATGGCGTCGAGGAAGATCTTGCGGCGCTGACCGTCGCGCCCGGCACCCCCCTCCTCCCGGATGGTGATGCCGGCCTTGTCCGCAAGGCGACGGACCGCGTCGACGAAGTCGAGGTGCTCGATGGCGCGGACGAAGCTGATGGCGTCGCCCTTCTCCTGGCACCCGAAGCAGTAATAGAGCCCGGCCTCGGCGTTGACGCTGAACGAGGGCGTCTTCTCACCGTGGAAGGGGCAGAGGCCCACCCACCGCTGCCCTTGCCGTTTGAGAGCGGCGTGCTCGCCGACCAGGGCGACGATGTCCGTCGCCGCCCGGACCCGGGCCACGTCCTCGTCGGGAATGCCCATGGCCTGCGACGGTACCCCAGCCCGCGGCCCGAACCGACCGGGCGGCTGGCGCCCGACCGACAGCCGCCGGACCTGCCCGGACTACCGCCCCGGCCGGGCGCGGCCTCTGATCGCGGGTGTGGCCCGCCGGGCCGCGGTCCGCTTGGCCGCCGCCGTCTTGACCGTGGCGGGCTTCCCCACGGCCTTCTTCGCGACGGCTTTCTTGGCCGTCGCCTTTCGTAGGGTGACCTTCTGGACGGGAGTGCTCTTGGTCTTCGCGCCGATGGCCGCGGCGCCGGAGAGCACGGCCTGGGCGGCGGCCAGCCGGGCGATCGGCACCCGGAACGGCGAGCAGCTCACGTAGTCGAGGCCGGCGGCCGCGAACGTCGCGATCGACTCCGGATCACCGCCGTGCTCGCCGCAGACCCCGACCTTCAGGGTCGGTCGGACGGCCCGGCCCCGCTCGACGCCGAGGCGGACCAGCTCGCCGACGCCGTCGGGGTCGACCACCTCGAAGGGGTTCGCCTTGAGGAGTCCCTCCTCGAGGTAGGCCGACATCATCCTCCCCTCGACGTCGTCCCGGCTGAACCCGAAGGTCATCTGGGTCAGATCGTTGGTTCCGAACGAGAAGAAGTCGGCCACCTCGGCGATCTCACCCGCCCGGAGTGCAGCTCGCGGGGTCTCGATCATGGTCCCGATCAGCACCTCGAGCGACCCGTCGGCCCGGGTGGCGCCCTTGGCTCGGGCGGCAGCCGCGGCCGGTGCGAACGCAGCCACTGCTTTCGCCTCGGTGACCGCCCCCTCAACCCAGGAGCGCGCCAGGGCCAGCTCCTCCCTGCTCACGGTCAGGGGGATCATGATCTCGACGACCGGGTGCCCACCGGCCGCCACCCGGTCGAGGGCGGCCTCCATCAGCGCGCGCACCTGCATCGCGTACAGTCCGGGTTTGATCACCCCGAGCCGGACCCCACGGGTTCCGAGCATCGGGTTGACCTCGTGCCAGCTCTTGGCCGCCTCGTACAGCTTGGACTCCTCCTCGGTCAGCCCCACGGTCGCCTCCTTGACCGCGAGCTCCTGGGTGTCGGGCAGGAACTCGTGCAGTGGCGGGTCGAGCAAACGGATGGTGACCGGCAGCCCGTCCATGGCTTCGAGGATCTCCTCGAAGTCGGTTCGCTGCGCGAGGCGGAGGGCTTCCAGGGCACTCTCCTCCTCGACCTCGGTCGCGGCGAGGATCATCCGCCGGACCACCGGGAGCCGGTCTTCCGCCAGGAACATGTGCTCGGTACGGCACAGGCCGATGCCCTCTGCCCCATGGGCGCGGGCGTTGGCGGCGTCCGGCCCGTTGTCGGCGTTGGCCCGCACGCCGAGATGCCCCGAGCGGACATCGTCGGCCCAGCCCAGGATCGTGGCGAACTCGGGGGGCGTCTCGCCGCGGATGACCGGCACCTGGCCCTGCACCGCGATGCCGTTGGTGCCGTCGACCGAGATCCAGTCTCCCTCCTGGACGACGATGTCGCCCACCGAGAAGGATCCCGTGCCGATGCGCAGGGACTCGGCGCCGACCACCGCCGGCTTGCCCCAGCCTCGCGCGACGACGGCCGCGTGACTGACCAGCCCGCCGCGGGCGGTGAGGATGCCCTCCGAGGCGAGCATCCCGTGGACGTCCTCGGGCGAGGTCTCGCTGCGCACGAGCACGACCGGTTCACCCCGTCCCGCCGCAGCCTGTGCGTCGTCGGCGGTCAGGTAGACCCGGCCGACGGCGGCGCCCGGCGAGGCGGCGAGGCCCTTGACCAGCACCGTGTGCCCGGTCGATGCGAACCGGGGATGGAGGACCTGCTCGAGATGCGCACCGGTGATCCGGGCGAGGGCCTCGTCCCTGGTCAGCGCTATCGACGGCTCCCCCACCATGTCGACGGCCATCCGAAGCGCGGCCCGGCCGGTGCGCTTGCCCACCCGGGTCTGGAGCATCCAGAGCTTGCCCTGCTCGATGGTGAACTCGGTGTCGCACATGTCCCGGTAGTGGTGCTCGAGCCGGCTGAAGATGTCGAGCAGTTCCGTGTGGATGGCCGGGAAACGGTCGCGGAGCGCTGAGAGCGGCTCGGTGTTCCGGATGCCCGCCACCACGTCCTCGCCCTGGGCGTTGATCAGGAAGTCGCCGTACTCACCGACCGCACCGGTGGCCGGATCACGGGTGAAGCCGACCCCGGTGCCGGAACTGTCGTCGCGGTTGCCGAAGACCATCGCCTGGACGTTGACCGCGGTCCCGAGATCGTGGGGGATCTGCTCCCGCACCCGGTAGGCGACGGCACGGGGACCGTTCCAGGATGCGAAGACTGCTTCGATGGCGCCGCGCAGCTGCTCGTCGGGATCCTGCGGGAAGGGGGAGCCGCTGTGGCGCTCGACGATCTGCTGGTAGGCATCGACCAGGTAGTGGAGCAGCTCGATGGGGATCCCGGCGTCCGAGGTGGTGCCGGCCAGCTCCTTGGCCGCGTCGAGCAGCTTGTCGAACTCCTGGCCGGGGACGTCGAGCACGATCCTGCCGTACATGGCGACGAAGCGCCGGTAGGAGTCGTACGCAAAGCGCTCGTCGTCGGTCTGCTTGGCCAGACCGGCCACCGAGGCGTCGTTGAGGCCGAGGTTGAGAACCGTGTCCATCATGCCGGGCATCGAGAACTTGGCGCCCGAGCGGACCGACACGAGCAGGGGGTCGCTCGGGTCGCCGATCCGCTTCCCCATCTGCCGCTCGAGCCGGGTGCGCGCCTTGGAGATCTGCGCGGCCAGCCCCTCGGGCCACCCGTCCTCCATGTAGGCGCGGCAGGCGGTGGTCGAGATGGTGAACCCCGGAGGCACCGGCAGGCCGAGCACGGAGGTCATCTCGGCGAGATTGGCACCCTTGCCCCCGAGGAGGTCCTTCATCTCCATCGGCGGCTTGCGGTGCGTGTGGTCGAAGTCGAAGACGTACGGCATCGGGCGGGTCTCCTCGGGTGGCAGGTCCGCTGGTGGCACGGAGGGGGCGATCGGCGCGCGGCCGTGGTCGCCGATCCGAGAGCCTACCCGGAGGCCATCGGGTGACCGGATCCCGGAACGCCCGGCGCCCACGACGCGTCCAGGCGGCCGCGGAGGCTGGCGAGCAGCTCTCCGATCGGGACCCGCACCTGCTCGGTGGTGTCGCGCTCCCGGACGGTCACCGCGTGGTCCTCGAGCGATTCGAAGTCGACCGTCACGCACCACGGTGTGCCCACTTCGTCCTGGCGGCGGTAGCGCTTGCCGATCGACTGGGTGGTGTCGTAGTCGCACATGAGGTACGCCTGCAGCAGGGACAGCACCTCGCGGGAGAGTGGCTCGAGGGTCTCCTTCTTGGAGAGGGGGAGCACCGCGACCTGGTACGGGGCGAGCCGAGGATGCAGACGGAGCACGACCCGCGCTTCACCGCCCACCTCGTCCTCTGCATAGGAGGAGAGCAGGAACGCCATCATCGCCCGGGTGGCGCCGGCGGCCGGCTCGATCACGTAGGGGACGTACCGCTCGTTGGTGGCCTGGTCGAAGTACTCGAGCCGCTCCCCCGACGCCTCGGCGTGGGCCCGCAGGTCGAAGTCGGTCCGGTTGGCGATGCCCTCGAGCTCGTCCCATCCCCAGGGAAAGAGGTACTCCACGTCTGCGGTGGCCACCGAGTAGTGGGAGAGCTCGTCGGCCTCGTGATGGCGCAGGCGCAGCTCCGAGTCGGGGATGCCGAGATCCCGGTACCAGCGGTAGCGCTCCTCCACCCAGTAGGCGTACCACCGGTCGGCCTCGGGCGGAGGGACGAAGAACTCCATCTCCATCTGCTCGAACTCGCGGGTGCGGAACACGAAGTTCTGGGGGGTGATCTCGTTGCGGAAGGACTTGCCGACCTGTGCGATCCCGAACGGCGGACGCTTGCGGGTGGTCTGGAGCACGTTGGCGAAGTTGACGAACATCCCCTGGGCCGTCTCGGGACGCAGGTAGGCGACCGCGCCCTCGTCCTCGATCGGGCCGGCATGGGTCTTGAACATGAGGTTGAAGGCCCGCGCCGCGGTGAACTCGGTGGACCCGCAGGCCGGGCACACCCCCTCGATCTTGTCCTCCCTCCATCGCTGGTGGCAGTTGCGGCAGTCGACCAGGGGGTCGGTGAAATTGGACAGGTGGCCCGACGCCTCCCATACGGCCGGCGGCGAGAGGATCGCCGCGTCGAGCCCGACCACATCGGCGCGCCGCTGGACCATGGCCTCCCACCAGGCGTTCTTGACGTTCCTGAGCAGGTTCACCCCGAGCGGGCCGTAGTCGTAGGTCGAGCGGAACCCCCCGTAGATCTCGGCCGACTGGAAGATGAATCCGCGCCGCTTGCAGAGGCCGACCACCTTCTCCATGAGGTCAGAGTCGGGCTCAGGCATAGGGGGGCATGGTACCGGGCGCGCGAGCAGGGCCTGCCGGTGCGGCCCGGTCGTCGGGATCGCGGAGACGGGCGGTCACCGCGTTGGCCAGCAGTCGGCCGCGCAGGGTGAGCACGGCCCGGCCGTCGACCCGGTCGACCAGCCCCTCGAGGTCCGGATGGTCGGGCAGCGCCTCGGAGGGGACCCCTGCCGGTGTGCGCAGCGAGAGCGCGAGGGCCTCCCGATGCCGCTGTGCCGCGTCGAGCGCCTCCTCGCCGGCGGTCGTGCACCGGTCGGCTGTCACCAGCGACACGTAGCGGTCCGGGGTCCGGACGTTCCACCACCGCCGTCCCCCACGGTGGGAGTGGGCGGCGGACCCGATCCCGCGGTAGTCGCCCTGGGCCCAGTAGAGCTGGTTGTGGCGGCACCGGTGACCCTCCCGGGCCCAGTTGGAGATCTCCTCCCACATGTAACCCGCCTTGCCGAGGACCCGGTCGGCCGCCTCGTAGCGGTCGGCCTGGACGTCGTCGGCCGGATGCCGGTCGGGTGTCCGGGCGAGGGGTGTGCCCGGCTCCACGGTCAGCAGGTAGACGCTCACGTGGGGCGGCCCCATCGCGAGCACCTCGTCGAGGCTGCGCGCCCAGTCCTCGTCCCGCTCGCCCGCGCCACCGACGATGAGGTCGACGTTCCAGGAGGCGAAGCCCGCCGAGGCGACCGCCGAGGCGGCGTCCGCGACCGCCGCGGTGCCGTGTCGGCGCCCGAGGCCCTCGAGCACGTGGGCGACGGTGGACTGGACGCCGAGTGAGATCCGGGTGACCCCGGCGGAACGGTAGGTCTCCAGACGCCGAGGTTCGACGTCCTCGGGATTGCACTCGACGGTGACCTCCGCGCCGGGACGGCGGGGCACCGCGTCGAGGATGGAGACCAGCAGGTGGGCGGGGAGCCGGGACGGGGTCCCCCCGCCGAAGAAGACCGAACTGGCCGGCGACATCCCGTCCCGCTCGACCGCGCGGGCCACCTCGGTCACGCACGAGGACGCGTAATCCTCCATCAGGTGGTCGCGGTCGGTGTAGGTGGCGAACGCGGAGTAGTCGCAGCGCTCGCGGCAGAAGGGCACGTGGACGTAGACACCGAAGGGTGCCGGCCCTTCCGGCCCGGCATCGGTCACTCAGGACACCTGGCCGGTGTGCACCGAGCGCAGCCGGCGGTCGATGTGGACCTCGACCGCCTCGGTGGCCAGGGCGGCGACCTCGTCGGTGACCGCCGAACGGGGCTCGGCGAGCACGCCCGAGAGCCCGCCCCCGAGCGTTCGCCGCAACAGCGAGAGCCCCCCGGGGGTGAGCGGCCTCCCCCGCCGGCAGCGGCGGCAGAGCACACCGCCCTCGACGAGGTCGAAGGCGACCAGCTGCGCGTCGTCCTCCTCGCCGCACGACGCGCAGGCGTCCAGCACGGGAGCAGAGCCTTCGAGTGCCAGCACCTTGAGGAAGAAGGCAGGCGCCACCATCGGCGAGTCCTGCACGGCCAGTGCGCCGATGGCCCCCACCGCCATCTCGTAGAGGCGGGGGTTGGCGTGCCGCTCCTGGCCGACCTGGTCGACCACCTCGAGCATCGAGAGCGCCGCCGACATCCGGTCGAGGTCCTCGCGCACCGCCCGGAAGGTGTCGATGGTCTCGACCTGGTTGATGATGTCGAGATCGCCGCGCCCCTGCCACCCGAGCAGCGCGACGTGGGTCAGGGGCTCGAGGCGCGAGCCGAACTTCGAGGTGGTACGACGCACCCCTTTGGCCACCGCCCGCACCTTGCCGTGGCGCTCGGTCATGAGGGTGACGATCCGGTCCGCCTCGCCGAGCCGGATGGTGCGCACCACCACCCCCCGATCGCGGAACTGGGTCATGGCGGCGAGCCGGCCTCCCCGGCGGCATCGGTGGCTCCGGGTCCTCCAGCAGGCGTCGCACCCCCGGGTCCGCCCGGGGCGCTCCGGTGGGTGCGGCCACCGAGCAGATTGCCGCCGCCGATGAGCGCGACGAGCACCGGTGGGACGACGACGAGCGGGAGGACCGCCGTGAAGCCGGCCATCGCCATCAGCACCACCCCTGCGTAGACCAGCAGACCGGCAACCCACCCGGTCACGATCCAGACCCCGCCGGCGTCGCCACGGTCGCCTCGACCGCCCGCTGGCCCGTCGGCCGTCATCAGGTCACCCCCCCGTACCGGCGCTGGCGCCGCTGGAAGTCCCCCACCGCGGCGAAGAGGTGGGTGCGGCGGAAGTCAGGCCAGAGCACGTCGTCGAAGACGAGCTCGCTGTAGGCCAGCTGCCAGAGGAGGAAATTGGAGATGCGGTGCTCACCGGAGGTGCGGATGACCAGGTCCGGGTCGGGCTGGTCGGGATGGTACAGGCGCGAGCGGATGGCCTTCTCGGTGACCTTCTCCGGGCGGACACCGTCGGCGACCAGGTCCCGGACCGCGTCGACGATCTCGGCACGTCCCCCGTAATTGAAGGCCATGGTCAGCGTGCACCGCCGGTTGTGCCTGGTCAGCTCGATGGACTCGTCCATGCGCCGGAGGACCCGCTTGGGGACCCGCCAGTCGCGGCGGCCGGCGAAGCGGATCCGGACACCCTTCTCGTGCAGCTCGTCGCGCCGGCGGACCAGGAGGCTCTCGTTGAAGCCCATCAGGTAGCGGACCTCGTCGGGTGGCCGCCGCCAGTTCTCGGTCGAGAAGGCGTACATGGTGATCCACGGGATGCCGAGCTCGAGGGCGCCTTCGACCGCGTCGAGCAGTGCCGCCTCGCCGGCGGCGTGGCCCTCGGTGCGGGGCAGCCCGCGGCGGGCCGCCCAGCGGCCGTTGCCGTCCATCACGCAGGCCACGTGGGCAGGGATCGGACCAGCGAGCCAGGCCGGCGGCGGCTGACGGTGGCCCCGGCGCGCCCCCCGCCACCTGCGGCGCCCGTCCGGTCATCGTCCACCCTGCGAACCTATCCCCTCGGGCGGTCGACCCTGGCGTGCCCGTGCCCGCCCGCGTGCCCGTGCCCGTGCCCGCCGACTGCCGACCGCCGACCGCCGACCGCCGACCGCCGACCGCTGCGCGGTGGTTGAGCCTGGACCCGGCGGGGGCTAGACCCTCCGCATGACCCCCGAGGCCGCCCTGGCCATCTTCGCCGCCGGGCTCGCGGCCGGCACCGTCAACGCCATCGTCGGCTCGGGCTCGCTGATCACCTTCCCGACCCTGCTCGCCCTCGGCTACCCACCGGTGCTGGCCAACGTGTCCAACAAGGTCGGGCTGGTGCCGGGCAGCGTCAGCGCCGTGGTCGCCTACCGCCGCGAGCTGGTCGGCCAACGGCCCCGGTTGCTCCGGCTCGGCTCGGCCTCGCTGACCGGCGGGGTCACCGGCGCGATCCTGCTGCTCGCCCTGCCCTACAGCGTGTTCAAGGCCGCGATCCCCGCGCTCATCGCTGCTGGCCGACCCTGCTGATGGCCGTCCAGCCCCGGGTCAGCCGGTGGCTCGCCGCCCGCGGCGACCGGCCCCGTCCACGGCGGGCCGGCCCTGCTGGTCGGCGTCTTCCTCACCGGCATCTACGGCGGCTACTTCGGGGCCGCCCAGGGGGTCATCCTCATCGCCCTGCTGGCCATCTTCATCGACGACGACCTGCAGCGCCTCAACGGCACCAAGAACGTCCTGCCCTCATCGTCAACGGGGTGGCCGCGTTGCTGTTCGTCGCTCACCACCGGGTGTCCTGGTCGGTGGTCGCCCTCATCGCCGTCGGGTCGACCATCGGGGGCCAGCTCGGCGGGCACCTCGGCCGCCGGCTGCCCGCCGCCGTCCTGCGGTGGTGCATCGTGGTGGTCGGGGCCGGGGTGGCCGTCGGCCTCGCCGTGGCGTGGCACTGACCGGGTCCGGGGTCGCACCGACCGGGCGCGGGGCCGGCCGGGCCACCCGGTAGGGTCGGCCGATGCCCGACGAGGTCGCCACCACCCTGCAACGTGGTCGCCGCTCGGCTGCCCGGCGGTGGCGAGGCCCGGGCCGGGCCAGGTCGAGATGGCCCGGGCGGTGGCCGAGCGGCGATGGCCGGCGGCCGCCACCTCGTCGTCCAGGCCGGCACCGGCACCGGCAAGTCCCTCGCCTACCTGGTCCCCGCCGCCCTCTCCGGCGAGCGGGTGGTCGTGGCCACCGCCACCAAGGCGCTCCAGGACCAGCTGGCCGACAAGGACCTGCCTCTGGTGGCCGAGGCCGTCGGGAGCGGCCTCACCTTCGCCGTGCTGAAGGGCCGGAGCAACTACCTCTGCCGTCCAGCGGGTCACCGAGATCGGCGGCGGCGGGCGAGCAGCTCACCCTCGTCGCGCGGCGTCGGCCGACCCGCCCGATGCCGACGACACCCTGACGCCGACGCGCCGACGCCGACCCGTCGGACCCGGCGACCGCTCGCCGACCAGGTGCGCCGCCTGGTCCGCTGGGCCGGCGACACGACCACCGGCGACCGGGCCGAGCTGCCCTTCGAGCCCCACTTCCGGGCCTGGGCCATGGTCTCGACCACCGCCCGCGAGTGCCCCGGCGCCTTCCGCTGCCCGTCCGGGCCGGGACTGCTTCGCCGAGGACGCCCGGGCCCGGGCCGCCGACGCCGACGTGGTCGTCGTCAACACCCACCTCTACGGCGCCCACCTGGCCAGCGGCGGCGCGGTCCTCCCGAGCACCAGGTGGTGGTGTTCGACGAGGCCCACGAGGTCGAGGACGTGATGACCGACTGCCTCGGGCTCGAGGTCGGCCCGGGCCGGTTCCGGGCGCTGGCCGCCGTCGGCCCGCCCGGTGCTCGACCGACGGTGACGCCCGCCTCGGGCCGCGGCCGTGGACGACGTCGGCGATCTCGCCGACGTCGTCACCCGGGTGCTCCGGCCATGGGCGGGCAAGCGCATCCCGGCGACCGATGGCGCCGAGTGCCGGGGCGAACCGGCGGTCGAACCGCGGGCTCGACGCCCGCCGGGCGGCCGCTGTGGGCAGGCGGCAGATCCACCGTCCGGCCGACCCCGACATCGCCACCGTCCTGGCCCTGCCTCCGGGCGGGTCGGACGGCTCGTCGACCGCCTGCGCCAGGCGGCAGCGGGAGGCGGGCGACCAGGAGCCGACCGAGAACCGGTCGCGCCGCGACCGGGTGCTGCTGGCCGCCGGGCACCTGGCCGCCGACCTGGCCCGCCTTGCGTCACAGACCGACGACGAGGTCGCCTGGGTCGAGGACGGTGGCCGCGGGCCCCGGCCCTGCGGGTCTCCCCGATCGACGTCGGGCCCGATCCTGGCCGAGCAGCTCTGGGGCGAGGTCACCGGGGTGCTCACCTCGGCCACGGTGCCCCTCGGGCTCGCCGAGCGCCTCGGCATGCCCGGCGACGGGACCGACGATCCTCGACGTGGGCAGCCCCTTCGACTACCGCGGCCACGCCCTGCTCTACGTGGCCGGCGCGCTGCCCGACCGGCGACGTCCCGAGTCCGAGCCGGCGCTCCACGACGAGCTCGAGGCCCTGATCACTGCGGCAGGCGGACGGACGCTGGCCCTGTTCACCAGCTGGCGGGCCATGCGCGCCGCGGCCGAGGCCCTCGCGCGACCGGCTCCCCTTCCCGATCCTCTCCCAGTCCGACCTGCCCAAGCCGGCCCTGGTCGAGGCGTTCCGGGCGGACGAGTCCGCCTGCCTCTTCGCCACGCTCGGCTTCTGGCAGGGCGTCGACGTGCCGGGCCGACCCTCAGCCTGGTCACCATCGACCGGATCCCCTTCCCCCGACCCGACGACCCGGTGCTCGAGGCCCGGCGCGAGCGGGCCGGCGCCGGGGCGTTCGCCACCGTCGACCTGCCCCGGGCGGGCACCCTGCTCGCCCAGGGCGCCGGCCGGCTCATCCGCTCGCCGACCGACCGGGGCGTGGTGGCCGTGCTCGACAGCCGGCTGGCCACCGCCCGCTACCGGGGGGCGCTGCTGAGCCGGGTCCCCCCGATGAAGCGCACCCTCGACCGGGACGAGGTGGTGGCGTTCCTCACGAAGTCACCGACCGGCACCTGAGGCGCCGAGCGGCTCCGAGCCGCCCGGTGCGACCGGCTCAGAAGCCGAGCCGGTCGAGGGCGTCCTCGCGCTGCTGCCAGTGCTTCTCGACCCGGACGAAGAGCTCGAGGTAGGCCCCGCGGCCATCTGGCGCGCGCACCGCGGTGCCGACCTCCTTCAGCACGGTCGCCGCCCTTGCCGATGACGATGCCCTTCTGGCTGTCGCGCTCGACCAGGATCTCGCAGCGGACCCGCGGCCACTCCCACTCGGTCACCCGGCAGGCGATCGAGTGCGGGAGCTCGTCGGCCACCCGGTGGAGCAGCTCCTCGCGCACCAGGTCGGCCACCCAGAACGCCTCGGCCACATCGGTGACCATGCCCTCGGGGTAGTAGCGGGGCCCCTCGGGCATGCAGGCGACGAGGGCCTCGACCAGGGCCGGCACCCCCTCGCCGGTCGACGCCGAGAGCGGGAAGTACTCGACCGGCACCGGCGTCGCCGCCGTCCTCGGCGTCGAGCCCGTCGACCACCGCGGCGACCGCGGTCAGGTGGCCGAGCATCGCCGTCCCCCCCGACCCGGTCGATCTTGTTGACCACCACGAACAGCGTCGGGCCGCCCGCGGCGGCCGTCCGCGTGGGCCCGCTCGCCCGCCTCGGCGCGCGGCCCGGGCCATGGCCGCACCCGCCGGGCGGCACTGGGCCAGCACCATCCGGTCCCCGGGACCGACCGCGCCGGTGGCCTCGACCAGGGCCACCACCGCGTCGACGTCGTCGAGCGAGGAGGTGGCCGACTCGTTCATCCGCTCGCCCAACGCCGTCCTGGGCTTGTGCAGGCCCGGGGTGTCGACGAAGACCACCTGCGCGTCGGGGCGGTTGAGCACCCCGCGGACCTGGGACCGGGTGGTGTTGGGCCTGGGCGAGACGATGGTCACCTTGCGCCCGACCATGGCGTTGACCAGGGTCGACTTGCCGACGTTGGGGCGGCCGACCACGGCGACGAAGCCCGAGCGGAACGGGTGGGCAGGAGTCACCCGCCCTCGACGGCCGCGCCCGGCCACCGGCTCGATCCGCACCCGCTCGATGCGCCGGCCGTTGACCCGGTCGACCACCAGGCGGAGGCCGTCGGAGGTGACCGACTCGCCGGCCACCGGCACGTGGCCGAGCAGGTCGAAGACCAGACCGCCGACCGTGTCCCACGCCCCGGTCGGCAGGTGGGCGTCGAGCAGGTCGTTGACCTCGTCGACCGGCAGCCGGGCGCTCACCCGCAGCTCGCCCGCCGGCCAGCTCCTCGACCGGCGTCTCCTCGACGTCGAACTCGTCGACGATCTCCCCCACCAGCTCCTCGATCAGGTCCTCCAGGGTGACCAGGCCCGCCGTCCCGCCGTACTCGTCGACCACCACGGCCAGGTGGAACTTCTCGGCCTGCATCTCGCGCATCAGGTCGGAGACCCGCTTGGTCTCGGGGACGAAGTGGGCCGCGCGCACGTGGGTCCCGACCGGCTCGCCCCCCTGCCCCGCTCGGACCATGCGGACCATGTCCTTGGTGTAGGCGATGCCGATGACGTCGTCGATCTGCTGCTCGACGGCGGGCAGCCGGCTGAAGCCGGCGTCGAGCGCGAGGTCGAGCGCGGCCTCGACCGTCACGTCGGTCGCCGATGGTCAACCATGTCGGTGCGCGGCACCATCACCTCGCGCACGACGGTGTCGCCGAACTCGATGATCGAGTGGATGAGGGCCCGCTCCTCGGTCTCGATGACGTCTCCCTCGACGGCGACGTCGGCCATGGCGAGCAGCTCGGACTCGGTGACGAGGGAACCCATGTAGCCGCCCGGTCGCCGATGAACAGGTTGGCCAGACCGATCAGGCCGTTCGAGACCATCCGGACCGGCCAGAAGCGGACCACGGACGACACGATCGGGGCGCTGAGCAGCGCTGCCCGCTCGGGGTGGTGGACGGCCCAGTTCTTCGGGACGGCCTCGGCGAAGACGAAGATGACCACGATCTCGAAGACGGTGGCCGCGGCCACACCCCAGGCTCCGAACCACCGCACGGCCAGGATGCCGACCAGGGTGGCCACCACCAGCTGGCAGATGAGAACGAGCAGGAGGACCGGGTTGAGGAAGCCCTGGGGGTCCTCGGTGAGGCGGACCAGGACCCTCGCGCCCCGTCGCCCCTCGTCGGCGAGGCTCTGGGCCTTGGCTCGGGTCGTCCGGACCAGGCTGGTCTCGGCCAGGGCCAGCAGGGCCGAGGCGACCAGCAGGACCAGCACCACGACGACCAGGACCAGGTCCTCCACGGTGAACGAGGCGGCCGTCATCATCACGGCCGGTTCAGCGGGCCGGATCGATGAGCGGCGGGACGCGGTGGAAACGGTCGAGCAGCTGCTGCTCGCGCCGTTCCATCCGCTCGGCCTCCTCGTCGGTGCTCGTGGTCCATGCCGAGCAGGTGGAGGATCCCGTGGACGACGAGCAGGGCGATCTCGTCGTCGAAGGTGACCCCGTGGTCGACGGCGTTGGCGGCAGCCACGACCGGGCAGATCACCACGTCGCCGAGGAGCAGCTGGCGCCCGGTGTCGGCCTCGATGGAGGCAGGGCCGGTGCCGCCCTCGTCGGGCGAGCGCCCGCTCCGGTCGAACTCGTCCTCGATGGGGAACGAGAGCACGTCGGTCGGGCCCCCGTTCCCCAGGAACCGCTCGTTGAGTGCGGCGGCGGCGTCGGATCGTCGACGAAGAGCAGCGATACCTCGGTGTCCGCGGTGATCCCTTCGGCCACGAGCACCGCCCGTGCGAGTGCTGCCCAGCGCTCGACGTCGACCGGGTGGTCGACCTGCTCGTCGGCGGCGTAGATGTCGAGGGTCATCCGACCCCCGGCTGTCCTTGCGCTCGTAGGCGGCGACGATGTCGGCCACGATCCTGTGACGGACCACGTCGCGCTGGCCCGAGGTGGACGAAGGCGAGGTCGGGCACACCGGCCAGCACCCCCTCGAGCCCGACCAGTCCGGAGCGCCCCCCGGGCACGTCGACCTGGGTGATGTCACCGGTGACCACCGCCTTCGAGCCGAAGCCGATGCGGGTGAGGAACATCTTCATCTGCTCCGGGCTCGTGTTCTGGGCCTCGTCGAGGATGATGAACGAGTCGTTGAGGGTGCGGCCCCGCATGAAGGCCAGCGGTGCCACCTCGACCGCCCCCTTGTCGATGAGCCGCTGGGCGCCCTCGGGGTCGAGCAGGTCGTGCAGGGCGTCGTAGAGCGGGCGCAGATAGGGATCGACCTTCGCCATCATGTCCCCGGGGAGGAACCCCAGGCGCTCGCCGGCCTCGACCGCGGGCCGGGTGAGGATGATCCTGCTGACCTGGCGGGCCTGGAGCGCCTGCACGGCCAGGGCCACCGCCAGGTAGGACTTCCCGGTGCCCGCCGGACCGATCCCGAAGGTGATGATGTTGCGGGCGATCGCGTCGGCATAGGCCTTCTGCCCGCCGGTCTTCGGGCGGACCGCCCGTCCTCCGCGACGAGCGCAGCAGCTCCGAGGTGAGGACCTCGGATGGCCGGAGGTCGTCGTGGAGCATGTCGATGGTCCGTGAGACCTGCACCGCGTCGAGACCCTGCCCGGACTCGAGCAGGATGATCAGCTCCTCGAACAGGGCGGCCACCCGCTCCGCGCCCTCCCCCTCGATGGAGATCTCGTTGCCGCGCACGGCGATCCGGACGTCGTCGAAAGTCCGCTCGATGAGGCGGAGCAACTCGTCCCGCTGGCCGAGGAGTCCGGCCATGAGGTGGTTGCCGGGAACGAGGATCTTGACCGGGGTGCCTGCCACGTGCGCTCTGTGGATGACCCTACCAGCGGCCCGGGCCGGCGAAGCCGGACCGGAACCTCAGCCCGGCGGCCAGTCGAACGACCGCCCGCCGAGGAGGTGGACGTGCAGGTGCGGCACCGAGTTGAGCGCGTCGGGACCGACGTTGAACACCAACCGGAAGCCGCGGTCCTCGCCGCCGATCCCCTCGGCGTCCGCGACCGCTCGGGCCGCCACCAGCAGGGCGGCGACATCGTCGGCGTCCCCCGGACCCACGGTCCCCGCGTTGACGATGTGGCGGGTGGGCACCACCAGCACGTGCACGGGCGCCTGCGGGTTGATGTCCCGGAACGCGACCGTCCGCTCGTCGCGCCAGACGATGTCGGCCGGCACCTCCCCGGCCACGATCTTGCAGAAGAGGCAGTCGGCCACAGTGGCGGTCACTCCGCCCCGACCGGTGCGCCGTCGGCGTCCCCGGGGGTGCGGACCGCGCCCTTCACCTCGGGGTAGAGGTGCTCGAGGCTGCCCGGGACGATCCGGCTGGCCTCGATGAAGCGATCCACGTCGTGCTCCTGGAGGCGGATCACCCGGCCGAACCGGTACGCGGCGAGGTCGCCCTCGTCGATGAACCGGTAGAGGCTGCGGAGCGTCACTCCGAGGCGGTGGGCCGCCTCCTTGGTGCTCAGCCAGACGATGGGTTCGCTCAACGGGGCAACCCCCGGCACGGGGGCGTGCCTTGCCCCATCAGACGTGGACGAGCAGTCCGAGCTCGTCGAGGCGGGCCCCCATGCTGTCCGGAGTGACCCCGAACAGGCAGGCGATGGCTCGCACGTCCTCGGACCGGATGGTGATCATCCGACCGTTGAAGTCCTGCCGGTGCACCTGGATCATGCTCAGGAACCGCCGCAGCAGGTCGCGCTCGGGACCGCTCACGGTGTGGAGTTTGGTCAGGTCGATCGCCACCTTGTCCGCCCCGGCGCCGGCCTGGATGGCCCGGCGTGCGGTCAGCGGCGCGGCCTCCTCGCCCCCGGCGTTGGTGCCCCACCGGTTGGTCCCTTCGTCGGGGGGGAGCAGCTGGTCGACCGGCACGTCGTAGAGCTTGGCCAGGCGCTGGAGCCGGGGCACCGAGATGGCCCGCTCCCCGCGTTCGTAGGCGCCGAGCACCGACGCCTTGAACTCCTGCTCGGACATGGCCTCGACCGCCTGGAGAGAGAGGCGCATCTGCTTTCGCATGGCCCGCAGTCGCGATCCGACGGCGCGGGCATAGGCGATCCTCGCCGCCTCCTCCTGCTCGTCGTCCTCCAGCACCGCGGTTGCCTTGTCAATGACCGACATATCCACGTCCTCCGCTCCCCACCGATGTCCCCCGGTTCCGGTGCCGTCGCACGCCTCCCGGCGCACAGCCGACTGCGTCGTGGGGCGGGGATGGACCGACACGGCGATCCACGGGTGGCCCTGCCCCTCTGAGTGCTTCCCTGCCCCTCTGAGTAGTTTTCCCTCACGGAGTGTGGTTGCGCAAGAGTCTGATCTGCGTTACCCGTCCGACCAGTCTTGCTCACGGAGCGTGGTCACGCAACCGGGAACACCACACCGCTGCGCAGACCGCAGAGCACGGCGCCCACGACGACTGCGGCGGTCTCTGCCCGGAGCACGGTGGGACCGAGGCCGACGGTCCCCCTGCAGGCCTCCCGCTCGGCCTCGTCCCAACCCCCTTCCGGACCCACCGCCACCACCGGGTGCGCGAGGGTGGGAGGACCCCCGCCGTGGTCGGCGAGCGCGGGCGGCGCCCCGCAGAGATCCGACAGGTCGGCGAGGCGGGAGACCGGCGCGATCTCGGGGAGCCGGGGTCGCCTGCACTGGGCGGCCGCCTCCCGCCCGACCCGCCGAAGGCGCTCGAGCGCTCGCTGTGCCCGCTCCCCCTCCCAGCGCACCACCGAGCGGGAGGTCCGCAGCGGCACGATCCGGTCGACCCCGACTTCGGTGAGCTTCTGGACCACCCACTCCGGGCGGTCGCCTTTGGCCGGGGCGAAGGCGACGGTCACCGCCGGGTGGGCCAGCGGCTCCTCGGCGACCGGGCCGTCCGCGATCAACAGGTCGGTCGAACCGGTCAGCCGGCAGGGTGCCCAGCGACCGTGGCCGTCGGCGGCGATGACCAGCTCGCCCGGGACGAGGCGGAGCACGTCGACCAGGTGGTGGCGGTCGGCCTCCCCCACTTCGGGAGCCGCGGGATCGGGCACGAAGACCATCGCGGACGCAGCGACCAGCAGCGGGTCCGGGGCCTGCGGGGGGCGCGCGGCGGCTCCGGCGCCGGGTTCCTCCCCCGGCGCCACCGTCAGCCGAGCGCCGAGCGGATCTTGGAGAGCAACCCTTCGCCGTGGGGTGGCTCGCCGAGCACCTCGCCGCGGGACTCGGCGAGGCCGCGCAGGAGCTCCCGCTGATGGTCGTCCAACCCGGTCGGCGTGTCGACCTGCACGTGGACGTAGAGGTCGCCGCGTCCCCGACCCCGCAACCTCGGCACCCCGAGCCCCTTCAAGGGGACGACCGTACCGCTCTGGGTTCCGTTGGCGATGGGGAGGTCCCGCCGATCGTCGAGCGTGTCGAAGGGGATCGTCCCGCCGAGAGCGGCCAGGGTCACCGGGACGTGCACGGTCGCGTGCAGGTCGTCACCCGAGCGACCGAAGGCGTCGTCGGCCGCGACCGAAAGGTGCACGAAGAGCGTCCCGTTCGGACCGCCTCGGAATCCGGCCGGGCCGTGACCGGCCAGCCGGAGCGTCGACCCGTCGTCGACTCCGGCCGGGATGTCCACGGTCAGGGTGCGCCGCTCGGTGCGGCGGCCCTCGCCCCGGCAGTCCGGGCACGGGCTCTCCACCGACTGCCCGGTCCCCTGGCACCGCGTGCAGGCAACGGCAGTGATGACCTGGCCGAGGATCGACTGGCGGACCCGGCGCAACTCTCCGGCGCCCTGGCACTCGGGGCACCGCACCACCGATGTCCCGGGACGGGCCCCGCTCCCCTCGCAGGTGTCGCAGTGCACCGGAGCGCTGACCTCGACCTGCCGCTGGACCCCGAACACCGCTTCCCGGAAGGTCAGGCGGAGCGCGATCTCGGCGTCCGGGCCCGGCATCGGCCCCGACCGCCGCCGGCCGCCGGTGGACCCGCCCATCCCGTTGAAGAAAGCGTCGAAGAGGTCACCCAGCCCCCCGGCGAACGGGTCGCCCGGCTGTCCGGAGCCGGAACCGAACACCCCCGCGTGACCGAATCGGTCGTAGCGGGCCCTGCGCTCGGGGTCCTTCAGCACCTCGTAGGCGAGGCTGATCTCCTTGAACCGCTCGCCGGATTCCGAGTTCTCCTGGCTGGTGTCGGGATGGTGCTCACGGGCCTTGGCCCGGTAGGCGCGCTTGAGCTCCTCGTCGGTCGCGTCCCGGCGCACGCCGAGGAGCTCGTAGAGGTCGGTGTCGGTCATCGGCCGGCCTCGCCGAGGCGCTCCCCGAGCCGGTCCCCGACCACACGGGCGGCGGCCAGGGCGAGCGGGTAGTTCATCCGGGTCGGACCGAGGAGACCGATGGTGCCGGCCGAAACCCCGTCCACGGTGAAGGGCATGACCACGATGGCACACGAGGCCAGCGGCTCTACTCCGTGCTCTGCGCCGATGGCCACGGTGAGGCCGGTGTCGAGGATGTCCCGGAGCAGCGTGACCACGACCAGCTGCTGTTCGAGAATGGTGAGGACCGAACGCACCGTATCGACCGCGTCGAACGCGTCGGCCATCCTCGACGACCCACCGACGAAGAGCTGCTCGACCCCGTCGGCCGCCCCGAGGGACCGCAGCGCGGCAGTGGCCGCTGCCACCACCGTGTCGACCTCGGCGTCACCGCTCGGAGTCGGGTCGGCGGAGACCTGGGTCACCGGGAGCCCGAGCGCATGGGCGGCGAGCCGGGTGGCGGCGTCGCCGAGGCCGGTCTCGTCGACCTCGTAGGGAAGGTCGACCGACTGCTTGAGGACGGCGCCGTCGGCCAGCACGACCACCAGCAGGGCCAGCCGGGGTCCGAGCCCGACCAGCTGGACCGAGCGGATGGCCGCCGACTCGTGGGAGGGGGCGATGACCATGGAGGCGCAGTCGGTCAGGTCGGCGAGCAGTCCCGAGGTGCGTTCGAGCATCTGCTCGATCTCCCCGTGGGCGTGGTCGAAGAACCTGCGGACCTGCTGGCGCCCTCCCGGGTCGAGTGAACCGGTCCCCAGGTGGTCGACGAAGAAGCGGTAGCCCTTGTCCGTCGGGATTCGGCCGGCGCTGGTGTGGGGCTGGACGAGGTAGCCCTCGCGCTCGAGGGTGGCCATGTCGGAGCGCACCGTCGCCGAGGAGACGTTGACCCCCGGGGCGCTGACCACGTGCTGGGAGCCGACCGGCTGGGCGGAGCCGATGTACTCGGTCACCACGGCGTTGAGGATGGCGGCCTTGCGGCCGTCCATCTCCCCGCCCCCACTCGGGGCGTCGTCACCACTGCGATCGTCGACGGTCGGCATCGTCACTCATCCGGAGGCCGGGCCGGTCGGCGGTCACTACCTGCCGGCTCGGGCGTTGTTGGCACTCCACTCTAGTGAGTGCTGGCCCCTATCGGTCTGCCACCCGTCCCGGGGGTGCCCGGTCAGGCCGAGGCGATGAACATCCGCTCGGTCATCGCCGGCCCGAGAGCGATGGTCGCGTCACCGGTGACCAGGGTCAGCGTCCCGTCCGGTGCCCGGGCGCTCACGATGGCGGTGGTGCCCGGGGTGAGTCCGTGGTCTCCCAGGTAGGAGAGGGAGGCTGCCTCGTGTTCCACGCTCTCGGTGATCCGCTCGAGGCGCACCCGATCACCGGGCTGGGCCTCCGCCAGGCTGCGCTGCTCGGGGCCGGCCGGCACCACCCCGGGGATCGGATTCCCGTGCGGGCACGTGGTCGGGTTGCCCAGCAGCACCACCAGCCGGGCCTCCACGTCGTCTGAGATGACGTGTTCCCAACGGCCGGCCTCGATGTGGGCCTTGTCCCAGTCGAGGCCGATGATGTCGACCAGGAGCCGCTCGGCGAGCCGGTGCTTGCGGACGACGGCCTCGGCGAGGTGCCGACCGGTGGGTGTCATGGTGATCTGGCGCGAGCTGCGCGTGATGAGGTCGTCGGCCTCGAGCCGGTCGAGCATCTCCGAGACCGACGGGGCCGCCTTGCCGAGCCGTTCCGCCAGGCGTGCCTGGATGATCGGGATCCCCTCCTCCTCGAGGGCGAAGATCGTTTCCAGGTACTCCTCGGTCGGTGGATGGAAGCGGTCGAGCACGTGGACGATCCTACGGCACACCCCTTCACGAGCGGGCAGTACCGTGGGAGGGTGCAACCCAGCCCGGAGCCCGGACCCGAACGGGCGCCGGAGCCCGGGCAGGAACGGGGGCAGGAGCCCGGACCCGAACGGGCGTCGGACCCCGGGCAGGACGGCACGCCCGAACCCGACACGGAGGCCGGCGCCGACGCCGCCGACATGGCGGAGGGCGAGGAGGGCGAGGAGGGCGCCGATCCGCTCCGGTTCAGCAGCTGGATGAAGCGCTCGGCGACCGGCGCTGTGCTCACCGGTATCGCCCTCGGTCTGCAGCACGCCCTAGAACGGGAGCGCGAGCAACCGGCCTTCGTCATGGAGGCCCCCGGCGAGCCGGACGATCCCGACGCTCCCATCACGCTCCACTTCGACCCCGACGACCCAGGCAAGACCGTTGCCGTCGTCCGCGCCAGGCCGCCGGGCGGTGAGACTGGACCTACGGGTCGCGCGTGACCCGGGAGGCCCACCGGCGGGCGAACGACCACGCCGAGGCGTCCGCCACCAGAACGACGCCGACCCCCCAGGCCAATCCGGCCAAGGCGTCAGTCGGGAGGTGCCAGCGGAGGGACACCACCGCGACGGCCATCACCAGCGCGTAGAGCCCGACAACCGGTATGGCGACGACGCGCAGCCGTTCCGGTGTCGCCAGTACCACCGCCACTCCGAGCGCAGCCGCACCGGCCGTCGACCCCGACGGGTAGGACAGGGACCCGCCGAGGGTGCGACCGACCGCCGGCTTGACCGCCAGTTCGCAGAGCACGAGGGCGAGCGGCGGGCCGATCAGGCAGGCGACGGCCCGCGGCCGGTCCCGTCGGACAGTCACCGCGCATGCCACGATGGATCCGATGACGATGCACAGCGGGTATCGCAGCGCGGTCAGAGCGGTCAACGTGGAACTCGTGCTCCCGGGGATGACCTGCTGCAGCCAGTCGTCGACCGGGCCGGGGGCCGGGCGGAGAGCCAGGTACGCACCTCCGAGCAGCACAGCGGCGATCAGGATCGCCCCGGCGAGCAGCTCCCGGCGCGCGCTTCGGGCCCGGCCGGCCGACACAGCGAGCCCGCGGGCGCCGGTGCCGCCGGCGAGGGCCCGGGCGAGGTTCACCCGATCGACGCTATCGCCGGGTCCCGCGTCCGTGACCCGCGCGCCGACCTGGTGACCCGCCGTCTCGGTCTGGTCACACTCGCGGCAGGTGAGCAGATGGGCCAGCAGCTCTACGAGCGCGAGCTGGCGAGTCGCGCCCCGGCCGAGCTCGGCTCCGGCTGGGAGGTTCGGAGCGTCGAGGTGCGCACCCTGCGATCCCCGCTCCCCGGCACCGCCCGGGTCCCGTCCCGGCTCCTGAGCGGAGCCTCGCTCACTGAGCGCCGGGCCGCCGGGAGGTTCCTCTACCGCGGCTGCGACGTCGTCCACCGTATGGACCTCCGGCTCCCGCCGGCACCATCCCCGGAGGTGCTCACGATCCACGACATCGTGCCCTGGCGGTTCTCCGACGAGGGCCGGACTCCTGCCGATGCGGCGGCGACGGCACGGCGGGCCGCGGTGGTGATCTGCCCGTCGCAGTTCTCGGCCGACGAGGTGGCGACCCAGTTCGGCGTCGCCGACCCGGTGGCCATCCACAACGGGGTGGACCGGGCGTTCTTCGAGACGGCCCCGCTCGGCGAGAGCGAGCTCGCCGAGCTCGGCGTCCGCTCCCCGTTCGTCCTGCACGCGGGGGGCTCGACCGACCGCAAGAACCTCGCAGGACTGGCCGACGCGTGGGGCCGGGTGAGGAGCGCCCGGCCCGACGTCACCCTGGTGCTGGTCGGCCCTTCGGATCCGCGGCGTGAACGCCTCTTCGGCCCGCTCGGCGGGACCGTCCTCGCCGGCCGGGTACCCGACGGGACGGTCCGCGGCCTGATGGCCTCGGCCACGGCGGTGGTGGTGCCCTCCCTCTACGAGGGGTTCGGCCTGCCCGCCCTCGAGGGGATGGCCGCCGGAGCCCCGGTGGTCGCCGCGCGGCGGAGCTCGCTCCCGGAGGTGTGCGGCGATGCCGCCTTCCTGGTCGAGCCCGACGGGGCGGGCATCGCCGAGGGACTCCTCGCCGCCCTCGAGGACGGTCCCGCCACCCGCGACCTCGTCGAGCGGGGGCGCCTGCGGGCTGCCGGCTTCACCTGGGAGTCCAGCGTGTCGGCCCACGCCCGGATCTGGACGTCGTTCGCCGGCTGATCGGCGCGCCCGCGCCGATCCCATCGAACGATCCGTCCCCTCGGCCGTCCGGGTCAGCCCTGGGGCGGGGGCCTCGCCGGTGCATCCATCCCGAGCCCCGGCTCTCGACCGAAGGGTGGCTGCGGCGAGAACACCCACCCCGGCTGCTCGTCGGTGGGTCCGGTTCTGGCGAGCTCCCACCCCTCGTAGGTCTTTTGGAAGTGGTGGTGGTGGCAGAGGAGGGCAAGGTTGTCGAGCGTGGTGGACCCGCCTTCTGAGAGGGGCACCACGTGGTCGATCTCCAGCCCGTAGGCGACCCGGCACCCCGGCACCACGCAGTGACGGTCCCGGAAGGAGAGTGCGGTCCGCAGGGCCCGGTTGATGGTCCGCCCGAAGTGGGCGACCGCCCGGATGTCCCCCGCCTCGGTGAAGAGGTAGGCGAGAAAGGAGTCGCCCATCAGGTCTTTGGCCGTCGGCACCGGGATGGGACCCTGCCCGTCGAGCTCACAGACCTCCCCGGGGAGGGCCCGACCCCTGCGGAGGGCCCCGAGATCCACCCGGACGGTGACGCTGTGGGGGACCGGTCGGTCGACGATGGTCCCTGCGCCTTCTGCCGACTGAGCGGTGCCCTCTGGCGACTGAGGGGAGGGGACACCCCCCTCCTCACCCACGAGGAGGGCGAAGAGGGCGTCGGCCCGGAGAGCCGCATGGGACTCGGGGCTGTCCGGGGCACCTGCACCAGCCGGGTCGTTCGTCCGACCCTTCTCTCTTGCCGCCTCCCTCTGCGCCTCCCACAGCCGGTTGGTCGCCGGCTCGAGCCGGGAAAGCAGGAGGGCTCCCCGCTCGGCGGTGTCCCTGCCCTGGTAGCAGAAGGCACCCTCGGCGTCGGTGAAGGAGGTGAAGTGCCGTGCGGCGTGGATCCGCACCAGGGTGGCGACCGGGTCCTTCTCCGCCGAGGTCGCCCGGACCCGCTGGCAGCGCTCTTTGACCGCCTGGAGGGGTTCCTCCTCGACTGCGGCGAGGAGGGAGGACTCGGCGGTCGGGTCGAGGGTGGCGGCATCTGCGATCTCTGCGACCTTCGGGCCGGACAGCCGCCCCTTTCGCAGGGCCTCTTCGGTGGAAGGGAGCAGGGAGAGCCGTTCCCCCGTCTCTATGGTCCGCCGGGCCTGGCCGGCCGAGACCCCCTCCAGCTGGGCGAGGAGACTGGCCGGGCTCCGGTGGCCCTCGTGCCTCCAGTGGCCCGACTCCGCGATCCGGGGTGCGAGCAGTGTCTTTCCGGCCACCACCAGTCGCTCGACCGAACAGAGCTCGGCATAGAGCGATGCGGCATCTGCCCCGAGCAGCCGGTCCGGATCCAGTGCTGAAACCACCGACTGGAGCACCCCGCGCACCCCGGCCACCGCTGAGCCGAGCCCGGAGCCGCCGGTCGCGGAGGCTGTGCTCGAATCGAGCGCCGTCGGGTTCGCATCGGTGGCCAGTGCCATGTGGCCATCCTGTCAGGGGGTTGTGACGGTCGGTCGGGCTCAACCACCGTGCGCCCGACCACCGTGCGCCCGACCCCCCTGCGCCCGACCCCCCGTACGCCCGCATCACGTCCCGGCGCGTCGATCCTCCTGCGCGGTCCGGACGCCGGCCCACAGTCCGCTCAACGTCGCGGCGAGGAGGACCGCCGTGCGGGCCAGCGCGCCCGACGCGGCGCGGGCCGCCCCGGGCAGGTCCCGTCCGCGGGCCCGGCTCCCCGCCCGCCTGGCCCGGGTGAGGCACTCCTCCATGGCCCCGCGCATCGAGGCGAGAAGGAAGCGGCGCACGATCGGCGCCCCGGACCCGAAGTTGCGGATGAGCAGGATGAGGTGGTTCTTCTGGGCCCAGTAGACGTACCGCAGGTCGAAGCGCCTACCTTTGGCGTAGGGAGCGGCGACGTGCTCGACCACGGCGTCGGGGGTGTAGACGAGGCGGAAGCCGGCCGCCCGCACCCGGAGGCAGAGGTCGGTCTCTTCGCGCACGCAGGTGCCGGTGTACCCGTCGCGGATGCCGCCGAGCTCGTCGAGGACCGAGCGGCGGAAGGCCATGTTGGCCCCGAGCAGGTGGTCGACGGCGACCGGTGCTCCCGGGTCGGCGGCGAAGTTGCCGGTGAGGGTGCCGTCGTCGCGGAGACGGCCGATCTGGTCGACCCCGTCGGTGAGCTCCCCGGGCTGGCCGCGGATCTGTCGGCCCCCGACCGCCCCCACCTCGGGGTCGGCGAAGACCGGGAGGAGGTGCTCGAGCCACTCGGGCTCGGCGAAGGCGTCGTCGTCCACGAAGGCCAGGACCTCGCCACCGGTCTTGCGGTAGGCGATGTCGCGGGCGGTGGCCATTGCGCCGAACCCGGCCGGACAGACCTCGTAGCGCACCTCCGGGAAGCGCTCCCGGACCAGGCGGGCGGTGTCCGTGCTCTGCGAGGAATCGACCACCATGACCTCGCCGGGCAACACCGTCTGGCGTGCGAGGTGTTCGAGGCAGCGAGCTACGAACTCGGGACGCTCGTAGGTCACCACGGCCACGGTCGCGTCCACCCCGGGCAGCCTACCGGTGGCCGCCGCCCCACCTTGGCCCCGGCAACCGGTAGCCTCGGCCCGCGACCGACCGCCTCCACCATGCCGACCGATGCCACCGACACCCCACGTGAGCGCCTGCCGCGGACGCGGCCGATCTGGTTTCCGGTGCGGGGTCAGCCGTGCGCGGGATGGCTCTACGAGGTGGCCGATCCACCCGCGCGCGGAGCGGTCGTCCTGTGCCCCTCGATCGGTCTCGAGTACGAAGCCAGCCACCGGGCGTTCCGGGCGCTTGCCCCCCGTTTGGCCGGGCGCGGGTTCGCGGTGCTCCGGTTCGACTACCTCGGCCGCGGTGACTCGGCCGACGACCCGGCCGGCGACACTGGCCCTGCGGCGTGGGCCGAGACGATCCAGGCGGCAACCGGGCTCCTGAGGGCCAACGGGTTCGCACGGATCTCGCTGGTCGGCATCCGGCTCGGAGCCCTGCTGGCCGCGTGCGCGGCCGGCAGCGGACCGCCCCCGGCCGCACTGGTCTACTGGTACCCGTCGAAGAGCGGCAGGGAATTCCTCCGGGGCCAGGTGGGGCTCCGGCGGATGATCGTGCCCGCGCCGGACCGACCTCCGGGCGAGGTCGAGCTTCCGGGGCTCGTCCTCGGGGGTGACATCGCCCGCGAGGTGCAGGAGGTGCCACCCCTGGGAGCGGCCGCGCCACCCGGACCGACCCTGATCCTGACCGAGGTCCGCACGGCCGTCGAGCTCGCCGCGCTCCCCACGGTGACAGCGGTCCCCAACCCCGACGGGGCCCAGCAGCTCCTCGGGGTCGAGCAGCAGAACTCCGTCCCGGACCCCGGGGACGTCGAGCGCATCGTCGAGTACCTAGCGTCGGCGGTTCCCGGTGCCGATGCGGGCACCACCGCTGGCATCGAGTCTGCGTCGTCACATGAGCTCGCCACGTCCTGGGGGACGACCGCCCGGGAGTCACCGGTGCGCCTCTGCTCCGACCGGCTCTTCGGTGTCCTCACCGAGCCCGCCGGCGAGGAGTGCGGGGACGGTTCGAGCTCCGCGTCAACAGGACCTGGGTCGAGGCGGTACGACAATGTCGTCTTCCTCAACGCCGTCGACCTCTCCCACATCGGCCCCGGACGCGAGTGGGTCGAACAGGCCCGCCGGTGGGCGTCCCTCGGGATCCGCTCGCTGCGGCTCGACATCGGAGGGGTCGGGGACAGCTCCTGGCCGATCACCGATGCCGGGGAGACCGACTACCCCACGACGGCCACCGATGACATCCTCTGCGCCATCCACTACCTGTCGACCCGGCCCTCGGACCGCACCCTCCTGGTCGGACTCTGCTCCGGTGCCTTCCGGGCGACCGCCATCGCAGGCATGGGCGGGATCGCGGGCGTGTGCCTGCTCAATCCGACCCGGTTCGCGACACCACCGCGTGAAGCGGGCGTGCACCAGCCTGTCGTACCGCCGCCCGCTGCACCGTCGGACGGGAACCTCCGCCGTTGGCGGGCATCCCTCAATCTCCGGTCCCTGCGCGGCCATCGACTCACCCGCGCGGTCGCTCCGCACGTCCCCGACGTCGTGTGGCATGCGGTCAACTCCGTTGCCGGAACCGATCCCCCGGTGCGGCAGCTCCGCGAGCTGGTCGCAAGAGGGGTGGCCGTTCACATCATCTCCGGGCCGGACGACGCCGTCCCGATGAGACGCGGAGCCGAACGACGGCTCCGGCGGCTCGCCGCGAACGAGCGGTTCAGCTTCGACGTGGTGCGCTCCCTCGACCACAACTTCCACGCAGGGTCCGGGCGGTCCGAGGCGATGGAGCTCGCCGGGAGGTACGTAGTCGCAGATCGGTGACGGTCAAGCCGTCGCCGGTTGCGTCCGGGCCGGAGCCTGGCCGGTTGCGCTCAGGTCCCCGCTGCGACCCGGAGATGGTGCTCGATGGCGTCCACCATCGACACGAGGGAGAAGTGACGGGCCACATGGGCGCGGCAGTCCGCACCGAGCCCCGGCTCGTCCGTACGCCAGGTGGCGAGCGAGGAGAGGCAGCGGGCCAGTTCGTCGGGATCTGAACGCGGGACGAGGAAGCGGGCGAACGGCCCGGTCATCACCTCGGGGATCCCTCCGACCGAGGTGGCCACGACCGGCCGACCGGTCGACATCGCCTCCACCACCACCCGGCCGAATGCCTCGTCGACCAGTGACGGGGCGGCGACCACATCGGCCGCGTGCAGCGGGGTGATCACGTCGGGACGGTTGGTGAGCCAGGTCACCCACGGTTCGCGCAGCCGCTTCCGGATGTCCCGCAGGTACTCGACGGTGGGCGGGGACCCGACCATCAGGAGATGCACCCCGGTGCCGAGGTCGCGCATCCGGTCGACCGCGTCGAGGAGGACATCCACCCCCTTGGTCGGGTCCAGTCTCCCGTAGAACAGGACCACGAAGGCCTCCTGGCCGAGACCGAGGGCGTCGCGTGCCCGCGTGCGGGCCTCGGAGCCGCCGAACGGGTAGGCGTTCGGATCGATGCCGTTGTGGACTACCTCGACCCGTCCGGACGGGAACCCGCCGGCGACCAGCTCGTCGCGCAGGAACGCGGAGACGGCGAGCACGGTGTGGGGCCGGCGGCCGAGGAGGGCGTTGACCACCCGGTGGGTACAGCCGGTGATCCCGTGGAGGTGGCTCACCACCGGCCGGCGCACCCGGGTGCCGGTGGCCACGGCCCAGGGAAGCGGCTGCATCCGGTGGGCGTAGAGCACGTCGGGCCGGGTGGCGACAACACGGCGCACCGAGGCGACGAGTGGGCGGACGGCCCCGAACGCCCCCTGCAGGTGGATGTCGAGGAGGGGCACCTCGACCAGGGTGACTCCGGCCGACTCGTAGTCGTCGCGGAACGGGCCGTCGGCGACATAGGCGAGGTCCACCTGGTGGCCGCGGCCGCAGAGCGCGACGGTCGTCTGCAGGGTCTGGACGGTGATCCCGTTGGTGGGCCCGAGATCCTCGACGTTCGAGAGGATGCGCACGCTCAGATCACGTCGGCGAAGCCGCGCTCCATCTGCTCGAAGACGACCGCTCCCCCGAGGAAGGCCACGACGGGGACAACGGCGGAAAGTGCGAACTCCCAGGCCGCCGGGGCGGCCTGGCGGGCCAGCGACCACTGGAATTCCTGGAGGAGCCAGGTCAACGGGTTCACGTCGTAGAACAGGTGGTAGTTCTTGACCGCACTGATCGAATAGGCGATCGGGCTCGCGTAGAGCAGGAACTGGAGCATGTACGGCACGAAGTAGCCCACGTCGCGGTACCGCACCGTCAACGCGGCGGTGAGGAGCCCGACACCGCTGGCGAGCAGGATCACCAGGATCGCCCAGACCGGGAGGAGGAATGCCTGCGGGCCCGGGTTGATCCCATAGATGATCCAGAGAACGGCGAGGAAGGCGGTCGCGACCAGGAAGTCGATCACGCAGGAGTAGACGGTGGCCAGGGGCACCAGCATCCGGGGGAAGAAGACCTTGGACACGAGGTCCCGGTTGGAGATCAGCGATCCCTGGGCGCGGGTCGACGATCCCGCTGAACAGGTTCCAGGCCAGGAGCCCGACGAAGGTGAAGACCAGGTACGGGACGTGCGGGACGCTGAGGTTGGCGACCTTGCTGAACACCAGGGTGAAGACGAGGGCGACCAGCAGCGGCTGGAGGACCACCCAGACCACGCCGAGCAGCGTCTGGCGGTAGCGGAGGGTCACGTCCCGGGCGCCGAACCGGTAGAGGACCTCGCGCGCCTCCCACAGCTCACTGACCTTGGGGAGCGAGAACCTGCCGGGAGGGGTGATGACGATGCTGGCCACGGAGGTCAGATCTGCGAGTAGTCGAAGTCGGGGTAGACGACGCCGTGGTCCGTGCCGTCGGGTGTAGTGGGGAACGGGTACGGCGTCACGGGCAGCACCTGCAAATGACAGGCCTGCTCCCAGATGTCCGTGGGGCGTCCGCCGGCATGGATGGTGAGATCGACCGTATAGGCCCCGGGCTTGAGCCACGGTGTCCGGACCCGGAGCCGGCCCTGGGCATCGGTCGAGGGGTCGAGCCAGAAGTCGACCACCCGCGAGTCGCACTGGGCGATGACCATCCCGTCCTCGTTGTTGATGAAGCACGAGAGGTGGTAGCGGCTGCCGAAGGCAGGACTGGCCCCCACGGTGAACTCGACCACCACGTCCTGGCCCGGTTTGGTGATCTCGTCGGCCACCGCCACCTTGGAGAACCGGATCTCGCCGGTGCCGGGCCGGTGCGCCGCCACCTCGACCAGGGGGGCCGACCGGGCGAAGCTGCGCTTGTACTCCTCCAGCGCCTCCTCGACCGTGCCGTGGAGCACCAGGTGGCCCGCGTTGAGGTAGAGCGCGGAGCTGCAGAGGTCGGACACGGTCTGGAGCTGATGGCTGACCACGAGCACCGTCCGTCCGTCCCGGGCGACCTCGCGCATCTTGCGGAGGCACTTCGCCTGGAAGTCCGAATCGCCCACCGCGAGCACCTCGTCCACGACCAGGATCTCGGAGTCGAGGTGGGCGGCGACCGCGAAGGCGAGGCGGATGTACATGCCGGTCGAGTAGCGCTTGACCTGGGTGTCGAGGAACTTCTCGGTGCCGGCGAACTCGACGATGGCATCGAAGCGCTCGCTGATCTCCTTGCGCCGCATGCCGAGCAGGGTGCCGTTGAGGTAGACGTTCTCGCGACCGGTGAGCTCCGGGTGGAACCCGGTGCCCACTTCGAGCAGGCTCCCCACCCGCCCGCCGAGCTCGAGGCGCCCGGTGGTCGGCGCGGTGATCCGGTTGATGATCTTGAGCAGGGTGCTCTTCCCGGCCCCGTTGCGCCCGATGATGCCGACCACCTCGCCCCAGCCGACCTCGAAGGAGACCCCGTGGAGGGCTTCGAACTGCTCGGGCCGCTGCTTCCTGCCGCGGATGCGCTTGATCAGCGCCTCGGACGCATAGGCGCTCTGCTCCTCCCGCCGGAAGATGCGGTAGGTCTTCGAGAGGTCCGAGACCACGATGGCGGAAGCGTCCGGCACCATGGCTACGTTAGACGGCCGCGCGCGTGCTCCGGGTACCTCCTGGGACCGGACGGGGCTCAGTCGTCGAGACGGAGGGCGGAGACGAACGCCTCCTGGGGGACCTCGACCCTCCCGATGTTCTTCATCTTCTTCTTGCCCTCCTTCTGCTTCTCGAGGAGCTTGCGCTTGCGGGTGATGTCGCCGCCGTAGCACTTGGCGAGGACGTCCTTGCGGCGCGCCTTGACCGTCTCCCGCGCCAGGACCCGGCCGCCGATGGCGGCCTGGATGGGCACGTCGAACATCTGCCGCGGGATCAGCTCGCGCAGCTTCTCGGTCATCCTCCTCCCGTAGCTGTCGGCCTCGGACTTGTGCACGATGGTGGAGAAGGCGTCGACCGGGGTGTGGTTGATGAGCAGGTCGACCTTGACCAGGTCGGCGGTCGCGTACCCCTCGGGCTCGTAGTCGAGGCTGGCGTACCCCTTGGTCCGGCTCTTCAGCTGGTCGAAGAAATTGACCACCACCTCTGCGAGTGGGATCGCGTAGACGAACTCGACCCGCTCGGGGGAGAGGTACTCCATCTTGAGCATCTCGGCGCGACGTCCCTGGCAGAGCTCCATCACCGTGCCGGTGTACTCGGCGGGGGTGAGGATCGTCGCCCGCAGCATGGGCTCGTCCACGTGGTCGAGACCGGCCGGCTCGGGTAGCTCGCTCGGATTGTCCACGTCGACCTCGGTCCCGTCCGCGAGGAAGGCGCGGTAGGCGACCGAGGGGGCGGTGGCGATGAGGGAGAGGTCGAACTCCCGCTCGAGCCGCTCGCGGACGATCTCCATGTGCAGCAGACCGAGGAATCCGCATCGGAACCCGAACCCGAGGGCCCGTGACGACTCGGGCTCGTAGGTGAAGCTGGCGTCGTTGAGGCGCAGCTTCTCGAGCGCGTCGCGCAGGTCGGGGAGCTCGTCACCGTCCACCGGGAAGAGCCCGCAGAACACCATCGGCTTCGGGTCGCGATACCCGTCGAGCGCGGTCTGCGCCGGACGGATGGCGGTAGTCACCGTCTCGCCAGAGCGGGCCCCGCCGACGTCCTTGATCCCGGCGATGAGATACCCGACCTCCCCGGGGCCGAGCTCGTCGACCGGAACGGTGACCGGGGTCCGGATGCCGATCTCCTCGATCTCGTGGTTCTGTCCGGCCTGGATGAACCGCAGACGGTCGGAGCGGGTGAGGGTTCCGTCCATGACCCGGATCGAGCTCACCACGCCCCGGTACTGGTCGTAGGCGGAGTCGAAGATGAGCGCCCGGAGCGGGGCCGCCGGGTCCCCGCTCGGAGCGGGGACCCGGGCCACCACCGCGTCGAGCAGCTCGGGCACCCCCTCCCCGGTCTTTGCCGAGATGCGGAGGATGCCGGACGCCTCGAGCCCGAGGACCTGCTCGATCTCGGCGGCGCACCGCTCGGGATCGGCCGCCGGCAGATCGATCTTGTTGAGCACCGCCACGATCTCGAGGTCGTTGTCGAGGGCCTGGTAGCAATTGGCCAGGGTCTGGGCCTGGATCCCCTGCGAAGCGTCGACCAGGAGGACCGCCCCCTCACAGGCGGCGAGCGATCGGCTCACCTCGTAGCCGAAGTCGACGTGCCCGGGAGTGTCGATGAGGTGGAGTGTGTGCTCCTTCCAGGGAACCCGCACGTTCTGGGCCTTGATGGTGATCCCCCGCTCGCGCTCGATGTCCATCGAGTCGAGGTACTGCTCGCGCATCAGGCGGGGATCGACCGCGCCGGTCAGCTCCAGGATGCGGTCGGACAGCGTCGACTTGCCGTGGTCGACGTGGCTGATGATCGAGAAGTTGCGGATGCGGTCGATGGAGAGCACGGGCTGTCCAGCGTACCCAAGGCGTTCGCAGGCGCCCCCGACCCGGCCGTGGGCCGTGGGCCGGGCGGACCGGGCGGATCCGACCTGCTACTCTGGACTGTCCCCGGTGGACCCCGTCACGGGCTCCCGGGAGCATCGCAGATGCCGGTCGTGGTCGCCGTGCCCGACCCGGAGAGCACGACCCGCAGAACAGACGAGGACGAAGGACGAGCAGTGGCGAACATCCGCAGCCAGATCAAGCGCAACCGGCAGACGGTGAAGCGTCACGCCCGTAACAAGGCCGTACGGTCCGAGCTTCGGACCCGCACCAAGCGGGCCCTCTCCACGATCGGCACGGACGCAGAGGACTCGGCCGAGGCACTGCGCCTGGCGGTCAAGCGGATCGACAAAGCCGCGGCCAAGGGCGTCATCCACAAGAACCAGGCCGCCAATCGCAAGAGCCGCCTGATGCGGCGGGCGGCGAGCGCCACTCCCGCCGACGCCTGAGCTCCTTCCCTACTTCGGGGGAGCTGCGCGCCGAGCCTGAGCTCCTTCCCTACTTCGGGGGGTAGTAGTAGTACGGCTGGTCGCAGCGGTAGCCCTTGGTGGGGCCGGTGGTCGGCGGGTCGTCGAGCCGCTGGAACTGACCGTTCACGATGTAGGCGATGACGTAGCAGGTGGGCGGCACCTTGCCCGCCGGGTTCGCCGTGGCGACGAGGTTGCCCGCGTTGAACGAGGTGATCTTGCGCAGCTGCTCGAGCACCGATCCCCGGGTCGGGTTGGGGCCGGCTGCGGCGAGGGCCTGGCTGAACAGCTGCGCCGAGGTCCAGCCGAACAGCGTGTAGAGATCGGCCTTGAACCCCGGCGAGACCTTCTGGACCCAGGACAGGAAGGTGCCGACGGCCGGGATGGCGGAGGCGTCCTCCCCGAGGTAGAGGGAGGTGCCCTGCTCGAGGTAGGCGCCGTCGATCGCCGCCGCACCGCCGGCGTTGGGCACCAGGGCCTCGCTGTAGGTCGAGGCGCCGAGCACCACCACCGGGTGGAAGTTCTGCTGGTTGAGAGCCTTGACCACCGCCGCCGCGTAGTTCTCCGGCATCTGCTCGATGAACAGGATCTTGACTCCGGCGTTGCGCATGGCGACCACGTACTGGTTGAAGTCGGTCTGGGTGATGCCGAACTGCGGGTCGTAGACGACCTTGTATCCGAGCGACTGCATCGCCGCATGCTCCGCCACCCACTTGGAGATGGCCGACGGGCACGTCCGCGACGAGAGCGCCCACGTGCTGCGACCTCGGCGCGGAACTTCTTCTGGAAGTAGACGAGCGGGCCGAGCTGCCACCCGCCCGAGGCGGGGTCGGGGCTGAAGCTGTTGGGCAGGTTCCCGGTGGTCTGGTCGAGGGTGACGGTCGACGTTGGGCACACCCGGGTTGGCGGCGAGCACGGTCCCCCCGAAGCTGTCGAACGTGGAGAACCCGCCGACGAGGGCGAAGTCCTTCTGGATGGCCTCCTGGGTGTACTGCTTGTTGGGTGCGCCCGCGTACCCGTCGTCGTAGGAGTCGACGACCAGCTTGCGGCCGTGGATGCCCCCCTGGGAGTTGACGTAGGCGGCGTAGGCCTGCGTCCCGACGTAGGCGCCTTTGAACAGCCCTTCGAAGAGCGTCGACACGTTACCAACGGAGACGGTGGTCCCGGTGAGCCCGGTGGTGTCGGTGAAGGCGGACGAGGGGATGCCGGCTGTCGAGGAGCCGCCCGAGCTCCCGGTCGACGACGACCGGCTGACTGTTGGTCGAGGAGCAGGCTGCCAGGGTCACCGCAAGCACGAGCACCGCGGAGGCCACCGCGCCCGGCGCTCCCATCCGGCGCGCGGCGGGGCGGTTCAGAGCGGAATGACTCACAGCAGTCTCCCCCTTCCTCGTCGGCAGTCCGGGCAGGTCATCGACCTTCCCCGGTCCACCGTCGCCACGACTCTAGAGAATGCGGACGGCCCGCGCGTGGCAGACCGGCTCACCCGTCGCCGGTCGCTCCTGCCGTCCTCGGTCCGGTGCATCGCGTCGATCCGGGTTCGCTCCATGTGGACGAACTCCCCCGTCGCCTCGGCTGTCACGACGCCGTCCTGGAGGAGCCGGCCGCGGCTGTGGGTGCGCCGGTCGGTCCGTTCGGTGACCCAGGACTCGAACACCGACTCGACCCCGATCCGGGTCGGCTTGCGGTAGCGGATCGAGAGCTCGACGGTCGGGCCGGCCGCGCCGGCCAGTACGTTGGCGGCTGTGAGCACGATGTCGAAGCAGCCGGCGATGGCAGCGCCATGGACGCACCCGGGCGCCCCCTCGTAGGTCGGGGAGAACACGACCCGGCCGATGGCCAACGGCGCGTCGAATTCGAGCTCGACGGGCGGTGACAACGGATTGCAGCTGCCGATGACCATGTCGAACGGCATGGCCGACGAGAGGCCGTCGACCTCGTCGGGCCCGGCCGGGTCCAGAGCGAACCGGCCGACCGGGGCCGGTCCCTCCGCTGGCACCGAGGCCTCCAGGCGGTCGGCCAGCTCCTCGACCCGCCGGGCGGTATCGGCGAGCGCAGCCGGCGGCGGGGACGAGGTCACCGTGAACTCCATGAGCCGGCGCACCGCCGAGGCAAGCCGCTCGCGGCCACCGCCGCTCCAGGGCCGGCCGGGCGGTCCCTCTCTGCGGGGTGGTTCCGGGTCGGCGGGTGGTCCCTCAGGCATCTCCGTCCCCGAACCGTGCGAGGTAGAGGGCGTGCTCGTCGAGCACCGAGAGCATCGCGGAGCGGCCCCCCGAGGGCACCCGCAGCACCACCTCGTCGATACCCAGGTTCCGTAGGTGCTCGAGCTTGGCGTCCGAGGGGAGGGTGCCGAAGGGGACCACCCGGGCCGACCCGGGGTCCCGTCCCCGATCCGCGAGGGCCCGTCGCAGCGCGGGGAGCGCCTCGGCCAGTCCCGATCCACCCACCGGGAGCCATCCGTCGGCGTACTCGGCGATGGCCCGGAAGGTCAGCTCGCCGGCACGGCCCCCGACGAGGATCGGGACCCGGGGATGTTGGACCGGCTTCGGCCAGCTCCAGCACGGGTCGAGGTCGACATGGACCCCGTGGTACTCGGCTTGGTCGTTGGCCCAGAGGGCCTGCATGCAAAGAAGGTGCTCGCGGGCCACCTCACGGCGCTGGGAGAAGTCGACACCGTGGTCGGCCGCCTCGGCTCGGTTCCAACCGAACCCGATGCCGAGGACGACCCGGCCACCGCTCAGGTGGTCGAGCGTGGCGACCTGCTTCGCCAGCACGATCGGGTCGTGCTGCGCCGCAAGGACCACGCCGGTGCCGAGCCGGACGGTGGTGGTCACCGATGCCGCGGTGGCCAGGGCCACGAACGGGTCGAGGCTGCGCCGGTAATCCTCGAGCCGGACGCCCTCGACCAGGGCGGGCGGGGTGTCGGCCCGGACCGGGAGGTGGGTGTGCTCGGGAAGGTAGAGCGAGTCGAACCCCCGCTCCTCGACGGCGACGGCCAGGTCCGCGGGCGACATCGCCAGGTCGGTGAGGAAGGCGGTGATCCCGAGCCTCATCGTTCGTCAGTCCCCGAGAGGGGCGGCCAGCCGGGAGCCCGGATTGCGGGCGGGGTCGCTGAAGAGCGCGGCGAAGGCGAGCTCCTCGCGTCGGCGCGCCTCGTCGACGGCCGCTCCGCGGCCGGCCAGCATGAGGCGCTTGATCTCCCGGGTCGCGTCTGCTGGGTAGGAGGCGATGGTGCGGGCCAGGGACAGGGTCTCCTCGAGCACGGTCCCGGCCGGGCAGACCCGGAGGGCGAGACCCGATTCGACCGCCCGGGCCGCGCTGATCCACTCCGAGGCGAGCAGCGCGGCGGCCGCCCGCTGCCACCCCATGCGGGCGGGGAGCAGGACGCTGCTGGCCGCCTCCGGCGGCACCCCCATCTCGGCGAAGGGGACCCGCAGTCTGGCGTGCTCGTCGATGAGGACCAGGTCGACGTGTCCGAGCAGCGAACAGCCGAGCCCCACGCCGACACCGTGGACCGCGGCGAGCAACGGCTTGTCGAACCCGACCACGAGGTCGAGGAGGTCCCGGAAGCCCGACCCGGCGTCGGGCCCGGCCCCTCCGGTGGCGATGGCCGCCATCTCGCGGAGGTCCTGACCGGCACTGAACGCCTCGCCCCGGCCGCAGAGGACGACGGCACGAACCTCGTCTTCGGCCAGCGCACCGGCCAGCGCGGCGGTCACCGCCAGGTACATGGCGCGGTCGAAGGCGTTGCGGACCTCCGGCCGGTCGAAGGCGACGGTCATCACGCCGGCGTCGAGCTCGGCCTCGATCCGGTGGTCGCTCATCAGCGGCAGCGGACCCGGATCACGGGCGGACCACTTGTCCACCGTCGACGTTGAAGACGTGCCCGGTGATCCACGAGGCCTCGTCGGAGAGGAGGAAGAGGCACATCCCGACGAGGTCCGACGGCACTCCCTGGCGCTTGAGGGCCAGCCCGGCGAGGATCGGCTGCATGAACGAGTCCGGCACCACCGTCCGCGACGCCTCGGTGTCGATCGGCCCTGGCGCGATGGCGTTGGTGCGGATGTTGTCGCTCCCGAGCTCGTGGGCGAGCTGCTGGGTGATCGAGTTGACCCCGGCCTTGGCCAGACCGTAGAAGCCGGCGTAGAGGTAGGCGGCGGTCGAGGACTGGTTCACGATCGCCCCGCCGCCACGAGCCTTCATCTCGGGATGGCAGGCCCGGACGCAGTTGAGGGCCCCGAGCATGTTGACCGAAAGGAAGCGGTTCAGGTACGCCCAGTCCACCGTGAGGAGGAAGTCCAGCTTCATCTTCCCGAAGATCGCCGCGTTGTTGACCAGGAAGTCGATGCCCCCGAACCGCTCGGCGGCGGCGGCCGCCATCGCCGCGGCAGACCCCGGATCGGCCACGTCCACCTCCACCGCTGTCGCCGAGCCGCCGCCGCGCTCGATCCCGGCCGCGACCGCAGCCGCCCCGGCCGTGTCGATGTCGGCCACCACGACCGACGCCCCAGCCGCCGCGAGCGCCTCGGCGTAGGCCTGGCCGATGCCGCCGGCCGAGCCGGTCACGATGGCGACCTTGCCGGTGAAGTCGAAGCGGACCATGGCCCGGGCTCCGTCGGCTCCGTCGGCTCCGTCGGCTGCCGCCGCGCCTGCGGCTGTTGCGGCGCTCACCTTCCCGCGGCCTCGGTGCCGGCCGGCGGCGGAGTGGGCGTCCCCTGGCGGCGCCGTGCGATGACCCGCTCGGCGACCTCGTTGAGGCTGGTCGAGAGCGGCCAGCCGATGTAGTGGGTCAGGTGGAGCACGAGCTCGCGCACCTGCTCCTCGGTGAGCTCGCCGCGCTCGAGCGCCGACACGAATTGGATCTCGATGAGCGCACTCTGCCCGAGCGCGGCCAGTACGCCGATGGTCGTGAGGCGGCGGTCCCGGATGTCGAGCGCGTCCCGGGTCCAGACCGTCCCGAAGAGGTGGTCGACGGTGAAGGCGACATAGGGACTCTCGAGGTTGTCGGGGTCGACGGAGAACCCGTAGACCTCCTCCATCTTGGCCATCCCCCGGGTCCGGGGTGTCCCGTCCGCGCTCTCCTCGCCCATCGTCTCGCTGCTCCCTCCTGTACGGTCGGTCACGCCGGCCCGGCGATCGACTTCGCCTCGAGGTACTCCTCGAACCCGGCGACGCCCGAGTCGCGGCTCGGAGCGAACCCGGGGTCTCCGGTGCCGCTGCTCACCGCTCGGCCGCCGTTCCGCCCAGCCCGAAGATCTCGTCGCACTGCTGCTCGGTGAGGGAGGCCAGCGGTAACGCGACGTCGAGGGTGTCGGCGAGGTCCAACGCCGCGGCGAGGTCCTTGTGGGCGAGGCTTGCACCAGCTCGCATGGCCCCGACCAGTCCCTCATCGTCGGTCTCGGTGAACGGCGCGACCGTCGTGCGGAACATGAGCCTCGAGACCCCGCCGATCCGGGCGTCACTGGCGCGGATGACCTCTGCCAACTTGGCAAGCTCGATGCCGGCGGCCTCGGCGAGGAGCTGCCCCTCGTACGCGGCCAGCCACGACCCGTACTGGACCAGGTTGCGGGCCAGCTTGGCCGCGAGCCCGGTACCGAACGGCCCCATGGTCACGGTCAACGACCCGATCGCCTCGAGGAGCGGCGCGAGCCGCCCGATCTCGGCGGGATCGCCGCCCACCATGCAGACGAGATCGCCGGAGGCCGCTGCGGTCGGACCGCCGCTCACCCCGCAGTCGACCACGGCCACTCGGTGGGCTGCCGCTTCTGTGCCGATGGCCTGCACACAGGCCGCGGAGATCGTGCTCACGATAAGGAAGGCGGTCCCCGGCCCGGCCGCGGCGAGGGCCCCGTGCGGACCGGAGAGGACCGCGTGCACCTGCTCGTCGTCGACGACGGCGACCACCACGATGTCGGCGGCGCGGGCCAGGTCGGACGGGGCGACCGCCACGCCGGCTCGGCCCGAGTAGCGATCGGTGGCCTCCGGGCGCACGTCGCACACCACCAGCGGGAACCCTGCGGCCAGGGCGTTGGTGGCGATCCCGTCGCCGATGAGGCCGAGCCCGACCACCCCCACGGTCGGCAGTGCCCCTGACGCTGCACCGTCGGTCGATCGCTCTTCGGACACGCTCACCGTCACTCCCCGTTCGGGCGGCCGCTCGGCCACCCCGTCGTCGGACACGCCGCACGTACATGTTGCCCGAGCCGCTCCTCCGACGCGGCCGGACCACCACGACGAGCCGGCGGTAACGGGCGACGGCGTTTGACTGCGGCCCCACATCTGGACAGGTGTCTGGACTATAGTACGAACCGATGACCGTAACCAGGTCGGGGGCGGTGCGGGCCGAAGCGTGAGCCCCTCAGCCCTCCCCCGCGACGAGGCCGAGCCGCCATTCCTCCATGTCGAGGCGACCAGGCGGCGTCTCAGCGCGCGCCAGGCGGAGGTGGTCGCCCAGATCGTCCAGGCGGCGGAGGAAGTGGTCGAGGAGGTCGGGTACCCGGGGGTCACCGTCCGGAACGTGGCCCGCCGGGCTGGCGTGGCCCCCGCCACCGCGTACACCTACTTCAGCTCGAAGGACCACCTCCTGGCGGAGGTGCTCTGGCGGCGCATGGAGGCGCTCACCCCGGTCGGCGCGGACGACGCGCGGCCGGTCGCCGAGCGCGTCGAGGACGCGGTGCGGGCCATGATCCCGTTCGCGGCCCAGAGCCCGACTCTCGTCGACGCCTGCACGGTGGCACTGCTGAGCTCCAATCCGGACGTCCGGCACCTCCGCGACCGCATCGGGACCTTGATCCACCGCCGGCTCGAGGCAGCGGTGGGCCCGGGCGGCGACCCGCGGGTGATCCGGGTGCTCGAGACCTGCTACTCGGGCGCACTCCTCACGGCCGGCATCGGCCACATGTCCTTCCTCGACGTCCCGGCGTTCGTGGCCGGGGCGGCCACGTTGCTGATGGGGGACCCTGAGCAGGGATCCCGCGGCATGGACATGGGCAGCGGGACGGCGGACCGGTGACCGCCTCCGATCTCCGCCGGCCCGTCGGCTACAACCCGTACGCGTACGAGATGCACGAGGACCCGTATCCGACCTACGCGCGACTGCGGGTCGAGGCGCCTCTCTACCGCAGCGACGAATTCGATTTCTGGGCGCTGTCGCGCCACGAGGACGTGCTGGCCGCGTTCCGCAACGTCGACACCTACTCGAACGCCTTCGGGGTCTCCCTCGACCCGAGCGCCTTCAGCCCCGACGCCCACCGGACCATGTCCTTTCTCGCGCTCGACCCTCCCCGGCACACCCGGATGCGATCGCTCGTCGGCAAGGGGTTCACCCCGACCAAGGTGGGTGCGATGGAGGACCGGATCCGCGAGATCACCCTCGAGCACCTCGAGCCCGCGCTCGAGCGCGGCTCGTTCGACTTCATCTCCGACTTCGCCGGCAGGGTCCCCATGGACGTGATCTCCGAGTTGGTCGGCGTCCCACGGGCGGACCGTCCCGAGCTGCGCCGCCTCGCCGACCTGGTCCTCCACCGCGAGGACGGCGTGTTCGACGTGCCGCAAAGCGGGATGGAGGCGGCGCTGACCCTGGTCGGCTACTACCAGGAGATGGTCGACGAACGCCGGCGGGTCCCACGGGACGACCTGACCTCGGCGTTGCTGGTGGCCGAGATCGACGGCGACCGGCTCACCGACCAGGAGATCGTGTCCTTCCTCTTCCTCATGGTGGTGGCCGGCAACGAGACCACCACCAAGCTGCTCGGCAACGCCTGGTACTGGGGGTGGCGCACTCCCGGCGAGCGGACCAAACCCTTCGGGGACCCGGGCCGGGTGCCCGACTGGGTCGAGGAGACCCTGCGCTACGACACCTCCAGTCAGATGCTGTTGCGGGTCACCCGGGCCCCGGTCGAGCTGCACGGGACAACCGTGCCCGAGGGCGCACGGGTGCTGCTGCTGGTGGGCTCGGCCAATCGCGACGAGGCGGTCTTCCCCGAGGCCGACCGCTACGACCTCGATCGCGACACCAGCCGCCTGGTCAGCTTTGGTAGCGGCCGGCACTTCTGCATGGGCGCCCCCCTTGCCCGCATGGAGGCCCGGATCGCTCTCTCCGAGCTGGTGGCCCGGGTGGCGACCTACGAGGTCGACCCCGCCGGCATCGAGCGGGTCCATTCGATCAACGTGCGGGGACTGGCGGCCCTCCCGACCTCGGTGGTCCTCCGGTGATGGCCCGCTTCACCCCGAACCCGGACCGCCGGCCCGCGGTGGTGACCGGTGCCTCGTCCGGCATCGGCCGGGCCACCGCCGCCGCACTTGCCGCCTGCGGTCACCCGGTCGTCCTCGGCGCCCGGCGGGTGGACGCCTGCGAAGAGGCGGCTGCGGCCATCCGGGCCGAGGGGGGAGAGGCTGCCGCGCTGCACCTCGACCTGTCCGATGGTGACTCGGTCGAGCAGTTCGCAAAGAACGCGGTGGAGGTTCTCGGCGAGGTCGAGATCGTCGTCTCCAACGCCGCCCAGAACATGGCCGGCTCGGTCCTCTCCACCGATGCCGCATCGTTCGACGCGGTCCTCTCGGTCAACGTCTCCGGCACCCACCGGCTCATCCGGGCGCTGCTGCCCGACCTGGTGGCCCGACGGCGCGGGGACGTGGTCTTCGTCACCTCCGACGTCGCCGAGCGGCCCCGACCGGCAATGGCCGCCTACGTGACGTCCAAGTGGGGTCTCGAGGGCTACGTGCGTTCGTTGCAGATGGAGCTCGAGGGGTCGGGTGTCCGGGCGACCATCGTGCGGCCCGGCCCGACCCTCACCGGCATGGGGATGGACTGGGACCCGGTGGTCACCGGCGAGGTCATCGAGCAGTGGGCCTCGTGGGGCTTCGCCCGGCACGACAATTTCATGCAACCGGCCGGGGTGGCACAGGCGGTGGTGGCGGCAGTCTCGCTCCCCCGGGGCACCCACGCGACCGTGATCGAGTTGCAGCCCGAGGCACCGGTCCGCCCGGAGCCGCCACTGCAGGAGCCAGCCGAGGAGGGTACATGACCATCGACGTCGCGCGACGGGAACCGCCGAGGGTGTCGGGCGGCGGAGGGGAGACCGGGCACCTGGAGGAGCTGCGGGTCGACCCGATCGCACTGCTCACCCGGGTGCGGTCCGAATGCGGCGACGTCGGCGTCTTCCGCCTGGCCGGGCGTGACGTGGTCCTGCTCAGCGGTGCCGAGGCCAACGAGCTCTTCTTCCGATCGCCGGAGGAGGTGCTCGACCAGGCCGAGGCCTACCCGTTCATGACCCCGATCTTCGGGGAGGGGGTGGTCTTCGACGCGCCACCCGAGCGCAGACGCGAGATGCTGCACAACCAGGCGCTGCGCGACAAGTTCATCCGCGGTCACGCGGCGACCATCGCCGGCGAGGTCGAGGCCATGGTTGCCACCTGGGACGACGAGGGCGAGATCGACCTGCTCGACTGGTTCGCCGAGCTGACCATCTACACCTCCTCGGCGTGCCTCATCGGCAAGCGGTTCCGGGACGAGCTCGACAAGCGGTTCGCCGAGCTCTACCACGACCTCGAACGGGGGACGGACGCCATCGCCTACGTCGACCCCTACGCCCCGATCGAGAGTTTCGAGCGGCGCGACGCAGCCCGGGCCGGTCTCGTCGAGCTGGTCGAGGGGATCATGCAACGTCGCACGTCCGCGCCGCCGGTCCCCGATGACGAGCGGGACCTCCTCGACGTGCTCATGTCGATCACCGAGTCCGACGGTTCGCCGCGCTTTCCCGCCGACGTGGTGACCGGCATGTTCATCTCGATGATGTTCGCCGGCCACCACACCACCTCGGGCACAGCGGCCTGGACCCTCATCGAGCTGCTCCGCCACCCCGAGCAGATGGCGCTGGTCGACCACGAGCTGGCCGAGCTCTACGCAGGGGGCGCCGAGGTCAGCTACCAGGCCCTGCGCGAGATGCCCCGGGTCGAGGCAGCACTCAAGGAGGCCCTCCGGCTCCATCCGCCGCTCATCCTGCTGCTGCGGGTGGCCAAGGAGGACCTCGAGTGCGAGGGCTTCCTCATCCGGACCGGCCAGATGGTGGGGGCGAGTCCGGCCGTGTCCAACCGGATCAGCGAGGACTTCCCCGACGCGGAGGCCTTCGTCCCGGAGCGGTACCTCGCGCCGCGGTCGGAGGACCAGGCCAATCCGTGGACGTGGATCCCATTCGGCGCGGGGCGCCACCGGTGCGTGGGGGCGGCCTTCGCCATGATGCAGCTCAAGGCCATCTTCTCGGTCCTGCTCCTCGACTGGGAGTTCGAACTGGCCCAGCCTGCCGAGTCCTACCGCAACGACCACTCGAAGATGGTCGTCCAGCTCGCCCAGCCCTGCGTCGTCCGCTACCGGCGCCGGTCCGAGGCGCGGAGCCGGGCGGTCGCTGGGTCGGCCGGCTGATGCGCATCGCGCTCGACGTCGACCTCTGCCAGGGGCACGGGGTGTGCGAGTCCGAGGCCCCGGAGGTCTTCGCGCTCGGCAAAGCAGCCCCCGGTGACCATCCTCGAGGAGCACCCGGGCGCGACGGTCGCGGCCCGCTGTCGAGGCCGCCGTCCGGTTCTGCCCGACCCACGCACTGTCCATCGTCGAGGAGGAATAGCCCGTGCCCTCGTTCCCGCGTAGTGAGCTCGAAGAGATGATGCAGCGTTGGCTGGACCTCAACCGGCGCTGCGAGGCCGAGCTGGACTGGCGGCCGCTCGCCGACATGTTCACCGAGGACGCCACCTACGGGTGGAACGTGGGGCCCAACGACGAGTTCATGGCCGTCGGGCGCGACCAGATCCGCGACTACGCGGTGGGGCTCGAGATGGAGGGCCTCGGCGGGTGGAGCTATCCGTACATGCGCGTCCTCATCGACGACGTCCAGGGGGAGATCCTCGGACTGTGGCGGCAGGTGGCCGACGCCACCAGGCCCGACGGGAGCCACTACGAGATCGCCGGCCTCGGCGGCAGCTGGTTCCGGTATGCGGGCGACTTCCAGTGGAGTTGGCAGCGGGACTTCTTCGACGTCGGGAACGCCACGGCCACCTACTTCGAGATGATCTCGGCAGGCGCCCTCAGCGCCGGCATGCAGCAGCGCATCGAGCGGGCCGCCAAGGGCGGTCGACAGCCGGGGCACTTCCCGGTGGGGAAGGCCCCTGTCGGGCTCTGGGAGGGCGTCGACCCCGCCCGATAGGTCGACGAGACGACCATACGCACTTGACCGAGTGGCGGAGGCTCCCGCCGAACGCGCTGCGCGGCGCCCCCGAAGAGGCGCCGCGCAGGTACAGAGTCTTGCTGTGTATCACCGGGCGCCCGCGAGGCGCCGGATGGGACCAGGGTCCGGCTAGGAGGCCCGGTGGGTGTCTGGCTGGGATTCGCCAGGTGGTACAGCGAGCCGCCTCAGCGGCCAGCCACCTCCAGGGTCCCAAATCGTTGACTGCTCAGTTGGACCACCTCCTCTCTCTGGTGCGCCCATCGTAGCGCCGGCGGTGCGCACGTGCGGCTCATCTCGGGCCCGGCGCGCCGGCCCCCCGACACGCCTCCCGGCACCCCGGTGTGCGGTCAGGGCCGGAGCAGCACCTTGATGCACTCGGCGCTCCGGGCGGCCACCGCCGCGTAGGCGGCCGGCGGCCTCGGCCAGGGGGAAGGCGTGGGTGAAGATGCCGTCGGTGCGCAGCCGCCCGTCGACGACCAGCGGCACCAGCTCGCGCCAGGTCCGGTGGACCGGTGCGGTGGTCATCCGCAGGGTCACGCTGCGGAACAGGGCAGTCAGGGCCGGCAGCGGATAGGGGCTCGAGGTCGTGCACCCCGACGACCGACACGGTGCCGCCCGGCCGCACGGCCCAGAGCGCGGCGTCGAGCGTGGCGTCCTGGGCCACCGCGTCGATGACCGCGTCGGCACCCAGGCCGCCGGTCGCCTCGAGCACCGCCTCGACGGTCGGTCCGTCCAGTGGCTCCGCCCCCGAGTCGACCGCCCGGGCCCGGCGTCCCGCCACCGGGTCGACGGCCAGCACCCGGCCGGCCCCGAGGGCGAGCGCGACCGGACGGCGCACAGCCCGACCGCCCCGAGCCCGAGCACCGCCACCGTGCCGCCCGGAGGGACCTCGGCCCGCTGGGCGCCGGCCCATCCGGTGCACAGGTTGTCGGTGAGCAGGAGTGCCGCCTCGTCGTCCATGCCGTCGGGGATCCGCAGCATCTGGAAGTCGGCGGCGGGGACGGCGACGGCGGTGGCCTGGCCGCCCGGGAGCATGCCCGAGCCGAAGACCTGGGGCCCTCGACGCAGCGCACCGGGTCCCCGGTGGCGCACCCGGCGCAGTGCGCCGCATCCGGTCACCGAGGCGGTCAGCACCCGGTCCCCGGCCCGGAAGCGGCCGACGTCGGGGCCCACCTCGAGCACCGTGCCGAGGAACTCGTGGCCGACCGGGAGGCCGTCGCCGAGCCGAGGTCCCCGTCGTAGAAGTGCATGTCCGAGCCGCAGATGGCGGTGGCGTCGACCGACACCACCGCGCCGCCGGGCCCGGGCGAGCACCGGATCGGGCGCCTCGGCCACCCGGACCCGTCCCGGTCCCTCGATCATCACGTGCCGCACGGCTCCCCCTTCGGTCCGGCATCGGGCGCCCCGTACTCTCGCACACCGGCGTGCCCGAGCGACCCGGTCCGCCGCACAGCCGTGGCCCACGCCGGGCCCGGCCCGGCGAAGTGTCCGGACATGCGCAATCCCCACGCCGGCGAGCCGTTCGACACCCCGGACAGCGAGATCGCCGCGGCCCTGGACGACGTCTCGATCCCGACCCTGCTGCTCTCGCTCGTCCACATGTCCGGCGACCCCGAGATCATCCGCGGCCGGCTGCGGCCGGCCGGCCTGTTCCTCAACGAGGTCCAGGGCTACATGACCGAGGAGGACAAGGCCGAGGCCCGCGCCCTCGCCCTCGAGGTCATCCGCGACTACCGGGACCGGGGCTGCCCCGAGCCGGAGCCGCTCCCGGCCGAGCTGCTCCACGAGATGATGAGCTGGCTGGTCTGCGAGGAGGTCCCCGAGGAGTACGTCCCGCTGCTGATGGAGGAGATGGAGCTCGACGGGCGCGACGCCCGCCGGGTCGAGCCGGCCGGTCACGCCGACGACCGCGAGGCGTTCCCGGTGGTGGTCATCGGCTGCGGCCAGTCCGGCCTGCTGGCCGGCATCCGGCTGCAAGGAGGCCGGCATCCCGTTCACGATCGTCGAGAAGAACGCCGGCGTCGGCGGCACCTGGTGGGAGAACTCCTACCCCGGCGCCCGGGTCGACGTCGGCAACCACTTCTACTGCTACTCCTTCGAGCCGAGCGACCACTGGACCGAGTACTTCGCCCGCCAGCCCGAGCTCCAGCGCTACTTCGAGTCGGTGATGGACAAGCACGGCATCGGGCCCCACGTCCGGTGGGAGACCGAGGTGCTCGGCGCCACCTGGGACGAGGAGACGGCCACCTGGTCGGTGCGCGCGCGGACGGCCGACGGCACCGAGGAGCGTGCTGACGGCCCGGGCCGTCATCTCGGCGGTGGGCCAGCTCAACCGCCCGCACCTCCCGGAGATCCCCGGCCGGGAGACCTTCGCCGGACCGTCCTTCCACTCGGCCCGCTGGGACCACGACGTCGACCTCGCCGGGCAGCGGGTGGCCATGATCGGCGCCGGGGCCAGCGGCTTCCAGATCGCACCGACCATCGCCCCCGAGGTCGAGCACCTGACCGTCTTCCAGCGCACGGCCCAGTGGATGTTCCCCAACCCGAACTACCACGCCACGGTCGGCCCCGGCGTGCGCTGGGCCCTCCGCCACCTGCCCTTCTACGGCCGCTGGTACCGGTTCCTCATCTTCTGGCCCGGCTGCGACAAGGGCCTCGAGGCGGCCCGGGTCGACCCCGACTACCCGGACCAGCAGCGGGCGGTCAGCGAGACGAACGAGCTCACCCGCCAGATGTTCACCGACTGGATCGCCGGCCAGGTCGGCGACGACCCCGAGCTGCTGGCCAAGGTGGTGCCCGACTACCCGGCCACCGGCAAGCGGACCCTCCAGGACAACGGCGCGTGGCTGGGCGCCCTCACCCGCGACAACGTCGACCTGGTCCGCACCGCCATCGACCACATCGAGCCCGACGCGGTGGTCACCGTCGACGGTGCGCGGTACCCGGCCGACGTGATCGTCTACGCCACCGGCTTCCGAGGCCACCGCGGTCCTCTTCCCGATGGACGATCATCGGGCGGGACGGGGCCGACCTGCGCGCGATGTGGGGCGAGCGGCCGGCGGCCTACCTCGGGATCACCGTGCCCGGGCTTCCCCAACTTCTTCTGCATGTACGGCCCGGGCACCAACCTGGCCCACGGCGGCAGCCTGATCTTCCACTCGGAGTGCCAGATGCGGTACATCACCCGGTGTCTCGAGGCGCTCGTCGGCGGCGGCCACCGGCCGATGGAGCCCCGCGGGAGCGCTACGACGACTGGCACGAGCGGACACAGCGCGAGATCAGGAAGCTGGTGTGGTCCCAGCCCTCGATCAAGCACTCGTTCTTCAAGAACTCGTACGGCGAGATCCACGTGCTGAGCCCCTGGCGCCTGGTCGACTACTGGACCTGGACGAAGGAGCCCGACCTCGCCGACTTCGTCTCGGCTGAGATCCGGCTGGACCACCCTGCCGGGAGCCGACCCGGCGGCCGGTGGCCGGCTGGAAGGGCCGGGTGGGACGGACTGGGCAGACCGCCCCCGATCGGTACTATCGAACATTGTTCGTATCACCTCCCCGACGGCGTGACGCGGATACCCGGGGGGTGGGGACGACCCCGCCCCCCGGGGGGAGCCTGGACCGGGGGCTCGATCCCGCCGCCCTGGCCTCCCTTGCCCTGGTGGGCGAGCGCACCCGGCCGGTCGCGGCCAGCCGGACCCGCCTCCTCCCGGTGGCACCGCCGCTGGCCGGGCTGCTGCCGGACGGGGCCCTGCGCCGGGGCACCACCCTGACCGTCGGGGGCCCGGCGACGACGGCGCCCTCAGCGTTGCCCTGGCCCTGGTGGCCGCCGCCTCGGCCGCCGGGTCGTGGTGCGCGCTGGTCGGCCATCCCGGCCCTCGGTGCGGTGGCCGCCCGCGACCTCGGCGTCGACCTCGGGCGCCTGGCCCTCCTCCCCCGACCCGGGCCGGCATGGGCCGAGGCCACCGCCGCCGTGCTCGAGGGGGTCGACCTGGTCGTGCTGTGCCCCCCGTTCCCGCCCCGGCCGGCCATGGCCCGCCGCCTGGTGGCCCGGGCCCGCGAGCGGCGGGCCGTGCTGGTGGTCGTCCCGGGCCGGGCGGGCTGGCCCGAGCCACCCGACCTCCAGCTGCGGATCGACGACGTGGTGTGGGAGGGGGCCGACGCGGGCGAGGGCCACCTCCGCCGGCGGCGGATGACGGTGACCGCCACCGGGCGCCGGTCGGCGACCCGGCCGACCCGCCGGCACCTGTGGCTGCCCGCACCCGACGGGACGGTCGGCCCGGTCGCCGAGGACCCGGCGGGGGCTGAGGTGGACCGCCTGCTGGTCGTGCGCTGCCCCGACCTCCTCGAGGAGGACGAGGGCGGGGCGGCCCTCCGGACCTTCGCCGAGGTGCTCGCCGCCGTCGAGGCCTACTGCCCGTGGGTGACCCCGGTGCGCCCCGGCATCTGCTCGCTGCCCGCCCGGGGCCCGGCCCGCTACTTCGGTGGCGAGGAGGCCCTGGTCGACCTGGTCCACGCAGGCGGCCTCGGCCGTCACCCCGGCCGAGGTCGGCATCGCCGACGGGCTGTTCGCCGCCGTGCTGGCCGCCCGCCGGGGCGAGGTCGTCCCGGCCGGGGGGACCCCGGCGTTCCTCGCCCCGCTGCCGGTGGGCATCCTCGGCCAGCCCGACCTGGCCGAGCTGCTCGACCGCCTGGGCATCCGCACCCTCGGCGAGTTCGCCGCGCTGCCCGACGCCGACATCCTCGGCCGGTTCGGGGCCGACGGCGCCCACGGCCACCGGGTGGCCGGCGGCCGGAGCGGCGAGCTGGCCGACCTCCGCCAGCCCCGCGTCCCCGGCGATCGGCACCGGACGGCCGGCGGCGATCCGGCTGCACCGGGGTGGCCGAGCTCGGGTTCTGGGGCGGGATGAGCGACGCCGACGCCCGGGCCGCCCGCTGCCTGGCCGTCGCCCAGGAGCTCCTCGGCCCGGACGGGGTGGTGACCGCCCACCTCCAGGGCGGGCGCAGCCCGGCCGAGCAGTGCCCGCTTCGTCACCTGGAACGCCGGCCGCCGAGCCGCAGACGGGCCGGGACGACGGCGCGCCGTGGCCCGGGCGGATCCCCCCGCCGGCCCCGGCCGTCGTCCACCCCGACCCGGTCCGGGCCGACCTGGCCGACACCCGGGGCGAGCCGGTGCGGGTCTCGGCCCGGGGCCTGCTGACCGCGGCGCCCGACCGGCTGTCGGTGGAGGGGGGCCCGTGGGAGCCGCTGTCCGGGTGGGCCGGCCCGTGGCCGGCGGACGAGCGCTGGTGGTCGCGGTCCCGCCGGCGGGGCGCCCGGCTGCAGGCCGTCACCGCCCGCTCGGCCCACCTCCTCCTGGTCGAGCGGGGCCGGTGGTGGGTCGAGGCGACCTACGGCTGAGCCGACCGGACGATGCCCTACGCCGAGCTCCACGCCCACTCCAACTTCTCCTTCCTCGACGGTGCCAGCCACCCCGAGGAGCTGGCCGCGGAGGCGGTACGGCTCGGCCTGCCGGCGCTGGCCCTCACCGACCACAACGGCCTCTACGGCGTGGTCCGGTTCGCCGTGGCGGCCCGGGCCTTCGGGCTGCCCGCCGTGTTCGGGGCCGAGCTCACCCTGTCCGGGGACCGGCACCCCCCACCTGCGCACCGGCATGCCCGACCCGGACGGCACCCACCTGGTGGTGCTGGCCCGCGACCCCGAGGGCTACGCCCGCCTCAGCCGGGCCATCGCCGAGGCCCACCTGGAGGGGGGTGAGAAGGGCAGGCCGCTCCTCACCCTCGACGCCCTGGCCGACCGTCACGGCGGGCACTGGCAGATCCTCACCGGCTGCCGCAAGGGGGCCCTGGCCGGCCGCCCTGACCGACGAGGGCCCGGCCGCGGCGGCCCGCGCCCTCGACCACCTGTCGACCGCTTCGGACGCGACCACCTGGCCGTCGAGCTGTGGGACCACGGCACCCCGCTCGACGGCCCCCGCAACGACGCGCTCGCCGTGCTGGCCGCCGGTCGGGGGGTGGCCCCGGTCGCCACCAACAACGTCCACTACGCCACCCCTGCCCGCTTCCCGCTGGCCACCACCCTGTCCGCCGTGCGGGCCCGGCGGACGCTCGAGGACCTGGAGGGGTGGCTCCCCTCCTCGCCCACCGCCTGCCTGCGGGGCGAGGCCGAGCAGCGCCGCCGGTTCGCCCGGTGGCCCGGGGCCGTCGAGCGGGCGGCCGAGCTCGGCGCAGCCTGCGCCTTCGACCTGCGCCTGGTGGCGCCCCGGCTCCCCGACTTCCCGGTGCCGGAGGGGCACACCGAGCAGACCTGGCTGGTCGAGCTGACCCGCCGGGGGGCGGCCGACCGCTACGGGCCGCCGGGGGCCGAGCGGGTAGCCGGGGCCTACGCCCAGACTCGACCACGAGCTCGAGGTGATCGGCGCGCTCGGGTTCCCGGGCTACTTCCTCACGGTGTGGGACATCGTCCGGTTCTGCCGGCAGGAGGACATCTTCTGCCAGGGTCGGGGGTCGGCCGCCACCTCGGCCGTCTGCTACGCCCTCGGCATCACCAACGTCGACGCCGTCTCGCTCGGGCTGCTCTTCGAGCGCTTCCTCTCCCCCGCCCGCGACGGGCCCCCCGACATCGACGTCGACATCGAGTCGGGCCGGCGCGAGGAGGTCATCCAGTACGTCTACGAGCGCTACGGGCGGCTGCACGCCGCCCAGGTGGCCAACGTCATCACCTACCGGTCCCGCTCCGCCCTGCGCGACGTGGGCAAGGCCCTCGGGCACGCCACCGAGGAGGCCGACGCCTGGGCCAGGTCGGTCGAGCGCGGCCAGCCGCTCGGCGAGCGCGAGGACCTGCCGCCCCTGGTCCAGCAGCTGGCCGGCGAGCTGCTCGGCTTCCCCCGCCACCTCGGCATCCACTCGGGCGGCATGGTCATCTGCGACCGGCCGGTGGTCGAGGTCTGCCCGGTGGAGTGGGGCCGGATGCCGGGCCGCAGCGTGCTGCAGTGGGACAAGGACGACTGCGCGGCGGCCGGCCTGGTCAAGTTCGACCTGCTCGGCCTCGGCATGCTGACCGCCCTCCACCACATGGTCGACCTGGTGGCCGGCTACCACACGGGGACCGTCGACCTGGCCCGCCTCGAGCAGGAGGACGAGGTCTACGACCTGCTGTGCCGGGCCGACACGGTGGGCGTGTTCCAGGTCGAGTCGCGGGCCCAGATGAACACCCTCCCCCGGGTGCAGCCCCGCTGCTTCTACGACCTGGCCATCGAGGTGGCCCTCATCCGGCCCGGGCCCATCCAGGGCAACGCCGTCCACCCCTACATCCGCCGCCGCAACGGGACCGAGCCCGTCTCCTACCTCCACCCGCTGATGCAGCCGGCCCTGGAGCGCACCCTCGGGGTGCCCCTCTTCCAGGAGCAGCTGATGCAGATCGCCATCGACGTGGCCGGGTTCACCCCGACCGAGGCCGACGAGCTGCGCCAGGCCATGAGCGCCAAGCGGTCGGGCGAGCGGATGGCCGCCCTGCGCGACCGGCTGTTCGCCGGCATGGCGGCCCGGGGCGTGTCCGAGGCGGTGTCCGAGCAGGTGTACACGGCGCTCGCCGCCTTCGCCAACTTCGGCTTCCCCGAGAGCCACTCGGTGGCCTTCGCCCACCTGGTGTACTCGACGGCCTGGTGCAAGGTGCACTACCCGGCCGCCTTCACCGCCGGGCTGCTCAACGCCCAGCCCATGGGCTTCTGGTCCCCCCAGAGCCTGGTGGCCGACGCCAAGCGCCACGGGGTGGTGGTCCGCCGGCCCGACGTCAACGCGGGCCGCGCCGACGCCTCCCTCGAGCCGGGGACCCGAGGCCCGGGAGCGGCCCGACCCCACCGGGTCGACGGCCCTGCGCCTCGGGCTGTCCTCGGTCCGCGGCATCGGGTCGGAGACCGCCGCCCGGATCGAGGCGGGGGCGCCGTGGTCGGGGATGGAGGACCTGGTGCGCCGGGCCGGGGTGTCCCGGGCCCAGCTCGAGGCGCTGGCCACCGCCGGCGCCCTGGACGGCCTGGACGGCCGGAGCGGGACGGCGGCGGGAGCGGCGGCGGCGGGCGCTGGTGTGGGGGGCGGGGGCCGCCTCCCAGGCCACCGCCGACCGCCTGCCGGGCGTGGTCACCGGGGCCGAGCCCCCGCCCCTCCCGGCGCCGACCCCGTGGGAGGAGGTCTCCGACGACCTGTGGTCGCTCGGCATGGCCCCCGACACCACGGCCATGGAGCTGGCCCGGGGCGGGCTCGACCGCCGGGGGGTGGTCCGGGCCGCGGCCCTGGCCGGCCGACCGGCCGGGGACCGGGTCACGGTCGGTGGCGTGGTCACCCACCGCCAGGCCCCCGAGAGCGCCCACGGGGCGGTCTTCCTCAACCTGGAGGACGAGACCGGGATGGTCAACATCGTGTGCTCCCGGGGGGCGTGGGTCCGGTGGAAGCCGGTGGCCCGGGCCTGCCCGGCGCTCCTGGTCCGGGGGCGGGTCGAGCGGTCCGAGGGGTCGATGACCCTGGTGGCCGAGCGGTTCGAGCCGCTGCCCCTCGGCCCTGTGCCCGCCTCACGGGACTTCCGGTGACGAAAATCTTCACCCGGCCCTTGACTACTATGCGTCATATCGTCAACACTAAGAGTGATAGACCAGTGCCTCAGCAGTCCCGATGATTCACATAAAGCACGCAGTCATTGACCGGCAGGGGTCACGGAGCAGTGCCAGCAGGACGCAGTTTCAGTCCGCAACCCCGTGACATCGGCGACAACAGGAGGCAGTGGCACCATGACTGGACAGATCGCAGGTCCCGAACGCTTTCTCGCTCGACCTCGTGATCGGCCTCGTGGCCATCTCGATGGTGGCCGGCGCCGTCGACATCTTCCGCCATCCGGGATGGGCCTGGAAGCGGGCCGGAGAGAGCAGGATCGCCTACCTCGTCCTCGTGCTCCTCCTCCCCCTCGTCGGGCTCGGCATGTATCTCTTCGGCGCCCGGCCCAAGGTGGTTGCCATCGCGGCCGGCGGGCGGGCGGCCAGCCTCCCCTTCGAGCGCTTCGGCCAGGAGTCGGTTCAGAAGCAGAAGGAGGACGGCCGGCCGCTCGGCACCATCGCGGCACCGGCGGCCCTCGGCAGCTTCGGGGAGATCCGCGGCGACGCGGCACCGGCCGGCCTCGGCGGGTCCGTCTTCAGCGCCGGGGGCACCTCCGCCCTTCACTCCCCGGTCGGCCTGGCCCGCGCCTACCGGCCACGCCAGCGGGAGTCGCTCCCCGGCGTCGAACGGGTGGCGCGGCCGGCTGAGCACCGCGACGGGGAGCACGACGATGAGCGTCCCCTCGGGCTGGAAGGCCGACCCGACCGGCCGTCACGAGTTCCGCTACTGGGACGGCGAGCACTGGACCGAGAACGTCTCACGACGCCGGGCTCCAGGAACGCGACGCCGTCACCGCCTGATCGCCGATCCCACATCACCGGCACCCTTTCCCCTCTGTCGGCTGGTCCGTCTGTCCCCCCGTCAGCGGCCCTGGCGGACCAGCCGGCTGAGGCGGGCCACCAGCACCTCGAGGACCACCTCCCCGGGGAGGGCGGTGGCACCCCGTAGGTCGAGGTCGGCATCGGCCAGCAGTTGGATCGCCCGGGCGATGCTGGCCGATCCCAGCCGGTTGGCCTGAGCCAGGGCCTTCTTGGCCGGGAAGGCGCTCTTGATCCCGAGCACCTCGGCGGCCTGCTCGGGAGAGGTCACACCCGAGCCGTCCAGCCGGAGCATCTGGCGGTAGTGCTGGTGGAGCAGGAGCAGGACGGGCAGCGGGTGGGACTCGCCCGCGGTCAGGATCCGGTGGAGCACCTCCAGGGCCCGTGGGGTTGCGCCGTCGTCGATGGCGTCGGTCAGGTCCCACGGGGCCAGGGCGCCGGCCTCGCCGAGGAACGGCTCGAGGTCGTCCACCGAGACGGTCGCCCCCGCGCCGTAGGCGGCGGCCAGGGTGTCGAGCAGCCCGGCCAGCCGCCCCATGTCCGAGCCCAGGTGGTCGTCCAGCCGGGCGACCGCCGCGGCGTCGAGCCGCACCGGGCCGCCCTTCAGATGGTCGGCGAGCCACTGCGACCGGGCCCTGCCCGTCCCGACCGAGGTGTCGACGACCTCGCCCGCTGCTGCCGACCGCCTTGGACAGGGAGGACGGGACCGTGCCGCCGCCCCCGACCAGGACCAGAGCGGTCGTCGGCAGGGGATCGGCCAGGTAGGCGGCGAGCCGCTTGGCGTCGGCCGCGGCGATCTGGCCCGCCTCGCGGACCACCACCACCCGCCGGTCGACGAGGAAGGGGGGCGTCGTGCAGGCGTCGATCACCGCGCCGATGTCGACCTGGTCCACCCCGGGACCGCCGAACTCCTCCACCATCATCGAGGGGTCGCCGCCGCCCACCAACTGTTCGACCAGGGCGTGGGCCGCCTGCGCCACCAGCGACGGGTCGTCACCCTTCACCAGGTAGCCGGCCGGTCGTCGGGGATCGCCTGCGACGGCCCGGCGGCCTCCGCCGTCCGAGAGCTCACTGCCCGGCCGTCCGACCGCCGCCAGCACGTCGCAGACCTGGCGGTGGTCGCCGACCTCGTGGACCCGCATGACCCGGCAGCCGAGGATGGCCCCGAGGGCGGTGGCCGCCAGCGACGCCTCGCGCCGCTCGCCGATCTCGAGACCCAGCACCACGCCGAGGAACGGTCTTGTTCGAGGCCGACAGCAGGAGGGGGTACCCGAGGTCGGCCAGCCGGTCCGAGGCCCGCAGCAGGGTCAGCGACTGCTCGGCCGTCTTGCCCGAGGTCGAGCCCGGCGTCGATGACGATCCGGTCCGGGGCGATGCCCGGCGGCCGACGCCGCGGTCGGCCCGGTCGAGCAGGAACGAGCGCCACGTCTCGACCACGTCGTCGTAGACCGGGTCGGGGTCGGGGATCCTCGGTCCGAGGCGGATGTGGGTGGCCACGACCGTCGCGCCCGCCTCGGCCGCCGCGGGCAGGTAGTCGGGGTCGGCGAACCCGCTGATGTCGTTGCCCACCACCGCCCCGGCCGCATAGGCCGCGCGGGCGACCGAGGCCCGCCAGGTGTCCACCGACAGGGCGACGTCGAACCGGGCGGCGAGCGCCTCGATGGCCGGGATCACCCGGTCGAGCTCCTCGGCCTCGCCCACCTCGGGGCCGGGGCCGGCCTTGACCCCGCCCACGTCGAGGAGGTCGGCTCCCTCGTCGACCAGGAGCGCCGGCCCGCCGGACCAGGTCGTCGAGGGCGAAGCGTGGCGCCCTTGTCGTAGAAGGAGTCGGGGGTGCGGTTGAGGATGCCCATGACCAGCGCCCGGTCGGTGATGTCGATAGGCCCGCTCCCCGAGGCGGAGGGTGGTGGCGCGCACGGGGCCGACGCTACCGGGGTCGCCTCCCGGGCACGGCCGGCGCCGTCAGAACAGCCGGGCGGCCAGCGCCTTGCGGTACGAGGTGGTCCGCGGGTCGTCCGGCCCGAGCGTCTCGAGCAGGTCGAGGAACTCCTGACGGGCGTCGGGGTCGTCCTTCACCCGGTCGAGCAGCACGTCGAGCAGGTGGTCGGCGTCGGCCTCCGCCGGCGGCATGTGGGTGCGAGGCGAGCCGTGCCTCGGCCAGCAGGCGTCGGGTCTCGGGCGTCTCGGGGACCCGCTGCGAGCAGCGACGCCGCCTCGTCGGTGTCGCCCCGGGCGATGAGCAGCGCGGCCAGCGCCGGGATGGCCACCGGGTGGTCGGGCTCGAGCTGCAGGGCACGCCGCAGCGGCCCTCGGCAGCGGCGTCACGCCCCGGCCGCCAGCAGGTCGGCCTCGGACGGGACGGGCGCCAGCCGGTCGACGAATGCCCGGACCTCCGCCTCGGGCTGGGCACCGATGAACTGGTCGACCACCGCGCCGTCCCGCACGGCGAAGACGGCCGGGATCGACTGGACCCGGAAGCCGGCCGAGATCGCCGGGTTCTCGTCCACGTTGACCTTGGCCAGCTCGACCGCACCCTCGGTGGCCGCCACCGCCCGCTCGAGGATCGGCCCGAGGGTCGTGCACGGCCCGCACCAGGGCGCCCAGAGGTCGACCACCACCGGGACCTGAAGGAGCGCTTCAGGACCGCCTCCTCGAACGTGGCATCGGTGACGTCGACCATGGATCCCGACGATACCGGGCGCCCACCGCTCCGGCCGGCCGTCGCCACCGGACGGGTGCGGGTTGTGCGGGTAGCGTCGGGTGCATGGATGTCGCCACGCCCGCCGACCGGGCCCGAGGTCGAGGGGATCGACCGCGGGCCGGTCAGCGAGTGGCTGGCCGCCAACGTGGACGGGGCGGTGCCGCCCTTCGACTTCGAGCTCATCGCCGGGGGCCGCTCCAACCTCACCTACCGGGTGACCGACGCGGCCGGCCACGCGTACGCGCTCCGCCGGCCACCGGTCAGCCACGTGCTGCCGACCGCCCACGACATGGCCCGGGAGCACACCGTGATCAGCGCCCTCCAGCCGACCGACGTCCCCGTCCCCCGCACCCTCGGCCTGTGCACCGACCCCGCCGTCAACGGCGCCCCGTTCTACGTGATGTCCTTCGTCGACGGCCACATCCTGCGCGACGAGGCGTCCGCGGCCGGTGTCCGAGGCGGTGCGGGCCCACGCCAGCGACTCGCTGGTCGACACCCTGGCCGGCCTCCACGCGGTCGACGTCGACGCCGTCGGCCTCGGCGGACTTCGCCCGCCGCGACGGCGTACATCGCCCGCCAGCTCAAGCGGTGGCACGGCCAGTTCGACCAGTCCACCCTCGACGGCAAACCCGGGCCGGCGATCATCGACCGGTGCACTGGATGCTCGCGGCCACGGATCCCGGAACAGCAGGGGGTGGCCATCGTGCACGGCGACTACCGGCTCGACAACACCGTGCTCGACGACGCGGGCAACGTGCTCGCCATCCTCGACTGGGAGATCTGCACCCTCGGCGACCCGCTCGCCGACCTCGGCCTCCTGCTCGTCTACTGGGCCGAGGCCGGCGACCCGATCCAGGCCCTGCTCGGCGTCGCCCCGACCGCGCTGCCGGGCTTCGCCACCCGCGCCCAGCTCCTCGACCGCTACGCCGCGGCCAGCGGGCTCGACGTCTCGTCCGTCCCCTACTACTGCGCCTTCGGGATCTGGAAGCTGGCCTGCATCCTCCAGGGCGTCTACGCCCGCTATGCCGGCGGGGCGGCGGCCGGCGACCGCAGCGGGGTCGACCAGTTCGCCGATCACGTGGGCCAGCCTCGGCGAGCGGGCCCTCGCCGAGGTGGAGGCGCCGTGAGCCGCCACGGCCCGTCCACCCTCTACGAGATCGATCCCGGCTGGGGGCGCCCGGCCGGCACGCGCCTCGACCGGCCGGTCCTGGTGGTCGCCCTCGAGGGCTGGGTCGACGCCGGCATGGGCGCGTCGGCGGCCATCGCCCACCTGCTGACCGACCTCCCCCACCGCCGTCGTCGCCACCTTCGACACCGAGCCGCTCATCGACCAGCGGGCCCGCCGTCCGATCGCCCGGCTCGAGGACGGGGTCACCACCGAACTGACCTGGCCGACCATCCGGCTGCTGGCCGGCAAGGACCGGGTCGGGCGCCGACCTCCTCTACCTGACCGGACCCGAGCCCGACTTCCGCTGGCCGAGCTTCATCGGGGCGGTCGTCGAGCTCGCCGGGATCCTCGAGGTGCGGAGGGTGGTCGGCCTCGGCGCCTTCCCGGCGCCCACCCCCCACACCCGACCGGTGCGACTGGCCTCGACCGTCCCCCCGAACTCGGCCGACCTCGCCGGACGGGTGGGCACCGTGCACGGCACCCTCGAGGTCCCGGCCGGGGTCCAGGCCGCTCTCGAGGTCGCCCTCGGCGAGGCCGGGGTCCCGGTCATCGGGCTGTGGGCCCGGGTCCCCCACTACGTGTCGGCCATGCCCTATCCCGAGGCCAGCGCCGCCCTCATCGAAGGGCTGTGCGCGGTGACCGGCGCCGTCCTCGACTCCACACCGTTGCGCGACGGCGGGCGAGGCCTCGCGCACCCAGGTGGACGAGCTCATCGGCACCAATCCCGACCACCTCGACATGGTCCGTCGGCTCGAGGCCGCGATCGACTCGGAGGAGGGCACCCCGCTGGGTTCGCCGTCCGACCTGCCCAGCGGGGACGAGATCGCCGAGGAGCTCGAGCAGTTCCTCAGAGGCGAAGGCCACTGAGAGCCGCCGCGGGGCTGATGCGGCGCCAACCCGAGCGACTGGACGTGGGTCAGGTGCGCGGCGAGCAGGGCCAGGACGACCACCGAGGCGATGAGCACGACGACCAGGGCTGCCGAGCACGAGCCACCGGCCCGGTCCGGCGTCCGGCCAGGACCCGGTGGTCGCCGTCGGTGCGGGGCCGCTCGGGCCACGGGATCCGTGGCTGGCGGCGGGAGCCCCCGCTGGGTCTTCGCGGGGGGTGCGGCGAAGACCGGCAGCTCGGTCACGATGCGCTGCATCTCCTCCAGGGTGGTGGCCTCGGCGAGCTCGGCCAGGCGGACCTGGTAGTCGGACGGCGAGAGCAGGCCCCGCTCGGCGGCGTGGTCGAGGAGGACGCCGTAGCGGTTCCGGTCCTCGTCGGTGACTCCCGGTCCCGGAACGGCTTGAGGGACGTCGACAGACGGGACCGGCCGTGGGGTGAGCAGGTGCCGCGGAGCCGGCACAGCTTCAAGGGGGCCGACCATGAGCAGCTCTCGAGTCTCCGTTGGGGCTGCCACCGACCCAATTCTGGCGCCACGGTGAGTGGTTATGCAACCACTAAATCGAACTTTTCCGCTTTCCCGAGCACCAGGCCGCCCAGCGGACCCGCTTGCTACCGTGACGCCATGCTCGTCGACGGGACCATCGGCTTCGACCCGGCCGGCGTGGTGGCCCAGGCCAGGGAGGCCGAGGCGGCCGGCTACGACGGGATCTGGTCGGCCGAGACCAGCCACGACCCCTTCCTCCCCCTGGTCCTGGCCGCCGAGCACACCGAGCGCATCCAGGTCGGCACCGGGATCGCCGTGGCCTTCGCCCGCAACCCGATGACCCTGGCCACGACGGCCAACGACCTCCAGACCATGGCCCGGGGCCGGTTCATGCTCGGTCTCGGGTCCCAGATCAAGCCGCACATCGAGAAGCGGTTCTCGATGCCCTGGTCGCACCCCGCGCCCGGATGCGCGAGCTCATCCTGGCCATCCGGGCCATCTGGGCGAGCTGGGCCGACGGCAGCCGGCTCGCCTTCCGGGGCGAGTTCTACCGCCACACCCTGATGACGCCCGATGTTCGACCCGGGTCCCAACCCCTTCGGCAACCCGCCGGTCTTCCTCGCCGCAGTCGGCGAGCGGATGACCGAGGTGGCCGGCGAGGTGGCCGACGGCCTGCTCGCCCATGGCTTCACCACCGAGCGCTACCTGCGCGAGGTCACCCTGCCTGCGCTCGAACGCGGCCTGGCCGCCGGCGGACGCGCCAGGCCGGCAGTCCAGATCTCCCTGCCGGGCATGGTGGTGACCGGGATCGACGAGGCCTCGCTCGAGGCGGCCCGGGCCGCTGCCAGGAAGCAGCTCGCCTTCTACGGGTCGACCCCCGCCTACCGGCCGGTCCTCGAACTGCACGGCTGGGGGGAGCTGCACGACGATCTCCACACGCTGTCCAGGCGGGGCGCCTGGGACGAGATGGCCGGCCTCATCGACGACGACGTGCTCGCGACCTTCGCCGTGGTCGGCGATCTCGACGCCGTCCCGGACATGGTCCGGGCCCGTTACGGAGACCTGGTCGACCGGTTCAACGTCTACGCGCCGTCGGGGGTCCCGCCGGCACGGTGGGCCGAGGTGCTGGGCGGCCTCGCGTAGCCGCAGGTCCGCCCGTCCGCCGGTCCGGTGCAGGCGTCAGACGACGATGTTGACCAGCCTCGGCGGCTTGGCGATGACCCGCTTCGGGCCGGCCCCGTCGAGCGCGCCGACCACGGCCGGTGAGGCGAGGGCCAATTCTTCGGCGTCGGCCTCCCCCAGCCCGGGGGACACCTCGATGCGGTCGCGGACCTTGCCGTTGACCTGGACCACCATGGTCACCGTGTCCTCGGCCACCAGCTCGGGGTCGGCGACCGGCCAGGGCAGCAGGTGGATGTCGTCCCCATGGCGGCGCTCCCTGGCCTCGGCGGCGAGGTGGGGCGTCATCGGGGCCAGGAGCAGCAGGAGGGTGTCGACCGCCTCCTCGACCACCTCCGGGCGACCGCCGTCCCGCGCGTAGCGTTGGAGCAGGTTCACGAACTCCATGCAGGCGGCCACCGCGGTGTTGTAGGACCACCGCTCGTAGTCCCGGGTCACCCGGTCGACGAGCCGGTGGGTGGCCCGCAGGACGGCCGGTGCCCCCGGAGAGGGATCCCCTGTTCCCGCTGCGGTGGGACGCGGCACGGCGGGGACGGCCAGGCGCCAGACCCGGTCGAGGAACCGGGCGCAGCCGTCGATCACGCTGTCGGTCTGGTCGGTCCAGTCCACATCGTCGGCCGGCGGACCCACGAAGAGGTGGAAGAGGCGCAGCGCGTCGGCACCGACCGTTTCGATGTAGCTCGACGGTGCAACCAGATTGCCCTTGGACTTGGACATCTTGGTGCCGCCCATCCGGATCATGCCCTGGGTGAACAGCCGGGCGAACGGCTCGCGGAGGCCCGCGGGCGCGATCCCCACGTCGGCCAGCGCCTTGGTGAAGAACCGGGCGTAGAGCAGGTGGAGGATGGCGTGCTCGATGCCGCCGATGTACTGGTCGACCGGCATCCAGTGCCGGGCGATCTCCTGATCGAAGGGCACCCCCGGGGTCCACGGGTCGGTGAACCGGAGGAAGTACCAGGACGAGTCCACGAAGGTGTCCAGGGTGTCGGTCTCGCGGGTGGCCGGGCCGCCGCAGGTCGGGCACGTCGTGTGCAGGAACCGCTCGTTGGTTGCGAGGGGGGAGACGCCGGTGGGGAGGAACTCCACGTCGTCGGGGGCAAGCACGGGAAGCTCGGCGACCGGCACCGGGACGATGCCGTCGTCGGAGCAGTACACGACCGGGATCGGGCAGCCCCAGAACCGCTGGCGCGAGATGAGCCAGTCGCGGAGCCGGTAGTTGACCTTGCGTTCGCCGATCCCCTGCTCCTCGAGCCAGTCGGTGGCCCGGGCCTTGGCGGTCGGGATGTCCAGGCCGTCGAGCCAGCCGCTGTTGATCTTCTCGCCGTCGCCGGTGTAGGCGCCGCCCGGTCTTCCGTCGGGGCCGCCGTGCTCGTCCCAGCCGTCGGGGGGACGTACGGTCCGGACCACCGGGAGTCCGTAGGCATGGGCGAAGTCCCAGTCCCGGGCGTCCTCGGCGGGCACGGCCATGATCGCGCCCGTCCCGTACCCCATGAGCACGTAGTCGGCCACGTAGACCGGGACCGCGGTCCCGGTGAAGGGATTGACCACCGAGGAGCCGGTGAACGCGCCACGCTTGGCCAGAGCGGCACCCGACTCGGAGAGTCGCTCGAGCTCCGAGCTCGCAGCCGCTCGGGCCTGCAGCGCCTCGACCTCGCTGCGGTGCTCGGGGGTGGTCAGCTCGTCGACCAGCGGATGCTCGGGAGCGACGACCGCGTAGGTCATCCCGAACGAGGTGTCCGGGCGGGTGGTGAAGACCCGCATCGCGAGCCGTTCTCGTCCGTCCGATCCGTCACGCCCTTCGACGACCAGGTCGAACTCGGCCCCCTCCGAACGACCGATCCAGTTGCGCTGCATGGTCTTGACCCGCTCGGGCCACTCGAGGTCGTCGAGATCGGCCAGCAGCTCGTCGGCGTAGGAGGTGATCCGGAAGAACCACTGCTCGAGATCACGGGTCACCACCAGGTCGCCCGACCGCTCGCAGGTGCCGTCCGCGAGGACCTGCTCGTTGGCCAGCACCGTCTGGCAGCCGGGGCACCAGTTGACCGGCGCGTTTGCCCGGTAGGCGAGCCCGGCGGCGAGCAGCTTCTCGAAGATGACCTGGTTCCACTTGATGTACTCGGGATCGTGGCTGCGGATCTCGCGGCGCCAGTCGTAGACGGCGCCGAGCGAGAGGATCGACTCCTTCAGTTCGGCGATGCGGGCGTCGGTGAAGACGCGGGGGTGGGTCCCGGTGGTGATGGCTGCGTTCTCGGCGGGAAGCCCGAACGAGTCGAACCCGAACGGTGAGAGCACGGCGTGGCCGAGCATGGTCCGGTGGCGGACGAGGAGATCGCCGAAGGTGTAGTTGCGGACGTGGCCCATATGGGCCGGGCCGGACGGATAGGGGTACATGGTGAGGACGTACCAGGGGGGCCTGGGGTCGTCGGCGTCGACCTCGTAGGTCCCCTCGTCGCTCCAGCGGCGCTGCCACTTCTTCTCGACTGCGGAGACGTCGTAGGCCCGGGCCATGGGGGCTGATCGTACCGGGCCCCGGGTAGACCCCCGCCGACCGGAGCGCTGCCCGCGCTCAGAGACGGGCTGCGAGTCCGGAGAGGTCGTGGACCACGCGGGAGATGCCGCCCTGCACCGAGGAGAGGACCGAGCCGAGGTCGGTGACATCAGAGGCGGGCGGCGGACTCGCGTCCACCGGCTCGCCGTAGCCGGAGAACCCGACGGTGAGGGTGGTGCTCGTGGTCGAGCGGGTGGCCGGCGACCCGCCGAGCGAACCGGAGACGGCGTCGCCGACCAGTCCGGCGAGAGTGGCGTGGCTGAGCAGGAGCGAGACAGAGAGCTGGCGGAGGTGGCCGTCGGACCCCACCCATGCGGTCACCGGCACCGAGGTGTTACCGAGCCGGCCGAGGATCCCGGCGGTGGCCGCACCGAGCGACGAGATCCGGGAGGAACTGCCGTGGCGGGCTCGGGAGGCGAGCGCGGCGAGCGTGACGGTGGTCCGGTACTCGGTGGTCGGCGTGCCGTCGAGGACGACCGGACCGAGGTTGGTGACCGGTCCCCCGAGCGAGCCGAGCAGGCCCATGAGCCGGGTCGGGTCGGAGAGGATGGCCAGGGTCGCAATGCCCTGGTCGCCGGCCGCGGCGTCAGTCGGCAGGGTGGCCTTCAGCCAGGACCTCCCCCCGGTCATCTCGGCGAGGGCGGGTACACCCACATACACGGCATGACCGTCGGTGACCACGGAGACGGAGTCGCCGCCGCTGCCGACGACTCCGGAGAGCGCGGGGACGGTGGCGGTCATCCGACCGACCCCCTTCGCCAGATCGACAGCACCGGACCCCGCCACCAGTGTCGTGGTTCTGGCAGCGGAGGCCTGGGTGGCCTGCAGGGTGAACGCGACCGTCGGGGCTGCCGCCGATCGGGCCGCCGCCCCGGCCAGCGCCCCGCGGGACGAGCCGGATGCCGGCGTGCCCGAGCCGGTCCCCCCTCCGGAGGCGGCTGCGCCGACTGCGGCACCCACGGCCAGCGCGGCAACGAGCGCGGCGACCACGACCGCCACCATGGTCCGACGGTGGGCCCCACCGGGGCCCCGGATCGGACGCGACGCCGGTTCGACACCGGTTCGGTCGTCGAACTGGACGGGGATGGGGACGGGGGAAACCGTGCCGACAAGTGATTCGTCCGGACGGGCCATCAGCGCGGTGCCGGTGGACCCGGCGGCGGGTCCTTCGGTCACCCCGACCGTGTCTCTTTCGTGTGCGGCGCTGCCCACGAACAGCCCGTCCTGGTACTCGATCGAATCGCTCACTGATTGCCCCTCGTCCTGTCCGACCACCGCTGGCCGGTGATGTCCGACCGTCGGTTCCTGACGGTGTCGGCGCCTGGGATGGTAGTGATCAGCGTGGCCGAATTGTCGGCAGGGGGGACGCAGAGTGGGACGGCCGCCACCTCGATCGGGCATCGAATCGGCGCCTCGTCAGCGGAGACGGTGCTGATAGCCTGAGGCGACCTTCGGGGGTATAGCTCAGTTGGTAGAGCGCTTGACTGGCAGTCAAGAGGTCAGGGGTTCGAATCCCCTTACCTCCACGTCGTTGTCGGAATCACAACGTTTTCCCTGGTCAGAGGCGGTATTTCATTGGCACTTGCCAACCAAGGCAAAGAGCGATGTTCGAACCCCGCGTCTCCGCTGAAGCCGTTCGCGCTAGCAAGCAGTTGTCGGCAACCCTCGCCTGAAAGCGCCCCACCCAACCGTTCGGGGGCAGTGTGAGTGTCAGCAGCGTACGGAAAGCCTAGGGAAACCCCGTTATGGCCTGGCTATCAGCCAACGCCCAGCCGTTAGAACGGGACCTGTTTGGCGAAGGCGAGCACTTGAGCCTTGTCGGCCGGAAGGATGTAGCCCGCCTTGATGTCCTCGTCCGTCGCCGTCGTGTATGCCTTCAGGTAAGACGACTTGGTCCCATACAGGGATTTGAGCTGCGCTTCGCTGAAGGGACGAGTCGACCCGAACAGGACGCAGAACCCGGCCGATCCGGTGGGTGTGGTGTTCGAATAGGCCGCAATCGGCACCCGTTCCCACGGACCCTGGATGCCACCGATCGCCGTTCCGCTGGTGTTGGTCTGCACCGTAGGCGTGCCGTCAACAACCTGGACCTCCATACGAGGCGCCGACGGCGGCGGCGAACCGGTGACCATCCAGGTATTGATGGCGGAGAGGGCGGCTTCAAAGATGAAATGACTTGGTGCCTCGTCGACCGAGGTGCAGCCAAGAGATTTGAGCGACTGAGGCGTGACGATGTAGGAGTCTGCGTGAGAGGCGCCTGCGACGTCCCAGAGCCTGATGAAGCGCGTGTCGGGCTGACGGGCCTGGTAGTACCCACCGAAAGTCTCATCTGTTTCGGTGATCATCATGAGCACCGGGACGCCGATGTCGGTGCGGATGTGGACGCCGCCACCGAAGCTGCCGCTCGGTGATGCACCTGGGATCCCCACTGCTCCCCCGGCCCTACTGTGCACTAAGAAGCCATCGAACACATGGTAGAGGGGCTGAATGGCGTCGATGTAGGTGGTCAGGTAGAGGGCCGACTGGGACTCACCCACCGCCAACAGCCGCTTGGGGTGCAGTGGGGCCAGGGGGTTCGCGTGGCCACCGACGAGCAGGGCTCGGGCGGCCTGGGTGTAGATGTCGTAGGAGTACTGGTCCCCCGGATCCATCAGTGAGCCATAGCGCGCCGGATCCTTTTGGCGCAGGTTGTCGATTCCCACCTGCTGCGCTGAGACGCCCACCCAGGCAAACCCCGCTCGTTCCAACTCTGGTGACAAGTACACCGAGTCGACAGCGCCATCCCCGCCTCCGCTGACGTTTAGCCACTCCACGACCACTGTCCCGTTGAAACGCGATGGATTTGTCGGCATGCGCACCACGATTCGAGTGCGATAAAGCGCGCTGGTAGCGGGAGCGACCTTCCACGTTCCCGCGTTGTTCTCGGGTCCGGTCGCCTGGTAGGAGTACGCCGTCCCCGAGGCGAAATACTCGCGCTGCTCATAACCGGCGGCCTTGAGGGAGGGTCCCCAGGCTCCGGCGATTAGGTACGCGGCGTCAGCGGGCTCGATGGGGCCGCTGAGCTGAGCTGGTTGTCCGCCATTGGGTGCGTCGCCTTGGGTCGAGGTCTCCCCAGAGGCTGGCGCCGACACGATCGAATTCTGACCGGCGCAATCCTGCACCCGTTACTCCAAGTGTCATAGCCAACGCAGTCAGGGCGGCTCGGCCTGCCCCGCGTAAAGAGTGTGTCATTCAATACCCCCCCGCCAATATTCCGTAGCCAGCGGCACGTCTTCAGGCCGCGTCAACCGTACCTCGGTATGGAGCGAAGAGTTCCACCTTTGCAGTCAAGGCGAGACCGGGCCGAACTCGAAGGCCACGCGGCCGAAAAGAGTCTTCTCTCTGCGATGCTCTCCGGTTCGTCGGAACTGTCTCACCCACCCGGCGTACCGGGGAGACCCCAGACACCGGCCCGGTATCGGTACTTCCGATCAGGGGTAAGCGGCAATAAATGTGGTGGTCGGCAGGCGATCCGTCATGACTCCGAAGTCGAACGGTCCACTGATCCGATCGGTCAGTGCGCGTGTTCGATGACCTCGAAGACCTCAGGGGTCTGGCGGGCGATCAGCCGAGCCAAGACCGGATACAGACCCCGCATGATGGCCCGACCCCTATCGGAGCAGCGCGCAGCGCAGTACCCGACATGACCGATCTCGTCGGTGAGGATCTCGTTGTAGAGCAACGTGATCCGCTCGGCGACCTCAGGTTCATCGGCAAACAGTCGGCTACCTGCCTGACCTACGAGGTCGAAGAGGACGCATCCAGCCATTTCGGCGGCACCAACGAACGGAAAGCTTGGACCTTCGGGAAGGAAGACGTTGATCTTCACGAACTGCCGCATGACGTACGAAGGGGGGACGACTCGGAAGGGAAGGCCGAAGATGTCCAGGACGTACGCCAATAAGCGGGTGTGGTAGTGCTCTTCGAGTTCGAGATACGCCCGTTCCGGTGGCAGGTCCGCACTGCTGTTGAGACCGTAGGTTTCCCCGAGACCCACGCCGAAGCGTTCGGCCTGGTTGAGCTTGGCCGTCGCCAGGAGGAAGGCCAACTCCGGAGAGAGGTCCTTTGCCGGTCGCTTCGACCTTACGCCACGCTTGAAAGCCTCGGCGTCAACCGTCCGCTCTGACCGGATCGGATGGGCTTCGATTTCGGTGAAGAACTCCTCACGCCGGTCAAGCCGACGATTAAGCAAGTCGGCCTCTCCATTGCGCTCCGCCAAGTAGGTGCGATATCCGTCGATGTTCACTGTTGTCATATCGACCTCGCTTGTCACGGTGTCCGTTCAGCCTACAGAGAGCGGCCTGGCCTAGCCCGGGCCTAGCCCGGAAGTGCCGGGTGCATGCAACTTCCGCGTGCACTCGCAAGGTTGAGCCCTCCGACCTCGCTGAATTCCGGTGTATTGGCACCCACTCCAGCCTCGGATCGCCGTCATGAGTGGTCGACGCCGGAGGCGATTCGGCAGGGGCTCGAACAAAGTCCCATCACTTCATTTTGCGGTCCTTAGGGCCCGCCGCGGAATAGATCGCGACATCATGCCGCTGCGATCGTGTAGTTCCAGTCACCATGCCACTTGTGCGGCGTGAGCGGTAGGGAGGCGAGTTCCTTGTCGGTGACCTTGACCCCGGTCGGATACCACTCGGGGTCGTAGCTGGCCTGCACCGTCAGACCGCTCTTCGTCTTTGTCGCCGCGATGAGCTCGACGATGGTGCGGATGTCGGTCAGCGGTCGACCCCGCCAGTTCATGGAGATGAAGGAGAACATGCGGTGCTCGATCTTGTTCCACTTCGACGTTCCGGGCGGGTAGTGCACGACGGTGATCTCAAGACCGGTCTCGGCGGCCAACGTGGCGAGTTCGGCCTTCCAGGCCCGGACCCGGTAGCCGTTTGATCCCCCGGCATCGGCGGTGATCAGCAGTTTGGCGGCATCGGGGAAGCGGTCGGCACCCATCTGGTTCCACCACCGACGTATCGACTCGACGGCGAACTCAGCGGTGTCGGCGGTGTCGCCGACCGAGACCCACCCTTCATCGTTGGCGACGTCATAGATGCCGTAGGGAATGGCGCGCCCGACTTCGGGGTCGACGAAGTCATGGACGGCTACGCGGGTCGGTTCGCCTTCGGGGTGCCATTCGCGCCCGCCATTGGCGTATTCGCCGATGAGCTCCTTCTTCTTCGTGTCGACGCTGATCACGGGCTGTCGGTCCTTGACGAAGCGCGAGACCGCCTTGTTGAGATAGCCGAACTGGGCGTCACGATCGGGATGGGCCGTCCCCTCCTTGGCCTTGGCCGGCGCCTGTAGGGAATAGCCCATCTGGTGCAACAGACGCCTGACCAGTTCGGCGGAGGCCTGAAAGCCTCGTCGCACCAGCTCGTCGGCCAGGTCATACGTCGACTTCGACGTCCAGCGCAGATGTGACATCGGCGTGCCCCGGGTCTCGGGATAGACGAGCTCGTCGAGCACCTCGAGCAGTCCGGGCTGGATCTCGGTCGCCTGCTTGGCCCCACCTCCGGGGGCACGGCGTCGATCCGAGACCTCGATTCCGGAACGAACCTCGTGCACCGCCTTGTTCACCGTCGAGGTGCTCATCCCCGACGCTTCTGCCACACGAGCCTGTCCTCCGCGACCAAGCGCTTCGACCATCGCACCGGCAAGCACGCGCTTTTGGCGCTCATCGAGGTGTGGCAACACCGTCTCGAAGAACCCGGCAAGACCTTCGGACGACAGCTCCACACCTCAATATTACATCTCGCGTCTTATTCTAGGGTGGATCCTTATGGCGAACCCGCAGAACCCAAACCCCGCCCTCGCTCAGACTTTCTTGCCACATTTCCCCACGTCAGCGGGCCAGGAGGGGTTCGAACATAGTCCCATAACCTCCACCGAGTGTTGTAGGAAATACAACGACGTTTCCCCTGGTCAGAGCAGTATTCGATCAACCGACGCCGTCGCCTACTGCGGCACCGCAGTCATCTGCGCCAGCATCTGTTCGAGTGCGACCTGGTCGGGTCCCACGAACGGTGCGGCGTCCGGAACCGCCGCCAGCGAGGCGAGGAACTGGTCGATCATGCCGCCAGGGGCGGCAGGCAGGTGGCTGCTCAGGATCAACGACGGCTCCAACTTGGCGACGGCGTCGAGCTCGCGGGCCAACTTCGCACGGATCGACCTCGTGCATCCACGGCGAATCGATGGTCGCCCAGAACACCTGACCTTCGCGCAGGTCACCTTCGGAGAGGTCGGCAGCGTTCTGGGGGACGTCCTGCAGGAGCGCCCCGAAACAGTCGGCCGGGAAGAGCACGCCCGAGCTGGAGTCGAAGAAGCCGGTGGTCGACGGGTTGTCGAAGGTCGGGGGCCTGAATGCGGTGAGGGTGCGACTGCCGAGCGTGATGCTCTGTCCGGGATTGACGAGGTGGACCCTGTCCATCGGAAACGGATCGGACACGCTCATGATGCCGACGCCCAGGAACGTGGTGATGACCTTGATGTCGGGGTACTCGGCGAGCAGTTGGCCGAGTGCCCCGATGTGGTCGCCGTCGGTGTGGGTGAGCCAGATCCAACGGAGGTCAGCCGGGTCGATGACCGACTTGAGTGCAGTCATGAAGCTCTCCCGCTCGACGACCGGACCGGTGTCGACCAGGACGGGGACGTCCCCATGGAGCACGAAGGAGTTGATGGCGAGTTGGCCGAGGCCGGGGATGGGGAAGTTCGTGGTCAGGACGTCGATGTCCGGTGCTGCCTTGTAGGTGGTGATCATGAAGTGCTCCTTTGTGTTGGTTGATCTGACGGTGTCAGCGGAACGGGGTGCATCGGGCATGGCTTCGCCCAGGGTCGGTCCCATGGGACCGGTTGGACGGGTGACCTGGCCCCTACGTCGAAGTGATGTCGATGCCGTGCCGTAGGGCTGCGGCGACGAGTTCTTCTTCGCTACGGGGGGAAAGGTCGGGAGGCGGGAGGGTCCTGGCCGTCGCCGGCCAGCCGCACGCTCGGGTGAAGTCCTCGAACCCTGCCGGAGTGACGAGTATGAGGAAGCGGGCCATCTCGGAGTCGACGCGGAACCGGTGGCGAACTCCCCGGGGTCCGAAGACGAAATCGCCGGTGGTGGCCGTGCGGGACTCCTCACCCAGCCAGAACGTCAACTCTCCCTCGAGGATGTACCAGGCCTCGTCCTCGTGGCGGTGCGTGTGGACGGGCGACCCCGACCCGCGGGGTGCACGGACCTCGGCCAGGGCGAGCTGTCCATGCGACTCGTCCCCGGTCACCTTGTAGCTGAGCAGGCTGTCGGCGAACCAGACGTCCTCGCCCTCGTCGGGGCCCACCAGGAAGGCCGCGGGTGCCACCTCGGTGGTCATGACGGCGCCTCTGGTGCGGTGACCCTTTCGGCGGCCGTCTTGAGCCGGTCGAGCGTGTGGTCCATGCCGTCCCTCAGTTCGCGGGCCCGGTTGGTCGGGACGTCCACGATCCGGGCCCACAGGGGAATCCATCGCACTACGTAGGACTCGACGACCCGGGTACCGCCCTCGATCGGATCGAACCGGAAGTGCCACTCGGTGGACTCGCGCCCGCCCTCCTCGGTGACGAAGGCGAACTCGCTACCCGGGATCGGCGACCAGCACCCGGCCCTTCCGGGACCACTTCATCAGGTTGGCCGGTCCCCCCACGTTGTGCCCGAGGAACGTCGCCCCCACGACAGGGTCGGCGGAGCCATTCGACCACTCCACCCGCTGGCACTCCGGACTCCACTCCCCCATCCGGGGCAGGTCGGCCACCAGTGCGTAGATGCGCTCGGGTGGCGCATCGATGACGGTCTCGGTGCTGTCCTGCGTCAGCCACCACCGTGTGCTCGTCTCGGCCATGTCTCCTCCATCGATCGAATGTTCCCTAACGGAAAGAGAAGCTAATACATTTAGCTTGTGCTGTCAAGTCTCTTTTGTGCTACAGTTGAACCAATGACCAGGACGACCAGCTCGGCACCGGCTGCCCTGCCTCCGACGGACCGCCGAGCCCGGCGACGTCAGGAGACCATCGACGAGATCCTCGACATCGCCGTGGCCATCATGTCCGAGGAAGGCGTGAACGGGCTGAGCCTGTCGGAGGTAGCGAGACGACTCGGCGTCCAGCCCCCCTCGATCTACAAGTACTTCCCCTCGCTCATGGCCATCTACGACGAGCTCTTCCTGCGTGGTCAGAGCGTGCACCTCGAAGTAATGCGCGACTCCATGGCCACCGCCGATCCTGGACTCGATGCGCTCATCGCCGGCCTCGAGGCGAGCGGGCGCTGGTTGCTGGCCAACCGCGCGGTGGCCGAACTGTTGTTCTGGCGGCCTGTACCGAGGTTCGAACCCTCGCCCGGGGCGATGGCCATCAGTCAGGAGATGATCGACATCCAGCGCGCCGCGTTGGTCGACGCCGTAACAGCCGGACAACTCGGGCCTGATGCCGACTCCGATGAAGCCGTCTTCCTGGTCTCCACACTGATCATCGGGGTCCTGAGTCAGGCATTCGCCAACGAGCCCGACCTCGAGTGGGGCGCGGGGCGCTTCACCCCACTGTTCCCCAAGCTCATGCGGCTGCTCGTGGCCGCCTACCCACCTCCGTCCTGAGGGGTGAGGAGGCTGGCGCTCCGGCGAGAGCATCACTTCTGACGTGACCGAACGTCCAACCCACAGCGCCTTTGGAGGGGGTTCGAACATAGTCCCATCATTTGCCTGACCACCCCTGGCGGCAAGCTCTTGAGCGCCCAGATTTCGCCCGTGCTCACGCGTTCGAGCCACATAACCCCAGGTCAGCGGGCCAGGAGGGGTTCGAACATAGTCCCATAACCTCCACTCGTTGTCGGATTTACAACGTTTTCCCTCGTCAGAGGCCATATTTGGTTGGCATTTGCCGACCAAGGCGCGTTCGATGTTCGAACCCCCGTGACATCAGTGTGCACAATGGGCGGGGCCAATCGCTCAGCTGTGAACCGGTGGTGCGGGCAGTCGTCCCTCGCCAGGCAGTCGTGAGCGGGCAGAGAGGTGGAACGCGACCATGGCGGTGCTGTTGGCATTCCTGGCCTCACTCCTCTTCGCGTTCGGCCTCGTGCTGCAGCAGCGGGGGACGCTGAAGGCGCCGCAGTCCAGCAAGGGGCTCACGTTCATCGTTCAACTCTTCCGCCATCCGGTGTGGCTGCTCGGCGGCCTGCTGTCGGGAGCAGGGTTCGCGTTGCAGATCATTGCTCTGTCGATCGGATCACTCGTCGTCGTCCAGGCCATCGTGATCTCGAGCTTCGTCTTCGCCCTGCCGATCGGAGTGTGGCTCACCGCCCAGCGATACGGACGCTGGGATGTGGTCGGGGCCTCGATGACGCTGGTCGGGCTGATCCTCTTCCTACTCGGCGGCGATCCGACGGGGGGCACGAACACCGTCGCTCCGGAGTCGTGGGCCATCTGCCTGGTAATAGCTGCGACCCTGCTCGCGGTGCTCGATCTGGCTGCCCGACGAACGAGCCGACCGGTCACCGCGGCGCTCCTGGGCGCGGCCGGTGGCTTCTCGGTCGCAGTCCAGTCTGGGATGGCGAAGGCCCTCACCCATGCCCACGGCGGCCAGGCCCGTGTGTTCGGCACATGGCAGCTGTACGCGCTGATCGGTGCAGTTGCCGCCACCTTCGTGTACCAACAGCGTTCGCTGCGAGTGGGTGTGCTGGCGCCCGCACTGGCGGCGGGAAATGCAGCCAACCTGGTCGGCAGTGTGATCCTCGGGCTCTGCCTCTTCGCCGAACGGCTCGGTCAGGGACCGGTGGGCACGACGTTCGCCGTCCTCGGCCTCGCACTGGTCCTGGCCGGCATCGTGACACTGGTGACCCGTGGCCATCCCCCGGCGATGGCGGTCGGCGTGACCCCGTCCGTCGAAGGGGCGCTCGAGCCCACGATAGAGGAGGTAGCCGGCCATCTGGCTTCCCAGGAGGGGTCCCCTGAATGACGTTCAGCGCACCGCTTCGTTCCTGTCACGAGGCGGCCTCGACCGCCTGGTTCGTGGCCCTCAAGGCCAGGATCCCTCAAGTCCGCATGTCCCGGTGACGATTCGGCACGGAGTGACGGGCAGCGAGGACTCACACCGCCACAGGAGGTACCTTCAGGAGATGGTGAGTCTCGATGTTCGCACTCGCTCAGACGACGACGTCACCCCTGTCGACGCCGCGGAGTTCTTCGATTACCGGCTCCCCGCGCTGGCAGCGTCGCGTGGGGATCTCGCCATTCCTGGGGCGAGCGAGTTGGGCGTCCGGCCCATCACTATCGATACGGCGGCCGGGGCGTGGACCATGGCAGTCGATCCGGGGGAGATCCGCATCAGACCCGGCGACGACGGAGCTGCCCTCGTACGCATGGACGCCGAGGAACTGATGGACATCGTGCACGACCTGCGCACACCGATGACCTTCCTCACCGCTGGAACTCTCGACATGGAACGGGGATCCCTCATCGACTTCCTCAACTGGTGGGTCGTCCTGCGGTCCCTGATCGACGGTGTCGCGGTACATACAGCAGGTTCCGTCGAGTTCAGAGACCGTAGAGGCGATCCGCTCGACCTACACGCGTCATTTGCGGTGGGCGACGATCCGGAGGAAATGGCCCACTTCCTGGCCGAAGCGGGCTACCTCCACCTCCGGGGGGTGTTCACCCAGGGCGAGATGGCCCAGGTGTCCGCCGACATCGACGCAGCGACACCCAGCTACCACCCTGACGACGGCCGTTCGTGGTGGGCGCGCACCGCGGCCGGGGACAACCGGGCAGTGCGGTTGCAGTGGTTCGACGAACACAGCGCGACGACCACCGAACTGCTCGCCGACGACCGCCTCCTCGGGATCAGTCGATTGACCAGCGACGGTCACTCGGCGCGCAATGAGGGCAACCGGATCGAGGCGCTCGTCAAACCCGTCGGTGTGGTCGAGGGGATCTCCGACGTGCCCTGGCACAAGGATTGCAGCCTCGGTCGCCATTCCTACCAGTGCTGCGGGCTGACCGTGGGCATTTCGGTGACCGGCGCCGACGATCGCTCGGGTCAGCTCGCCGTCGTGGCTGGGTCCAACCGCGCCCTCGTGCAGCCGGCTTTCGCCCGACCGAGCTGGGGGCTCCCGTTGGTCGACCTCCCCACCGCCACCGGCGACGTGACCGTCCATACGTCCTGCACAATGCACATGAGTCATCCCCCGGTGGATCGGGAGCGTCGCGTCATGTACACGGGATTCTCACTACCTCCCATGGCCGGCGAAGCGGCTCAACCACGTATCGACGCGCTGGCCGGCGTCCGCGAACAGGCACACCGCGTGGTCAGTCAGGCGCCGGGCCACTCCGCCTGAGCGCGAAGGTACCGCTCCGGCGACGGGCCGGCTTGGCCATAACCGTGCGGAAAGTGCGCGCCGTCGACGAACAGTCACTGAGCTCACGACTTCGGAAAGTACACCCCACCCGCGCAGATGTACCCACCAGTGCTACCGGAGATCGGAGGGTCGTCGAGCCGCTGGAACCTGCCATTCTCGACCCGTGCGAGCAAGAAGCAGTTGCTTGCGGACTTGGACGATGGATGCGAGGTCACGATAATCCCGTCGGCGTTGAACGAGGTGATCCCGTGCAGCGCTCGGAGTAGGGACCCGCGGGTGGGGTGCGGACCAGCCGACGCGAGCGCCTGGGCGAACAGTTCCGCTGAGGTCCATCCGTAGAGCGTGAACAGATCGGGAGTGAACCCCGGGGCCGCCTTGTGCACCCACGAAAGGAAGGTGGACACGGCGGGCAGCCCGGCGGCGTCCTCACCCAGGAAGAGAGCCGAGTTCAAGGTCATGTAGGACCCATCGACTGCAGCCATCCCTCCCGAATTCGGGATCAACGCCTCGCTGTAGGCCGAGGTTCCGAGGATCACGATCGGGTGGAAGTTCTGTAGGTCCAGGGCCCGGAACACCGACGCCGCATAGTTCTCCGGCATCTGGTCTATGAACAGCATCTTTACGCCGGCATTTCGCATGGCGATCGCATTCGCGTTGAAGTCCGACTGCGTGATGGCGTACTGCTGGTCGTAGACGACGTGGAGGCCGACATGCTCCATCGCCCCTTTCTCGATCCGCCAGCTGGCGAGCGCCGAGGGTTGGTTGGCGATGAGGTCCCCGACCGCGTCGGCCCCGACGGGGTACTTCTGCTTGAAGTACTCCAACCCGCCGGTGCCCCACCCACCATTGGACACCTGAGGACCGACGGTGTTCGGCAGGAACGCCGTGGCATGGTCCAACGGGTTGGTCACGTTGGGAACGTCCGGATTGGCAGCCAGCACGGTGCCGCCGAAGCTGTCCTCGAGGGAGAACCCTCCGACCAGCGCAAAGTCCCGCTGCGCGGCCTCAGTTGTGGACTGTTTGTTGAGTGCGCCAGTGAACCCGTCGTCGTATGAGTCGACGACCAGCTTGCGCCCGTCGATCCCACCCCGGGAGTTCACGTACGCGGCGTACGCCTCAGTCCCGACCAACGCCCCTTTGAACAGACCGAGCGAGAGCGTGGACACGTTTCCGATCCTGACCGTCGTGGCGGTCAATCCCGTGGTGTCGGAGAACGCCGAGGACGGAACGGTCGATCGATGCGACACGGACCCACCCCCCGACCCGTTGGTGGTGGCGGTCGGCTGGCTGGTCGTTGACGTGCAAGCGACCAGTGTGACCCCGAGGACCCCACAGGCAAGCGTCACTCTTAGGTGATGCGAAGCTGGCCGGCCGTTTCGTCGGCCTCGTGGAGTGTGAGTCATATCTGCTGTCCTTCGTGGTGGTCCGCTTTTCAGGCCTATCGACTGGTCGCAGGAGTAGAGGTCGACTTCGAACAGGTGTTCAGCATCGCCGCGGGTGCCAGGGATGGTGACACGACATCGGCAGGGATGTCCGGGCACTCACTGATCGTGCAGTTAGAGCTCATCAGCGTGCCGCTCGAGGAGGACCTGAGCCCATTGGTCACGCCCCGTTGCTCGCAGGCGCTCTATGTATGGCCCGAGATGCTTGCGGACGTGGAAGGGCCCCCCTTCGGCTCGCACGACATCCATGGGGTCCTCGAGTCCGGTCCGGTCGAGCTGGAGCGAGGTCCACTCGTCCAGGAGGGATGCTCCCGTCTGCGAGGCCGCGGAGTCCATCGCCCGGATGTCGTTGGTTTCGTGCGCGTCCAGAGCCAGATCGAACAGCATCTCGTTGGCCCAGTGCCCGTGATACCCGTCGTGCCAGGTCCGCAGGTAGAGGTGGTCGCCGAAGCGGACGCCCCGCTGGCACGACCATGCTCCCTGTGACAGAACGAGGTGGCCTCTCCCGACGCCACCGTCGAGATCGACCGGGGTCCCGTCCCAGCTCCTCGGTACCCGCAATCCAGCAAGAGCAAGAACCGTGGCAGCGACGTCGAGGTGATACTGCAGCCCTTCGTGAATCCTTGGTGACACCCCCGGCCACCGTATGATTGCGGGAATGTGACAGGTTGCCTCGTCGGCCGCCTGGTGATCGGCGTACACGCCGAGCTCCCCGAGTGCCTCGCCATGGTCGCTGCCGATGAACACCGCAGTCTCGTCGAGGACGCCCAGCTCATCAAGCTTGTTCAACAAGGTGCCGACTGCGTCGTCCGCGTACCGTACACCTACGTCGTAACCGTCGAAGATGGCTTTGACCGCGTCCATCGAACTTGCATCCCAGGGCTGGCGTGGCGGCAGCTCGCCCCACTCGTCGGGGGTGAATCCCCACGGTTCCTGCGCCGAATGGGGACCGGACAGCCACCAGTTGCGCGCTCGTACGTCTTCGGTGTGCCAGCTAGGCGCGTCCTCGGATGCGAAGGGGTTCCCATAGTCATCCGGCGTGTTGTAGGGAGTATGCGGGTCCCAGAGGTGAACGTGGAGGAACCAGTCGTCCGCCCGTCCGCGACGCTCCAACCAGTCGAGCGCAACGGGCAACACCTCGTCGGCTCGCTCGGCTCCCATGCCCCGCATGAGGTTCATGGCCTCCATGAACCCGTAGTTCCACCAGGTCGCCGAGTGTCGGAACGGGAAACTCGAGATCGAGGCCGTCTGCCAGCCGTTCCAGTAGAACGTGCCAGCCCAGGACTCTAAGGAGTACCGGCTCACGAACGAGCGCCCTGCACCTTCGTGGCGGAGTTCGGCACCGGTTCCGCCGTGATTGACCACGCCATTTCGGATGCCGAACGATCCCGACATGAGCGCGGCGCGACTCGGCAGGCACGGCACGTCCGAGGCATACACGTTGGCGAAGCGGACTCCGTCTGAAGCCAAGGCATCGATGTTCGGGGTCGTGTCCCGGTGGTACCCGTAGCAGCCGAGGTGGTCCGAGCGCAGCGTGTCAATGTCCAGGTAGAGCAGTCGCATTGGGTTCCGCTTGTCGAAAGACTCAAGGGACCTGCATCCTGACACATGGACTTGCCAGCGAAGGCAGTCGGGTAGGGATGCGGGTTACCCGTTTCCCTACTGGCCCGAGGCCTTTCAGAGCTCGCCGACTCCGATCGATCGCGGCGATCGCGATTGATGGCGTTCGACCCAGTCCCGACGCCATTTTGGCTAGCTGACTGCGACTGGCAGTGTCACCTGCCTCGAGCTCCCGAATTCCGGTCTACTTCTAACTTTCGTGTCACATTTCCCCAGGTCAACGGGCCAAAAGGGGTTGAGTCCCATAACCTCCACGTCGTTGTCAGAATGACAACGTTTTCCCAGGTCAGAAGATGTATTTCATCGGCTTTTGCTAATGAAGGCAAATGGCGATGTTCGAACCCCTGCCTGACCTGGGAGAACGTCCAGAGCAGGACAGCCGTAGGGCCGGCCAGTATGGGCGGCTCAGGCACCATCCATGGGCTGCCTGCTCATCGACCTCAGGTGTCCGACCGATCGGCGGCCACCCGGAATCCAACATTGCCACTCGAGCTGTCGGGCTCGCTCCCGAACCGGGCCGATACGCGGTAGCGGCGGCAGTAGGAGGCATGGCAAAGGTAGGACCCACCTCGCTGCACTCGGAATTCACCTGCTGAAGGGACCCGTTGGTGATGTGGCCGGGGATTCACCGTAGTAATCGACGTCAAGCCAGTCGTTACACCACTCCCACGTGTTGCCGCACATGTTGTGCAGTCCGTATCCGTTCGCCCCGAAAGCGTCAACCGGTGCGGTTCCGAGGTAGCCGTCTGCTGCTGTGTTGTTGCTGGGGAAGTCTCCCTGGAAAACATTCATCCGGTGGACACCTCCGAGTTCGAGCTGCTCACCCCAAGGGAACGGTTGGCCGTCCAGACCGCCACGGGCCGCAAACTCCCACTCTGCCTCAGTGGGCAATCTCGTCCCCGACCAAGCGCAGTAGGCGCAGGCGTCGTTCCACGAGACGTGCACCACGGGATGATCCTGGCGATCTTCTACGGTCGACTGCGGCCCTTCGGGATGCCGCCAGTCGGCACCCATAACCTGGCGCCACCACGGTGCATTTTCCACTCCCCGGGTAAGCGGGAACTCGTCGGGGAGGAGGCCGAAAAAGACGAACGACCACGAGTATTTCTCGGCGTCGGTCGTCCAGCCGCTGTCGCTTACGAATTCACCGAACTGCCGGTTGGTGACGGCGTAGCGGTCGATTCGGAATTCCGGCAAGGTCACTTCGTGCACAGGCGCCTCGCCGTCGCCCTGATAAGCCCAGCTTGAGTCGTCACCCATTCGGAACATGCCGCCCGCAATGGTGACCAGCGACCGTGGTTCGGATCCGGAGGAACTGGATGTAACTTCCGAATCGATCCCGATCGGTGTGCTAGCCGACTTGTCACGACTAGGGACGCAGCAATGTGCCGACATCGCCGAAGTGTAAGCCCACTGAAGCCAGTCGTCGGACAGCAGAAACTTACGGTTTCGGTCAGTGAGGGGCTAGGTGAATGACCCCCACGCTGTGAAGGCCATCCAAGATGAGCTGCACGGCGAGCGCAGCGAGGAGGATGCCGAAGACCTTCTCGGTCACCAACATGCGGCTCTCATCGAGATGGTCGCTCACTCGGTTGGCCCACCGGAATACGGCGACATCCAGTGCCAGGATGACAGCGAGCAAGACCAGCACCAGGCCGAACACCGAGAGAGAGTCCGCCTCGGCGGAGAGGGTCACCAGTGTCACGATACCTGCAGGGTTCAGGAGGTAGGGGACGGCGAGTGGGAACGTGGCCGCCCGAAGTGGATCCCGCCCCTCGATGGCCGAACCGTCCTTCGGCTCGCCCGACCCGAGCACCATCGAGATGGCGATAATCACCAGAATGAGGCCGCCAGCCACAGACAGCGAGCCCGTCGAGAAGTGAAGCAGTCGAGCCAGCAATTCGCCCAGCCCGATCAACAGGAGGGCGACCACGCCCGCGGTCACGAGCATCTTGCGAACGATGGCCGCCTTGGTCTTGTCGTCGAGCGGGGCCGTGATCTCCAGGAATGGGACCAGAGCAATCTTCGGTCCGACTCCGATCAACAGCAGCAGGAACACGTCGATCACCCAGTAGATGTCAACCGACGTGTGGTCCATGAGATGCCTCCTCCGCTGTGGCGTCGTTGCGGTTCTCGCCGGACCCCGACCGACTCGGGAAAGGAACCGACGGCCAATGGAGCGTACGCCTACAGCCCGGTTCGGGATCAAATGTCACTGCAGGGGAGCCGCGTGGATGCCTCCCCGACCGTAAGACCAGCAGATCTGCCAGCCTCTGGAACTCGGGATTGGATCCCGCTACCCTCGGCCACGGCAGACCGAGTCGGAGTGTGCCGCTGGCTCGAACGGTGCCTCCCTCACGGGATCACCGTCCGGCCGAGTACGTGACATATGTTCGCTGCCTTTCGGGCACAGCTTCGATTCGGAGGTTGGTATGGCTGATTCAGGAACCAAGCTGGAGCGACAGGACTCGCTCCCCTTCCCCCCGACGCCGATGGCCGGCAAGGTCAGCCTCACGATGCAGGAGTCCGTCTACGAACCCGCGTGACGCCGCGCCGACTGGGCGACGATGCGCCGAACATCCTCATCGTGCTCATGGACGACGCCGGTCCCGGCCAGCCGACGACCTTCGGGGGAGAGATCAACACCCCGACTCTCGATCGCATCCTCGGAGAGGGGATCGGCTACAACCGCTTCCACACCACAGCCCTGTGCTCGCCGACACGGGCATCGCTGCTGACCGGTCGCAACCATCACCGCGTCTGCACCGGGGTCATCACCGAGTTCGCCAATGACTGGGACGCTTTCTCGGGCCGGATTCCCAAGAGCAGTGCGCTGGTCTCCGAGGTGCTGAAGGACTACGGCTACGCCACCGGCGCCTGGGGCAAGTGGCACAACACACCGGCCATCGAGGCCGGGCCGACGGGTCCGTTCGAGAACTGGCCCACCAACCTGGGTTTCGAGTACTTCTACGGGTTCCTCGCCGGGGAGACCTCGCAGTTCGAGCCGAATCTCGTCCGCAACACCACCTTCGTGCCGCCGCCCAAGGGTCCAGAAGAGGGCTACATCCTGAACGAGGACCTCGCCGACGATGCCATCAGCTGGCTCCACAAGCACAAGGCCATGGCCCCCGACCGGCCGTTTTTCATGTACTGGGCCAGTGGCGCCATCCACGGTCCCCACCACGCTCCCAAGGAGTACATCGATAAGTACCGGGGCAAGTTCGACGACGGCTGGGACGCCTACCGGGAGCGCGTCTTCGAGCGGGCCAAGGAGAAGGGGTGGATCCCTCCCGAGACCCAGCTGACCGAGCGCCACGAGCAGATGGCGTCCTGGGAGAGCGTGCCCGAGAACGAACGGCCCTTCCAGAGCCGTCTGATGGAGGTGTGTGCCGCTTATGGCGAACATGGCGACCACGAGGCTGGGCGCATCGTCGACGAGATCGAGGCCCTTGGGTACGGCGACAACACCCTGATCTTCTATATCTGGGGTGACAACGGCACCTCGGCCCAAGGCCAGGAGGGGACCATCAGTGAGCTGGTGGCGCACAACGGCATCGTCACCACCATCGAGCAGCAGATGAAGGCCCTCGACGAACTGGGCGGTCTGGACGTGCTCGGCGGCCCCAAGAGCGACCCGATCTATCACTCGGGCTGGGCCTGGGCGGGAAGTACGCCCTACAAGGGCACGATGATCCTCGCCGGGTACTTCGGTGGCACCCGCAACCCGATGGCCATTCGATGGCCCGCGAAGATCAAGCCCGATCCCACACCGCGACCGCAGTTCCACCACTGCAACGACGTCGTGCCGACTATCTACGAGATCCTCGGCATCACCCCGCCCTCGGAGGTCAACGGGATCCAGCAGGACTCGATCGACGGGGTCAGCTTTGCCTACAGCTTCGACGACCCGACTGCCGAAGAACGTCTGGAAACGCAATACTTCGAGATCCTGGGCTGTCGAGGCATCTACCACAAGGGCTGGATGGCCTCGGCGTTCGGACCACGGGTTCCCTGGGTCCGGGGCGTGCCACCGGGCATCTTCGAGTGGACACCAGACAAGGACACCTGGGAGCTCTACAACCTCGAAGAGGACTGGAGCCAGGCCAACGACCTTGCCGCCGAGGAGCCTGAACTGCTCGAGCATCTGAAAGAGCTCTTCCTCATCGAAGCTGCGAAGAATGGCGCGCTACCGATCGGTGGAGCGTTGTATATCCCGTTGTTTCGTCCTGACCTCCGACCCGCACCTCCGTACACCGAGTGGACCTTCTTCGGCGACACCGTCCGCATTCCGGAGTTCTCCGCCCCGGCCCTGGGCACCAAGCCCAACATCGTGAGCATCGATGCGGACATTCCCGCTGACGCTAACGGGGTGCTCTACAAGTTGGGCGGCTTCCCGGGCGGAGTGACCCTGTTCATTGAGGACGGCATCCTCTGTTATGAGTACAACCTCTTCGAGATCGAGCGCACGAAGATTCGTCTCGCAGGAACCCCTGCCCACCGGGAGGGTGTCGATCGAGATCGAGACAAACCACGATCAGCCGGTGCCGCGTGGCCCGCTCGACGTGACGATGAAGGTGAACGGCAGATGTGGTTGCCGAAGGCACCGTCCCGGTCACGTGCCCCATTGCGTTCAGCGCCAACGAGTGCCTGGACATCGGCGTCGCACTTGGATCGCCCGTCTCGCTCGACTACTACGACAAGGCACCGTTCCGGTTCAACGGCCTAATCGATCGGGTTCATGTGAGGTATCTGACGTAGTGCTCGCCCCGATTGCCCTTCAAGAAACAGTCCGTCGCTCTTCGAAGAAAAGGCGCTCCGACTTTCCGCCGAGAAGCGCCGAGCACCACGGCATGGCCCATAGAGCGATCGCGAAGGTGAGAAACCGGCGGTGCTCGAAGTGATCGTCCGATTGACGCCACTCGAACCCCGCAAGTCTGGTCGACATAGTCGGGCTCTGGTCCAGTGATCATCGACATACTTACGGCCTTCGGGATCGCACTCCTCGTGTCCGCCGTAGTTCTTGGAGGGCTCCTCTTCGCACTGCGGTCACCGGGGCAATCGATCGGTGAACTGGCCCGTGTCTTCCCCGACTCCCTCAGACTCACCGCCGCCCTGTACCGAGACCGATCGCTACCCAGGTCGGTGCGATGGCGATTGAGAATTGCCCTCGTCTACAACATCCAACCCATTAATCTGATCCCCGACTTCCTCCCAGTGATCGGATTCGCCGACAATGTCATCCGCTTGGCCTGGGCGCTCCGAAGCACCGTGCGAATGTCGGGAGCTGAAGCGGTCGAGGGCACTGGACCGGGAGCCCCGTCGCATTGAACACTTTCTACCGCGCCCTTCGACTTTCTGGCCTGACATCCGGACCCTTGCCATGTGCGGCGCCAGCCGTGCTTGAGGCGCACCGGCTGATAGGAGACGACTAATTTTCAAAGATCACGCCCCCCTCGTGGGCGCCGAGGTAGGCGGATGCAGACCGGGTTTCGTGTCTGGGAGACCTACGCAGCCTTGCGCCGATGGAGGGGCTTCGTTAGGGGTTCGAACATAGTCCCATAACCTCCACGGTGTTGTCGGAATAACAACGTTTTCCCAGGTCAAAATGCATGTTGCGCCGAGTTCTCCAACCGAGGCAAATGCCGACGTTCGAACCCCTCCCTGACCTTGGAGAACGTCAAAATCAGGCCAGCTGTCCAGTCGAGCGGGTCAGGCTCCCTGGTCGAAGTCTTCGAGCTGTGCTGGCCGTCGTGCGCATGCCGCCGCTCGACAGCACCGCTCAAGTCGAGCAACTCGCTTAGACGAGGCTCGATGCAAGGGCTCACTGGGCGATGTAGACCGCCTTCGTGTTCAAGAACGACAGGATGCCCATCTTGCCCCGTTCCCCGCCCCAACCCGATTGCTTCTGACCGCAGATCGGCATCGAGGGGTCGGACGCAAGCGCGGAGTTGACCCATACCTGACCCGCTCGCAGCTCATCCACCACCCGATGGGCTCGGCCGATGTTCTCCGTCCAGACAGTGGCGGCCAACCCGTAATGCGTGGCGTTCGCTGCGGCGATCACCTCGTCCTCGTCGTTGAAAGGGATCACAGATCCGACCGGCCCGAAGATCTCGTCCGTGATGAGCCGCATATCGGGTGTCGTGTTGGTGACGATCGTCGCCTCGTAGAAGTAGCCCTTCCGGTCCATCGGCTTGCCACCCGTGATCACCTGAGCGCCACTGGCCACGCCTTCGTCCACGATGCCGGCAACGCGGGCGCGGCCGTTTTGCGCTGATCAGCGGTCCGAGGACCGACTTGGGCTCGTCGCTACCCCCCATGGGCAGCATCTGGGCGAAGGCGGCTAAGCCCTCTACGACTTGATCGTAGATGCCGTGCTGGACGTAGATGCGTGAGGTACAGCAGCAGTTCTGTCCCGAGCCGGCGAGCAGGCCCATTCCGGCTCCGGTGATCGCCTTGTCGAGGTTGGCGTCGTCGAACATGATGAGCGGTGATTTGCCACCCAATTCCAGTGCGACCTTCTTGAGGTTTCCAGCGGCCGCCTGGACAATCAGCCGCCCGACCTCCGTAGACCCGGTAAACGACACCATGTCGACGTCGGGGTGCGCAGTGAGCGCTGCCCCAGTGGTCTCTCCGTAGCCAGTGACGACGTTCAGGACGCCATCGGGCAGGCCCGCCTCGCGGAAGATCTCCTCCAACTTCAGCGCGGTCAGCGGTGTCTCCTCGGCGGGCTTGAGCACAGCGCTGCAGCCCGCAGCGAGCGCTGGCGCGACCTTGAGCATCGCGACAAAGAATGGCCCATTCCAGGGAACGATGAGACCGACGACACCGATCGGCTCTAGCTGGGTATAGGTGTGAAAAGTCTCGTACTCGCCGAGGAGACCGTCCGACACGAGGTTGGCCGACTCACCGTGAATCTTCCCAACCCAGCCGGCGTAGTACACCAGCATTTCGAGTGACACATTGATGATGTGGCGGGCAGCTCCCGCGTTCATACCGTTGTCGCGGGCCTCGATTTCGGCCAGCTCATCAGTGCGCCTCTTTATGATCTCCGCAGCATTGAAGAGTACTTCGGCGCGGCGCTTGGCCGGCAGCTTGCGCCAGACGCCCGAATCGAAGGTCTCGCGAGCCCTTTTGACCGCCGCGTCGACGGTCGACTTGTCGGAGTCTACGATCTCCCCGATCTGCTCCTCGGAGGACGGGTTAAAGACCGCAATGACCCTCGAGCCATGGCCTTCAACTGCCCGATCAATGTCGATGGTGTCGCTCAATGTTCTTCATCCTTTCGCCAAGCTTCTCCGAGCTGGAGAAGCGAGATGCCTTCAGGTACTGCGATTCTTGGCTTTCCGCTGATGTACTGCGGCTGGACTCCCGGGTGCGGCGAGTGAACATCTGCACGATGGGCCGTGAAGATCTGCGAGAGCAGGCCGAGGTCGCCAATTGTCGGACGGTCAAGCTCGGGCGTGAAATCGTGACCGTCAGATTGTTGATCAGCTTCGCCGTCACGCTCTGTCGCCGTGGAGGGGGTCGGCGGGTTGCGATGAGTCCGCGCCTGGCGTGTCCCGGTTGGTTGCCATCGTCCAAGGATTTGCCAGGCCCGGTCAGTTCTCGCATCAGGTCCTCGATTCGAGCCACGGGCGACTCGCCGCTGCGACCTGCATGTCGGTCAATGCTTCACGATCATGCCGGCATCAACGGGCACCACCGTTCCGGTGACGTAGCGCGACTCGTCCGAGGCGAGCCAGGCAACGGCGTTGGCGACGTCAATCGGCTCGACTTTGAACACCGGCATCGCGTTCGTCAGCGTGCTCATGAGTTCCGGCATCTCCTTGACCACATCTTCGAGTCCGGTCGTCATTGGCGTTTCCACCGTGGTGGGAGCGACGCTGTTGACCCGGATGAAGTGCGGTGCCGCGATGTTCGCATAGCTGTGCAGTAGACCAATCACGCCGTGCTTGGCGGCGGTGTAGGCGATCATGCCGGGCCAGTTCACCGAGTTGCCAATCAGGCCGCCGGTGGAGCTGGTCAGAATGATCGAGCCGCCCTTGCCGTTTTCGATCATGGGCTCCAGGGTGACGCGAAGCGTGTTCCATACACCCTTGAGGTTGATCGCGAGCACGTCGTCCCACTGCTGGTCAGGCGGGGTCATTCCACCTGGGCCGATGCCAGCATTCGCGACGACAATCGTCACCGCACCCAGTTCGGCGACACCTGCATCGTATGCCTGCTGCAGCGCGTCCAGGTCGCGTACATCGGCCTTGCGTGCCACGATCCGGCGGCCTCGCGCCTGCACCTCCTTGACGGTCTGTTGCAAATCCTCCTCGGACGGCAGGGGGTAGGGCACGGTCTCGAACTGCTCGCAGCTGTCCACGCCGATGATGTCGGCGCCGTCGTCGGCCAACCGAACAGCGTGGGCTCGTCCCTGTCCCTGGGCGATACCGGTGATGAAAGCGACCTTACCCTCGAGCTTTCCTGCCATGGGGTTCTCCGTTCGTCGACTATGCTGAACAAGTGTTTAGCATAGTCCTCGGGGTACACGCTGAGTCAGCGAGCACCCACCCATGAGCGTGCGTCGCATGGGCGCCGAGAACTCGCCCACTCGTTCCGTTCTGCTCGACCTCGCCGAGCAGTTGATGATTTCCGAGGGTTACGCCGCGGTGGGCGTCCGGCGCGTCGCTCGTGAAGCGGGCGTGGCACCCGCACTCATCCACTACTACTTCCGCACGTTGGACGATCTATTTCTCGCGATGTTGCGTCGAAATGCCGAGCGCGAACTGGAGTCGCTTCGAGAAATCGCAGCCTCAGCGTGTCCGCTACACGCGCTATGGGAGCGGGGCAGCCATCGAGATGGCGCAGCCGTGACGATCGAATTCGTTGCGCTAGCCAACCATCGCAAGACGATCCGGGGTGAGATCGCAGCACACGCGAGGCGATTCCGCGAAGCTGAAGTGCGGATCATCGCGGAGTCGCTCGCAGGTCGCGTTCCAGACGTGCCGCCAGTGGCGCTTAGTGCCCTGCTCTCGTATGTGTCACGGACCCTCGTCCTAGAGGAAGCGCTCGGCCTCACCATTGGCCACGCGGAGACGTTGGCACTAGTCCACCGCTATCTCGACAGCGTCGAGCCTGGAGGTCACGACGGCACTCGGTAGCGTCCAGCAAAGTCAGTCCCAGCTGGCGCAAATGGCCATGCAACCCATCAACCGTCAGAATAGGGAGATCCCATTCGAACCGGCGCGACGCGTTGTGCCAGGTCGGACCTGCAACCGATAGGCGCCGGCGTTCCCCGGAAGGGTTCGAACATAGTCCCATCCCCTCCACTCCGTTGTGCGAACTACAACGTTTCCCTGGTAGATGTGGATTTTCTCCTTCCGTTCGCCAACCGAGGCAAACGGTGATGTTCGAACCCCTGAAACGGACCTCCGAGCAGCCTGGAATGCGCGCAGCTCTTGGCTTTCTTGTCTGTTGAGTCAGCTGGACTTTGGGTGATCGGCCGTTCAGGCCGGCGGCCCGACGAGACCTCGCTCCACCTCCTAGGACGAGCTCGCCGTTGACGTATGCGGAAGGTCCGTCCCGCAATATGGCGTCGCGGAGAGGGGCGTGAACCCGTTCGCCTCGGCCTGCACTACCCATGCGCAGGTCTCCGCGGGGTTCTTGCCGAAGTTGGTGCTGTAGTCAAACGACGTGGGAAGTAGTCCACCGGCGTTATAGGAGGTGATGCCCCTGAGGGCAGTGATCGTCGACGCTCGCGTCGGGGAGTTCCCCGCCTTCTCGAGGCCGGCGATCATGAGGTCCGCACCGGCCCACGCCTCATACTGGCTGAAGCTCGGGAACTGGGTGGTGGTGAAGTGGGCGTACTTTTCCATCGCCGCCTGCATCTGCATGGTCCCGGCGTTGGGGAGCAGCCACGGACGGAAGAGGGACATGAAGTAGTCGCCCTGAAGGGTGCTCCACGCCGGCGAGTGGATCACGTCGGGCTGGTAGCCGGTGGGGAACAATGCGGCCTTGAGCTTGATCCCTTCCTGCTTCAGCGCCGTGGCCAGCGCATAGTTAGAGTTGTTGTCGAGCGCAGGCACCATGGCGTTGATGTTGTTCTGCTTGGCGACAAGAGCCGCGCTCGTGAAGTCGACACTACCGAAAGGGAGGGTGGTGTCCAGCACCCCGACCTTGCCCCCCGCATGGGTGAACGAATCGGCCGTGGAGATGGCCGCCCGGCTGGAGGAAGGCGAGATGCTGTACCCGTAGGAGCCGAGCACCGACCCGCCGTGTGACTTCACGAAGTCGCCGATCTGGGTGTTGACAGGGTAACTCGGGTTAACGCTCCCGTTGTCCGCCGCGAACATGTTGGTGTAGGGCTGCTGGCCCCATTCGGGCCCGTCGCTGTAAGAGCCAGTGACGGGCACCCCCGCCTGCTGGGGGTACTTGGCCGCGAGAAAGAACAACGGGCTCTGGGAGACGATGCCGATGACACCCTGGGAGATGGCGCTCTGCACGCCGGTGGCGATCTCCGACGGGCTGGTCTGGTCGTCGATGACCATTGGGACCAGCTTGTGCCCGTTCACCCCGCCCTCAGCGTTCTGCATGTCGATCCGGGCCTCGAAACCGGCAGGCGACGTAGCGTCCTCGGAGGCGCCAGGGCCGGTGAGCGACGTGATGTAGGCGATCGTGAGCGGAGCGCCGGACGGCGACGACGCCGATGTCGGTGACGTTGTCGTCGACGAGGCGGAGTTCGAGCTGCACCCGCTCGCGACCAGGGCGACTGCCAGGATCACCGGGCCCGCCAGTATCGCTGTCCGCTGTTTCCGCTTCACATGCATGGTTCCTCCATCGTGGTTCTCTGTTGACTCGGACTACGAACTTCGAGATGTGGTGTAAATACTGACCGAAACCTGGAGCACCGATCGCACATGCTCACCGCCGGCCCAGAATCCAACGGCGCCTATCACTCTGTTCCGGCTGGCCGCCTAGGGCCGCGAAGCAAAATTCCCAGACGCGGTCGGAAATGCCATGACGGGATGCGTCGTCCGGCGCGAATGCGTAGTGGTGAAACACGGAAGTGACGAGCTGGTTGATCAACCATGCGTCACTCTCCGGGTCGCCCGGCTTCAGCTTTCCCGACTCTGCGCCGGCTTTGATCTCGCGCAGAATCAACTCCGTAAACGGCATCGTCGCCTGTGCCAACTCCTCGGGATGAAGTCTATGCAGTCGCCAATGCTCAGCTGTTACAAATCGGGCTCCTCCGACGTCTTCGTCGGCGAGAGATGCGGAATCCGCCGCGGTCGTGATGTAGAAACGTAGGCGGTCAATCGGGTCAGAATAGGCTCGCCCTTGCTCTTCGTATTTTCGACAGAAATCGCTGATCATCGCCTCGATGACGGCCAGCAACAACTGGTCCTTCCCATCGAAGTACCGATAGAACGTCTTGAGAGCCACACCCGCCTCCTTCACCAACTCTTGCAGTGTGAAGGTCGACCCTTTGACGGCAATGAGACGTCGGGCTGCGTCGATGATCTCTTGAGCCTGCTCAATCCGCTTGTTCCGCGAATGCTGCATTGCCGGTGACTGGTCAACCGTGCGCTCAATCCAGGCCATCAGAGCCTCTCTCCGGTCATCAGCCGGCGCTGTAGACAACGGCACCGCCGAAATGCGGTGACGAATGACAGGCCAGCCCCACGTTGGTGCGGTCGCGTTGACGCTCCCCTGCCCGCTTGGAAAGCTGAAGGTAGCACTCGAGCATCTGTGGCACTCCGTGCATACGCCCATTTCCCAGGGCCCCACCACCCGAAAGGGCCGGGATGGCGTCGGCTCGGTCGCTGTCTATTCCACCTTCCTCAACAAAGCGATGTGCTTCTCCTTTTGGGCACAGACCGAGAGCCTCCAGCCAGAAGTAGACGAATGGAGCGAAGCCGTCATACACCTGGGGTAGGTCGACGTCGCAGGGGCCAACACCAGCATTCTCCCAAAGGCGCCTGGCAGTCTCTGCACCAACTCCCATGATGTCGTCGAGTGGCCAGTGAAGAGGGAGGCGGTGAGTCGTCGGGGAGCCAGTGGCGTAACCCGACACGTACACGGGGAGATGAGGCAGGTCCCGAGCTCGATCTGCCGACGTGAAGACGAAGGCAGCTGCCCCATCAACTGGGATGTCGCAATCGTAGCGACAGATAGGGTCGCTGACCATCGCTGCCGACATATATTCTTCCTTCGTGAGTGGCTGGTCGTGCCAGTAGGACCACGGGATCCGTGAGCCATTCTTGCGAGCCTCCACGACGACGGCGGCCATCGTGTCCCTCTCCGCTCCGTAGCGCTGCAGGTACTCGTTGTACGGCAGAGCGATCATCGCGATAGGACCGAAGTATCCCTGGGGCGCAGTCCACTGTTGGGTACCACGCACCTCCCGAATCGTGTTCTCGTGATAGCTGCCCTGGGGATTGTGAAGGGAACGGTGCATGAGGACGTAGTCGGCTGCGCCACTAACGATGGCATTCACAGCCAACGACACAGCTCCGGGGATCTGGCCGAAGCCTTGGAATCCGGCGACATAGCGAGGATTCACACCCAAGCGATGCGCCAACCAATTCGCGGAGACCAAACTCACTCCGTCTTCGGCGGTATGGGAGCCTGCGGTCGGGAAGAGGCTTCCCGTTACGAAACCATCCACCGAGGCGGCGTCGAGTCCTGCATCGCGGATAGCCGCACGGGCTGTGTCAACCGTGAGGGCGCCGAGTGACTTGGCCGCGTGTTTCACGATAGGGCTCTGGGCATAGCCGACGATCGAGACGCGATTTCTGGCCGCAAAGCGCTGGCTCAACTTCCCGCCTCGGGGGCAAACGCCGGCACCGCAACGCCGGGCAGGATGTCCTCAAACGCAACCGTTACTGCGTCACCGACCTGCGGAGATATCTCCGGATCGAGGAGCAGCCGACCAATGAGCCTGAGGTCGTCCTGTTCGACGAGTTCCACATCAACCAGGACGAATGGAACGTCAAATCCGGGGAGGAACGAGCGGCGGATCACGGTCCACGACCTCACCACCCCTCGGCCGCTGACAGGAGTGAAGACGAACTCCGGCTGAGTGCTGCCACAGTGCGGACACACCGAGTCGGGAGGATGAGTGAACGCTCCGCAAGCCGAGCACTGAGCAACGACGAGCCTGTGCTCGGCCGCCGCTCGCCAATAGGGCGCAGAAGTCTCATCTGGGACGACCGTCGGCCGAGCAGAATCCGTCACAGTAGGACCCCTGCCTCCTTGAGATTTCCGATCTCCTCCCAGCTGTAGCCCAGCTCGACGAGGAGGGCTTCGGAGTGCTCTCCATGCTCCGGCGCCCGGCGCAGCTCGGGAGGCTTTCCGTCGAACTGCACCGGCACTGCCGGAAGTCGGTACACGACCTTGCCGTCTACCTCGATGTCTCCGACGTAGCCGTTGGCCACCACCTGTGGATCGTCGAGTATCTCCGAGACCGACTGCACCGGCGCCCAGGGCGCATCAATCTTCTTCAGCAGCACCTTCCACTCTGCGAAGGTTCGTCGCCCGAACTCCTCGTCCAGAAGGGCCACGCATGCTGGACCATTTTCCCGTCGTGCAGCCATTGTGGCGAAGCGAGGGTCGGTCATGAGCTCGTCTCGGCCGATGAGCCGACAAAAATCGGTCCAGTAACGATCGCCCTGCAGAAACACCAGTTGGATATGACGACCGTCCAGGGTTCGGTAGGACCCGACCAATGGGTTTACAAGGGGGCCCCGACCCTGAACCGGTCCCGCCGATTGTCCGCCGAGTTCGGCCAAGAGGTCGGACGAGAGCGTCCACATGGCGGTGGCCAGCAGTGAAACGTCGACGACGGAGCCTGACCCGGTTTGTGTCCGTTCGAGCAGTGCTCCCGCGATCCCAAACGCCAAGGCCATAGCTCCGTTGCGATCTCCCATCGCACCCCGCTGGCTGATCGGGTAGTCACGCTCCGTCGGGGTCAGCGTATGAGCCAGTCCACCTCGGGCCCAGAAGGCCGACGCGTCGTAGCCAGCATGGTCTGCGTCGGGACCACGAACACCGTAGCCATGGCCCCGGGCGTACACGAGCTGGGGATAACGGCTCGACAAGGAGTCCGCGTCGAGGCCCAGGCGATCGAGTGCTCCGGGACGCAAGCTGGTGAGAAAGACGTCAGCGGTATTCAATAGCTGGTGCATGACTGCCAGGCCCAGCTCACTCTGGACGTCAAGCGCGATGAGAACGCTTACCGCGGTTTGCCAGAGCCAGTGAGAGATTCACCCCGTCTCGGTCGGTTCCGATGCCCTGCGTGGCCAGACCCCGATAGGGATCGCCCTCCAAGCGTTCTACCCGGATCACATCGGCGCCCCAATCAGCAAGAAGGGCTCCCGCGACGGGCACGAAAACCCACTGCGCCAGCTCCACCACCCGCACTCCGGCAAACGCACGTCCGCTCATCCCGTCCACCTCACTAGTGGACGCTCCGACGGGTGGAACGTCGACCATCGACAACCTCCCAGAACACGGGGACCCCATTTTCGCAGGGCGTGTTCTCGTCTCGGCAATACGACGACGAACCCGTTGGGACAGGCGCCCGGCTCATTGGTTCACGGGCATTGGGCTCAGGATGACTACCGGGATCGCCCGCTGCGTACGCGATTGGTACTGCTCGTAGTTCGGCCACAACTCAACCATCACATTCCAGAGCCGGGGTTTCTCATCGTCTGTGGCGCGCCTCGCCGTCACCCGAAGCCGGTCTGCACCAACCTGGATCTCAGCCTCAGGGGACTCGAGGAGGTTCAGGTACCACAGTGGGTGGTGCGACGCGCCCTCCCTTCGATGCGACCACCAAGTAGTGATCGCCGTCTCGCCCAAAGATGAGGGGGGTCGTTCGTGGCTCCCCGCTTCTCCTTCCCCTGGTGGTCAAGAGGAGGGTCGGTACGCCGTTCCAGAGGTACCCAACCGCTCCGTCGGTCTCGCGGTACCTGCGGACGTGCTCCTGACCGAGAAGCGTCAGATCCGGCTGTTGATATTCTCCCTGGCGGTCCACGCTGCTCATCCGAACAGAACCGGGAGTGCGGTAGCGCCGCGCTCGTAGAACCCTACGAACCGTGGCGGCTCGGCGTCGGGGTCGAGCCGCAGGTTCGGAAGCCGATCGAGGAGCGCGCCGATTCCGACCGTCATCTCTGCCGCGGGCCACGTGCATACCGAGGCAGATGTGGGGCCCGCTGCCGAAGGCGAGACTGGGCCGGGTCGGCCGGCGTGATCTCGTACTCGTCAGGTCGGTCCCAGCGAGCTGGGTCTCGGTTGGCGGCACCGAGGCAGATGTGCAGCACGGAGCCCTTGGGGATCTGAACGCCGTGAAAATCGATGTCGTCGGTGACCCATCGGGAGAACATGGGATCGGTCGGCATCCATCGCAGCGATTCTTCGATGGCCGGTCGGAGAAGGTTCCGATCCTCGCGGACGGCTTCGAGCATCTCCGGGTGCTGCAGAAGCGCGGCGAGCGTGATGCCCATCTGCTTCCAGGTGGTACCGGACCCCGCCATGAGAAGCAGGATGGTGAAGGAGTAGATCTCGGCGTCCGAAAGCCGGTGCTTCTGCCCGTCCTCGTCTTTGATCTCGGCCTCGACCAGGATGCTGATCAGATCATCCTGCGGTGATTCGCGCCGGGCGGAAACGATCGGCTGGATGATCTCCACGATCTTTGCCGGTTCCCTCATCGCCTCCCGGATGTCCAGCGCCTGCTCGACCGGAACGCCGAAGCTGCCTGTGATGGTGAGAACCGGGATGGCCGCGCAGAAGTCGACGTTGAGCTCGGCCGCTCCTCTCTCCTCGAAGCTGCCAATGAGAAGGCCCACCGTCCTCTCGATCCAGTTCCGGATCCACCACTGGGCTTTGGCCGGCACGAACGACGGCTGCACGAGGGTCCGGTACCGACGATGCTGGTTACCACCCATGGACAGCATGCTGTTGAGGGGTCCGAGCTCCTGGCCGGCGAGGTCGACGGCTTCGGCAGACGAGGCGAAGAGTTTGTCGTCGCGGTAGGCGCTGTCGCAGGCTTCGTAGCCAAAGGCCGAGAAGTGCTCCCGGTCCGGAAACGGGAGACCATGAAAAACGGCAGACCCTTCGAAACCGGTGAGCTCGTGGACGATGCCGCGATGGACCGGGGCTTGGTCCCGAAGCGCCCTCCAGACCGGGTAAGGGTCCTCCTCGTAACCTCCTCCGGCCTGCGCGTTGATATTGGTCCGGAGGTCGAAGAGCTGGCGCACCCGCGAAACGTCGAGAACTTCACCGGCAGCGCTCATTGGGCCACCGCTGGTTCAGGCATCGGCCAAGACTGGAGGCTCGGCGGGCGTGAATCGATACAACTTTTCGGCATTGCCTCGGAGGATCTTGTACTGAATCTCCGGGGAGAGGTGGCCGATCTGATGTTTAACCACAGAGATGCAGTTCGGCCACGTGGAGTCGGAGTGGGGATAGTCGGTCTCGCACATGATGTTGTCTTCGCCTATCTCGTCGATGCTCGCAATCCCGTGTGCGTCGTCGATGAAGCACCCGAACACATGGTCACGGAACAGTTCCCGGATATTGAGCGCATTCAGATCCACATCCGTGGTGGCGTGCTCCATGAACTGCAAGCCGCGCTGTACCCAGAAGCGTTGCTTGTCGAGCACCTGTTCGGCCCGTTCCAGGAAGTAAGGCATCCAGCCGATCTCTCCCTCCGACAGTGCGATCTTCACCCCCGGAAAGCGGTCGAACATGCCACTGAACAGCCAGGAAAGCATGGCTCCCGACGTCCGGACAGCTCCCCAGGCCAAATTGGCCATGAACGGTGAGTCCGGGGCGATCTGAGGCACCTGCGAGGACGACCCCACGTGCATGCTCACGACCATCTGGGTGTCAGAGGCGGTGGACATCACGGGATCCCAGTACCGGTCCTTGTCATGGATTGTCGGGAGACCTAGGGGTGCTGGATTCTCCGAGAAGGCAAACGCGGTGGCGCCCTTGGCCGCGCAGCGCTCCATCTCGTTCGCTGCCAGCGCCGGATCCCACATGGGGATCAGGATGAGGGGGATGTAGCGTCCCGGGGCCGCTGCACTCCACTCTTCGAGCATCCAATTGTTGTAGGCCTGCAGGCAGACGAACCCGAATGCGCGGTCACTCGCATCCATGAAGAGCTGCCCACAGAACCGGGTGACCGTCGGGAAGCACAACGAGGCCAGGATTCCGGCCCGGTTCATGTCCTCGATCCGCGCCTTGGCGTCGTAGCACCCTGGTCGCATCTCCGCGTAGGTCACCGGTTCCGGACTGAACTCCTCCTTGGACTTCCCAGCCACCGCACTCAGGCCCGAGCTGGGAAACCGCTTCCCGTCGTAGACCCAGAACTCCTTGTCGCCTTCGACCACCATGTGCGGCGCCCGGTCGCGGTCCTTGGCCGGCATCCGGTCGACCCACAGGTGTGGCGGCTCCAGGACGTGGTCGTCCACCGAGATCAGCCAGTCCAGAGTTTGGTCAGATTCCATGGTCCCCTCCGTGGTGGTGGTGTCGGGAGCTCAACCGGAAAGCTCCCCGATTGCCATGTGCTTCACTTGCTGAAAGGCCCGGATGCCGTCCGGACCGCGCTCACGTCCGAGACCGCTCTCCTTGTAACCGCCGCTCGGAGCGTAGGCGCTGAATACCGCCGTGTTGACGTTGACCTGACCGGCTCGCAGGCGGCGGGCAACGGCCGTTGCGGCTGCTGGGTCGGCCCCATAGACCTGGGCAGAGAGTCCGTAGACACTGTCGTTGGCGATTCGTACCGCATCATCGAGGTCTTCGTAGCCGATGACGCCGAGCACGGGACCGAAGATCTCGTCCTGGGCGGCCGGGTTGGCGTTGTCCGGAAGGTCGAGCACCGTGGGCTCGAAGTAATACCCACGCTCCATCGAGGGAGGGCGGCCGCCGCCGACAACCACCTTCCCGCCGTGCTCCTCGGCCAGACTGACATAACGCGCACAGCGATCGCGTTGTTGGGCACTGATGACAGGGCCCATCGTCGTCGCCGGGTCGGTGGGAGGCCCGACGACGATGGACGCGTAGGCCCGGGAGACCGCCTCGATGGCCTCGTCTTTCTGTTCCCGCGGTACCAGCATCCGCGTGGCCGCCACACAGGCCTGTCCAGCCGTCGCCGCCACGACTGCCACGGCCCCTGCCGCCGCACGCTCGACAGCATCCGCAAGGTAGATCTGCGCTGACTTGCCCCCCAGCTCCAGGGCCACCCGTTTCACCGTCGGTGCCGCCTGAGCCAAGATCTGCTTTCCGACAGCGGTCGAACCGGTGAAGGACACCATGTCGACCTGCGGATCAGAGGTCAGGAGCTCGGCTCCAGCTGAGCCCGGCTCCACAACGATGCTCAGTACGCCAGGAGGCAGACCGGCAGCGTCGGCCGCGGTACCCAGAACGAGCGACGAGAGCGGCGTGAGCGGGCTGGGCCGAAGGATCACCGAGTTTCCGCCCATGAGGGCCGGAACCAGCTTCTGAAAAGCCATGATCAGAGCAGCGTTATACGGAGTGATCGCCGACACAACGCCGATCGGTTCGTAGCGGCGGATGCTCAGCGCTACACGCCCCCTCACCAACTCATCAAGAGGAACTGGACTGGGTTCCTCTTCCGGCATGGACAGATAGAGCTCGATCGTGGCGCGCGCCAAGCTCACACCGGCAACGAGCTGGGTCATTTCGGCGAAGCGCCTGGGTTGCCCGGCTTCAGCCACCATCGTGTTCACCAGTGGCTCACGGATCGCCTCAACATGATCGAGGAACGAATGCAGGATCGCCCCACGCTCCCGGGCCGGAATGCCAGACCACACGCCTTCATCGAAACTCCGCCGAGCTTCCGCGACCGCCCGGTCAATTTCCCCGAGTGGAGCGACCGTCACGTCGGCCACGTGCGATTCGTCAGCTGGATTGAGGACCGAAAAGGCTTGATCCCCTACGACCCATCGGCCGGCGATGTATGAGGACCGCTCCGTGACCAACTCGCTGGCGCTCATGCCTCGTGAGGCTGGTAGATCATGCTTCTACCCAAACAGACTATGTGATCCTCGTCAAGGTCCGTTATCTGGATTTCAGCCCATCGTTCCAGCGAATGGCGGTATAACGGAGTTCTACCGATCGGGTGACTTGCATTGAACCTCGTTCAGACGACGGCTACGTTGAGGCGATGAGCGATTCGAAGTGGACGCTGCGGCCTACTGCCGAGGAGGACCGAAACGGGTACGTCTCCGACGGGTGGTGGTCGGATGAGACCATCGGTCAACGGCTAGCCACGAAACTCACCGCCAATCGGACACTGCCATTCGTGATTCACTCGAAAATTCGACCCTGGCGCGGGACGTTTGGTGACGTGTTGGATCTGTCTCGACGAGTGGCCGCTGGACTGTCCAACCGGGGTGTGGGTCCGGGAGACGTGGTGTCGTTCCAGACGCCGAACTGGCTGGAAGGGGTGGCTACGTTCTACGGCGCCACACTCCTTGGTGCCGTCATCGCTCCCGTAGTCCACATCTACGGCAGTCACGAGCTGGCGTACATTCTCCGCGAGTGCGAACCCCGGGTGCACATCACCGCATCGAGCTTCGGACACCAGGACTACCTCTCGAACCTGGAGTCGATTGGCGACCTACCGTCGATGGAGGTCGTCGTCATCGACGGCGACGGGCGACCTGGAACGACCCCGTTCGACGGCCTCCTCGCTGAGCCCATTGACCAGCCGACGCGGACAGATCCGTCGGCGCCGGCAATCGTGGGCTGGACCTCGGGAACGACGGCAAATCCCAAAGGGGTGATCCATTCGCACCAGACGGTAGGCGCAGAGATGCGCCAGGCGGCAGCCAACAGACCACCCAACATGTTGCCTTTTCTCATTGCCAACCCGATCAGTCACGCTATTGGCATGCAGGGGGCGCTCCTCATGCCCGTCGACAGCGCAAAGCCGGTGCACCTCATGGATGCTTGGGATCCCGCCGAAGTGCTCAGACTGATGGTGAAAGAGGATCTGTGTGCAAATGGAGGCGCCCCGTACTTTCTGACAAGCCTCCTGGATCACCCCGACTTCTCGGACCAACACCTCGAGCGCCTTCATTACCAGGGAATGGGTGGTGCACCGATTCCCCGGGCGCTGGCGGAACGGGTCACCGACCTCGGGATGATCCTCTATCGAATGTACGGATCTACCGAACATCCCTCGATTACCGGCTGCACGTACACCGACCCTCTCGAGAAGCGACTGAACACGGACGGTCGCCCGTTGTCGGGCGTTGACGTCCGACTCATGGATTCGTCAGGGCGGGATGTCGCACCCGGGGAGCAAGGTGAGATCCTTTCGCGAGGACCCGACTGCTTCCTTGGTTACACCGACCCCGCACTGACGGCCAAAGCGGTGGACGCCGACGGCTGGTACCACACGGGCGATGTGGGAATCAGGGACGAAAGCGGATACATCTCCATCACCGACCGGCTCTCAGACGTAATCATTCGCGGCGGCGAGAACGTAAGCGGAACCGAGATCGAGGGACTCCTACTCGCTATGCCGGGGATCGGCGAAGTGGCGGTGGTCGCAGCGCCCGATGACCGGATGGGCGAGCACGCCGCAGCGGTCATCCGGATGCTACCTGGTCGGTCGCTCCCTGAACTGAGCGAGATCCGATCCTTCTTGGAGCGGGCCGGGTTGGCCCGCCAAAAGTGGCCCGAGGAAGTCCTCGAGGTCGAAGAGTTTCCTCGCACCGCTTCCGGCAAGGTTCAGAAGAACGTGCTCCGTGACTTGGTCAAGTCGCACTGATGGCTAAGCGAGGCTTATTCGAAATCATCGGTTCTTCGAGAGCCAGATAGAGGAGATCACATTGCTCACCAAAGCGGCAGTCTTGTTCGAGGCGCCGGGTAAGTGGGAAGTCGTCGAACTTGAGCTCGAAGGTCCCCGTCAGGGAGAGCTCCTGATCAAGATGGCGGCTGCCGGCCTCTGCCACTCCGACGATCACATCCTGACCGGCGACCTGCCGGTGCCCCCCGGGGCTCTGCCGGTAGCCGGCGGACACGAAGGAGCCGGAACCGTGGAGGAGGTTGGCCCCAACACGCCGGGATGGAAGATAGGCGATCGCGTGGTCCTCACCTTTCTCCCCATGTGCGGTACATGTCGCTGGTGCGCGTCCGGCATGCAGAATCTGTGCGACAACGGTAGGAATGTTCTCTCCGGGGTGAGGGAGGACGGGAGTCGGCGGATGAGCCTGGGCGGGAAGCCGGTCGGGCAGGGGGCCGGTGTGGCCACCTTCAGCGAATGGTCGACAGTGTCGATCCAGTCGGCGATCAAGTGCCCTGACGGCGTACCGCTGGACGTGGCCTGCCTTACCAGCTGCGGAGTGGGGACGGGTTGGGGGTCGGCGGTTCGCTCGGCAGATGTCCGACCGGGCGACGTGGTCATCGTGATGGGAACCGGTGGCATCGGGATGAACGCCGTGCAGGGCGCTGCCCACGCGGGAGCCTCGACGGTCATCGCCGTCGACCCCGTCGAAATGAAGCGAACGGCCTCGTACGACTTTGGAGCGACTCACGCCGTTGTCTCCATGGCCGAGGCGACGAGCATCGCCCAGGAGTTCACCAACGGCCAAGGAGCAGACTCATGCATCGTCTGCGTGGGAGTCACCACCGGCGAACACATCGCGCAAGCCGTCGACTCGATCCGGAAGGCAGGGACGTGCGTCCTCACCGGCCTCCCCCGCGCCGCTGACGATACTTCACTTCCAATCTCCCTTCGACACCTGGTCCTGTATCAGAAGCGGTTACAGGGCTCGCTCTTTGGCGCGTCCAGTCCGACGAGAGACATTCCAGCACTGTTGGAGATGTACCGGCAGGGCCGACTGAACTGGACGAGATGATCACGCGCCGATACCCACTCGAACACATCAACGATGGCTACGTGGACATGCGAGCTGGACGGAATCTTCGCGGCATCATCGATTATGAGCTTTGATCATCCGATCACATCCATGAATCGATGCCGCCAAGTCGTTCAAGTCTAAGGACTCCGAGCACCGGAAAGCCACTCCGTGGCGCCCTCGATACGAAGAGGACGACATCCTGCTCGAGGCTCTCGGCCGTGTGCGGGCGATATCCCGCGACATGGATCAACTAGGAGAGGATGACCGGCATGCATTCCCAGCCGCGGACGGTGGAAGTGGGGAACAACGAGAGGCCGTCGTAGTCGAGATCCCACTCGGGGAAGCGGTTCAGTATCTCGTCCAACGCTATCCGGCCTTCGAGTCGTGCGAGGCTGGCGCCGAGGCAGAAGTGGAGGCCGCGGCCGAATGTGAGGTGGATGATGTCAGTTCGAGTGATGTCGAACGCATCGGGGTCTGTGTAGCGGCGCGGATCACGGTTTGCTGCCGCCATCGACAGCAGGATCGGACTACCAGCAGGAACGGTTGTCCCGTAGTAGTCGATGTCCCGCGTGACGTAGCGGGCGATGGCGTGCCCGGTAGGCTCGAAGCGCAGCGTCTCGTCGATGACCTTGGGAAGGAGCGATCGGTCCTCGTAGACAGCGCGACGCTGATCAGGGTTCTCGGCGAGCACCTTGATGACCCAGCCGATGAGCCTCCCGGTGGTCTCATTTCCAGCCCCCGCCAGCACAGCTGTGTAGGTAGAGACCTCCGGGCGGGTCAGTTTTCGGATCGTGCCTGACTCGTCCTCGAACTCCGCATTGAGGAGTTGGGTCATCAGATCGTCAGAGGGGTGTTCGGCGCGCCAGTCGATGTACTCCTCGAACATCGCACCGCTGGCAATCTCCTCTTGCCTGACTTCCATCGGCATGCCTGGTTTGGTGCGCAGGTTGTCATCGGTCTTGTTGCGCACTGCGACCTGATCCTCCTCGGGGATGCCGAGGAGCATGCCAATGACCTTCATCGGCAACATCGTGGCCAGCTCCTCAATGATGTCGAATCCTCTGGAGCCGACCAGGGGTTCAAGGCAGTCGATGCAGTATCGGCGTACTTGGTCCTCGAGCTCGGCCATCCGGCGAGGAGTGAAGACCCGGGACAGGAGGCCTCTGTGCATCGTGTGGATCGGCGGGTCCTCGAACATGATGACCCCACCGGGAAGTGCATAGCCCGATCGGATCACATCGAGGATATCGGAGCGCGTGCTACTGAAGACCTGCCAGTTTGTGAGTGCCTCCTCGATGTCAGCGTGCCTGGTGAGCATCCAGAAGTCGTACTTCTCGTTGTGATAAATCGGAGCCTCGTCCCGGAGGCGGGCGTAGATCGGGTACGGGTCGGCGTTGATGTCGACGTCATACGGGTCGTAGTACAGGTCGGACGCGGTGGTGGTAGACATCGTGCTCTCCTTATGTCAACTCTGCCGATGGACAAGTGAGGTCGCAGAAGCTGATTGAAGTCATTACGAATGAGACCTTGCACGCATCGAGTTCCAATACTCGCCATTGTCCCGACGCATTCGGCAGCAATGACGGTCCTGCCAAACTGGGCGTATTAGATGCCGGTCCTCCTAGACGTCAATTCGACGGGAACGTATTCGGGATCGTCCGGGGTGCGCATGCTCAGCTGCCATTTACAGCACACGTGGGTGTCCTCCACCCGAGGAGGGATGGCAAGAACGTCCATCTTCATGTTCGGGTTGTAAAGCTTGGCGGTCTCTTCGATCGACGCTGGGCACGTCATGTGGCACCCCTTCTCGAGGATGTCCTCACGTCCCAGAGCTTCCCACATCGTCGGCGCGGCGCAACGATTGAAAGTCATGACTCCGACATCGGGCTCGGGCATCTCAAACGTGAGGTCGAACTTCTTTCCGGGGAACGCCGATGCGTCGATCTGCAGGTCCTTCATGAACGCTGCCACGTCGTTTCCGCTCATGCGCATGTGGCGAGCCTTCAGCTCCATCACGGCAGGGAGCACCTTCGCACTCCAGATGTCCCAGGAGATGCTGTACATCTCGTCGAGACTGTGTCGGATCACGACCTGCATCGCTACCGCCTGGTTGCACGCGAGAATGTACTCGTGGCTTCCGGGAGCATCGTTACGAGCTCCTCCTTCGGTAGGTCGATAAAGTGGGGGTGAGGAGCGAACGCAAGGGAGTAATCGATTCCGAGGTCTTCATCTCCTGTAGGTCGCTCGCCGACGAACCGGCCGAGATCAACCGCAGCCGTTCGCGTCTCGACGATCCCTTGCGGGAGGTATTCCTGCAGCATGGGAACCAAGCTTGGTGCCAGGACATCTCGCCAGGCGATCCACTCGATGTCGAGGCGCTCTTGCCGACCAAAGTAGTTCTCGACCTCATCCAGCCAAGCTCCGACCCAGACCGACCGATAGTCGTCGCACATCTCGAGCATCCGGACCAGCTGCTCGCGTGAGAAGTCCGTGAACCGTAGATCGGGCTTGAAGGGTCCGCTGTAGTCGGGAAGGTCGACGGCTGGATCGACCTTGAGTTCCTGTCGGATGTCGACCTGTGCGCGCTTGTACCGGGCGTCGGGATCGAGCACGGGCCACTTCTTGTAATTCGGGTCAATCTCGAAGCCAACCAACGCCCCTGCGACCGTTGTCGCTTTCTCGGCCGGCACGTGCGTCAACTGGTTCGGCCCTGTAGCAATGTCGTCGCCCGCGCAGTCCTCATCCTTCATGTCGTCATCTCCCTGATCTTGGATTCGATCGAGAAGGGCTCCCTGTGCCGAAGGCCTGACACTTCCAACCGGTAGGTAAGCTAGCCATACGACAAGTTATGGTCAAGCCGGTTGGCAAGGTAGGTTCGGTGCTCGGCTAGCCTGCCGACATGGAGAGTGTGGCAACAAGCCTCGGCGAGCGAGCCCGCCAGTACAGCCCGGCGAAGAGGCGAACGATAAATGTTGCGTTGGCTCTCTTTGTCGAACGCGGGGTTGGGGAGACGTCGCTGCAGATGATCGCGAATGCCGCTGGCGTTTCAAAGGCAGCGATCTATTCCCAATTCAAAACTAAGGAAGCGATTGTGCTCGCCGTGGCAGAGGTCGAGCTGCGCGGACTCGAGGAGGCGGTCGACACCGCGTTGGGCGAAGGCAGCGGAACAGAGGCTCGTCGACGACTTCTATCGCAGGTCATCGACATGGCAGTGGCCCGCCGCAGGGCAGTCGGTTCACTCCTCAGCGACCCCGTGCTCGTCCGCTTTCTCAACGAGCAGGAGCTCTACCAACGCTTGATGGCTCGACTGCTCACTGCGTTGTTCGGCCACGAAGTCGATGACAGATCGCGGGTGCGAGCCGCAGTGTTGGCAACGGCCGTCAGCGCGGTCACCAATCACTTCGTCGTCGAGGTCGACGACGCAACGCTTCGACGAGAGCTTTTCGAGGTGATGGCGCCACTTCTGCCCACCGCCATTTGACCGACCTCGTCGCCGATCCTCTCAAACGGACTTTCGGGTTATACACGCCATAATTGCGCGGGAGCCCAACGCGCATCGCCCCTCGCGACGCCGCCGTCTACTAGGGCGCTTCGGGAGTTAGGGTCTGTGCCCCCGATGAAATGAAACCGTATTTTGACGACACAGGGCATTGTCAACACTCCCTGAAATTGACCCGCTTTCGCCGGTTGACAATCGACCCCGCTTCCCGGGCCACCGTCACGCAGCGTCGTCTGTAGGAACCCTCCCGGGGTCCCGGTACGGGCGACAAAGCATCACTAGGTCGCTGCTTCGCTCGGAGCCGCACCTGCAGGGTTCGAACGATCGGGTTCGGCAGGGGTCCGAACATAGTCCCATCACTTCCCTCGGCGACCTTCCGGACAACCCTCAGAAGCCAAATTCCGGCGTTGCTCGGAGTTTAACACCACATAACCCCAGGTCAGCGGGCCATCAGGCGTTCGAAGATAGTCCCATAACCTCCACTGGGTTGTGAGAATTGCAACGTCTTCCCTGGTAGATGAGGGTTTCTGGCCTCCGCACGCCAACTGAGGAAAATGGCGATGTTCGAACCCTTTTCGGTCGATTGCGTTTCAGCAGATCAACGTGCGTATCGGCAAGCAACTGGCGGGGTCCTCGATCATCGTGGGTGCCGCACAGCCGGCGTTCGGGAATAGCGAGTCGCGACCTAATTCCTGGCCATGTCGCGTCGTCGTCGTGGTCGGAGCAGGAACAGGATCCAAGCGAAGATCATGTTGGGCAGCTCATACATGGCCAGCCCAACCTGGTTGTACTTGCCCGGCGCGATCTTGGTGCTGAACGACAGGTAGGAGGTCTCTCCCTCCGCGACCATGCCGCCGAGGCGGCAAAGGGAAAGACCGGTCAGCGCGAGCACGAAGAAGCCGAGCGCTGAGTCACGGTGCCTCTCTCGCGCCGCTCCCACCAGTGCGGCGGTCCCGATCGCCATCTGGAGTCCGCCGTACATTGCACGGACCTCGGTGCGGGCAACAGGGCTTGACAGGTCGTACACCTCCATGCCCGGGATGACCTCGCCGGACCACGATCCGGGTTTGATGAGGTTGATGAGGCCCCAGGGGAGCCAAAACAGCGAGTTAGCGACCAGGAACCTCTGGGTGAGTCTGTTGTGCCGTTTCGGGTTCATGGGACAGTCTCCTCGGAGGTTGGTCGCGTCGGTCGGTACCGGCGACGAGTGGGGGTCGTGTGGTTGGATTCGAGGCCGGCGGCGTTGCGGAGCTCTGCATAGAACAGCTCGAGGTCGTCGTCGGGGATGAGGGCGTGGCTCAGCGCAATCCGCGTCACGATCGTCGCGACAACGCGGCCGTCAGGTCCCGGGAAGTGCGGGAGAAGCCGGTCGCGCATGATCGGCATGACCCGGGTCATCTGGTACACGACGTGCTCGGGCTCAACGTCCACGATCCGCCGCAGCGAGTAGGTGTGCTGGAACTCCACGATGAAGCGGAGGACGGCGTCGAGGCGGGCCTCACCCTCGAGCCCGGCGACTGCCGCGGCTATCCCTGTGTCGTATTTATGCTGCTCATGCACACCGAAGGCTTCCAAGAGCGCTTCCTTCGACGCGAACCACCGGTAGAGGGTCGGCCGGGATACCCCAGCGGTGGCGGCTACATCCGACAGAGACAGCTTGCGGGTGCCGGATCGTGCGAGGACCTCGAGGGTCGCATCGAGGATGCGCTCGCTCGTCGTCACACTCTCAAGTGCCACCATCGTCTTTACATTCTGGCATACGAATGTAACGCTTGGAGCCATGACCAGCCTCACGATCCGAAGCCCCCGGTTCCGGATCGACCAGTCAGTGCCGTTCCAATGGCAGCCGAGCAATCCGAGCTTCGGCCTGTTCGGCAACACCTTCACCTTCCTGGCGATCGCCTTCGAGCGCTACATCGTCTCGGCGACCCGCCAGGCCCTGCCCCTCCTCACCGACGTCAGCGTCGCTGAGGAGGCGGACGTGTTCGTTCGCCAGGAAGCCCAGCACGCTCGGGCGCACCGTGCCCACGCCAAGGCGATGATCGACCGGTACCCCGGCCTCGAGGAGACTTACGCCGCGGCGAACGCCGCCTATGACGAGCTGCTCGAGCGTGAGGGAGTCGAGTTCCATCTGGCCTACATCGCCAACCTCGAAGCGACGTTCACACCGCTCTTCAAGATGATCTTCGACAATCGACAGGGGCTGTTCGAGGGTAGCGACGAACGGGTCGGCACGATGCTCCTGTGGCACTTCGTCGAAGAGATCGAGCACCGCGGCTCGGCGCTGCTCATCCACCACCATGTCACGCCGGATCCCTGGTACCGGATCCGCAAGGCGCCCAAAGTCTTCGATCACGTCGCGAGTATCTACAAACTTGTCCTCGCCGGGTTCGAGGAGCACGTTCCCTTCGAGGACCGCCACATCTCGACGAAAGCCATCGGGCCGAGTGGTCTCTACCTCTCCGAGCTACGCAATCGGTTGTCTCTCGGCCGACCAAACGGCGCGTCGATGTTGAGCCACGTCCGCGGCCGGGACCTGCGGACCATGCTCTGGCGGGAGACCATGGCCCAGACGCCGCACCATGACCCGGCTGGCGAACCGCTCCCCACCTGGGTGACCGACTGGCACTCTGCATACGACTCCGGGGCGGACATCACTACCTACGAGGGCGCAGGACTCTGAGCCTTGATGACACCAAGCTCGTCCATGCCGGGCGCCCTCATGTGCCGGCCAGCAATGCTAGCGAGCACTCGTGAGGTTGAGCCTTCCGGCCGTTTTGAATCATGGTGCTTCGGCAGCGCGGCAGTCTCTGCACGCCGGCCGAACCGTTCGACGCTAACGCTCCTCCAGCGTGAGTTCGAACATAGTTCCATAACCTCCACTAGCCTCTGCTGGCAGATTTCGCGGGTCGTGCCTGCTCAGGGGTGAAGGCGGCGTTCCGATCGCTCCCTGCGACCAGAGCGGACTTGAACCACCGTCTTGGTGTAGCCCGGCCGTACTGGACGATTCTGGGAAATCAGCTCAGAGCCCCAGCCCTTCGTACGTCATCAGCATCGCTCCCTCGCGTCGCTTATCGTCTGTGTGCCTGCCGGTCACAGGCCGAGCGGACGTTCACCAATCACGTCCACGTGGCGCAGGTCGGCGATCTCGTCGGCCGCGAGGTCGAGCAAACCCGTGAGCACCTCCTCGTTGTGTTGCCCGAGGAGCGGTGCAGGCGATCGATACCAGCTCCCCGGACCCCCCGAGAGGCGCATCGGCCATCCTGGATAGCGGCGCTTGCCGACGACGGGATGAGTTACCGGTTCCCAAAAACCGCGGGCCTGCATCTGACGGTCTTCATCGATGGCAAAGGCGGGCACGACCGGCTGAGCTATGGCTGCTTCGAGCGCGTCGAGGGCAGCGCTGAGCGCATGCTGCGCGCACCATCCTCCGATCGCCTCATCGATCCGATCGTGCGCTGCCTGTCGCCGTTCAAGGGTTGCCAGTTCCGGATCAGCTGCCCACGACCGGGCGCCGATCGTTTCGCACAGTACGGTCCACTGACCCTCAGTGGTCACCGAGAGTGCGAGCCACTCGTCGGCTCCGGCACACGCGTAGACGCCCTTGGGGCGCAGCCTGTCGGCAACGATTCCCCATCCTGGTCATCAGCTCGCCGTAGGCCTCGAACTCGAGGATCTGCTCGGCGGAGACGTTCACGGCTAGGTCGATCATCGGCAGCTCGATGTGTTGACCGCCGCCCGTCCTCCGGCGCTCCTCTAGTGCAGCAAGGACGGCGAACGCCCCATGGACACCGGCGAGCGGATCGCACAAACCGGGCGCCATGGGTGGCCCGTCGGCATAACCGGTGACGAAGGCCATTCCCGAGGCCTGCTCCATGGTCGTCGCGAACCCCGGCCGGTCGCGCCACGGTCCCTCCAGGCCCCACCCTGGCATGCTGACCATCACGACGTCGGGGCGAACCTCTCGGATCGCGTCGTAGGTGAGCTCGAAATTCTCCATGACGCGGGGTGTGAAGTTCTCGACGACGACATCTGACTGGGCAGCCAGCTGCAGGAACAGCTCGCGGCCCCGGTCATCGCCGAGGTTCAGGGTGATGCCGCGCTTGTTGAGGTTCGCCGAGAGATAGAGGTACCCCTGCTCCCACCATTGGTCGGTTTTTGGGGAAACCCCGACATTGAACCGCATCGAGTCCGGGCGCTGGACGGACTCGACTTTGATCACGTCTGCACCAAGGGTGGCGAGGTACTGGGTCGCGCAAGGACCGGCCCAGAACGCAGTGAGGTCGAGCAGCCTGACGCCTTCGAGCGGAAGGGACCCGTCGTCTCCAGAGCGACTTCCCGGCGGCGCCGCACGATTCGACCGGAAAGGCCTCGCATCATGCTCGCCCACCTTTGGAGCGGCTGCCACCGGACGAGGCTCGGTCGCCGTGCTGAGGAACGGCGGACGCGGGTGCGAGAACCCGCCTCGAGGGTTGCCGGTGAAGAGCCCGCGATCGATCAGCGGCTCGAATCTCGGCAGGGTAGCGCCATTGAGGACTGGCGCCGCCGGCACGCGGAACAGTGCTGCCCGTTCGACGATCTCTCCAGCCTGGTGCTGCCGGGTCCACCCGTCGATGATGGGACGCAATTCGTCCTCGCGGGCGATGCGCGAGCGCGGGCTGTCGAGCTGGCCGTTGTCGATGAGATCGGGGCGATCGATCATCGCTGCAAGGTCGTGCCACTGCTGCGCGGTCAGGGTCGTCAGCCCGACATAGCCGTCCTTGCAGGGTTCGATGCCTGGAACCATTTCGACCGTCGCCCGACGGCGGATGCCCCCGGGAAGAGAAGCGGCCACCGATGGGTAACACATGAGCGTCACTGCGAGCGCTTCGAGGGTCGAGACATCGACCAGCTCGCCGTCGCCGGTGCGATGGAGGCGGGCACGCGCCGCCAGAGCACCCGCTGCGCCGTAGGCGCCGGCGATCCATTCCCCGAGCCCACCACCGACGGCCAGCGGCTCGCGACGCCACGAACCATGGTTGTGCAACGACCCGGACATGGCCTGGAGGAGGAAGTCGTTCGCCGAGTCTCCGCTGCGCGGTCCCGTGAGGCCAAAGGGCGTGAGCGAGATCACGGTGAGCTCGTGGTTCACCTCATGGACATCGTCGAAGCGAAGACCTTGGGCATCCAATTGGTCCGCTGGCATGGTGGTCACCACGATGTCGCTGGCCGCCAGCAGTTCGATCACCCGGTCCTGACCGGCGGAGTCGTCGAGGTCAGCGACGACGCTCCGCTGCCCCGCGGCGAGGAATCGGAACAGAACGCCGTCCTGGTCGCCATCTCGACCCAGCGACCCCGTTCGGGACCAGCGCCGCAGCGGATGAGCCGAGGGGGGCTCCACCTTCAGGACCTCGGCGCCGGCATCGCAGAGCAGCTTCGTGCAGTACGACCCTGCCAGATCATCGGAGAGGTCGAGCACCCGGATTCCAGCAAGTGAGTTCAGCGGGCCCCTGGTCACTCGCACACAATAACGAGACGAACCGTCTCACGCTAGTGGGTTCGAGTGGACATGAGACGGTGTGACTCGTTATTCTGCTCTCGGAGTGCCGCGATCCGAGAGCGACATGAGCTGATGACCTTCATCGACGACGGACACGCATTGCGCCAAGCCGGCGGCATGGTGGTCGTCCCCGGCGCTCGCTACACGTCCCGGGGTTCTTCGACCTCGAGATGGAGCGCCTCTGGCCCCGGGTCTGGCAGGTGGCGTGCCGCGACGAGGAGATCCCCAACTCCGGCGATTTCCTCGAGTACACCATCGGCGACCAGTCGATCCTGGTCGTCCGCAGCGACCACGAACACATTAAAGCCTTTTTCAATGCCTGCCCACATCGAGGCACTCGGCTCGCGTCGGGTGTGGGGAGCTTCGCGACCTCCCAGATCCGGTGTCGCTACCACGGGTGGCGCTGGAACTTCGAGGGTGAGATCGCCGAAGTTGTGGACCGCCACGAATTCCCGGACACGATGACCGACGATCTCGTCTGTCTCGGTGAGGTGCAGGTCGGCCGCTGGGGAGGGTTCGTCTTCGTGAACATGGACCCGAACTGCGAGCCATTCGACTCGTTCCTCGGCACCATCCCCGAGCTGTTCGCCACCTACCGGTTCCACAACCTCCGCTTCCGCTCGTACCGGACGATCGTCTTCGAGTGCAACTGGAAGATCGCAGTGGACGCCTTCAACGAGGGCTACCACCCGCAGGCCCTCCACCCACAGATGCTCTCCTGGTTCAACGACACACTGTTCACCTATGAG
>CAVYNC010000011.1:0-171599 GCA_963769775.1 uncultured Acidimicrobiaceae bacterium | reverse complement strand
GACGCCACCTTCGTCGTCACCCACCGGGACCCGGTCTCCGTGACCACGTCGATGGTGACCATGCTCGCCTACTCGGCACGACTCGGCCAGGACCGGGTGGACCTCCGCCGGATCGGGGGCTACTGGGCCGACCGCCTCGAACGGATGCTCCGGTCCTGCACTGACCACCGGGACCAGCTGCCCGAGGCAAGGACGGTCGACGTGCACTTCGACCGGTTCATGGCTGACGACCTGGCCATGGTCCGGCGCGTCTACGAGGCCGCCGGGCAGCCGTTCACCGCGGCCTCCGAGTCGGCCATGACCGTGTTCTCGGACGAGCACCCGAGGGGCCGGTTCGGAGGGGTCGACTACGACCTGGCTCCCTTCGGCATCGACAGGGAGCGCCTGCGGCACGACCTCTCCTTCTACGTCGAGCGCTTCGGCGTCTGCGAGGAGGGCTGAGCGGGCGGGCAGGGCGCCAGTCGAGCTGTGGCAGGCTTTGCCCATGTCAGAACCCGGGCGCTCCCCGGCGGCCGGCGCCGACCGGTTCACCCGTGCACGCGCCCTCGACCTCCTGGCGTCGGAGCAGTTCGATCTCCTGGTCATCGGCGGAGGCATCACCGGAGCGGGCGTCGCCCTCGACGCGGCGAGCCGCGGCCTGCGGACCGCACTGGTCGAGAAGGACGACTTCGCCTCGGGCACTTCGTCGAAGTCCTCCAAGCTCGTGCACGGGGGACTGCGCTACCTCCAGCAGCACGAGTACAAGCTGGTCTACGAGAACCTGGCCGAGCGCCAGCGGCTGCTCGACAACGCACCCCATCTGGTGACCCCCCTCCCGTTCCTCATCCCCCTGTTCGGCCGGGCCGGGGTGGTCAACCGCAGCGTGGCCCGCGTGCTACCGGACCGCGCTGTGGCTCTACGACGTGACCGGTGGGATCCGGATCGGCCGCCGGCACGAGAAGGTCACCCGCGAGCAGGCCCTCGCCCACATGCCGACCCTGCGGACCGACCGGCTGGCGGCCGGCTTCCTCTACTGGGACGCCCGGACCGACGATGCACGGCTCACCCTGACCGTCCTGCGCACCGCGGTCCTCGACCACGGCGCGGTGGCCGCCAACCACACGCAGGTCACCGGTCTGCTGACCGATACCGCCGGGAGGGTCCGCGGGGCGACCGTCGCTCCCGAGGGCTCCGATCCCTTCGAGGTGCGAGCCTCGGTCGTGGTCAACGCCTGCGGTGTCTGGGCCGACGAGGTCCGCGCACTCGACGAGGCGCGCAACCCGCACTCGATCCGGCCGGCCAAGGGGATCCACATCACGGTGCCGGAATCGGCCCTCCCCTGCGACATCGCCGCGGTGATCCCGGTGCCGGCGGACCGGCAGGTCGATCTTCGTCGTCTCCTGGGGCGACCAGGTCTACCTCGGCACCACCGACACCGAGTGGGACGGACCGCTCGACGACCCGGCCTGCACGCCCGAGGACGTCGACTACATCCTCGAGGCGGCCAACGCGGTGACCACCCGACCCCTCACCCGGTCCGACATCACCGGCGTCTGGTCGGGTCTCCGCCCGCTCCTGGCCCCCGACGGCCGCTCCCGGATCGACGAGCGCACCGCGGACCTCTCCCGCAGGCACACCGTGCGGACCTCGGCGGCGGGCATGGTCACGGTCACCGGGGGCAAGCTCACCACCTACCGCAAGATGGCCCAGGACACGGTCGACGCCGCGGTGGCCGTCGCTCGGCCGGCGCCCGCTCCCCTGCATGACGAGGAACCTCCGTCTGCGCGGCGCGCCCCCCGGGAGGCAGCCGGCTCCGAAACTGGACGGGACCGGTACCGGAGCGGGCGACGACCGGCGCCACCTCCCTTGCCGCCCACCTGGCCGGCCGCTACGGAACGGACACCCCGGCGGTCCTGGCCCTGGCCGACGGTCGGCCCGAGCTGCTCGAGCCCCTTGTCGAGGGGCTCCCCTACCTGGGCGCCGAGGCCCTCTACGCGGTGCGGACGGAGATGGCCCGGTCGGTGTCCGACGTCCTCGACCGTCGGACCCGGGCCTCGCTGCACGACGCCCGGGCCACCGCGGACGCCGCCGCCGGGGTGGCCGCGATCATCGGGCCCGAGCTCGGTTGGGACGCGAGCCGCAGCACCGCCGAGGCCGACCGCTATGCGAACAGCCCTCCGGGCCGTGCTGACCCGGGCCGGACTCGACCCGTCGGCCGGTCCCGACCGGGCAGCGCCGCCGGTGGTCGGCGCCTCCGGCGCGAGCGGCGGGTGACCCACCCCACGCCGGTCACGGCGATCGACGCACCGGCCGACCGGGTGACCGACCGGCTCGGCGGCACCCGGATCGGGATCGACGAGCGGCTGGCACGGCGGCTGGCCGACGCCTGCGCCGGGGTCTCGGTCCTCGACGAGGACCGGAACGAGGCGGGCCGCGACTGGTGGCCCCTCGCCATCGGGTGGGCCGCCGACGGCGCGGTCCCCGCACGCCCTGCCCTGGTGGCCCGCCCGACCGAGACGGCGCAGGTCTCCGACGTGCTGGCCCTGTGCGACGCAGCCGGGGTGCCGGTGACAGCGGCAGGCGGGCGGAGCGGGGTGTGCGGCGGCTCGGTTCCCGTCTTCGGAGGGGTCGCCCTCGATCTCTGCGGCCTCGCCGGTATCGCCGCGGTCGATGCCGACTTCGCTGCTGGTGGACCTGCGTGCCGGGACGTTCGGTCCCGACGTCGAGTCGGGGCTGCGGGCGGAGCACGGGTTGACCCTCGGTCACTGGCCCCAGTCGATGGACCTCTCGACCGTGGGGGGTTGGCTGGCGTGCCGGGGAGCCGGCCAGTACTCGACCCGATACGGGAAGATCGAGGACATGGTGATCGGCCTCGAGGTCGTGCTCGCCGACGGCCGGATCGTCCGCACCGGTGGACGCGGGCCCCCGTTCGGCCACCGGGCCCGACCTCACCCAGCTGTTCGTCGGGCAGCGAGGGCACCCTCGGGGTGATCACCGAGGCCCGCTTCCGGGTCCACCCGGTACCGGTGGGTGAGATGCGGCGGGCGGTCGGCTTCACCACCTTCGCCGACGGCCTCGACGCCTGCCGGCGCATCCTGCGCCGGGGTGCCACCCCGGCCGTGCTCCGTCTCTACGACGAGACGGAGTCGGGACGGTCCTTCGACCGGCCGGACACCAACGTTCTCATCGTGCTCGACGAGGCCGATCCGACCCTCGTGGCCGCGACACTGCGCCGTGGTCGACGACGAGTGCCGGGGGGCGGAGCCGCTCGGACCCGACCTGGTCGACCGCTGGCTCGACCACCGCAACGACGTGTCCGCACTCGCCCCCCTCTGGCGCGCCGGGGTGGTGGTCGACACGGCCGAGGTCTCGGCCCGGTGGTCGTCTCTGCCGGGGCTCTACCGGACCGTCGTCGACGCTCTCGGCGCGATCGACGGGACCGTAGCGGCCTCCTCGCACCAGAGCCACGCCTACACCGACGGCGCCTGCCTCTACTTCACGTTCGCCGGGCGGCCCGAGGCCGGAACCGCTGAGGCCGACGACCCGGCGGCCCGCCGGGAGTGGACCGACCGCTACTACCGGGAGGCCTGGGACCGGGTCACCCGGGCCACGCTCGAGGCCGGCGGGGCGATCAGCCACCACCACGGCATCGGCCTCAACCGCGGACGGTTCCTGGAGGAAGACCTCGGGACGTCGTTCGCGGTCCTCACCGCGGTCAAGGCCGCACTCGACCCCAACGGCATCCTCAACCCGGGCAAGCTCGGCCTCGACGGTCCGTTCGGCCCGGCGCCCTGGCCATGAGCATCCTGGTCGTCGACGTGGGTACCTCGGGGGTGCGGGCCGCGGTGGTCCGACCGGACGCGTCCGTCGAGCACGTGCACCATGTGCCGGTGCTTCCCGAGACCCCGTTCCCGGGCCTGGTCGAGATCGACGCGCTCGGCGATCGCCGCCGCGGTGCGCGATGTCGCCACGGCCAGCCTGGCCGCGGGCGGTCCGGTGGATGCGGTGGGGATCGCAAACCAGCGCGCGTCGACGCTGGTCTGGGAACGGCAAGGGCGGGGTGCCGGTGGGCCCCGGGTTGGGATGGCAGGACCTGCGCACCGTGGGCACCTGCATCGAGCTCCAGTCCCGCGGCTTCCGGGTCGCGCCCAACGCATCGGCCACCAAGCTGGCGGCCATCCTCGATCAGGTCGACCCCGACCGTGCCCGTGCCGAGCGCGGCGAGCTCGCCTTCGGCACGGTCGACACCTGGGTGGCCTGGATCCTCTCCGAGGGCGAGCTGCATGTCACCGACGCATCCAACGCCGGGGTCACCGGGCTGCTCGCAGGCGACGGGGCGGGGTGGAGCGGCGAGCTGCTCGCCGAGCTGCGCATCCCCGACGGCGGTCCTGCCCGCCATCGTCGACTCCTCGGGCGCCGTCGGCACCGCCCGCGCCCTCGCCGGCGGTCCGCCCATCGCCGGGTTGGCCGGCGATCAACAGGCGTCGCTCATCGGCCAGGGCTGCACCCGGCCCGGGCAGGCCAAGGCCACTTTCGGGACCGGGGCCATGCTCGACCAGTGCCTCGGCCCCGACCGTCCGCCGGGGGCGGTGCGCGGTCCCTCCGGCACGATCCCGATCATCGCCTGGCGGCGGGCGGGCACGATCACCTGGGGGATCGAGGCGATCATGCTGTCCGCCGGCACCTGCGTGGAGTGGCTGCGCGACGACCTCGGCATCATCGACGATGCCGCCGACTCGGCCGCGGTCGCGGCCCGGTGCACCGAGACAGGAGACGTCTGGTTCGTCCCGGCACTGCTCGGTCTCGGGACCCCGGTGTGGGACTTCGGCGCCCGGGGCACGTTCCTCGGCATCACCCGCGGCAGCGGGCGCCCGGAGTTGGTCCGGGCGGTGCTCGAGGGCGTCGCCCACCGTGGGGCCGACCTGCTCGAGGCGGCCGAGTCCGACTCGGGTCTCTCGGTCGACGCGCTGCGCATCGACGGCGGCATGTCCTCCAACGAGGTGTTCGTCAGAGCACTCGCCGAGGCGTGCGGCCGGACGGTCGAGGTCTCCCCCGTGCTCGAGGCCACCACCCTCGGCGCTGCGTTCCTGGCCGGTATGGCAGTGGGCACCTGGGCCGGTGAGGACGACGTGGCGAGGACCTGGTCACCGCGGACGGTGGTCGACCCCGAGCGAAGCTCCTCCGAGCGGGCCGCAGGCCGCAGCCGGTGGCTCGAGGCGCGAGCCCGGTCCGAGGGGACGATCCCCGAGCTCTCGATCCTCGATTTCTGAGAATGGAACGCTCCGATCTCCGGCAGTCTGGTTTCCACGACGCGTTGAACCACCCCAGGAAGGCCGCATAGGGTGGGTGAGATACCACGCACGGCGCTTTCCCCGGGACCCGGGAGACCAGGAGACCCCATGAACCCGGGCATCGAGACACGGGGTGCCACAGGCGCACCGCCCGGCTCGCCCAAACCGGTCCCCGAGTACGCGGTCACCGACGGTGCACCGCCCGACGTCGGCCCGGCCGCCGGGGCCGGGCCGTTCGAGGAGGCGGTGGTCACCGGTCGCGGACTGCACGCGGCCCTCTCCGGCGTGCTGCTCGGAACCCCGGTCGCGGTCACCACCGCCGTGGTCGCAGCCCTCTCCGGCAACCACCTGCTCATCGAGGACGTGCCCGGTGTGGGCAAGACGGTGCTCGCCCGGGCCCTGGCCACCGCCCTCGGCGTCGAGCTCTCGCGGGTCCAGGGCCATCCCGACCTCCTGCCCTCAGACGTCACCGGGGTGACCGTCTTCTCGCCGGACAACGGTGCATGGGAGTTCCGCCCCGGTCCGGTCTTCGGCCACGTGGTCCTGCTCGACGAGATGAACCGCACCCCGCCGCGTACCCAATCGGCCCTCCTCGAGGCGATGGAGGAGCAGCAGGTCTCGGTGGACGGTGAGTCCTGGCCCCTCCCGCGCCCGCACCTGGTCATCGGGACCCAGAACCCGATCGGCCAGCTCGGCACCTACCCGCTCGTCGAGAGCCAGCTCGACCGGTTCGGTCTCTCGACCTCGATCGGCTACCCCGCGGCCGAGGTGGAGACCCGTCTCGTGCTCCACAACGGGGGCCGCTTCGCACTCGACCGCCTGGAACCGGTCTCGGACGCAGCGGGGTGGCAGCGGGCCATCGCGGCGACCGGCTCCGTCCACGTGGCCACGCCGGTCGCCGAGTACGCCGTCTCGTTGGTACGGGCCACCCGGACTGCGGGAACCGTCCGGCTCGGGGCCAGCCCTCGAGCGGCCATCTCGCTCCTTCGGAGCGCGCAGGCGTACGCGGTGCTCTCGGCCCGCGCCTACACCAGCCCGGGGGACGTCCAGGCGGTGGCCGTCGCCTGCCTCTCCCACCGGCTCATCGCAGAAGGCGGGCGGGACGACGGCCCGACCCTGGTCGGCCGTATCATCGCCGACCTCCCCGTGCCGCCCACGTGAGCACGGCCGTGCCCCGGGGAGTGCGGCTGCGGCGCAGGGTGCACCCGACCGCATGGTTCGGCCCGGTCTTCGGCAGCCTGGTGGCGCTCGCCGGGTGGGCGGGGGTCGCCCACTCGAGCGGGTCGGGGTGGGTGCAGGCGGTGGGTGCGCTCCTCGGGGGCATCCTCCTGGTCGGGCTGGTGGCACCGGCCGTTCCGGCCCGGCTGGCCACCCTGGCCTGCACGGCGTCCCCCTCGGACGGCCAGGCCGGGCGGCCGGTGCACCTGACCATCGAGGCGTCCCGTCCGGTGCGGCTGTGCCCGCGCCACCCGGTCGGGGCGGTGCAGTACGCCGGCGGCCGGGTGCGGGGAATGAGAACGATCGAGCTCGCATGCACGCCGGACCGCCGGGGTGTCCTCGACACGGTCGTGGTCGGGGTCGCGTCGTCCGCTGCCCTTCGGCCTGCTCTGGTGGGCCCGCGACCTCGTGGTGACCCTCCCCCGTCCGTTGCACGTGGCTCCGCGGCAGCGGGACGCCCGGCGAGACCGAGGCGGTCGCCGACGATCTGCCCGGTGAGGCCGCACCGCGGGTGCCCTCGGGCCTGGCCGAACCGAGGGGGATCCGCCCCTACGCGTCCGGTGACCCCCGGCGGGCCGTCCACTGGCCGGCGACCTCCCACGTCGGGAGCCTCATGGTGCGCGAGACCGAGCGGCCCACCGACGACCCGGTGCTCGTCGAGGTCGATCTCCCTTCCGACCCGGATGCCGCCGAGGCGCAAGCGGAGCGGGTGATGGCCGAGGTTGCGGCGCGTCTCGACCGGTGCCAGGCCGTGGTCCTGGCGTCCTGGGAGACCGCCGGGCGGGTCGAGCGCCCGGTGCGCGACCGGGTCGAGCTCGGCAGGCGGCTGGCCAGGGCGGTCCCCGCGCCGTACGGCGGATCGCCGGGCCGCGGTCCGCAGGGTCGGTCCGCGTGACCGTCTGGGAACGCATCGTCCAGGCCAACCGGCCGGGGCCCCCCGAACACTCGATCTCCTTCCGGGCCGCCTCTGTCGCCGCGGTGATCGTCGGAGTGGGAGCCTGCTGGAGCCAAGGGGAGCTGAGCGGCCCGGTGAGCCTCTTCGCCATCGCGGCCACAGTGATCGGCAACGTCCACTCCTACAACCGCAGGAGCGACCCGTGGCCGGCGGTCAAACCGATCCTCGCAGTGTGCGCTGTAGGCGGGTTCGTCTGGTTCATCACCACGGTGACCCACTCCGCCACCCCGGGGGACATCGCCACGGTCGAAGGCCCGCTGGCCGTCCTCTTCGCCTGGGTGCTCAGCACGCACGCCTTCGACGTCCCGGCCCGGCGCGACGTCGCCTACACACTGGCGGGCTCGACCGCGCTCATCGCGGTGGCCGCGGCCCAGTCGGTCGACCTGATGCTCGGGACCTTCGTGCTCGCCTGGCTGGCGTGCGGGCTCTGGGGGCTCGTGGCCATGTGGCAGTCGATGCAGGACACCCGTGGGGTGCCCTGGACCACCCTCGCCGTCTCGGGGGTGGTCGTGGCCCTGGTGGCCCTCCTCCTCGTCGCGGTCCTCCCCGCACCCCGGGTCTCGACCACCCTCGTCTTCCCGTCGTCGTCGAACGGCTCGCCGCCGGTGGACAGCTCGAACGACCTGACCGACGGGTCGGCCTCGCTGCCGGCCCACGCTGCCAGGGTGAGCGGCCCGACCCGGGTCGGCGGTTTCCTCGGCTTCGCCTCCTCCCTCGACACCGGGATCAGGGCCTCCCTCGGCGACCAGGTGGTCATGCGGGTGCGCGCCAGCCGGCCCAACTTCTGGATCGGACAGACCTACGACCGGTGGACCGGCCAGGACTGGCTGCAGTCGGCCGACCCGGTCAACGGCACGCACGTCGTCCGGCTCGAGTCGGGCTCCCCCTTCCTCATCCCCGAAGCCCAGGACCAGGCATCGGGGCAGGCCAGCGGCACCCTGGACATCCAGACCTTCTACCTCGCCGAGTCCGGCCCGAACCTGGTCTTCCATGCCGACAACGCCCAACGTGTCTACCTGCAGTCGAGGTCGCTCTTCCTGACCGGGGACGGCACCATCGTGTCCTCGACCTCGATGGGACAGGGGACCATCTACACGGTGGTCTCGACGGACAACACGGCCACGGCCGATCAGCTCCGGGCGGCGACCGTGCCCCTCCCTCCGACCGATCCCGCCGCGGACCAGCTCACCCCCGACCTGGTGAACCGCTATCTCCAGCTGCCCCACCCCTACCCCCGTGTGGCGGCGCTCGCCGCGTCGATCACCGCCGGCTCGTCCACTCCCGGGAACGCCGACCCGCGCACCTATGACAAGGTCGAGGCCATCGAGCGCTGGATGTCCTCGCACATCCACTACACAACCGACATCCCCCCGCTCCCCACGGGTGCCGATGCGGTCGACAGCTTCCTGTTCGGCTCCCGTCTCGGCTTCTGCGAGCAGATCTCGACCGCGACAGTTGTCATGCTCCGCAGTCTCGGGATCCCGGCCCGCGAAGCCGTCGGCTACGTCCCGGGCGGCTACGACCCGATCACCGATCTCTACGACGTCCAGGCCAAGGATGCCCACGCCTGGGTGCAGGTCTGGTTCCCGGGGTACGGCTGGCAGAACTTCGACCCCACCGCGGTCGTGCCGCTCGCCAACCCGTCACCAGGTTCGGTGCTCGCCCGCAGCGCCGGGCGGTTCCTCGCGCGTCTCCCCTGGATCCCCCTCGGCCTCGTGGCGGTACCCGTCAGCGTGATCGTGCTGTACCTCCGCCGCCGTCAGCGGCGCCCGCCGACCTGGGCGCATCAGGTCGCGGCCGATCTGGGGCGCGGGGGCGGACGCCTCGGACTCCCCCGCCACGCACACGAGACCCTGACCGCCTACGGGACGCGCCTGGCCGATGCCGATCCCGCGTACGCGGAGGGGATCCTCGGTGTGACGCTCCTCGTGGAGCGCGCCACCTACGGTGGGATCGAGCCCACGGCCGACCAGATCTCTCGCGCCCTCGCCTTCACCCGCCGGTTCCGCTCGGTGCCTACGCGCCGGGACCGGACGGCCGCAGCTCAGGAGCGCGCGTGGGCGAGCGCTTCGTCGAAGGACGCGCCGGCGGCCAGCAGGGGCCGGTAGGACATGAGCTGGCGCGGCTGGCTGAAGGCCAGCACGGCACCGAGCCTCTCCCCCGCCCGGTAGAGCGCGATCAGCTTCCCGTCCTCCGGGGAGCCACCCACCACGACCACCTCATCCTCGGGTGCCGGGAGGCCGAGCATCTGGATCTTGGTCGTGTACTGGTCCGACCAGAAGAACGGGACCGGGTCGTAGGCCTCGGCGTGGGTCGTGCCCGCGAGCAGGCTCCGGGCGGCTGCCGCGCCACCTTCGGCGGCGTTGGTCCAGTGCTCGACCCTGACCAGGCCCCCGGTCGAGGGTCGCCGCCACCGGGCGACGTCACCGGCAGCCACCACCCGGTCGGCGGCGAACAGCGTGCCGTCACAGAGGACCCCGTTGTCGATCCCGAGTCCCGAGTCCGCCAACCAGTCCACCGAGGGGGCAACCCCGATCCCCACCACCACGACGTCGGCGGGAACCCGGGTTCCGTCGGCCAGGTGCACGGTGACGGGGTTCGCACCGCCGGGGTCGGCGACCATCCGGTCGACCCCCACGCCCATGCGCAGGGTCACCCCCTGTGCGAGGTGGAGGTCTGCGCACACTGCACCCATCGTGTCGCCGAGGACCCGCCCCATCGGCGTGGGGAGGGCCTCGACGAGCGTGACCGTCGCTCCCGACCCGCGGCAGGTTGCGGCCACCTCTGCCCCGATGAACCCCGCCCCGACCACCACCAACCGGGGCTCGGGCCCCGCCGCCGAGAGCCCGGCCTTGATCCCGAGGCAGTCGTCGAGGGTACGCAGGGTGAACACGCCGGGCAGCCCCTCGGTGCCGGGCAGCCGGCGGGCCGACGTTCCGGTGGCCACCACCAGGCCGTCGTAGTGGAGATCGGTCCCGTCATCGAAGGTGACGATGCGGGCGTCGGTGTCGAGCGCCGTGGCGCGGCGCCCCAACCGGAACTCGAGCCCCAGGGTGTCGAGCGCTTCGGGAGCGTGGTGGTGGATCCGGGCGACGTCCCACTTGCCGGCGAGCAGCTGCTTCGAGAGCGGTGGGCGGTCGTACGGGGCATGCAGCTCGTCGCCGACGATGATCACCGGACCGGTGTGGTGTTCGTGGCGGATCTCCTCGGCCGCCCGGAGGCCGGCCAGGGATGCGCCGACCACGACGACGGTGGATTCCGATGGCAGGGCGTCGCTCATTGCCGGCATCGTAGGGTGGTTGCCGGCCTCACCCGCCGAACATCGTCATCCACTGCTCGGGGGTGCGGAGCCGGAAGACGTAGTTGTTCGCCCGGGTGTTCCCCATGGTCGCCGACGGCTCCGGTGAGTAGAGGTGCCCAGGGTAGAGAATGGTGTCGTCGGGGACCCGTGCCAACCGGGTCATGAGCGACTCGTACATCGCCGCGGGATCGGAGCCCGGCAGATCGGTGCGACCGCACCCCTCGAGGAACAGGGTATCCCCCGCGATGAGCCGGTCCCCGACCAGGAAGCACTGGCTGCCAGGCGTGTGCCCCGGCGTGTGGACGAGGGTGATCGGGACCTCCCCGACGCGGACGACGTCTCCGCTGTCGTGAGTGGCCAGCTCCCCCGGCGCGACACCGGTCGAGCGGACCACCCAGGGAACCTCATCGGCCTGTACGTGAACCGGGACCGGAGCCACTTCGAGCAGGCGGGTGATGCCCTCGATGCCCCAGCCCATCAGGTCACCCCCGACGTGGTCGGCGTGGTAGTGGGTGGCCAGCGCCCCGACGCAGGCCATACCGTCGGCGGCGAGCATCCCGAGCAGCTCGTCCACGCCGTAGGCCGGATCGACGATGACCGCCTCCCGTGTCTCGCGGTCTCCCACCAGATACACGAAGTTGACCATTTGACGGGCAACCGGGTCATCGGTCGCGAAGTCACGACCCGCCAGCAGCTGACGGAAGTACAGCCGGTCGGGCGTGGAGGTGCGGGGTGTGTCCATGGTGGGCTCGCTCACCTCCCCAACCTTACGGGTCACCCGGAGCCGGGGCCGTCGGGCGGGGTACGATCCCGCGAGCGAGCGGAGGGATGGCAATGCGATGACCGACCAGAGCAGCTCCGCCGGCGGTCCGCACTTCCGTTCGGCCGGCGCCATGCTGCGGCACTGGGGGACCACCCGACCCGACGCGCCGATGCTCACCCAGGACGGTCGGACCGTGACCTGGGGCGCCATGTACGACAATGCCACCCATCTGGCGAGCGCGCTGGCGGCGAGCGGAGTGGTGGCGGGCGAGCGGGTCGCCTTCCTCGACCGCAACTGCATCGAGTACTTCGAGGTGCTCTTCGGGTGCGCCCTGATGGGAGCGGTCAGCGTGGCCGTCAACTGGCGCCAGACCCCGGCCGAGATGGCCGGTGTCGTGGAGGACGCGGGAGCCGGGGTGCTCTTCCACGGCGCCGACTACCAGGCCGCCGTCAAGGAGATGGCGGCCATGGTCACCACCGTGCGCCACCGGGTTCCGCTCGGGGAGCTCGCAGACTGGCGTGACGCCGCGTCCGAGCCGTCTCCTGTCGACCCGGGGTTCGAGCCGGAGCCCGGGGACGTGGTGACCCAGCTCTACACGTCGGGGACCACCGGGTTGCCCAAGGGGGTGATGATCAGCGCCGACAACCTCGCGACCATCCTGTCCAATGCGGGTGACCTCTTCCACATCGGGGAGGACACGGTCTCGATGGTGGCCATGCCGGTGTTCCATATCGGAGGGACCGGTTGGGCACTTTCGGGGATGTCCCGGGGCGGGCACTCGGTCGTCGTGCGGGACATCGATCCTGTTGCCATCCTCAGGATCATCGAGGTGCACCGGGTCACCGAGACCTTCGTCGTGCCAGCGGTGCTCATGCTCCTGCTGGCCACGCCGGAGCTGGCAACCGCCGACGTGCGCTCGCTGCGCACCGTGTTCTACGGAGCCTCGCCGATCAGCGAGAACGTCCTGGTGCGGTCGATGCAGTCCCTGGGTTGCGAGTTCGTCCAGCTCTACGGTCTGACCGAGACGACCGGGGCGATCACCGCGCTGGTGGCCGCGGACCACGACCCCGACGGCCCGCGGGCCGGCCTCCTCCGCTCGGCGGGCCGTCCCTTCGACCACGTCGAGCTCAAGATCGTCGACCCGGCCACGGGCGGCGAGCGGCCGCCGGGCGAGGTCGGCGAGCTTCTCACCCGGTCCCCGCAGAACATGCTCGGCTACTGGAACAAGCCCGACGAGACCGCTGCGGTCGTCACCGGCGAAGGGTGGTTCCGCACCGGTGACGCCGGATGGCTCGACGAGGAGGGCTACCTCTTCCTGCACGACCGGATCAAGGACATGATCGTCTCGGGGGGAGAGAACATCTACCCGGCCGAGGTCGAGAATGCACTGCTCGCCCATCCGTCCGTGGCCGACGCGGCAGTGATCGGCGTGCCGGACGACCGCTGGGGCGAGACGGTCAAGGCGATCGTGGTCCGCGCGCCGGGGGCGTCCGGCGACGACGAGGCGCTCACGGCCGACATCCTGGCTGCCACCCGCGACCGACTCGCCCACTACAAGTGCCCGACCTCGATCGACTTCCGCCAGGAGCTGCCCCGCAACCCATCCGGCAAGGTGCTCAAACGCGACCTTCGCGCCCCCTACTGGGCGGGCCGGGAACGCAACATCGGCTGAGGGTCCCGACTCTCAGAACAGTCCCTGAGGATCCGGGCCTTCGCCGTCCGTGTCCGGACTGTCGCCCGGTTCGGCGTCCCCGTCGTCGAGCCGGTCGGTGCCGGCTTCGTGACGACCGACGGCCTCGAGCCTCGGCACCAGCTCCTCGACCGCCATGCGTGTACGGCGGAGGCGGCGGTCGAGTTCGTCGACGATGTCGGTCGCCCGCTTCAGGCGCTCGACCAGCCGGTCGACGTCGACCACCCCGGACTCGAACTCCTGGATGATCGCGTCGAGCTCGGCGCCGGCGTCTGTGTAGCTGAGCCCGGCGACCTCCGGCGCCCCGGGTCCGCCCTCGCCCTGTGCACGTGTCGCCATCACTCCGTCCCTTCGTCAAGATCGTTGCCGAGATCCTTGTCAGTCGCCACACTGAGCGAGGTGACCGTGGAGGAGACCTCTCCGTCGGAGAGGAGGGTGACCAGCCCGGCACCCGGAACCAGACCGGCCGCCGTGCGCACCACTGCGCCCGATGCGTCGCGGGTCACCGAGTAGCCGCGTTCGAGCTGGCGCCGGTAGTCGTAGGCCCCGAGGAGACGTCGCCACTGGTCGAGACGGAGGTCCTCGGAGCCGAGATGTCGGCCGGGGAGCACGGCCAGGCGGCGGGTGGCATCGAGGAAGGTCTCCTCCTCGGTGCGCAGGCCACGACCGGCGGCCCGGCCGAGGAGTCCGCACCGGGCGGTCAGGCGCTGGGAGTGGGCATCCAACTGACCGCGGCCGATACCGCGGCAGGATGCGCGCCCGGTGGTCGAGGCCGTCGGCTCGCCGGTCGAGCTGCGAGCGTGTCCCTGTCGCCGTGCGATGGCGGCTCCGATCGAGACCGCGTTCGGCGCGGGCGACCTCTTCCTCGGCCATCCGGGCCGCGAGGATGCCCGCCTCCATACCACATCGCCAGAATTCGACGACAAGCCGCGCGAGCTCCTGTCCACACTCGGTCGGGGTGATGAAGGAGCGGTTGGCGACCTCATCCGCCACCGACTGGTCCCCGGTGTGTCCGATACCGGTCCACACCGGTGTGTCCGAGGTGGCGATGGCCCTGGCCACCGGCTCGGCGTCGAAGGTGCCCAGGTCGGCCTTCGAGCCGCCACCCCGGACCACGACGATGACGTCGCGGTCCCGACCCTGCAGCCGGGTGATCGCCGTGGCGACCGCGCCGGCCGCCCCGCGACCCTGCACCCGGGTGGGCACCAGCGCGACCTCGAATGCCATGCCGGAGCCCTCGAGGCTGCCTAGGAAATCCCGGCAGCCCTCGGTTTCGGGGCTGGCGACGAGCCCGATTCGGATCGGAACGCGGGGCACGGCGATGCGACGGTTGCGGTCGAAGAGCTCCTCGTCGACGAGCGCCTTGATCAGGCGGGCGCGCTCGGCGGCCACCTTTCCGAGCAGGGCGTCGGTGTCGAGCTCGGAGAGTTTGAAGCTGATGTCGCCGTGTGGCTTGTAGAGCTGGGCCTCGCCGCGCACCCGGACCACCATGCCCGCGTCGAGGGTGATGCCGAGCCGGTCGAGGGTGGAGCGCACCGTGCGCCAACGGCTGGACCAACAGACGACCTTGAGGACCGGCGTGCCGTTGTCGTGGGCGTGCTTCGGGTCGACCAGGTGGATGTAGCGGTGCCCGGCTGGGCTCACGCTGAGCGAGCGGACCTCTCCGGAGACCCACACCTGTCCGGGCAGGGCCTCCCTGAGCGCCCGGTCGATGCGTGCGTAGAGGCCGGCGATGGTGAGCGCGTCGGCGCCGCCCTGCTCGGGGTGCTCGGTGATGAGCCGGTGGGCCCGGGATTCGAGGGACACGACGCCAGGTTAGAACCCCGGTGAGACGGGAAGTCCGACGGTCGCGGCACCGCTGTGGGTTGTGGCCTCCGAACGGGGCGTCCGCTCAGCTCCCGTTGAGGCATGTGCTGGGACGGCGTGGCCTGTGGGACGATGGGGAGGACGGTGAGCCGGCCGGGTGGTCGCGGCCGGTCCCGGCCGGGGGATCCTCCGGACGGGTACGGGCCGAGGAAGGTCGGGACTCCAAAGGGCAGGGTGCTGGCTAACGGCCAGTCGGGGTGACCTGCAGGACAGTGCCACAGAGAGCAGACCGCCGATGGCGTCGCCCCCGGGCGGCGTACAGGTAAGGGTGAAACGGTGCGGTAAGAGCGCACCAGCGGCCGGGGTGACCCGGTCGGCTCGGTAAACCCCACCCGGAGCAAGGTCGAACAGGGGGACGGGCGGCCCGTCCGGTATTCCCTCGGGAGTGCCACCCCCGGGTAGACCGCTCAGATGGATGGCCACCCAACCCCCGTTCGGGGGTGGACAGAATCCCGCCTACAGGCCGGCTCACCGTCACCACCTGCCGCTAGACTGCCATTTATAGGCATCTACCTGGGACTTTAACTGTCCGTTACCTGTCCGTCAGTTACCGCAAAAGTCCTCAAATTCTTAGGACTTTTTGAGGACCTGAGGACTTATTGAGGACTTTTCGGCGACGGATTCGGGGCTCCAGGGACGAGGTGCAACACGTGGTGCAGAGCGACCGGAGGGGCACATGGCAAGCATCGATCGACGACAGGACGGTCACTACCGGGCGCGCTGGCGCGAGTACCCGGGAGCGCCCCAGAAGACGAAACAGTTCCGACGCAAGAAGGACGCCGAGCTCTTCCTCGACGCCATCGGGGGCGACCTCGCCCACGGAAGGTACGTCGACCCGGCCGGTGGCCTCACCCTGTTCCGGGACCATGCGGAGCAGTGGCGTGCCGGGCAGGTGCACCGCCCCTCCACCGCGCCCAGGCCGAGAGCTACCTCCGCCTCCATGCCTACCCCTTCATCGGCCACCGCCCGATCGGGTCCATCCGACGGAGCGAGGTCCAAGCGTGGGTGAAAGGCCGCAGCGAGGTGCTGGCTCCGAGGTCGGTCGAGGTCGCCTACCGCTGGGTGGCCGCCATCTTCAAAGCGGCCGTCGGTGATCAGCTCATCGGTGCGTCACCGTGCAGCCGGATCGCCCTCCCCAAACGCGAGGACGGCGAGGTCGTGCCGCTGACCGCCGCCCAGGTCCAGGAGATGGCGGACGCCTGTCCGGACCGCTACCGGGCACTCGTCGTGCTGGCTGCCGGCACCGGCCTCCGCCAGGGCGAGTGCTTCGGCCTCAGCGTGGACCGGGTCGACTTCCTCCACCGTCAGGTCCGGGTCAACCGCCAGCTCGTCGGGGCCAAGGGCGGCGTGCCCGAGTTCGGGCCACCAAAGAGCAAGGCCGGATTCCGCACTGTTCCCCTACCCGACGTCGTGAGCAGCGTGCTGGCCGAACACCTCACCCGGTATCGGCACCTCGCCCCTCCGGCGGAACACAGCCGGCGAGATGTGGCACCGGGCGGCCCGTGAGGCGGAACTGCCCGAGTGGGCGACGTTCCACGACCTCCGGCACTTCTACGCCTCGCTGCTCATCAGCCGAGGGCGCTCGGTCGAGACCGTCCAGCGACGGCTCGGGCACCAGTCGGCGATGGAGACCCTCGACACCTACGGCCACCTCTGGCCCGACAGTGACGACGAGACCCGTGCCGCAGTGGACCACCTGCTCGCCAGGGTCGACGAGCGGCGAAGCTCTTGATCTTTGTAAAGGAAGTCCTCACACACCCTGATCGAACGCCCACCTGGGAGATCTCCGCAGTGCGCCACCAGCGACCACTTGATTGCATAACACCTGGGGGGCAGATCGAGCCGACTCCTGGGGTTCCGGCGGGCGGCCGCCGCCGCCAGCGCGGCGGCCGCCCCAGCCGACCAACTCCCGTTCGAGATACGTGAAAATGGAGCCGTAGGTCAGGACATGGGAAGGGCCAGTCGACGAAAGCGCGAAAGGCGGAGTGCCGGTTCGCAGGACAACCCAGCACCAGTCGAGCAGGGATCTGATGGGCCCAGCGGTGTCGTCGCGGATCGCAAGGGTGCCGTCGCTTCGGACGGACACACATGGGATGGTCGGCGGACCGGTTCCGGGCGCCCACGCCTCTACGAAAACGGTGCGCAACACCAGGCCGCCTATCGTGCCCGTCGTCGCTCAGGTGCCCCCGGCCCATCGGATGATTAGGACGGCAAGCCGCCGGACGGCGGTGCGCCAGACACCAAGTGGGACTCGAGCACCCATCACCGACGTTCGGTAATAGTGCTAGCATTGCTAGCGGAGGTGGGGACGATGGCAGCAGTGAGCATTCGGAACCTGGATGACACAGTCAGAGAGCGGCTACGAGTGCGGGCTGCCGCACATGGTCGGTCGATGGAGGCCGAAATGCGCGCGAATTCTCATCGACGCGGTTCGGGAACCACACGACGACGAGGACCTCCTCGAAGCACTGGCGGCCCGATTCGGTGAACTCGGAGGTGTCGACCTCGACCTTCCGCCCCGTTCCGAAGCGCCGCGAGCTGTCGACTTCACCACGTGATCGTCGCTGATACCAACGTGGTTTCGGAGCTGATGCGGGTCGAGCCCTCACCTGCGGTTCGAGCATGGGTTTCCGCACAAGGTCACCACGAGCTGCGGATCACGGCAATCACGGTGGCCGAGATTCTCTACGGCATCGAACGGCTACCGGGCGGCCGTCGGAAGGATACGCTGCGGGAGGCCGCGGTGGATGTGTTCAGCCGATTTGCTGAGGACGTTCTGCCATTCGATGCAGCTGCAGCCACGTTCTACCCCGAGATCGTCGACCAGCGCGATCGCCAGGGAACGCCGATCAGCGGATTCGACGCTCAGATCACTGCGATCTGCTGGGCCAATAATGCAAGTCTGGCGACGAGAAATGAGAAGGACTTCGCCGGAGTCGGGGTCGAGCTCATCAACCCTTGGTCGTCTGAATAGCCCGACCCATTTGATGGTGCCCCAAGCCGGCGAATCGGGGATGGTCGGCGTCGGGGTGCTGGTTCAGAATGGCCGTATGGAACCAGAGCACGGCTGGATCAGCTACACGGCAGGCGACAACTCGCATCTGACCGACGAGAAGCGGCAACTGGTCGAGGAACGTATCCGGCAACGGGAAGTGAGTAGGGGTGGACTGCTTGGGGTTGTCGAGGTCCGGGTCTATGAGAACGATTGCGAGCCACAAATCTCATTTCCTCAAGGCGCACTCCTGGGCATTGATGCAGGTGCGCCCGCAATGAGCGAGATGGTGGCTCGGGCTCGGGCTGAGCTGGCCAACTGGCGCTAACTGTCCCACCTTCCCGGCAGCGAGGACAGGGAAACATGGCAAGCTGGAGTCGTGGAGAGCACTGATCGGCGGGAAGGTTTGCCAACCTTGACGATCGATGGCGACCGCTTCTCGGACCTCGTGGGCTTCTACGCCGAGATCGCCGGGAATCTGATTCCGGGAACTGTCCGAGTTTCTGGACTCGATTCCTTCAACGACATACTCCGAGGTGGTTCGGCACCCCGGAAGGCGGGTTCTACCTGCGCTGGATCCATTCCGAGCGGTCCCGCTCGCAGCTGGGCTGGGATGAGACGATCCGCTACCTGGAACGGAAGCTCACGACGTGTCATTCGTCGAATGTGCCGTTGGTTCTCGAAGACTTGGAGGCCGCACGTCGTCACGAGGGCAAGACGATTTTCGACCGGATCATCGAGATCATTGAGATTCACGGGCCAGGTGGTGACGAAGCCGATAACGGTGTGCACCTGATCCTTCAGTAGCCGGCAGGCGAGCGTGCCATGTTTGCCGCAGTATGCCTCTGACCCGGTGTTATACAGGTGATCCGCACGTCCGGGGCTGACACCCATGGAATCACACTCATGGGGATACCCGTCCACACCCGGCCGATCAGGCGCCGGGGGGATGCGGACGGCGCAACGATTCGTGCGCCCACCGGAGGCGAGGGCCGGGAGGGGCGAGGGCTAGACGATCTGATTGATTCGAAGGCTCTGCAACGGGCGGGGCTGGCGACGGAACTCGACCCAACACAGCGCCAAAGCGGCACTTATCGAGGCCGCCAGGACAGTCGCCATGGCGACATCGACTGTTAAGTTGCCCGACTGCGGACCCAGCGACCCAGGTGCAAACCCAAGGCCGGGAACCCAGCAGATGGCGAACCACATGACGCTGGACCCGAGAACAAGTCCCGCATAGATCCGAGGAAGCATCGTGACGGCCAGAACGAACAAGCCGATCAGCAAGACCGTTGCTGCGAAGCTTCCTACCTCGATGGTGGTATTGACTTGGAGATCGGTGTGCACTTGCTGAACGCCGAATATGAGCACCACCCAAGTGAATAGCGAGAGAACGACGAATCCGAGCAGTGGACGCGCCGAGGTAAGCCTGCTCCGAGCAGACGGCACCAGGAGCGCGAACAGACCGAGCAGGAGAGGTCCGACCGCGATCATCAGATCGTTGAGCTGCGCACCTCGCGCATATCCCAGGAAACCGTGCCACGCGGGATCTGCAAACTCGTGTTGCCAGACGTTGGGATTGGCGACCAGTGTCTCCACATTGTCCCACTTGTTGACGAGCACTCTCCATGGTGAGAGCGACCCGTACTGCTGCCGGAGCGTCTGAAGCACCCCGCGCTTGTCCACTCCCGTGAGCCCGGCAAGCTGCCACTTCAGCAGACGGTCCCCCGGTGGATCTACGAATCTCTGAAACGCCACCCATGGCGCGTAAACGGCTGCGGCCGCCGCCACGCATGACAGCACGGATCGCCCGCTCATTCTTCGACGGAAGTGGTAAGCGAATGGGATGAGCGCGATTACGGAGAAGACCGCTCCACCGTGGGCAAGAAGGCCCAGGGTCACAAGCGCGGTTACGAGGATGCCGATACCGGGCCACTGGTCGTCCTCGGAGAGGCTGACCAGGATGGCCAGGGCAGACAAGATGAAGGCTCCTGCCAGCATCTTTGGCCACACATAGACGGAGTTGACAAAGATCACGCCAGTGAGAGCAGTACCCAGACAGACGACGAACGATCGTCGCGACGAGTAGCCACGAACTCTCAACAGTACCCAGACAGCCGGCACCCACATCGTCTGAAGGGCCGTCCCCAACAGTTGATACGAGGGTTGGCGGTGTCCCCAGAGCGGCCACAGGAAGAGGGTGAATCCAGACTGCAGAGGGGGACGATCGCTGGACTCCCAGGTTCCGAACAAGTATCCGTGGAGCTGCATGTGGGAGGCGACGCGACTGGCAAGCAGAAATGGGACGTCGTTGCTCGGATCCTTCCAATAGCGGGCCGCAACGGCGTGCCATGTATCGCCGAAGAAACCACCCTCAACGAAGGCGGAATCTGTCAAGCGATTTGAGACACTTCCTGTTCAGGTGCTCTGAGCAACCTCCTCTCGCAGCGGTGGATTGATCCACGCCACCACGGGGATTCTCGGTGCCATCGGGGGACGGTGCCGGAAGCGGATGGGATTGTCCTCGAATGCAGCCGACAGCGTGGCCTGACGCTGGGTCCTGATCTCGTCGGCGGTTCCGTAGTGGACCGATGCCGGGGTGTGGAGGGCGATGCCCGAATGGCGGTGGACGTGGTTGTAGTGCTCGAAGAATTCGACGCAGAACGTCCGTGCGTCCTCGATGGATCCGAAGCGGTCGGGGAACACCGGGCAGTACTTCAAGGTCTTGAAGGCCGCCTCGGAGTACGGGTTGTCGTTCGAGACGTGGGGGCGGCTGTGGCTGCGAGTCACCCCGAGGTCGACCATCAACTGGGACACCGGCTTGGAGCGCATGGATGATCCCCGGTCGGCGTGGATGGTGAGTTGATCCCGGTCCACCCCCTGGGTGAGTACGGCATCGTGGATGAAGTCGGTCGCCAGCTCGGCTGACTCGATGGGGGCCAGCAGCCAGCCGACGACGTAGCGGCTGAAGATGTCGAGGATGACGTAGAGGTCGTAGTACTCGCCTCGGTTCGGGCCCCGCAGTTTCGTGATGTCCCACGACCAAACCCGGTTCGGCTGCGTGGCCATGAGCTCGGGCCTCTTCTTGGCCGGGTGGGTTCGCTGACGCCGACGATCTTTCGATTCCCCGTTGCCCCGGAGCAGGCGGTGCATGGTGGACTGCGAGCACAGGTAGGTGCCGTCGTCCAGGGTGCGACCCCACACCTGAGCCACGGCCAGATCGCAGTGGTCAGACCGGTGCAGCAGCTCCAGCACGGCCTGGCGTTCAGCGGGGCTGAGGGCGTTGGGCGGGGCCGGCCGGGGACCCGGCGGTCCGCACCTCGGTGGCCGACGGCGTCGGTAGTGGGTGGCCCGGGCCCGGCCGAGCAGCTGACACGCCCGCTTCGTCCCGACAGCTTCGGCCAGCTCCGGGTTGCTCATTCCGGTGATTCCGTACACCCAGTCCGGAGTTTTCGGACACTGTGCTCGGAGGCCGCGTAGCGGCCGACGCTCAGAGAGACGTTCCCCTGAGGTCACCTCCTTCGTTGGTGATCGATGCCGACAGGATTCTGGAGTCGGAGCGAGGGCTGTCGGCAGAGTGTGACGGGTTCCCATTGTGGCTGACGCCGTCGGTGCGGTCCACGATGTAGCCGATGATCATGGCTTCTTCTTGTCGTCGCCGGTCGGCGTCTGCTTCTTGCGCATGGACTCGCCACTGAGTTCGATGCGGTGGGGCTTCTCCAGCAGGCGGTCCAAGATGGCGTCGGCGACGGTCGGATCCCCCAAGGCTTCGTGCCAGAGGGAGACCGGCAGCTGGGAAGTCACGATGGTGGAGCGCAGATGGGCCCGGTCCTCGATGATCTCCAGCAGGTCACCGGCCTGTTCAGGGGTGAGGGGACGGAGCAGCAGGTCGTCGATGACCAGGACCCCCACCCGGGACCAGGCGGCCATGACCCGGGAGATCCGTCCGTCGGCCCGGGCGATGGCCAGGTCGTCGAACATCCGTGGTGCGCGCAGGTAGAGGGCGGTGTGGCCCCGGCGGATGGCCGAGTGGGCGAGGGCGCAGGCCAGGTAGGTCTTGCCGAGTCCGGTCGGGCCCACGATGACCAGGGCGTGGTGGGCCTCCACCCAGTGGGACTCGGCCAGGCTCATGACCTGGGACCGGTCGAGCCCCCGCCGCCGGCGGAAGTCGATGTCCTCGACCACCGCGGGCACGCGCAGCTTGGCCGCCTTCAAGGTGCGCTGCAGACGCCGGTTCTGGCGCTCGGTCAGCTCCTTGTCGACCAGCAGTCCCAGCCGGTCCTCGAAGCTGAGCCCCTCGTAGTCGGGGTGTTCCCGCTGTTCCTGCAGGCCGGTGACCATGGCCGGGAGTCGGAGGGCCCGGAGTCCCTCGATGGTGGAGTTGGTGAGCATGGGGAGGTCCTCTTTCTCAGTGGTAGTAGTCGGGGCCCCGCACGTTGTGGTGCGAGGGATGGGCACGGGGTGGTGTCTCTCCGGGTAGGGGCTGGCGGTCGAGGTCGTGCTTCAGGATCGACTCCACGCTCCGGTAGGAGAAGGAGCGGACAGCCAGGGCCCGTTGGCAGGCCGCCTCCACCCGGGACTGCCCGAAGCGGTCGCCCAGGCGGATGATCCCGAGGGCGGAGCGGAAGCCCTGTTCGGGATGGGGCCGGGCGGCCATGATCTCGGTGACCAGCTCGGCGGTCGACGGCCCGGTCTTCTCGGCCCAGGTAATGATCCGTGACGGGTTCCAGGCGGCGTGGCGCCGGTGGGACTCGGGCATGTGGGCGGGATCGGTCGTGTGGTGCCACCGCCGGTAACTGCGCAGGTGGGAGGCCACCCGCTTGCCCGAGCAGAACACCTCGACGGTCCTGGCCGTCATGCGGGCATCGACCTTCTTCCCCGCCAGTTGGTAGGGGACGGAGTAGTAGTGGCAGTCGAGCTCGACGTGGTAGTCGATGTTGACGGTCGGCACGCTCCAGGTGGCGAACTCGTAGCGCTCGGCGGGCAGGGGGCCCATGGCCGGACGGTCGATCTCTTCGAACAGGCTGGCTCTCGAGCCGTCCATCTTCTTGAAGGGACGGGCGTTGATCTCGGCCACGCAGGCGGAAATCGCTGCATTGGCTTCAGCCACAGTGGAGAACCGCTGGTGGCGGAGGCGGGCCAGGATCCACCGCTCGGCCACGAGCACGCCCGCTTCCACCTTCGCCTTGTCCCGGGGCTTGTAGGGACGGGTGGGCAGGATGGCGACGCTGTAGTGGGTGGCCATCTCCTGGTAGGTGGCGTTGACCTCGGGCTCGTAGCGGTGGGCTTTGGTCACCCCCGAGCGCAGGTTGTCCGGGACCACCAGCTTCGGCACGGCCCCGAAGAACTCGAAGGCGTGCACGTGGGCGGCGATCCAGTGGGGTAGCTCCTGGGACGGGAGGCCCTCGGCGTAGAGGTAGTTGGAGGCCCCAAGGACGGCCACGAACAGCTCGGCGTGGTCGATGACCGCCTGCTTCGCCCGGTCGTAGAGGGGGATGGTCTGGCCGGCGAAGTCGACGAAGCACTTCTCCCCGGCCCGGTGCTCTTGGCGCATGACCACGTCCAGGTGGCGCTGGAACTGGCGGTAGTGGAAGCAGAACTGGCTGTAGGCGTAGCCGTCGGGGTGGCGTTCCCTGTACTCGAGCCACAACAGCATGAGGGTCACCCCGGGACCCCGGAGCTCCCGGTGGACGGCGTGGTAGTCGGGCTGGGGCCGGACCTTCGCCGGGGCCGGTCCCTTCGGGAAGAGCAGGGCCTCGAGAGCGGCGTCGTCCAGATCGTCGGGCAGGGGCCAGGCGAGCCCGGCTTCGGCGGCCCGGCGCAGGTGGTCGGCCACGGTGGTGTGGGGAATGCCAAGTGAGGCCCCGACCTGGCGGCGGCTCAGGCCCTCACCGAGGGCCAATCGGAGGATGTCTCGGACCTTGCGCATGGCGAGACGGGGTCTGGGCACGAGTACCTCCTCGGAACGATGTCCGAGGGAGCCTGCTCATGCCTGCTCAGCTGCCGCCAGCCCTACGCGGCCTCCCACACGGGGTGTACGAAAACTCCGGAATCGCTGTACGGATTCCGCCGGAACGGGTGTACGAAATCAGCCGGAATCAGCACCGGGTGGTGGTCGTCGATCACCTGGTCTACTTCTCCTCGGTGTCCGCGCTCTTGGAGATGTCCTCCAAGAGCGCGTGAACTTTTCCCATGATGTCGAGCGCCGTTCTCGTCTTTTCCAATTCGGCCTCGAGACGTTCGTTCTTCTTGCGGAGCCGGTCAGCCTCCTTGCGGTCAGCGCTGCGCCCGGTCCGTGAGCTCCCCCCGAGGGTTCCGGCGTCTCGGGCCTTTCGCCACTCGGTGATCTGGGAGCTGTAGATCCCTTCCCGCCGGAGCAGGGCGCCTTTGGCGCCGGGCTGGGTGGCCCCCTCGTAATTGGCCAGGATGCTCAGCTTCTGGTCGGGGGTGAATGTTCGTCTGGTCGGCGCTGCCGCCGGATCGGGATCGTTGTCGTCGGTCACGCCATCATTTTGGGCGCGTGCCGCCAAGGATGTGGAGTTGGTCAAGGTCATGGGATTGGAGTTCCTGTCTCGCCCGGGAGGGATAACTGGCTACGGCAGGTGTCTCACGTCAGCCTGACAGACAGGGAGGCGAGCCCTGTGAACGCCAATCCGACTAGCAGCACCAGAGTGAGTGGCGTCGAGAGGTCCAGTCGCTGCAAGGTGCCGCGATGACAGCAGCGGAAGTTCGCGATCATCGAGCCACCCAGAACAGCCACCGTGTAGAGCTGGCCCAGGTCAGGATTGATGTACCACAACCAGAACCCGATCACGGCGGCGGAGCCCGTTCCGGCGAACAAGAGTCCCAGACCCGTCGCTGGACCGATCACACGATGGCGAGCAGTAATCGAGAGCAACGCAACTCCAGGCGTGATCACGATGACGCAGGTGCCCAAATAGAGAGCAGCGACGGCTGCGGCCCGGACGACACTCGATGTTTGGCTGACACCAGACCGAGAGGCCACTTCGACAGCGATGGCTGCGATCAGCGGCGCCAGTGACCAGAAGTACGAACGCTGCGTTTCTCTGAACCGAATGGATGGGTGTTCGCTGCTCACTTCTTGCGAGGGGTCCGCCGGTGGAGCCGCCTCACCCGTGCCCTGAACCAATGGATGACCGCCAGTACCCACAGCGAAACACTAGTTACGAGTCGGTTCGCTTGCTTCCATAGCAGCTATCCAGACGCCTCTATGTGGCGGTCGGTGGCAGTTAGCACCTGGCAAGCGCACCCGTTCGATAACGTCTCTGACCCGGCGTTTGGGGGCACCCCTTCCTGGGGGTTCATGAAGTGACGGCAAACAGTCCCCACAGGCCCGGCACGCCTTTGAGCTCGTACTCGCCACGCTCTTCAAACTCAATGCCTGACCCTACAACGAGGTCCTTCACGGTCGATGAGACCAACACTTCGCCCGGGCCGGCCAGAGCGGACACTCGGGCACCTATGTGAACCGCCATGCCAGCTACATCTTGGCCACGGACCTCGATCTCACCCGAATGAATGCCGGCTCTAACGTCAATGCCCAACCCCTTCAGACTCTCCCCGATTGCCAGGGCGCATCCGATTGCCCGACCTGGGCTGTCGAAAGTGGCCACGAACCCGTCGCCCACGGTGTTCACTTCACGACCCCGGAACCGCTCAATCTGCCTGCGCACGCTGTGGTCGTGACGATCGAGAAGATTCCGCCAACGTCCATCCCCGAGCTGGGCCACACGGGCTGTGGACTCCACAATGTCTGTGAACAGGACTGTGGCAAGAATCCGCTCTGTGCCGGATCCGCCCCGGACACCCGTGACGAACTCCTCGATCTCATCAAGCATGGGCCCAGTGTCGCCAATCCAGCAGAGGACGTCGGCACCGGGCAGTTCGACGCACTTGGCACCAGGAATGTGCTCGGCCAGATAGCGCCCGTGCTCGCCACCAGACAGCAGATCTCTTCGCTGAATAATCAGTGTTGGAACCCTGACATCGGGCAAAAGGTCGCGAACGTCGTATTGAAAGCTTGCCTGGAGAAGCACTCGCGCCATAGCGGGTGTGGCCCCTCTCTGGCCAGAGCGATCCCACCAACTGCGGAACGCGGGGTCGTTTGCAACACTCGGAGCGAGCATGGCAATGATGTCGTGGCCGGCCTCGGCGGCATCTGGATCCGCCGTCATGTCCGGGAATGAATCAAGTAGCTCCCGGGGGATGCCAGCGGGGTAATCCGGTGCCCATGTCACACGCGCCGCGCCGTTGACCACCACAAGGTGGCTCACGCGTTCCGGATGATTCGCGGCCAGCATGATGCCTTGAGCAGTGTTTACGAATGGGGCAAGCACCGCGACTTGCTCGGAACCGACGGAGTCAAGCACCGCCAGGGCATCCTCATACCACTGCTGCTGGGTCGGCGGTGACGATACTGAACCTCGATCCGATAATCCGAATCCCCGACGGTCGAATCGAACTACCCGACTGAAGGTCGCCAGACGGCGATAGAACCCCGCCATTGAAGGCTCCTCGTCGACGCAGTCGATTGGGATCCCCGTACCGCTGAACACGAGAAGGTCGATCGGACCCGTGCCCAGCACCTGATATGCGATGTCCAGAGCGCCAGATGTTACGTAGCGTGTTCTTGAATCGCCGATCACCCACCACAGGGTACCGGTCGGTCATGGCATTGTCCGGACCGGGCCAATGCCGATTTTGATCGACTTTGCCCGGGATTTCCGGTCACCGTGCGGAACTTACTGAGACCCAAGGATCGTCCCCGGGGCGGCGCCAGTCGACGTCAGTAAGCGACTGGCTAGCAAACGTCTGTCGATAACGCCTCGCACCCGGTATTCGGGGCTACCCCCTCCGGCCCGTAGGTAGGATCAGTGAAGATGGTGGGTCAACAACGAACACCCCTTCAGATGCGATCCGTGGTGTGGAGATGGGGCTTCCTCACAATGGCATCGTTGTGGTCACTTGGATTTGCGGCCTTCATCTTCGCATACCACATTGAAGAACCGCACGGGGTGCTCACGATCACCACCGGTGGCCGCACCTTCGCAGGGAACCCACCCGCACTGACCTTGTATGAGCGGAGCCGAGTGATTTGGGTGAGTGCCATCATCATCGTCGGATTCGTAATCCTGTGCGGAGCCGCCGACCTCCTCTTCCGCACTGTCCGCCGCCTGACCGTGCCAGGGGTCATTGCCATTGTGGCTGGTGGGCTTCTCGTCGCTTACTCCCTGTTCGGCCTCCTCTATGGGCTACTTGGGATTGGCAGCATCGGTGGATTGGTGATCCTTGCTGGATTGCCAATGAAACCAAGCCTGATTGAGGATGCTGCTGCGCCAATCAGCCTCGTATAGGCCCTCGGGTGTGACACTCACCCGGCGATCACCAGTCAGGGAGCGATGACTACTCCTCACCGGAGAATCGCTCCCATGCCGACTGTCTCGTCATCCCCAGTGACCCCCCGATTGCCGCCCACGTCGCCCCAAACCCTCTCGCCCTCAGAACGAAGCGGGACAGGTTCTGCTCGACCTGCGCACCCGCCGCCGCCATCCGGGGAAGGCTGGCAAGCACCCCGTCAAGGTCCAGGTCTTCCTCCCATGAAGTCATTCCCGGTGGCATCGGATGTGGGTCGCCGATGATCTGGCTACAGAGGTCTACGCACTCGTTGCAGATGTACACCCCAGGACCAGCAACCAACTTGGCGACCTCGTTGTCGGGCTTGAGACAGAACGAACACGACGCGGTTACCCGGTCTTCGGCGACGGCCATCGGTGCCTCCTTCATGTGTCAGGGAACACCTTACAGCGTCAGGTATCTCCTGACAACCCCCAGAAGCCCTCCGACCCGTATAAGTGCCGGTCGGGGGCAGTCAATAATTCCGCCACCCACCACGGTCCCGACAGCCAAGGCGGGGATGCAGGAGCTCTCGATCCGGGCTACCCCTCAGTAGTCGTCAGTACTGCGAATGCCCAATATCCTGAGGACGGTCTGAGCACCGAAGGGTTCCCTCGAGCATCATAAGCCCAGCTCAGAGGCCATCTAGGACCGTGTCCCGCCTACAGGTCGGCTCACCGTCAACCAGGGTTTGACCTGGGCGTCTGCATTGCCGTCTGACACAGATCTGACACAGCAGACTCCCCTGAGAAAGGTCGGGAGCGGCTCAGGCCGAGTCATTGGACTCCGGCCAGGGGTAGGCGTAGATGTCGAGTGTCATCTGAGCCGTCTCGGCCGCCGCCGGACCTTATTTGACTGGCTTCTCCGGTCCGACAGGCGGTCCTGCCCCCTATGAAAATGGCGGTTGATCTCGTTGTATAGCAGACGCCCAGTGTGTCTCCAGATCTGAGCATCCCATTCCGAAATGGCCGTGCTGCCCGTTGACGGTCCGCCGGAATCTGCCAGTCCGTCCGCCATCGCCCGGTACCCTCCCGAGTGAGCAGCACATCGTGCAGTGCCAACCCCAGGATCCGTGAGAGCACGGGGACTGCCGCACCTGGCACGTGCACGATCGCAGACCGACTGCCGACAGCCTTTCGGATCAGCATCACCAGTACTGGGCCGGGAATGTTGCGGTCTGTGGATGACCGCAATAGCTTCGTCACCACTGCAAGAGCCTTGCCGCCGCACCAATGGCGAACACCAAAGGAGACCGTTGTGTCCAACACCAACAAGAGCCGTGGGGGATCGGACATGGCTGCACTCATCGTCCGGTTGACAATCGGGCCGATGATGGTCGTGCACGGCCTCAACAAGGTGCGAGGTCCCGGGGGCCTCGAGGGGACCACCAAGTACTTCGAGTCGCTGGGTCTCGAGCCAGCAGCCGTGCACGCACGGGTGGCGGCAGCCACAGAGATCGGCACCGGAACGCTCCTCACCCTCGGGGCCATGACCCCGTTGGCGTCGGCCGGGGTGATCGGGGTGATGACCGCCGCCGCTGCCACCGACCACAAGGGCAAGGGCTTCTTCATCTTCAAGGGCGGGTGGGAGTACGTCGGTGTGGTGGGTGCCACCGCCGCCGCAGTTGCCGCCCTCGGACCCGGTCGGTTCTCCGTCGATCACGTCCGGGGCAAGGCGAGGAGCGGGCTGCGGGTGGCGCTGTTCTCGTCGGCACTGGGCGTCGGCGCCGCCGTCGCCATGCTCGTCACCAGCCGGGGCCAGACCGATCCGGCCGAGCCATCCGGGAGCGAATGAGAACTAGCTGTGATTCCCGCCAGCCTTGTTGACCAGACGCTGGAGCGGAGTGGACCCACAGGTACTGGCCGTATGGACGCGATCACCCCGACCGTGCCCGAGACAGAGCCGACATCGAACGCCTGACGCTGGTGGCCAAAAAGCTCGGTCGCATCCGTGTGGCCCGACCGCAACTGGTTTCCAGGGTGGCCTAGGACCTCGGCCTGAGCAAAGCAACAAGTAGCTGCCGACATTCTGGCGATCCTCGCCCCCGTCGACCAAGGGCCGGCACCGACGCCTCTGTCCCTAAGGGGTGAGATGCTTTCCTGACGACAGAACAGGGGGTCCGTACGTGAGTGAAGCTGAATCGTGGCTTTCGATGACCGAGGACCGGGTTGCCGCGGCACAACGAGTGTTGTCCGAGATTGAACGTGGACTGGTAGCGGCTGAGAAAGTGGAGGCGGTCGCCAAGCGAACACGACCAGTGCTCCGAATGGCAGCTGTCGTGATCCTAGGGGGCCTTGTCGGCCTCGGCATAGTCCTCCTGGTCAGCCGGAAGCGACCTGAAAGTCAGATCGATGTCCCAGAAGACGAACCGCCTGAGGATGGCACTTGATTCCGGGAAGACGCGGACGCTATCGGAGTGAAGGCCGGGGCCTCGACTGACCATCCGCCAACAGAGATCCGGCTCGGCTCTCACGGCGTTGGCGTAGTACTCCACGGGGCCACGGTAGAACGCGTTGGTGATCGGACCGCCTGTACGGACTCCGGGAGTTCCCTGACCGTGTGGGTAGTCCTCAACCTGTCCTCAAACAGTCCTCAAAATGTCGAAGACTGCTGAGTACGGCCGGCGGCAGTAAGCAGTACATACCCAGGTCAGACGCCATATTTACCCTTTCTCCCCTGGTCACTCACCTGTGCTTGGACAGAATCCCGCCCGCACGTAGGTTCACCGTCCTGTCCCGTGACCTGGGGATTCACTCCCCGCCCAAAACCGTGGGGCGCAAAATGGCCGAATGCGTCCGACCCTCCGGGGGGGCCAACAGGGTGGTGGCGCGATCCCCACGAAGCCGCCGCGGAGCGAATAATGGAAGTAGGAGGGGGCGCCTGATCGGCGCCACGAACGACAGGCAGGATCCCTTCGGAGGGAATCGTGCAAGGACGTAGACAGGGAAACCAGAGCAACCAGAAACTCAGCCCCCAGGCGTTGGCGGCCATTGCCGAGGCGGCACGTCGGTCACGCGAGACAGGGGTCGGCCCGGAGCCACGCCGGAGCCGGCCGGTAGTGCCACGCACGTACGGGGCTGCCGACGAACCGGTCACCGTGCCCCCTCCGCCACAAGCGGCACAAGCGGCACAAGCGGCACAAGCGGCACAAGCGGCAACATCGGACTCGGACCACCTTCCCACCGCGCCGGTAACGGCACCCGATGCGTTGACGGCTCCCGAGCCGCTCGCCGCGCCGGAGCGGTTCGGCAATCCGGAAGCGCAGGACGCGCCGAGGCGGGCACAGGGGATCGAACCCCCGTGGCCGGTTCGCGATTCGGACGCTCCGACAGCGCCGTCGACTGCACCGCCCTCCGGCGGGATCCGATGGGCGGAGGTCCCCCATCCGGTCGGCAGCGCCGGCTTTGCCGAATCTCCCGCTGGAGTACCCCGACGCCGCGCCCGACCATCGGGCTCGGGTGAGCGTCGCTTGCGTTGGGCGATCGGCATCGCCGCCGGGTTCCTAGTCGTAGTGGTGGCTGCCCTGATCGCGACGGCGAACAATGGTCACCGACAGCCCGACGGTCAGGCGACAGGAACCATTGGATCACCCGGTCCCGCGAGCAACTCGGTACCGAGCAGCTCGGCGGGCACTACTTCCGGACATGGTGGGGTCTCGTCCACCCCGACGACGCCCGGCGAACCCGACGGTCAGGCGACAGCGACCACTGGATCCCCCGGGCCTGCGACCAGCACGGTACCTGGCGGACCTGCGGGCACTACTTCCGGACATGGTGGGGTCTCGTCCACCCCGACGACGCTGGCGAAGCCCGGCGGACCTCCGGCCCTGTCAGCCCTGGCGCCGGCGAGCGGTCAGGCCGGCCAGACGGTGACGGTGACGGTGACCGGGTCCAACTTCCTGAGCCCCTCCGGCCAGATCAGCGCACAGGTAGGCGGTCAGGTTGCGCCGGTGGCCTGTCCCGATCAGAACACCTGCACCCTCGTGGTCCCCCCGACCCCAGGTTCCACCTCCACCGCTTCGGTGACCATCACCACCGACTCGGGGACATCGAACGCCCTCGTCTTTACCTACGGGTCGCTCGGGGCGCCGGCGGTGGCATCGACGCTAGGGAGACGGTCTCAGGACCTCTTCACGTATCGAGTTTGGCGACCATCGAGGACACCTGGGAGCGGGTCTGCCCGGTACCCTGAACGGTAGGGAGCATCATCACATCATCGGTGATACGAGAACCCCGTCGTGCCGGTTGGCGACACCCCGGGTTGCCCATCGTTCCGGCAATCGGATACAGGCCTGGGCCACACTGTGGTCAGCTCCCATAGGGCCGCGTAAGTACCTCCATGTTGTGTCCGGACGGATCTTCAAAATAGGGGTCATCCGGGAATCCCGTGGGTTGCTGGGTAAAGCTGTAGTCCTCCGCAGTGGAAGAAGATGGCCGTCTTGAAGTGCTCGCGATTGCGGTAGCCGTAGGCCATCTTCTTGATCGTCTGGATCTTGGAGTTGAGCCCTTCTGCAGCAGCGTTTGTGATGCGGGCGGCCGAGAAGTAGTTGAGCACCCCGTAGAGATGCCGCTTGATCATGTAGGCGACGTCGATGACGGGTTGCAGGCGCGAGTGCGTGGCCCAGAAGAACCACTGCGTATAGAACTTGGTGGCCCAGCCCAGTCGCTGGTAGTGCCACAACGCCGAGAGCGACTCTTTGATGGCCCAGGCCCGGGCAGTCTTCAAGTTGAGCGCCTTGAGGACCGCGAAGGTGCTCTTGTGCTTGGCGGGCAGGTTCTTCTCGGCGTAGAGCCAGAGATATTTCGATCCGGTCAAGGTGTCGATCCCCTCGGCGCGCAGTTCGCGGTGTTCGCGCTTGCGCACGGTGTCGACGGCCTCTGCCATGTGTTTGACGATGTGGAAGCGGTCGAAGACGATCTTGTCCTGGGCGTCGACCAGGTGTGCGTCGACCGAGTTGATGTAGGCCGGCCACATATCCATGACCACCGCGGTGATCCCTTCGCGCTCGGTTGCACTGAAGGACTCGAAGTAGCCATCGAGGCTGGCCTGCGTGCGGTCGTCGGCGATGTATTCGACGGTGCCGCCGGCGATGTCATAGACGAGCGTGAGATAGGAGTGCCCCTTGCGGGCCGCCTTCTCGTCGACGCCCAGGAGGGCCGGGACCTGGTGTTCTTTGGTCGCACGGCCCCGGGCCACAGCCCGCTCCATGATCCCCCAGCATTGGTCCCAGCTCGTCTTCAAGATGTTGGCCGCTCCCGAGATATCGGTCTCTTTCATGACGTCGATAGCGAAACGCTCGAAGGCGGTGGTGAAGCGGCTCTTGGGCTCGGCCCAGGGGAGGCGGACCTGGCGCACCCCATGAGTGGGGCATTTGACCCGTGGGGGCCGGGCGTGGAGCCAGGTGGGAAACCCCCCGGTGTCGAGATGGCGCCAGGCCCTCTCCTCAGCATGGTCGTAGAGGGGCAGCTCGGCCCCGCAGTCGGGGCAGGCCCACAGGCGGCCCTCGAGGTGGGCGACCGCGATGTCCACTCGCTTGTTCTCAACCGAGAGGTCGACGTCCTCGATGAACCACGGGTCGACCAGGCCCAGGACCTGGGCGTAGAACTCGATGTCGCGCATCGCTGCCTCCTTCAGCTCCGCTCCCTATCTCTTGGGGGCGACACTCAAGTGTCGCCCCCTCCTCGAGCCTTTGCCACCGACGAACCCGGGGTCAAGGGACGGGCATAGCCCGAGCGAGAACCGCAGCGTCAGCGGAGGCTCGCAGCGACCCTTGATGTCGGGAGAGGGAGAGTGGCCACTACGGCGTCGCGCAGAGCCCAAGGCTGGACGGAACCCGAGGGATCCCGCCGTCACGCGAATTGCTCTACGCGCCCCTCTACCGCAAACCACCGAGGAGGTCAACGGGCATTATGGACCCACGAAAAACCCGGAAGGACCCAAAATAGAAGCCGCGTCCGTGACTGTTGATGCGGTTCTCCTGCTGGTGTCCGGGATCCGCCCAATATGTGATGCCACGGTCTGTAACCCGGACGAAGATGGCATCGAACTCCTCCTCGGTGACGAGGAAGGCGTAATGATGATGCTCCAGAGCGCCTCGGTCGTCGTAGTCGAGACTGACGCCATTGGCAGTCTCGAGGCACAAGAACGGCCCGAACGGTTTCGGGGGATCAAGCCCGAGGATTTCAGCAAGAAAGGTGGCGGACGCCTCCTTGTCCTGAACGGGAACGATCGTGTGGTTGAGCTGAACTGCCATGGCGCCTCCCAGGTCGGACTCATTCGCCCCGGGGCTCCGCGTTACTCGACGAAGGCGTGAACTCCGGGTCGGGTTCGAGGAACTGATGAACGAGAGCTTCCATTCCGGTTGCGTACGGAGACCACTCCTGGCCTTCCCCTTTCGGACCGGTCTCGCGGACCACCATCTCAATTTCACCACTCGCAAGTTGACGGAGTGCACACCCCTCGGCATAGGCAATGGCCGCCGTACTGAAATCGTCCATCGACCAGGGGTGGCGGATCCGAAATCCGAGAAGGCCGATCAACGCTAGGAAGTTCTTACTCCAGAATCTAGTCACCGATTGGTACCCGTCTGCAACGGCTGCCTTGATCCGAGTCTGCAATTCCGGCTCCGCCGTCGATGTTGCCATAGCAATGACACCGATCCACAATTGCCAGTTGGCGGCTTCGTTGATTGCCGTGCTGCTTGCGTTCCCCTCCATACGACACACCTCGCGCAGAGCCCGAGCGCGGGACTCAGGTGTCGTCATATCGAAATCTCTCAACATGGCCGCAACTCGCTGGCTACTCCCCTCGGCCCGCCGTTCTTCGTCCCGAGCGATAGTGACGAACACATCAGCCTGGAAGTCCGCCTGGTTCTCCCAGATTCGCTTGATCACCGATGCGTTCGTGATCCGCAAGCCGGTCTTCGCTTCCACCCGGTCAAATACTCTCTTGAAGGTGAGGCTGCTTGAACCAGCCTTGAGTCCTTCCGTGAACAGGATCTCGCGTCCTTCTTCGATGAGAGTCGTGCGTAATTCCTCTCGGTCCCGCCTGGTCGATTGCACTGTGACTACCCCCCCGCCTGACTCCGTTCCCCCTCCATGAAACTTCCTGGAGACTCACGCCATGCTCAATCGGCCACACCCTACACAGTTTTGTTTATTGCACCGAACCGGCAGCTTTCGGGGCAGCGGGTGCCTCAGTCTCGGCAATCGATCTAGGCTCGGCAGACGTGGACCCCGTGGTGAGGGCACTGACCGATCAGCAGGCCGAAACGGCCATACTCCTGGACGGTGTCACGATTGCCGAGGCTGACATAGCGACTCGGTGCATCGGGTGGTCCGTGGCCGATGTCCTCCTCCACCTTGCTCAATCAGACGAAATGGCAATCACAAGCCTCACCGACGGGTTTGGCGCTGCCGCCGTGGACAATACGAGCGGATGGGGAGGCGGAACCTCCGTTGACGAAAGCGTGGCCGCGATGGTCGAGCGTGAGCGAGGCGCTCCCATAGAGGATGTCTTGAATCGGTGGCGGTCGGCCGCGGCCCGCTTGGTCGCCAACCTCGATGGCATGGATCTTTCGACTCGTGTCCCCTGGGTTGCTGGGAACCTTTCGGCTCGGACGCTCGCGACCACCCGGCTGTCTGAAACGTGGATCCACACCGCGGACATAGCAGACTCCCTGGGGGTCCACTTGGCGCCTACCGACCGGCTGAAACTCATCACTCGGTTGGCGTGGCGAACACTTCCCTATGCCTTCCACTCATCTGGGCTCACCATGACCGGTCCAGTGTCGTTTCGCCTCATCGGACCATCTGGCGAACGATGGGAGTTCGTCCCCGACGAACACGAGGTGACAATGATCAGCGGTTCCGCCGTCGACCTGTGTGCTGTCGCGGCGAGGCGAATGGACCCAGCCGCAACCACGCTGGGCGGGGAAGGTCCCGATGTTGCCGATGTCCTGGCCTTGGTGCGGACCTACGCGTAGCCGTACTGGATACTTGGCCGTCGGCCTGAGCGGTGATAGCGGGCAGGACCGAACCGATTCCTGCCGGTGTGTGTTCCCCAAAGTGTTGGGCACGAACTGAGAGGCCGTGACAGACTTGGCTTTGTGCGGTGGTCGACGCTTTCTGTGAAGATCGCGGCGAACCTTGGCGCTCGTGCCGTTCTCTGTGGGCTCGGATCGACGTCGTGAAGTTGAGCGAAGCAGATGCCGTGATCGTCGGGGCAGGCATCGCCGGATTGACCGCCGCAATCGCCCTTGACAGGGCAGGGATCAACGTTCAGGTCGTCGAGCGGGCAAGTGCACTGACACAGGCTGGCACGGCCCTGTCGCTTTGGCCAAACGCCCTCGCGGCTCTCGAACACTTGGGGTTACGCAGCGAAGTCGGCTGCATCGGGATAGCCGAACCGGAGGGAGTGGTGCGTGATTCTTCCGGGAAGGTACTCATCACCGTCAATCAGAAACTCCTCAGCCAGGATCCCGGATTCGAGACGCTGATCGTTCGTAGGTCAGACCTCCAGCATCTGCTGTTGGATGCTGCTTCTCACATCCCGATCCGGCTGAACACCCCTGCCGAGCAGCTGAGAGCTGAAGGCGACTCAGTAATCGTGGACCTTGCTGGAGGAGACTCACTTCGAGCATCGGTCGCTCTGGCGTGTGACGGCATCCATTCGCTCGCCAGGTCGCTCGTCGACAACCCCCCGCTCACCTATCGAGGTCGCACATCGTGGCGGGCCTTGTTGGACAATGCATCCGCTCTGACTCCAGCTGCAGCTCTCACTGTCGGTGGTGGCAATCAATTCATTGCGGGTCCCCTGCCCGATGGAGGGGCCTACTGGGCAGCCGACGTCAGCCTGTCCGAGGGGGCCAACGAGGCCATGACGGACAGAAAGAGCTTCCTTATGGATGTTTTTGCGAGCTGGCACAATCCTGTCCCCGAGTTGATCGAACTGACCCACAACGATCAGCTCGTGATCGCCGACTTCTACGACTCCGTACCAAGGAAACTGACGTCTGGACGAGTGGCGCTTCTGGGCGATGCAGCCCATCCCATGACGCCAGACCTCGGTCAGGGAGCCTGCCAGGGCATCGAGGACGCCGTAGTGCTCGCGGCGTGCATGAGCAGCGTCCATGACCCACCATCTGCCTTGGCGAAGTATGAGACACTGCGCCTTCGACGGGTGCGACATATTGTTCGTAGCTCGCGGCGACTCGGCCGGCTCGCTACTTCCACATCAGCAGTGGTGGTGGATGTCAGGAACTTCGTAAGTCGCCACATGCCGCCGTCTGTCAATGCCAGGATCACCGCCGGGTTCGCTAGCGAGGATGCCTTCCGCAGGACCCTTCCCCGGTTGTAGTGCAATCTCTGGGTTGGTGAGGCTCCCGACATCGCCCCATAATCGGTCACCAATCCGATCGCTGCTGTCCGGCACGGCACAAATGTGGACACGGCGGCGATTCGGTTCAGACTGTGCAGACACGCTTACCCACCTTGCAGTGCGTGGATGCCAACACCAATGCGTTGAGGGAGCCGGACTTTCCCCGTTGCAACCGACTTATGTCGCGTCCACATCCACCATGGCGGCAGTCTCCCCGTTGACCTCGGTGCCCTGCCGCTCATTGGTCCCCAGCAGGTGCGTGCCGGTTCTTGGAGAAGAATCGAGCGGGCGCGGCCCCGGTGCTATCCAAGCTGGCAACTCACCCTCGAACAGGGGCGCAACGATCAAGGTGTCGATCTTAAATGCGGCGATTCTGGCTAGGCCACCCAGGAGACTTGCGAGGTCCTGCGTTCGATAGGGGCTTCCTAGGGGAGCTTCGTCAAGTGCAATCTGCGGAACGAGATGAGGATCGAACATCTCGGGAGCCACAGGCTCGTTGAATAAGAACCTCGCTACCACATCGCCTTCGTTCAGCGCCTTGCCCACAGGGAACCACCAACTTGGAGTCGTGGAACCCTTTGGGAGACCCCAGAAGATGTTGTCAACATTCAGCATTGTCGCGACCGCAATCGGCAGGCGGTGCTTGTCGATCACTGACAACTCGGCAATGACTCCAAGCTGATCTCCCCACTTGCCGCCCCCGTGATATGGCTGCATCGACTCAACCGCTGCCAGAATGTCCTGTCGTTTGATGCCGGGAGCGATGTCCACACATACCTTGCGACCGCTCTTGTCCCTATTCGTATCCAGCAAAGGAAACTGGGTGGCTCTGGTTGGCTCCTGGCCGTCAAGCAGGACGAGTTGCCAGGCGAGATGGTCGAGGGCCGACCGGATGTTGTAGATGCCCTGCCCAAATATTGCGCTCCAAGCCGGATCGATCCATGGCACTTTCGTGATTTTGTAGACAACCTCGAACGGATTCTCGCTAGGCGTTCGCACAATCGACCGTTGGGCCGCTTCGACGAAGGGTCGAAGCAGGGTATCCAGCTCCTCCGCGTTGGCGCGGGCGATCGCCAACTTGACACGTACCCCGTCCAGATCACTCACTGTTCGCCCCGAAATCCGACTGCTCTCAACTTTCGACCGCCTCTCCCACCTCGGGACCGCAAGCTTATCGCCGTGACCGCCGCACCACCCTTGGGCGGGTACCGGCGTCGGCACCAGTGACCCTCCACCGTCACACTCGCCTTGTCGGGTCGGGGACTTGACGGCCGACGTGGCGTGCAGAAGCCGGTGCCCGCTCCGCCTGCCGTTACTCCAGTGTGTCATTACTGTGAACTCCGCAGGGGGCTGAACCCGGTGCTGTCAGGCCGCGGCGATTCCATACAAAGGTCGGTGATAGGGAAGACCCCTGACTCCGACGAGCTGCCCGAGATGCGCAACAGTGCACACCCCAATCCTTATTGTCCGAGGGACAGGTGTCGCCAGTAGCCAGGTCGGCCTGCAGTGCCGGAGCTGCCGAACGGAGTGGAAACCAGAACAGGACGACGACCGCCAAGCTTCGTAGCGCGCTAGCCGGCCCACGTCGGTCTCAGAGAAAGGCCGCTCACTATCAGGTCACGGTCAGCCAAGCCCGCTGACCCAATCGGCCACGATCGCTGCCGCCTCACCCTCGCCCTTGCGCAAACCGTGATCACCATCGACGAAGGCCACGGTGACCGCACCCGGAATGGCCGCGGTCTCCCGTTCCAGTTCGGCGGGCGTGGCGAACGCGTCGCGTCGGCCCGAGACGAACAGACAGGGCACCTGCAAGTCGGGAAAGTGGGACGTCCGGAGCTGACCGGGCTTGCCCGGCGGATGCAGCGGGTAACTCACCAGAACGAGCGCCCGAGCCTCGAGCCCTTGAGCCACGGCCATCGAGGACATGCGGCCACCGAAGGATCGGCCGCCGACGGCGATCCGGCCCACCGAGACGCCTAGCCGTGATGCCAGCGCGCCAGCGGCCAGACGCACGGTGGCGATGCACACGGCCGGCGGATCGGTGCGACGCTTACCGGCTGCTTGCGAAGGAAACTCGACCCGTTCCACCACGATGCCCTTGGCCGCCAACGCCTGGTCGATGGCAACCAGCCCGGACTGCTCGCGTCCCGCGCCGGCTCCCGGGGTAACCACTAATCCGGCTGGTGGCTTCCTGGGCATGGTGTCCATGATGGCCGATCAGGACAGACCCTTCGGTTTCACCTCACGCATGACAAACAACCTTCAGGAAACCCCATTACAACAGATACCCAAAACGCCAGGGTGGGACGCGCGTCGACGAAAGTCACTCCTCCTGATCCTTACAGGTGGAAGCCCCGATAACTGACCCGCTCCCGGTGATCGGGAACCCCAAGGGCAGTATCGATTAATCGTCAACGGGCATCGGCTCGTTCCGATCTCAGGGTGACCGGCCCTTGGCAGCCCAACGTCCTCGTCGCCTACGCTATTGAGCGTGGAAGGCGGCGAAGGGACGACGGTGACCGCCGAGAACGTGGCCGTCCTATTCACGGACGTCGTGGGGTCAACTGAGCTTTCGCTGCGACTGCCTGCCGAGACGGCCGATGAAGTCCGCCGGAGCCACTTCTCCATCCTGCGCCAGGCCATCTCCGGATCCGGCGGCACCGAGGTGAAGAACCTGGGTGACGGGTTGATGGTGGTGTTCGGCTCGGCGTCAGCGGCTCTGGGGTGCGCTGTAAGTATGCAGCAGGCCGTCGAACAGGGAAACCGTGAGGGTCACGAAGGTGTGGGTCTGCGTGTAGGACTGAGCGTGGGCGAGGCCAGCCACGAGGACGGCGACTACTTCGGGGACCCGGTCGTCGAAGCGGCCCGGCTCTGTGCATGCTGCGACTCTGGCCAGATCTTGGCCACGGATTTCGTGAGGGTCATGGCTGGTCGGCGGAGTAATCTCGAGTGCCGGCCAATCGGCGAGCTCACGCTGAAAGGCCTACCCGACCCGACCGAGACAGTCGAGGTCATTTGGGAACCTCTCGGGACGGCCGCGCGCCTTCCTACCCCCCTTCCCGGGCGCATCATGTCGGCTGTCTCGGCGACGTTTGTGGGCCGAGGGCCGGAGCGCGAGGTGCTGGACGGACTGTTGAAGTCCACCGCCGCCGGGAACCAGCGGACGGTGTTGATCTCGGGTGAGCCGGGGATCGGCAAGACGGCGTTGTCCTCGGGGTTCGCACGCGACGCGTTTGAGGGCGGTGCAGTCGTGCTCTACGGAAGGTGCGACGAGGACCTCGGGATTCCCTACCAACCCTGGACCGAAGCGATCGCTCACCTGGTTGCTCACGTACCCGAGGGCCTGCTCACGGCCCACGTGGACACCAGAGGCGGCGAGCTGGCCCGACTGACGCCGCAGTTGGCCACCCGGGTGCCCGTTCCACTGTCCTCGTCCAGCGATGGGGAGTCCGAGCGCTATCTGCTGTTCGGGGCAGTTGTGGACCTGCTGGCCCGGGTGTCGGCCATCGCACCGGTGGTGCTTCTTCTGGACGATCTGCACTGGTCCGACCGTCAGACGGTCCAACTCCTCCGGCACGTGGTGTCGTCCGACGCACCGCTCGGTCTGTTGGTGATCGGGACGTTCCGGGAATCCGATGTCGGGAGGGATCATCCTCTGGCCGAGACGCTGGCGGCGCTGCACCGGGAGTCGGGGGTCGAGCGGCTGTCATTGCAGGGCCTCGGCGACGACGAGCTCCTAGCGCTGCTCGAGACCACCGCCGGTCACGAGATGACCGAGGACGGCGTGGCCCTGCGTGACGCCTTGATGGCCGAGACAGAGGGCAACCCCTTCTTCGTCGGGGAGATGCTTCGTCACCTGGCCGAGACCCAGGCCATCTACCAGGACGACCAGGGGCGCTGGGTCGCCAGTCCCGACCTCCGGACCTCTGGCCTGCCGGTCAGCATCCGGGAGGTGGTCGGCCGTCGGGTGGCCAGGCTCGGGGAATACACCGAACGGGTGTTGTCGCTGGCAGCGGTCATAGGTCGCGACTTCGATGTCGACGTGCTGGCCCGGGTGGCCGATCTGGACGAAGACGCGGTGATCGACCTCTGCGACCAGGCGGTCACCGCCGCGGTGCTCACCGAGGGCGAGATGGCCGGGCGCTATACGTTCGCCCACGCGCTCATCGAGCACACCCTCTACGACACGCTCTCGACTGCCCGACGGGCCAGGGCCCACCGGCGAGTGGCCGATGCACTAGAGGACCTGTGCGGCGACGATCCCGGCGAACGGGTCGGCGAGCTCGCCTACCACTGGGCCCACGCCACCCAACCTCAAGACACAACGAAGGCGATGGATTACGCGCAACGGGCCGGGGACCGGGCCCTGGCCCAACTCGCACCCGATGAGGCACTCCGTTGGTACGGGGATGCGCTCGACCTGCTCGACCGGTCCCCGTCTGATGACCCCTACCGCCGGGCCGCCCTCCTCCTCGGGCTCGGCGATGCCCAACGTCAGACCGGGAATCCCGCCTTTCGGGAGACCCTGCTCTCCGCTGCCCGTCTCGCCAACCACGCCGAGGCGATCCACCTCCTGGTGCGATCGGCGTTGCGGAACAGCCGCGGCTCGGCGAGCACGATCGGCGTGGTGGATCACGAACGGATTGAAGTGGTCACACGTGCGCTCGAACGGCTCGGGGACGCCGACAGCCCCGACCGGGCCCGCCTTCTCGCACTCTTGTGCCTCGAGCGCACCTTCGACACCGACTCTGACGGACGGCTGGCTCTGGCCACCCAGGCCATCGAGGTGGCCCGGCGCACCGGCGACAGGGCCGCCCTTGTCGATGCCATCTGGATGTGTCACGAGTCGATCGCCCTTCCCCGGACCCTCGAGCTCCGCCGGGCCTGGAACACCGAGGCGTGTGAGATGGCCGAACATGTCGGCGACCCGACCGCACGTCTCTTCGCCAATAACTACCGGACTTTGACGGCGTTGGAGGCGGGCGACCTCGCGACCATGCGGAGAGCGTTCGGGATCTTCCGCTCGGAGGCCGAGAGAATCGGGCAACCATTCAACCACTGGCACATCGCCTTCAACCGGGCATGGCTGTGGGTCCTCGAGGGCGACCTCGACGCCGCCGAGGGGGCGGCGACCGACGCCTTGGCACTGGGCACCGCGGCGGGCCAACCCGACGCCTTCGCCTACTACAGCGCCCAACTGGTCAACGTGCGCTATAAGCGGGGCCAGCTCGAGGAGCTGGTTCCGCTCATCGAGCAAGCAGTGAAGGACAACCCGGGACTCCCGGCCTTCAGAGCTGTGCTGGTGTGGGCGAAAAGCCATGGTGCCGGCGACAATGAAGTCCGCCATCTCCTCGATGTCGAGGTTGCAAATGACTTTCCGATGTCCGAAGACCTCCAGTGGTTGACATCCCACGTGCTCTGGGCAGAGGCGACGAGCGCGCTGTGGGCACCGACCTGCAGCCAAAGTCCTCTACCAACGTCTGCTGCCGTGGCATGCCCAGTTCGCGACCACACACATCACCGTCACCGGAAGCGTGGCTCACTATCTTGGGCGGCTCTGTCACTTGCTCGGCCGCTTCGATGAAGGCGACCAGTGGTTCGGTAAGGCGTTGGCTTGCCACGAAGGCTTGGAGGCGCCGTACTTCGTGGCGTTGACGCAGACCGCCTGGGCAGCACTCCTCGCCGACCGTGACCAACCCGGCGACGCACAACAGGCTCGAATCTTGATCGGCCTCGCCGTACCCATCGCCACAGCCGGCGGGTACGGATACGTCGAACGCGACGCCAGGGACCTACTCGAACAGTTTGGGTAGCTGGCTCCACCAAGTCCCACTCTGTTCCTAACTGTTCACCACTCCGAGCAACGGGCTCGCCCGAATGCCGATCGGTGGCGGGTGATAGAGCGCCGCTGAACCCGTCTTCAGGGATGCTCTTGGTCAGCCATCGAAGTGCGGTAGTGGAGGAATACAACGCCGCTGCGGAAACGGCGCTCGCTGAGCAGTTCGAGGTCAAGGCGGACGTTGTTGGGCAGTGATAGTTTGCCACCTCCCACGACAATGGGCATCAGGAAAAGCTGGCATTCGTCGACCAGACCAGCCTTGAAAGCCTGCGCTGCCAGGTTGGGGCCGCCCACGGCGATGTCTCGTTCCTGGGAGGATTTCATCTCTTGGATCACCCTCGGGTCGAACTTGCGCTCTATGCGCGTGTTGGCGCTTGACACGGTTTCCAGCGACTTGGAGTACACGATCTTGTGGGCCGCCTGCCATAACTCCGCGAAGTCCCGTGCGCAGGGCGGCTCGTCGGCAAGAGCCTGCACAGTCTCCCAGTAGACCATCGTCTCGTACATCCGGCGCCCGTAGAGGTAGGTACCAACTGGTCGTTCCAAGTCATTGACGAAGCTATGCACCTCCTCGTCTGGCGCCCCCCAGTCGAAGTTGCCATCTTCGTCCTCTATATACCCGTCGAGCGACGTGATCGCTAAGAAGATCAGCTTGGCCATGGTGATCATCTTACGGAGGATCCGACTTCGTCCCAAGGTAGTGCGCCCAGCTACCTGAATCGAGTGACCCCGATGTGCCTGGACACGCAACCATCGTGAGCGCGGACCGCTCGATAACCGCCACCTTCCCGGCAATGAGGGGACGCCCTTGCCGGACTCTCTGGCGATCTCAAGGCCCAGTCAAAGGGACGTATGGCGAAGGGCCTCCTGCCCCGGACAAACCCGCGCTGCTGGCGATGTCCCTACAGGGGGGAGGTCGTTCTTCAGGAGGTCCAGTTGACCAGCAAGTCGGGGGGCGGGCTTTCAGGTGGAGCGCCCAGGTCGACGCCAGTCACATCCTTGACTTGGCCACGAAACCAGATGGTGGACTCGTCCCCTGAGGTGGCGAATTCCGTGAACGCCTTTTCGTCGTCGGGAGACTCCCGATTCGATTCCGGTATGCCCGATTCACAGTGGTGTCGAACAGATCCAGCTTGGGAGTGCCTGCGACCGACGGGAGTGCCGAGCCCAACGAGGGTTCTCGAAGTAACTGAGCGTTGGTGAGTCTGCCCTTGACGAACCGGGTAATTTTCATCTTTCGTGTGCCCCCTCGGAGGCAGATCTCAGAGCAACTTCGGAATCCCGCCTACAGGCCGGCCAACGTCACCGGGCCATCAGCAGCGATAGATCCGCTCCGCGTTCCCCGCAAAGAGCTTCAAGCGGGATTCAGTGTCGAGATCGGACGTGACGGCGTTGAACACTGCGTACAGCTCATCAAAGGTGCCGTACATCGAGTCCACAGGAAAGTTGCTGGCGAACATACAGCGGTCGACGCCGAATGCCTCAATGGCGTACTCGAGCCACGGAGCAAAGGCACCGACGCTCATGGACTCCAATGGCATCGCCAGGCCTGAGAGCTTGCACACGACGTTGTCGCCGAGGCCGGCCAGAGCGTCAATGCCATCCCGCCAGAGGGCGCGCTCCTCGTCAGAACTCGAGCGGGGCCATCCGGTGTGCTCGACCACAACGATCAGATCGTCGAAGGCTGCGAGTTGCTCAGACGCCACCCGGAGCTGATCGGGATGCGTCATCAACTCGAACAGCAAGTTCCGTTCCTGCAGCGCGTGGAGCACTCCGACGTCCGGCAGAGGCCCTTCGTATCGGCCCATGGGACGGACGCCCCGGAAGCGTGATGCGGTCATCTGCCGGTCGAGTAGCTCGAGAGCCTCGGCCACCGTGTCCGTCGGAGGAATTCCGCCGACGATGGCGTCGGGGCCGCCTCTGGCCTGAGCGTTGCCATCGAGCTCGATGGTCTCGTCGACCGAGTGACGACCGGTCGCGGCGGCAACGTTGACGAACTTTTCGACGTTCCACCCGGCCGCCTCCGCCTGATATGTGTCGGCATCGAACCGGCGGAACATCCGCGATGCGTCAGCGGTGTCCGGCGCCTGAGGGTGGGAGAGGTAGGGATACCAGTCAGTTCGGGCGGGGTCCCACAGGTGTACGTGAGCATCCACGACGCGGGCGGGCCGATCGGCCATCAGGCTTCTCGTTGCGGTGGTTGGCCGGTGGCACCGACGACCTCACGCAACGTCCCGTCGAGCCAGTCCGGGAGGGCAGGGCCGCCGTAGGTGATGCTGCCGATTGGTCGGGGGTGGCTACGAAGCCCGAGCCAGCCATCGCCGAGCACCAGCTCCGCGCCGGCCAGAGCGGTCGAATCAGGGCGGCCGAGCAGATGAGCGACGAGCTCACCGGCCGGTTGGGCGGCGACCTCCTCCGGTGCCTCGATGCTCGCCGCGAAGGCCGTGACGCGGCCCTCGGTAGCACTGGCGGCAACCCGTGCATGCTGGGCCGAGGCTTGTGCCCGACTGCGACCTCCTGTTGTGGTGGCATCGGTGAGCGTTGCCAGCTGAACCGGGCGGTTCTCCCTGGCGGCGTAGTCGGCGGCCGCCCGAGCCCATCCGGCATCGGTGTGGATGTGCTCGACGATCCCGCGGTGCTCGGCGAGCACCCGCTCCCAACCGTCCGGGAAGGAGGCCGTCGGCTGACGGCCGGCGGGGGCGACGACGACGGCGTCGATCGGACCGATCGCTTCGACGGCTGAGTTCAGCGCGTCGGCCGCGTCGCTGAAGCCGCGAGTCGAGCTCGACCTGGTGACACCGGATGAATCGGGCCTCGAGCGCGGCTGTGACCGATGCAGCCACAGCCGGGCGGTCGGAGACGACGAGACATGACCGCGCCTGCGCCGGTGCGGTTTCGACAGGTGCCGGCTCATCGAAGATCGGTCCGAACCGGGGGTTGCTGCCGCCCGTGCTGGCCTGCTGCTTCTCGGCTTTGGCAAAGGCGCCCGGGATGACGACGTCGAGCAACCGGGCGAGGGAGACCACATGGTCGGTGCGCACCACCTCGATGAGGCGGGGTTCATCGATGACGGCCGCTTCCGGTCCGCCGGCGAAGAGCACTTGGCCGGTGCACCAGTCGAATCCTTCTCCGACGAGGTAGGCGCCGAACGGACCCAGGTCCTCGGGGCCTGCCACCGAGAGGAACGAGATTCCGCCACCGCCCGACTGGCCCGCCTTCCGGGCGCGCTCGAGTGCAGAGGCCATCATCCGGGTGGCGGCGATCGGCGACATGGCGTTGACGGTGACGCCCGACGGAACCTGCCGTCCCAGCTGCCACGTAAGCGCGGCGACAGCACGCTTGGCGCAGCTGTAGGCACCAGCGTCAGCTGCCCGCCACCCCGAGCCGGAGGTGACGCCGAGGATGCGACCGTACCCCGCAGCGCCCATGAGCGGCAGAGCGGCGCCGAGTACGTTGAGGTAGCCCTCGAGGTGCACGGCGAGCACCGCCAGCCAATCCTCCTCGCTGCCCTGTCCGAAGTAGGTCTGCCGCGTGATCCCGGCGACATTGACTACGGCGTCGAGCCCCCCCTGCTGGTCGGCGAGCTCGCAGAACAGGCCGCGGACTGCCTCGCCGTCCGTCACTGACACCGAGGAGGCCCGAGCCGAACCACCCGCCGCCACGATGCGGTCGGCTGTGGTCTCCTCGGGCTCCGGAAGCTGCTCGGTCCCGTCGAGGGTCACGAGAGGGTCGACGGTGACCACGAACCAGCCGCGACGGCCCAGCTCCTCGGCGACGCCAGCTCCTATCCCCCCCCGCCGCCGGTCACGACGGCGACGCGTCGACGTCCGCTCACGGTGCCCCTGAGCGGACGTCGAGGTCCAGACCCTCCAGGCTGCCGGCATCGAGCCACTGCTCGAGCAGCTCGCGGTAGCCGAACCAGTTACCGAGCCCACCGCCATAGCTCCCGCTGCGGGGGTTCATCATCTCGGGGTGACCCTCGTTGTTGAGGCGCGAGGGCGTGCAGGCGGACATGATCTCACTGGCGTCGACGAAGGAGCCGACAATTTTCTGGGTCCAGTCTTCCTCCGCCTGGGCGCTCACATCGAACACCTCCACGCCCTTTTCCTCGAGCAGCCCGACAGCGCGACCGATGAACTCGGCCCCGAGCACGGCCAGCTGCGTGTAGTTGACGGTCACCACTGCCTGCTGCCCCGGTGCCGGCATGACGAACATGTTGGGGAAGCCACGGCTCATCATCCCGAACAGGCTGGCCGCACCGGGGGCCCACTTCTCGGCCAAGGTGACACCGCCGCGACCGACGATCTCGTGGCCGACGCGACGGAAGAGCGGGGTCAGCTCTGCTTCGAATCCGGTGCCGTAGATGATGCAGTCGACGTTGTACTGCTGCCCGTCGACGACCACTCCCTGCTCGGTGATCCGCTCGATCCCTCCGGGGCAGTCGATCGCCGTGACGTTGGGGTTGTTGATGGCCGGCAGGTACTCGTCGTGGAAGCACGGACGCTTACACAGGTACCGGTAGTAAGGCTTCAGGATCTCGGCCGTGGTCGGGTCGGCCACCAGCTCCTCGACCCGGCGTCGGTGCGCCTCCATGATCTGGTAGTCGATCTCCTCGAGCTTCCGCATGTAGTCCTCGAGTGTCATACCCTCGTCGCGTGGGGCCTTACGGATTGCGGCGTAGTCGTGCGTCCACCCGTCGTCCACCAGGTCGACCTCGACGGGCCGACCCATGATGATCCCCTGGAAGTTGTCCATGCGGGCCCGTTGCCAGCCGGGCTCCAGGTCGTGGCCGAAGTCTGGATCGGTGGGCCGGTTGCCCCGCTCACCGATGGCCGATGGCGTGCGCTGGAACACATAGAGCTGCTTCGCCGACTCGGCCAGCGGAGGCACGCACTGGATGCCGCTCGCCCCGGTGCCGATGAGGGCGACGACCTTGTCCGCCAGAGCAGTGAGGGGCTCACCCGGGCCTCCGCCGGTGTACCCGTAGTCCCACCGGGCCGTGTGGAACGAGTGCCCGGCGAAGTCTTCCATGCCCTGGATGGTGGGCAGCTTCATGAGGTTGAGAATCCCGACGGCCAAGACATACCAGCGGCAGCCGACCTCATCGCCCCGGTTGGTGCGGATCTGCCAACGAGCCGCATCCTCCTGCCATTCGGCACGGGTTACCCCGGTGTGGAACAAAGCATCGTCCACAAGGTCGAACCGGCTCGCGATCGCCTCCAGGTGGCGGCGGATCTCCTCGCCGAACGCGTAGCGATGGCTCGGGATGTAGCCGAGCTCCTCGAGCATCGGGAGGTAGATGTACGACTCCACATCGCACATCACGCCCGGGTAGCGGTTCCAGTACCAGGTGCCCCCGATGCCGCCTGCCTGGTCGATGATGCGGATCCGCTCGATACCGACCTCGCGGAGGCGGGCACCGGCCAGGAGCCCGGCGATCCCCCCGCCCACGATCACGGCATCGACATCTTCAGCGACCGGGTCGCGCTCGATGAGCGGTGTGAACGGGTCCTCACGGTACCGGGCGAAGTGCTCATCGGTCTGCAGGTCGCGGATATCGGACCGGTGGGGAACCAGCCGCTTGTCGCGCTCCGCAAGGTACTTGGCGCGAACAGCCTCGGGGTCGTAGCCACCTACCGTCGGCTCGGATCTGGGCATGTGGCAATCCTAGGACAGCTGCCATTCTCCAGCTCAAACTTCTGATTCTGGAGTGGGGGCGTCAGCCCGGTCTCGAGCCGTGCGCCATGGAGCCACTCGGACAGCTCGTAGGGGTCGGTGGTCGTCTGGTCCGCCGCGGCCGAGGTTTGCCCGCACAAGGAACCTCGTCCAACCGCCTTACTTCAAGGTCAATGTCAGCGTGGCCATTGCCGTGTTGGGGGTCGGTCTGGTGGCATCGGTCACCTTGAATGTGACCGAATAAGCCTGTGCCACATCGGTCGTCTGCGGCGTCCCGGTGATCGTGCCGTGCGAGGTCGAGAGGGTCAGCCCCGCCGGGAGTGCGCCGCTCGAGATCGACCAGGAGTAGGGGATCGTCCCTCCCACAGCCGTCAGTCTCGCTGAGTAGGGCCTCCCACGTATTGCCTGAGGGAGAGAGGGGGTCGTGATTTCGACTGCGACCACCTTGAGCGTGAAGGACTGGCTGCCGGTGCCACTGATGTTGGTGGCTCTGAGGGTGACCTCGAATGTTCCCGTCACGGTCGGTTTACCGAACAGCAATCCACTTGTTGAACTCAGGGTGAGCCCATCGATCCCACGGCCACCAATCTCGTTGAACCTCGGAGCCGGCGTGCCGGATGCTGTGAGCTGGAAGGAGCGGAAGATCCCCTTGACGAACGTGGCACTGTCAGCGGACGTGATGTTCGGCGTCGAAATACACGCCGCGGAACTGGTGGATCGAGTGCGCACCGTGTGGGTACCCGCCGGGCAGTTGGTGGGATGCGTCGCTCCCGTGGTTGCGACGTAGGTGTTCAGTGGCGCCACCTGGCAGGCGCTCGCCGAAGGTACCGGGTTGTACGTTCCGACCGCGCAATCGACAGGATGGGTCGCACCGGAGGTCGCAACGTAGGTCCCCGCTGGGGCCGGGGTGCAGCTGGCCGCACCCGGGGCCGGGCTGTAGGTGCCGGCCGTACAGGCGGTCTCCTGGGTCGCACCGGAGGTCGGGACGTCGCTCCCCGGGTCTGCCGGGGTGCAGCTGGCCGCACCCGGGGCCGGGCTGTAGGTGCCGGCCGTACAGGCGGTCTCCTGGGTCGCACCGGAGGTCGGGACGTCGCTCCCCGGGTCTGCCGGGGTGCAGCTGGCCGCACCCGGGGCCGGGCTGTAGGTGCCGGCCGTACAGGCGGTCTCCTGGGTCGCACCGGAGGTCGGGACGTCGCTCCCCGGGTCTGCCGGGGTGCAGCTGGCCGCACCCGGGGCCGGGCGTGGTGCCGCCGTACAGGCGGTCTCCTGGGTCGCACCGGAGGTCGGGACGTCGCTCCCCGGGTCTGCGGGGTGCAGCTGGCCGCACCCGGGGCCGGGCTGTAGGTGCCGGCCGTACAGGCCGTCTCCTGGGTCGCACCGGAGGTCGGGACGTCGCTCCCCGGGTCTGCCGGGGTGCAGCTGGCCGCACCCGGGGCCGGGCTGTAGGTGCCCGCCGTACAGGCGGTCTCCTGGGTCGCACCGGAGGTCGGGACGTCGCTCCCCGGGTCTGCCGGGGTGCAGCTGGCCGCACCCGGGGCCGGGCTGTAGGTGCCGGCCGTACAGGCGGTCTCCTGGGTCGCACCGGAGGTCGGGACGTCGCTCCCCGGGTCTGCCGGGGTGCAGCTGGCCGCACCCGGGGCCGGGCTGTAGGTGCCGGCCGTACAGGCCGTCTCCTGGGTCGCACCGGAGGTCGGGACGTCGCTCCCCGGGTCTGCCGGGGTGCAGCTGGCCGCACCCGGGGCCGGGCTGTAGGTGCCGGCCGTACAGGCGGTCTCCTGGGTCGCACCGGAGGTCGGGACGTCGCTCCCCGGGTCTGCGGGGGTGCAGCTGGCCGCACCCGGGGCCGGGCTGTAGGTGCCGGCCGTACAGGCGGTCTCCTGGGTCGCACCGGAGGTCGGGGCGTCGCTCCCCGGGTCTGCGGGGGTGCAGGGAACGCCACCAGTCGTGCTGTAGGTGCCCGGCTGGCATGCATCGATCACCGTGGCGGTATCGGAGCCCGTGGCTGCGGCGTAATTCGCATCACCCGCGAACGACGCCGTCGCCGCGTAGGATCCACTGGCAACGCCCGCGATCGAACAGCTGTAGGTGGCCACGTTCGACGTGCCGCTCGGTCCGGTGGTCGACGTGCACGGAGTCGAACCCCCGCCTGATTTGATCACATTCCAGTTCGTCGGTCCCGTCGGAGTCGGGGTCCCCGGTCCTGTGACAGTCGCAGTGAAGGTCAGCGTCTGTCCCGCGACAACCGGACCATCATCCGTCACCCCCACCGCCGGCGTGTTCGTGATGGAGTAGTACCCCCCGGTTCCTCCGGCGCCGACGGCGGTGCAGTCGATGGCGCTCGTGCAAGTCACGGCATCGAATCCGTCTCCACTCCCGTAGTCTTGACTGGTCGCTTCGGTCGCGAGACCCCAAGTGCCGCCCATCTCGATCGCGTAGGTCGGTGCGCCGTTCGCGTCTCCACCGACCGCAACGCAGTCTGTAGCGTCGATGCAGCTCACCCCGTGGAACTCGCCGGTCGCCGTCGAATAGGTCTGGCCGGGAGGAACTGCACCCGAGAATTCTGATCCTGTTCCCCACGAGCCGGCCGCCTCGGTGACGTACACGGGGTTGTCAGCACCCTGCGAGGAGAGTGTCCCGACGGCCGTGCAGTCGGCGGCGTCCGGACAACTCACGCCGACAAGCGGTCCGGTTCCGTCGAGCGGCTCGGCGTCGGTCCAGACGCCGTTCGTCTCGGACGCCTCCATGCCCACATAGGTCGTCGACCCACCGTACACAAGAGACTCTGTTCCGACCGCGGTGCAGTCGGTGGGGTCGACGCAGCTCACCCCGTTGAATCCGGCCGAAGACGAGTCAGGCGCCGGCAGCCACCCGGGCAGCACCGCCTCGACGATGGATGGCGTACTCCAGGTTCCCCCGGTTTCGCTCGTCACCGCCGGTTCCTCGAGGTTCTGCCCGCTGATGTATCCAACGGCGGTGCAATTTCCAAGTGTCGGGCAGGTAAGGAGATTGCCGCCGTAGGAGGCCGACACGCCGGACACCTGGTCGGAGAACGTACCGTTTTGCGGGGTGGGGAAGGCGGCAGCAGCGCCCCAGGTTCCGCCCGTCTCGACCTCATAGACAGACACCGAACCCGCGCCTTGACCAAGGGCGGTGCACTCCCCGAGTCCCGTGCAGCTCACGGCCGAAGAGCTGACCGCGCTGAGCTGGACCGGAGTTCCCCAGGCGCCATTCACCTCTGTCGAGGCGCTACCCGCGCTACCGATCGAGGTGCAGTCGGTCGGACCGGTACAACTCACGCTGAGGCCACCACCACCCGAAAAACCGGATGGAGGAGGAAACGACGGCGCGCCCGACCCAGCTCCCGCCGGCGGCGTGCCGGCAGCCAGCGCCCCCACTGCGATGATGATGCTCATGGCAATGACCAACGCCCCGCTCGTGGCACGAGCCCGCCCCTTGACGCCTTGTCCCACCATGGTGGCCTCCGTCACGCTCGAGGGTTGACACTAGAGGGTCAGGGCACCACGAGCGGAAAGCCGACCTGGATGAAGGTGTTCGACGCAGTGCCTGTGGCCATGGTCGCCGGCATCGTCCAGATGCCGTAGACATCGTTGGCGATCGTGTTGTTCTCGATGGTGATGCTGAGCGGGGCGACCGTAGCCACGAGGACGCCTGTGGTGACCGGGTCGATAAACGGCGAGAAATCGAAGTCCCCGTCGAGGTTGTTCGTCCCGAGGTAATTCCCGTCCACCACGTTCCCGTTGAGATCCTGACCCGGTGCGTGGCTGTGCACCGTGACTCCGGCCAGCCCGTTCCCCGCGATGAGGTTGTACTGGACCACGTTGTTGTACACAGCACCACCGGGGAAGGGCGTGGCGAGGATCACACCGCCGCCCTGGCCGGCAAGTCCGTTCTGGAGGATCGTGTTCGCCGCGATCCGATTGTTGAATACCCCGCCGGCCGTCGGCTGAGGGACACCGTTGGCGAACGAGCTGGGGTTGTGGCTGACGACGGTGATCCCGCAGTCGAACGTGTTGTCGGAGACGTTGTTCATGGCGATCAGATTGCCGTCTGTCGGCCCGAATTCGTCCGTGAGCAGGATTCCGCCGGCGTTGTCGCTCACCTGGTTGTTCGCGACCCAGGAGTTGTCCGCGACCATGAGGTGGATCCCCTCGCCGCAGTCACCCGGTATCAGTCCCGCGCCGTTGCACTCCGGATAAGCCGAGTCGCTGATCACTCCGCCGGTCGGGTTGCCCTGGTCGTTGTGGACGACGGTGTTCCCGTTGATCAGCACGTGCTGGATTGGTGCGCCGGGCGCGCCCATGACGAGGATGCCCTCCCCGATGGCGTTGGTGACGGTCAGGCCGGTGACCCTGCTCCCCGAGGCGAGCACCAGGACACCGTTGTCGAAGCCGGTAGCGTCGATGGTCGGATTGCCGAGACCTACGATGTTGAGGGTCTTGGACGGCGGGATGATGACGCCCTCGTGGTAGGTCCCCGCGGAGACCCGGATGGTGTCACCCGGCTGCGCAGCGTTGACCGCGGCACCAATGGTCGAGAACCCCTCGAACTGGCCTGGCGGGCACTGCACAGTCAAGGTTGCCGATGGGAACAGGAATTGGGGTGAGGCTGCGGCCTGGCTTCCCGTGACCATTCCCACAACCCCGATCGTGAGTGCGGTTGCACCCACGAGCGCAGCCGCCGCGCGCGTCATCTTGACCCTCATCTTCCGAACCTCCGCTCGCCATGTGCTCGGGTAGACACCCGTGCCTCCACGGCTCAATCTACGGACCGGCCCGGAGGCCTGCAACCGGCTTTGCGCATCGAATAAGGGCCCGCGTCCTGCCTGGTCAGCGCCCTGTGCGCGCCTGTGTGACGCCTGTGTGACCTAAGCCACGATGCGTTCGCCATGGTGCGGGCGCCCGATCGGTACTTCACGCGGCGCCGAACGGGGCGAGTCCTCCAGCCAGTCGACCTCGGCAATACAGTCGCTCACGCACTCCCTGCACATCCACCGGCGTTCGGGACCGCTTCCGAGGATGAGGGTCCACAGCGACGTCGACCTGGCGAGGGGAAGGGTCTGTCCACACCGTTGACAGGGGCCGATCCGATGGTCGGCAGGACCTTGACGTCTGGGCAGAATCATGACCGCATCCTTTCGGAACAGGGCGACGGATCATCGCTGCTACCAGACTTATCGGCAGAAGTTAGGACCAGATGAAGACTTCGTAATGATCTACTAAATCCACGCCCACCGGGGTCGACAGGCACGGGAGCACACCCCGACCCTCCGGAACTCCAGCGGCCCGTTCCTCGGCAGCGCGGCGTGATGGGTCGTGCCCGGTCCTGTCACCCCCACCCGAGCTCCTCGAGACGCGGGTCGTCGATCCCGAAGTGGTGGGCGATCTCGTGGAGGACGGTCTTGCGCACCAGCGCGCTCGACCTCCTCATAGGACCGGCACCGGCTGCAGATGGTTCTGCGGTAGATGACGATGTGGTCCGGGTTGGCGTACCAGGATCCCTGGGTCCGTTGTGTCAGGGGGACCCCACGGTAGAGACCGAACAGCGGAGGACCATCGGCCTCCTCCTCCACCCGGATCGTCACGTTGCTCATCGCGTTCCCGAACTGCTCGGGCAGAGAGTCGAGCGCATCGGCGACGAACTGCTCGAACACGTCGGCGGGGACGTCGACTCCGCGCGCCGGGTCCGGTTGATCCTGCGTCTGGGTCACGCGTCCACGGTACCCGTGGACCGTCACTGTGCACCGCCAGCTACCTCGGCGGAGGAGGCTTCGTCCGCACGGGAGTGACCGGAACGGCACGGTGGCAGACTGGGCCGATGCGGGTCTCCGTCCCCTCGCCGGGCAGACCGGGCGCCCGGATCGGGTGCCTCGGCTCGATCCTGAGCGTGCTCGTGGTCGCCGCAGTGATCGCCGCCGGCCTCCTCGCCGGCATCGTCATCCTCGCGATCGTCGCCGCGGTGACGGTGATCGGCCTGTTGGCTCTCGGGATCGACCGGCTGGCCATGGCGCTCAACCCCCGGTACCGCCGGCGCCGGACCGGTCTCGAGCGGCCCGGGCAGGTCATCGATGCCACGGCGAGCCTCGATCCCCCGCGACCGGACGACCGGCGGGAGGGGCCGTGAGGTCCTGCGGCACCTCCGTGAGGTGAACGCGACACGGAGAGCACGGGTGCTGCGGTTCGTCGGGGAAGCAGCTGTGGCCGCAGGGATGGTTGCCCTCTCGGGGTGCGGCAGCACGCCGAGGCCGCGCCGGCCACCGTGAGCACTCCCTCCGCACGACCCCCGGCCGGCACGCCGGTGTCCACGACGGCCAGCACATCGAGCCTCCAGGCCTCGTCCCGGCTCGCGGCATTGGCCGCGGCAGAGGCCACGCGCGACTCGGGGGCGGCAGCCCGGAGCGGATCGTCCAACCCGTACACCCTGATCCACAGCGACCCGGTGGTCGATCATGGGCGACTCGTCGCCGTCGTGGCCTCCTCCTACGACGCCGCCGGGCACCCCGTCCAGATCCTCGGATACAGCGGCGGGACCTGGTCGCCGCTGGCGAGCTTGCCGGCCCCGAGCGGGCAGCCGGGAGCGGACGTGCCTCCCGGTGTCCTCTACCTCCTCCCGGATACGGCGATCTCGGTCGGCGACGTCACCGGCGACGGGCAACCCGACTTCCTGGTCCTGTTGCAGGCGGCCGACAACACCCCGGGATTCGTCGTCACCCAGGACGGCGGCTCCTGGCACTACGCGACCTTCGCCGGGACCAACGGCTCCGCCGAGGTCGTCGGCCGGAACCCCCAGATCCGGGGCCCCACACTGGTCTCGGACTACGACAACTGCATCCCCGACTGCGCCCAGGGCCAGAACAGCACCCTGGTCTGGACCTACCGGCAGCCGTCGGGGCCGTTCTCGGCGACGTCTCCCCCGGGCTGATCAGAGCGGCGCGGCGAGCGCTGTCACCCCCCGGCCGGTGTGCCGTACGATTCCCCGCCATGGATCTCCTCCGGCAGACGTTGGTGAAGGTGCCGGAGATCACCGGCCTCTTCTGGGTGACCAAGCTGCTCACGACGGCGATGGGCGAGTCGACCTCCGACTACCTCGTGAATCGCATGAGCCCGGTGGTCGCGGTCGGGATCGGTGGCGTGATCCTGATCGTCGCGCTGGTGCTGCAGTTCCACACCGATCGGTACATCCCCTGGGTCTACTGGTTCACCGTGCTCATGGTCGCGGTCACCGGAACCATGGCGGCCGACGTGCTCCACAAGCAGTTCGGGGTGCCCTACGCCGCCTCGTCCACATTCTTCGCCGTCGTCCTCGCCGCGGTGTTCGTCGCCTGGAACCGGACCGAGCGGACCCTGTCGATCCACAGCGTCAACACCCCCCGCCGCGAGGCCTTCTATTGGGCCACCGTCATGGCGACGTTCGCCCTCGGCACCGCGGTGGGCGACCTCACCGCCAAGACGCTCAACCTCGGCTACCTGTCGTCGGCGGTGTTGTTCGCCGTGCTCATCGCGATCCCCGCGGTCGGCTACCTCCGCTTCGGGATGAACGAGGTGCTCGCCTTCTGGACCGCCTACGTCCTGACCCGTCCGCTCGGTGCGTCGATAGCGGACTGGCTGGGCAAGCCCCCGTCGCTCAGCGGGCTGGGGTGGGGGGACGGGCTGGTCAGCATCCTGCTCGGGCTGATCATTGTCGCCTGCGTCCTCCAGATGACCGTGGTGTTCCAGCGCCAGGCCGCGAGCCCCGGGGCCGGCTGACCGGCCCGCCCTGCAGACCGGGGGTCCGCCGGGGCTACGACTCTCTGGTCTCGACGATCAGCAGATCGCAGGACACCTTGCGTGAGACCTTGTTGGCGATCGGGCCGAGGAGGAACCGCGCCGTCGATTGCATGCCCTTCGATCCCACCACCAGGAGGTCCGCCTTCTCCTGTTCGGTGACCCGGATGAGCACCTCGGACGGGTCGCCGGGAAGGGCCTGGTAGGCGGCCTTCTCGACACCCGTGGCCCGGGCCTTCTGACCGGCCGCCTTGGCGGTCTCCTCCGCAGCCGACTGGGCGGCTGCCACCCATCCCGCGTCGATCGAGATGCCGGCCGCGGCGACCCCGGACGGCGCACGGTTGCTGTAGGCGGACACGATGATCAGCTCCGAGCCGAGCGCCGCGGCCAGCGCGGTCGCCTTGGCGACGGCACGCTCGGCGGTCGCCGAGCCATCGGTTCCGACCACGATCCTGGTCGGGACGCCGGTCCCTTGTGCCTGATCACCCATCGCCCGGTCCTCCGTCTTCGTCTTCACGTTCACAGCCGCCAGCCGCCCGCCAGTATGGCCCTGGTCGGGCAGGAAAGCGAACGGCCACGAAAGGGCTGGATCAGGTGGTGGCCAGGATGAGCACCGAACACGGTGCCCGGTGGGCGATCGAATTGGGCACGCTCCCGAGTACCCGGCGGGCGCCGTGCATTCCCTTGTTCCCGACCACGATGAGATCGGCCTTCTCCCGCTCGGCAATCCCGATCACGGCATCCACCGGGTCGCCGGTCGCCGCATGGGTCTCGAACCGGACCCCCTGTTCGGCCGCCACGCCCCCGAGGGCGCGCAACAGCACGTCCGCTTCGATGCTCGAGGGCATCGTGTAGCGGAACTCGTCGGGGAGGTCGGCTTCGGCCACCGGCTTCGGCTTGTAGGCGGTCACGATGTGGAGCGTCCCTCCGGAGAGCTTGGCGAGGGCAACGGCCCGGTTGACGGCATCGGCCGCGGTGGGCGATTCGTCGGCTCCTACCACGACGGTCTCGTACATGGGCACTCCTTCGGGGATCGGAAGGGAGGACGGTTGGGCAGCCGGGCCGACGGCCCGGCACACCCGATCAGGTCGTCTTGACGATGAGCACGGAGCAGGTCGCCTGATGGGCGACGGAGTTGGGGACGCTCGCCAGCACCCTGCGCTGCATCCCCTTGTTGCCCACCACGATGAGGTCGGCCTTCTCGCGCTCGGCGACCGCGACCAACGCGTCGGCCGGGTCACCCTTGAGGGCGTGGGTCTTGACCGTCACCGAACCCGCCCGCGCCCGCGACGCGAAATCGTCCAGCAGCCCCTGGGCATGGCCGTTGGCCAGCACGACGTTCTGGAACTCGCTCGGGAGACCGCTCGCTGCGCCCGCAGTCGGCTTGTACGCGGTCACCACGTGCAGCGAGCCGCCCGCCAGCTTCACCAGCTCGATGGCTGCCTCTACAGCCTGTGCCGCCGTAGGTGAGTCGTCTGCTCCTACCACCACCGAGTCGAACATGCCCGCACTCTAAACCGGTGTGCCTCGCCCTGTCGACGTCCCGAGCAGGGTCGGCGCGGGCCCCTCACCCAACCTTCGCCTCCCGGACGGTCATAGGGAATCGCTTGCGGAAGGTCCGCACGGTCAGCCCGCACAGGCGGGTCGGCTCCGTTGCACGCGCCGAGGCGCTGCGGGGCAGATTGAGGATGGGACCGATCTCACCGAAGTAGTTCCCCGCGACGAGCACGGCCAGGAGCTCCTCGCTGCGGTCGGCCCGCTCCCGGAAGATCTCCACGCTCCCCTCCTCGATCACGTAGACCAGGTCACCGCGGTCGCCCTGTTCGAAGAGGACCTCGCCAGCGGCGAGGCAGACCTCGATCGGTTCGTGCTCGGCGGTCGGCGCATGGGGCACCAACTCGATGACCCGGTCGGCGATGTGGGTGATCCGGTCGTCGTGGGTGGAGACGACCACCATCCGCCCGGTGGTCGCGAGCTCCCGCAGCAGGAGCAGGATCCCCTCGACCTGGATGTGATCGAGGTGGGCGGTCGGCTCGTCAGCCAGCACCAGCGGCGGGTCGTGCACGAGGGCCCGGGCGATCGCCACCCGCTGCTGCTGTCCGCCCGAGAGCTGCCGTGGCAGGTGGTGCAGGCGCTCGGAGAGCGCCACCCGGCCGAGCAGCTCGTCTGCGCGGCGGCCCGCCTCGCGTCGGCCCACCCCGGCCAACGTCATCGGGACCATGACGTTCTTCCTGGCCGAGAGGCTCGCCAGCAGGTTGAACGCCTGGAACACCACACCCACCGTGTTCTGACGGTGCTCGCTGACGGCGGTCCCGGTCAGGCTCCCGATATCGACGCCCTGGAAGGTGATCGTGCCCGACGTGGGTGTGAGCAGGCCGGCCAGACAGGAGAGGAGCGTGGTCTTGCCGCATCCGCTCGGACCGAGCAGCGCGACCAGCTCCCCGTCCTCGGCCTCGAGGGTGAGCTTGTCGAGCGGCCGGACCACGTAGCCGCCCGAGTCGAACTCCTTGGTCAGGTCACGTACCTCGAGTTCTGCCATGACTCCCCCTCAGCCCGCGAAGGCCTGGGCCGGATCGGCGGACACCGCTCTCCGCAGCGCGATGAGGCTGGCGAGCAGGCCGATGGCGACCGCAGCGAGCGGCAGGTACAGGTAGGCGCTGGAGGGGATGGAGACCGGTTGCTGGAAGACGCCGGACATGAACTGGGCGAGCACGGTCGCGACGAGCGCTGCCAGCAGCGCGACGATCGTCGACTGCAGGGCGAGGCCCCCGAAGAGCGTCGCCGAGGACGCGCCGAGCGCCTTCAGGACCGCGAAGTCGCGGTTCCGCTCGAGCGCGGTCACGTAGACCAATGAGGCGATGATGATACCGGCGATCAGGGCCGCGAAGATCTTCGAGTTGTTGATCGACGAGATGCCGCTGGACATCTGCTGGAGGCTGCCCGTCTCCATGGCCTGGTTGGACCGCACCGTCAGGCCGGGCGGGAGTGCGGTCGGGATGCCGGTCACCAGCACCGCACTGATCAGGTCGGCCCCCCGGAACGCGGTCGTCCTGGCATCCGCGAGGGTGGTGTAGACGTTCGGCAGACCGCCCAGCAGGGTCCTGTTGCTGGTGACCCCCACCACCCTGAAGGTCCTCGGACCGACAGAGAAGGTCCTGCCGATACCCAGGTGCATCCGAGCGTCGACCACCGCTTGACCGGGGGCCCGCACGTTCGTGCCCTGGGTTGCCTGGTTGGTGCCGAGGCCGCCGATCGGGAGTCCGATCATGTTGATGCTGATCGGGGAGGACTCCCGCCACGCTGGCGGCCTGAGGCACGATGATCACCGGTGTCGCCCGCCGCACGCCGGGCGAGGAGGCCACCCGGGCTCCCGCGCTGGCCGCGATCGGGGTCAGTGCCGCGACCCTTGCGGACGACCCGTTCGCCACTACCCACGCGTCCGCCCCGAAGGACTGGACCGTGGCGTTGATCTCGACCGAGAACCCGGCCGCCAGGCCGGCCATCAGCAAGGTCATGGCGAACACCAGGGCCGCCCCGCCGATGGCGATGAAGAACTGCCGCTTCCGGAACAGCAGGTCACTCACTGTGATGCCGAACACGCCCGCCTCCCCTCATGACCCGCTCCGCGCCGGGCACGTCGACCTGCGGTGGCAGTCTAGGCACACTCCCGGCTGCTCGGTGGACCTGTCGGCTCGACGCCCGCCGGCGCCGTCACCCGGCGCCGCCCGTCCCGGCCCCCACCCGCACGGCTCCATCGCCGGTCGCAGGCGGGGTCCCCACTACCGTTGACCCCCGATGGCCGTCGCCGAAGGGAGCGCCTGGAGCTCCGTCGAAGCGCCGGCGCCGGCACCCGCACGCCGCGATCGGCGCGTCGCAACCGAACCCACCCCTAGGGGCGGTGCAGGATGGTGGGCGTCGGGTGCGGTCGTGGCCAGCTACCTGGTCCTCGCGGTGGCCCTCTACTGGCAGGCCTGGTCGGCCGGTATCGGCTCCCGACTCCAGCCGGGCGGCGACCAGTACGCCAACGTCTGGTACCTGCGGTGGACGGCCTTCGCAGTCCTCCATGGCCACGACCCCTTCTTCACCACCTGGGCCAACCATCCCGCCGGGGTCAACCTGCTCACCAACACGAGCGTGCCGCTGCTCGGGTTCCTCGGGATCCCGGTGACCGTCCTGTCCGGTCCCGTCGCCACCTTCAACCTCCTCTCCACGGTGGCGCTGGCCGCGTCGGCCACGGCCGGCTACGTCTTCGCCCGGAGGTGGACCACCTGGCGCCCGGCGGCCTGGGCGTGCGGGCTCCTCTACGGCTTCTCGCCCTACCAGGTCGCCCAGTCCAACGGGCACCTCAACCTCACCTTCGTCGTCCTCCCGCCGCTCATCCTCCTCTGCGCGCACGAGGTGGCGGTCCGCCAGCGGTGGCCGGCGCGCCGTGCGGGGATCACGCTCGGGCTGCTCCTGGCCGCCCAATTCTTCATCTCGAGCGAGATCCTCGCCTCGACGGTCGTCCTCGCGCTCGGTGTGCCTGGTCGCGGCCGCGCTGGTCGGCGGTCGGTGGATGGCGGGGCACGCCCGGCGGGCGCTCGCCGGCGCCGCCTGGGCCGCGGGGGTCGCCGGAGCGCTGCTCGCCTATCCGGTGTGGTTCGCCCTCCGCGGACCCGGGCACATCTCCGGACCGATCCAGCTGGTACCCGAGGCCTATCGCGCCGACCTCCTCGGGATTCTCGTCCCCGGACCGTACGTCTGGCTCGCCCCGTCCGCCGCGCTGCGGACTTCGTCGGTGTTCGCCAACAGTGCCGTCGAGAACGGCTCGTACCTCGGAGTCACCCTGGTCGCAGCCGTCGTCACCGCGGTCGTCCTGCTCTGGCGGCACGAGCGGGTGATCCGGGTGTCCGCCCTCGTCATCGGGACCATCTACGTCATCTCCCTCGGGGGGGCGCTCGCCGTCGACACCCGTCCCGGGGAGGCACTGACCGGCTTCCCTCTTCCGGAACGGGCCTTCGCCCACCTCCCACTCCTCTCGAACACCGTGCCTGCGCGCTACACCGTCTACGTCGCGCTGTTCGCCGGCCTCGTCCTGGCCGTGGCCCTCGACCGCCTCCACCGCGCACTGGCCGCACGACCTCGCAGAGAGCGCCGTCGGTCGTGGCACGGCCGCACCGGTGCGGTCCTCCTGCCCACCCTGCTGGCGGCCGTCTGCCTGGTCCCGCTGATCCCGGTCGTTCCCCTCCAGGGCTTCGGCGACCTACAGGTGCCCGCCTATTTCAGCTCCGCCACGCTCGACGGCATCGCCCCGGGGAGTGTCGCCCTCCTCTACCCGTTCCCCTCCACTCCCACCCCCGACGGCCAGCTCTGGCAGGCGGTCGCCGGGATGCGGTTCCAGATGCCCGGCGGCTACTTCCTCGTTCCCCATGGCCCGGGTCACCGGATCGCGTTCGATCCGGCCGTCGGGTACGTGTCCGACTCGGTGACCGCCCGCGCCCTCATCTCCCTCGCAGCCGGGGCCCCACCCCCCGAGACGCCGGCACTCCGGGCGACGATCCTCGCTCAGCTGCGTGCGTGGGGGGTGACCACGCTGGTAGCCGGCCCGGCGGCCGACGTACGGCGCCCGGCCCGCTCGGTCCAGTTCCTGGTCTGGCTGGTCGGGGCACGGCCGAAGCACACCGCTGGTGTCCTCGCCTGGTACCACCTGCCGGCCTGACCGGCGGACAGCCCGCTGCGCGGTGCTAGGTTCCAGCGCCGTGCGCGGCGTGCGGGTCACCACCGACGGCATCAGGGTCGTCCCGACCGAGCCGGACACGACCGGTACGGTGCGGGTCAGCGTGAAGAGCTCGGGGATCTGCGGCTCCGACCTGAAGCTGGCCACCTTCGGACCCTCGCGGGTGACCCTCGGCCACGAGTTCAGCGGCCGTCTCGACGACGGATCCGCAGTCGCCGTGCTGCCGGTGGCCCGCTGCGGCAGCTGCGATCGCTGCCTGGCCGGCGAGGAGCAGCAGTGCCGAGCCGCGCTCGGGTCCATGTACGGCGTCAGCCTCGACGGCGGTCTGGCCGACGAGGCGTGGGTCGACCCACGCTGCGCGAGACCGCTGCCCGCCGGGGTCCGGCTGGAGGAGGCACACCTGGTCGAGCCGTTGGCGGTCGCCCTCCATGGCCTCCACCGGGCCGGGGTGGCCGATGGCATGCGGGTCCTGGTCATCGGGGCGGGCCCTATCGGCCTGAGCACCATCGCCGGGGCCCGGCACCTCGGGGCGACGGTCGACCTCGTCGCACACCGCGAGCGCCGGGTGGCGGCCGGGGCCCGCCTCGGGGCGCATCCGACCGCCGGGACCGACTACGACGTCGTCCTCGATGCGGCCGGGACCCAGGGATCACTGGACGCAGCCGTCGAACGGGTGCGGCCCGGGGGGACGGTCTCGGTCCTCGGCACCTTCTGGGCACCGGTCACCATCGGAATCGGCGTCCAGATGAAAGAGGTCACCCTGCTCCCCGCCTTCACCTACGGGCACCACCACGGCGTCGACGAGTTCGAGGAGGCCGCCCGGGTCCTCGCTGCCACCCCGGACCTGCACGGCGAGATGGTCACCCACGACTTCTCCCTCGACGACGCAGCCGAGGCGTTCCGGGTGGCCGGCGACCGCGAGGCGGACGCCATCAAGGTGGTCGTACACCCCTGACCCGTCCCGGCTCGTGTCGGGGTAGTGCCCGGAGTGTCGTAACCTGGAGATGTGGGGTCGAAAGGGGCAGGGCCGCACGTTGGTGTCGCGCGCGGCGCTGGACGTGCCGGGAGCCGGGGCCGCGCCGCGCCGGACCAGCCGGCCGACCGCCGGCTGGCGCGCGGGGACCACAGCCGGCTGGCCCTCGTCGACGCCATGATCGAGCTCATCGACGGCAGCGCCGACCCTCCCTCCTCGCGCACGGTCGCCCGTCGGGCCGGGATCTCGCGCCGGATGGTCTTCAAGCACTTCCACGGAATGGACGAGCTCCTGGTGCGCGCGGTCGAGCTCGCGCTCTCCCGCCAGCGGGGTGTGCTCCGCGGGGTGCCGGCCCGCGGTCCCTCCGCACTGCGGGTCCGCGCCATGTGCCGCCAGCGCCGCCACCTCTTCGAGCAGCTCGGCCACGTCTACCGGACGGCGCATGCGCGGGCCTACACCTCCGCCGGGCTCGCCGGCGTCCTCACCGCCCAGCGGGCCATCCTCCGCGGGCAGCTCGCCCACACCCTGGCACCGGAGCTCGAGGCCCGGGGGTCCGACGCCGACCTGCTGCTCGACGCCCTCGACCAGGCCACCGGATGGGAGGCGTGGCGAATGCACCGGGACCTCGCCCCACGGTCTGCCCCCTCGGCCGAGCGGGCGATGGCCTTTGTCGTCGGCGAGCTGCTCGACTGACTCCGGGGCGACCGACAGCTGACCGCCGGACTCAGCCGGCGGGCGACCAGGGGGTGTGGTTGAAGCCGGAGAGCAGCGGACCGCTCGGGCCCCAGGCGATCCGGGTCACGGAGGCGGTCGCCAGGTAGAGGCGCCAGGCGACCTCGTCCCCGAGCCCGAGGGCCCAGCAGACTGCCGCCTTGATCGGCGAGACGTGGCTGACCACCACGACCGGTCCTTGTTCGGCTGCGGCTTCGCCGCCGGGGCCGAAGAGCTCCTCACAGGCGGAGCGCACCCTGGCGCCGGCCTCGAGCAGGGTCTCGCCTCCCGGAGGCCGGAACCCGGGATCGGCCCGCCAGCGCCTCCAGACCTCGGCGGGGACCGCCCCGAGCGGTCGGCCCTCGAACTCGCCGTAGTCGAGCTCGATCCAGCGCTCGTCGACCTCGACGGGAAGCCCGGTCCCGAGCGCCTCGGCCGTGGCCCGGGCTCTGGACAGCGGGCTCGAGATCACCCGGGTGGCCCCGGAGGCGACCGCGGCCAGGGACCGAGCCTGTTCGAGGCCGCGCTCGGTGAGGGCCGCGTCGGTGCGTCCGACCAGCAGCCCGCTCGCGTTGCCGGTCGACTCCCCGTGACGGACCAGGATCAGCACGGCCGTCCGCCCGGCAGACCGGTCACCGGTCACCGTCCCTCACCCGTGCACCAGGATCCGGTCGCACTGGGGGCAGGTGACGACGGCGTCGGCCGGTTGGTTGCGGACCCGCTCGACCTCGACCGAGGGCAGGGTCAGGTGGCAGCCGTCGCACCGGTCACCTACCAATCGGGCCGCGCCGATCCCTCCCAGGTGCGAGCGCAGCCGCTCGTAGTGCTCGGCCAGATCGGTCGGCAGGCGGGCGGCGCAGTCCTGCCTCAGCCGCTCCTCCTCGGCGATGGCGGCCCGGATGGTCTTTCCCGCCTCCGAGACCGCCGCCTCGAGCCGCTCGACCTCGGCCACCAGCTCGGTCTCGGTCTTCCGGTACCCGGCCAGCGCCTCGTCGAGGGGCTCCTCCTCCTCGAGCAGCATGATCTCCTGTTCCTCGAGATGGCGCTGGCGCTCGGCGAGCTGCTGGACCTCGTGGTCCATGGCCTGCAGGTCGCGTGAGGCGACCCCCACGCTGCTGCGCATCCGCTGCTCGAGCTCGTGGCGGCGTCTGGCCGACGAGGCGATCTGCTCTTCGAGGGCCCGCTGGCGCGCGACCAGATCGTCGACCGCGGCCTGGACCTCGGCGACCTCGGCGGCCAGCCCACCTCGCCGCCCGGTCTGTGCGGTGAGGGATGCCCGCTCCGGGAGTGTCTCCCACCGGTGGCGCAGCTGGTCGAGCGTCGTGTCGTGCTGCTGCACCTGCAACAGGGTGTCGAAGGGCTCAGCCATCGTCCTCCTCGGGATCGCCCCGGCGGTCCCCGGGCGCAGCTCCACCCAGCCTACGGGCAGCGCGGAGGGCCCCGACCAGTGCCACGTCGGCGAGTCCTGCGGCCTCGTCCCAGGTGAACCAGGCCACCTGCTGGCTCTCTCCGGGCGGCGGGTCCGGTGGTAGGTCTGGCCCGCGGAGGAGGTACCGCAGATCGAGGTGCACGTGCCCCTGCGCCGCCCGGTGCGCGTCCACATGGAGGAGCACCGGCCCCGTCGGGTCGTGGCACACCGGCAGACCGGTCTCCTCGCGGCACTCGCGCACGGCGGCCTCCTCGGGGGACTCGCCCGGGTCGACGTGTCCGCCGGGCTGGAGCCACCGGTGGAGCCGGCGGTGCAGCAGGAGGAGCACGCCGCGCCGGCCCACCACGATCCCCGAGGCGGTCACGTGGGTCGGATCGCCATGGCGGTCGAACGGTGCGGCGAGCCGGTCCAGCGCGTCGAGGATGACGGCGAGGGATCGTGCCTCGCGACGGTCCCCGACCGGATGTTCCCGGAGCGCGGTCCGCAGCCGCACCACCTGTGCATCGGTCCCGGCGGAGGTGCCGCCCGACCCGGCGGTCACGATGGGCGACGGGGCGGCACTGCGGCGGCGGTGCGGGTGCGGTCAGGCCGACTTGCGGCGCTGCCGGTGGATCCGGCGGCGCTCCCGTTCGGTCGTGCCGCCCCAGATCCCCTCGCGTTCCCGGTTGCCCAGTGCGTGCTCGAGGCACGCCTCACGTACGGCGCACTGGCCGCAGATGGACTTGGCCTCGGCGGCCTCCTCGTCGGAGACCGGGTAGAACACATCAGGATCGATGCCCCGGCAGGCTGCGTGCTTGCGCCAGGTGGCACTCATGGAACGGTCACTTCCTAGATTTGTTGCGGTCATTGGTCGGCCCGCCAGGGCGATACATCGGTGACCTGGGAGAATGCGGCCCCCCGACGAGAACTGGCGGAACAGACAGTATGGCTCAGCCAGGCCGGCGGTGTCCACAGGGCCGGTAGGATCGCCCGGCGTCCGAACAGCCCGGCGCCCCGACCGACCGGTGTCCGAGCAGACCCGAGCCGACCGGTGTCGATGAGAGTCGAAGAGAGGAATGCACCATGCCGGCAGTACCGTTGACAGGCAAGACCATCGTGGTCACCGGGGTCACCGGTCAGGTGGCCGAGCCGGTGGCCCACGCCCTCGCTGCAGAGAACGAGGTGGTGGGCGCGGCCCGCTTCCGCGACCCGGAGGCCCGCCGGCGCCTCGAGTCCGCCGGGATCCGCTGCGTCCCCATCGACCTGGAGACGGGCGACGTCGGCGGGCTCCCCGCCGATGCCGACTACGTGATCAACTTCGCGGTCGCCAAGTCCAACGACTGGGACACCGACCTCGAGTCCAACAGTGGCGGGCTCGCCTGGCTCATGGAGCACCACCAGGGAGCGGACGCCTTCCTCCACTGCTCCACGACCGGCATCTACAAACCGATGGGCCACCATGTCTTCGCCGAGGAGGACGAGCTCGGAGACAACCACGGGGTCTGGCCGTTCCTTCGCACCTACTCGATCTGCAAGATCGCGGCCGAGGCGACCGCCCGATGGGCCGCCAGGCGCTTCGAGCTGCCCACCACCATCGCCCGGCTCTCGGTTCCCTACGGCGCACGGGGGGGGTGGCCGGCCATCCATCTCGAGATGGTGATCAATGACAGCGACATCCCGGTGCACGAGGACGCGCCGAGCGTCTACCACCCCATCCACGAGGACGACATCGTTGCCATGGTCCCCGGCCTGCTCGGGGCCGCCTCCGTCCCGGCCACCGTGGTCAACTGGGGCGGCAGCCAGGCCGCCAGCATCGAAGAGTGGTGCGGCTACCTCGGCGAGCTGACCGGGCACACCCCGCGCTTCACCCCGACCCGGGACACCATCGACAGCGTACAGATCGATCTCTCCCGCATGCACGAGCTGATCGGCTCAACCAGCGTCGGCTGGCATGACGGCATGCGGCGTATGGTCACCGCCCGCCACCCGGAGCTGCTCGGGGCCTGAGCGGTCACTTTCCCCGCTCCCCGGCGGCGCCCTGCCGGCCGGACGATCAGATCTGGCGCACCGGCGGCCAGCACACCGCCCCGACCGACCAGGCGGGGTCGATCACCTCGGGGACGACGGTGAGGCGCGACCCGTTCTCGAAGACCAGGGTGAGCACACCCTCGGGCGACGCCCACAGCCACCGGGCCGTGCCCGGATAGAGGGCGAGCAGAGGACCAAGCTCCTCGGTCCGGCGCGGGTCGAGCCGGTGGCCGATCCCGTCGATCTCGACCGAGAACGGGCTCGAGACGACGACGTCGGTCACCCCGAAGCTGAGCCGGCATGCCACATCGACCTGAATGTACGCCAGCACGGGATCGTCGAGGACGAACTCCCGCCCGCCGTCGGGCAGCTCCCTGATGACGCAGCCTTCGGGCACACAACAATGTTCGCACCTGTCCCGCGCAGCCGCACGGATCGGTCAGCGTCACCCTCCGGGACGCAGCAAGCCGACCAGCTCCCCGACGAGCAGCTCGAGCTCCGACGCGGTCGCCCGGTACCCGGCGGCAGGACCGCCGTAGGGATCGAGCACGTCGTCCGAGGTCTCGCGGACCACCAGTGACGCCCGGTCACGTGACCCGTGGACCTCGGCGATCCAGTCCTCCACCGCCTGCCCGCCGCGTCGGGCGCCGACCGCGGCGGCGCGGCGGACGAACTCCTTCAGCCGGAAAGTGCGCGGCAGAGTTCCCGGGTCGCACAAGACCACTTCGTGCACGTGGCGCCGGGTCATCCCGAGGACCAGATCGGCACCCTCCAGCATCGCCACGGACAGGGTGGTGCTCCGGTGACCCGAGAGGTCGATCCCCCGGGCAGACATCTCGACCAGCACCTCGTCGGGCACAGGCCACCCCTCCTCGAGCAGACCGGTGGAGGCCGCGCCCAGGGAACCGGAGCGGGCCTCTGGCCGCTCGGCGAGCAGCGCGGCGGCCATCGGGGAACGGCAGATATTGGCGGTGCAGACGAAGAGGACCTGAACGGCGGAAGTGTACTTGTCGCCACCGGACCGCCCGGCGGCTGCGCCCGACGGTTCCCCGAGCGCCGCACCAGGACCTACGCTCGGAGCCGGGAGGCGATGTCCGCACCCGCGACCGACAGGAGCACGCCGTGACGTCGAACGCCGACATCGTCCGCTCGGTCACCGAGGCGCTCGCCCGCGGGGACCTGCTCGCGGTCATGGGCATGGTCGACCGGGACGTTCGCTGGGCGGTGAGCGCCGCCGACCGCGACGCCGCTCCCTGGTTCCGCGTCTACCAGGGGAAGCGGAGCCTGCCCGACTTCTTCGCCCAGCTCGCCGAGCTCGAGTTCGGCGAGTTCACCCTGAAGGCCCTCCTCTCGGAGGGCGACCTGGTCATGACCTGGCTGCACGTGGCCTTCACCAGCCCGAAGGGGCGGGTCGTCGAGATGGAGGAGGTCCAGATCTGGCGGCTGGCCGACGGGAAGATCGTCTCGGTCGACACGCTGCTCGACACCGCCGCCGTGGGCGCCGCCTTCGCGTGAGCGGACTCCGTCCCTTGGCGCTCGTCCACGACTACCTCACCCAGCAGGGCGGTGCCGAACGGGTGGTCCTCGCGCTGGCCGCTGCCTTCCCCGATGCCCCGCTGTTCACCTCCCTCTACGACCCGGAACGCACCTTCCCCGAGTTCGCGCACCACGACGTGCACACGCTCCCGCTCGACCGGATCGCCGTCCTGCGCGACCACCACCGCCTGGCCCTTCCGCTGCTGGCTCCCGCATTCTCCCGGCTCCGCGTGGACGCCGAGGTGGTCCTCTGCTCGTCGAGCGGATGGGCCCACGGAGCCCGGGTCGGCGGTCGCAAGGTCGTCTACTGCCACACGCCGGCGCGCTGGCTCTACCAGGCGGACCGGTACCTCGACGGCTCATCTCTGTTCTCGGCGGCCGGCCTGGCCGCGCTCTCCCCGACATTGCGGCGCTGGGACCGCCGCGCCGCTGCGTCGGCCGACCGCTACCTGGTCAACTCGAGCGCAGTGAAGGCCCGGGTGGCCGACCTCTACGGCATCGAGGCCGACGTGGTGCCCCCGCCGGTCGACCATCGAGGTCGACGGACCGCGCGAGGCGCCGGCCGAGCTCGAGCCGGGGTTCCTCCTGTGTGTGTCGAGGCTGCTTGCCTACAAGAACGTCGCCGCGATCATCGAGGCCTTCTCGCTCCTCCCCGACCTGCGACTCGTGGTCGTTGGCACCGGCCCCGAGGAATCGCGGATCGCCGCCAGCGCACCGCCAAACGTCACCCTGCTCGGCAGGGTGGGTGACGTCGGGCCTGCGATGGCTCTACGGGTCGTGTCTCGGCCTGGTGGCCGCCTCCTACGAGGACTTCGGGCTGACCCCGGTGGAGGCGGCTGCATTCGGGCACCCGACCGCGGCGCTGCGGTTCGGGGGGTTCCTCGACACCATCGAGGAGGGGACGACCGGACTCTTCTTCGACCAGCCCACCCCTGGCGAGATCGCCGCGGCGGTCGCCGGCCTGGCGGCCCGCACCTGGGACCCGGCGACGATGGTCGCCCACGCGGAGCGGTTCTCCACGGCGCATTTCATCGCCCGCATCCGGGAGGTGCTGGCCGAGGTCCTCGCCGACGGTTGAGCCTGCCGGCGACAGAGTGGGTCGCGCCGGAGCGGGCGGCGAGCGCGGCGCGGCGAACGGCGGCTGCCGTCAGGAGGCCCCGCGGCCCTTGAAGATCGTCGCCGGGGTCTGCCAGAGGATCTGCATGTCCCACCAGAACGACCAGGACGCAACATAGAGGTAGTCGAGCCGGCACAACTCGAGGTGGGAGAGCTCGTTGCGCCCCGAGACCTGCCAGAGGCCGGTCATGCCGGGGCGGGCCTCGAAGCGCTTGCGGGCCCATCCCTCGATCCTGGCCGCCTCGTCCACCACGAACGGGCGCGGGCCGACCAGTGACATGTCGCCCTTCCAGACGTTGATCAGCTGGGGCAACTCGTCGAGGCTGGTCCGCCGGAGGAACCGCCCCACCCGGGTGACCCGGGGGTCGCTGGTGATCTTGAAGAGCGGCCCGTCCATCTCGTTGAGATGCTCGATCTCGTGGCGGCGCTCCTCGGCGCCCTCGACCATCGTGCGGAACTTCATCATCGAGAAGGTCCGTTCGTTGCGTCCGGTCCGCTCCTGGCGGAAGAAGATCGGTCCGGGGCTGGTCAGCTTGATCACCGCGGCCACTGCGAGGAAGAACGGGGAGGCAAGGAGCAGGATCGCCGTCGACGACACGATGTCGAAGGTGCGCTTGAGGAACCGGGAGCCTGCCGTCAGCGAGGCCGGGGCGATGTCGACCATGGGCAGCCCGGAGAGGTCCTCCACGTGTGACCGGCTGGTGATGAGCTCGTAGTAGCGGGGCACGATGGAGACCGCCACCGTGCCGGCGAGCCCCTTCAGCATCTCGATGGTCCGTTCGGGGTGGGTCCGTGAGAAGCAGACCACCACCCGCGCCACGTCGTAACGCTGGCAGAGCTCCGGTAGGTCCTCGAGCTCGCCGAGCACGTCGCTGCGGCCGAGCGGGTTGTCGTCGACGAAGCCCACGAAGTCGACGCTCGAGTGGGCTCGCAGGTGACTGGCCACGGTCTGGGCGAGCTTGCCGGTCCCGACCACGATGACCGAGACCGAACCCACCGCGTCGCGGCCCGCCGAGCCCGAACGCGGTGACCCGCGGCGACGGGCACCATGACGATCCCCACCAGACACATCGAGGCGATCTTGGCCACCGAGAGCTCGTCGATGTTCCAGGCCCGTTTGGCGACGTAGCCGATGATCGCGTAGAGGAACCCGCTGATCATGAGGGCATGGAGGATGTTGCGGAGGTCGGGGAAGACGCTGATCCTCACCCGGCGGGTGACCCCCCGGTAGAGGCCGTAGATCGCGAAGACCCCGATGAACAGCGGGATGACCGCCAGGTTGAACAGAAAGACGACGCCATTCCGGCCCGCCGCCGAATCAGGGTTGTTGGAGACCGCCGAGACCACCAGCGGCCCGAGGGTCGCCGCGGCGATCAGGCCGAGGACGTCGGCTGCCAGGAGCCGACGCAGGTTGTGGCGGCGAATCTCCTCGACGGCCCCTGCGTGCCGACCCGGCTCGGCCGTGATCTCCGGCGCCACGACCGCGACCAAGCGCTCACGTGTGACCCGGTCCATCTGTGGATCCAGAATCGCCATGCCGACCGGCTTGCCCTCTCCTCCGCCGGTCGACGGTGGATCATCCGCCGACAGGCCGGCCGCATCAACCATATGCACCGACAGGGCCACGAAATGTGGCCTGCCGCTCTATCGTAGGTGAGCACCAACTTGTTCCACAACCGCGAATTTCTGACCGGCGGCTGGCCGGCGCTAGGTCGAGACCGGCGCCTCGCTGCGGGCGTTGAGGGCTCGCACCTTTCCCCGCGGCTCGGGGCCCGTTCCCGGTTCGGGGGCCAAGTACACGGTCCTCGCGCCCTCCGGTGGCAGGTGGAACCAGGAGTCGTCCGGACGGAACCCGGGAACGTCCACGTGGACGTAGTGGGAGAACCTGCGGGCGGAGATGGACAGGCACCACACGCCTCCATCGGCAGGTTCGAGCCGCGCCTGAAGCCCCACGTCGCCCTCGACCGGCCTGGCCGGACCACCGGGGAGGAAGCCGGTCGAGGCGAGGACGGTCCCGCCCGCGACCAGGTCGGCCGTGACCAGCTCGTAGGGCCGGGGACCGAAGCGGTAGGCATAGGCCAGGTCGCGGAATCCGTCGAAGAGGGAGTCGGCCACGATCTCGATCCCCCCGCGGGCAGGGATCGACACCGGGCGGGAGACCTCCTCCACCCGGTGGGCGGCGGTGTGGAGCCCGACCGAGAGCGTGGCTTCGACCGGGTCCCCGGTGTCGTTGACCAGATGAAGGGCCAGTCCGTTGAGGCCCTCGTCGGTCACCAGGACGGCGACCGGGCGCGAACGCCCGGGCCAGCGCGAACCAGGAGGCCTTGGGCCGGCCGAGGGCGTCGAGGTGGCCCCACCCGGCGCCGGCCCGAAGGTCGCGCAGCGCCAGACCGAGGAACCCGTCGCACCTGGACCCCGGACGGCGCCACTCGGCGGCGGCCCGGGTCATGATCTCGGCCACCGCCGCCCGGCCCAGGTCGAGGGCGCGCTCGGGGTCGGTGCGGCGCAGCACCCCGGGGTCGACCCCGAACAGGAGCTGCACGTAGTGGTCGCGGACGTCCTCGAGATCCCAGGACCCCCCGGTGTCGTGGTGCACGGCCTGCTTCCACCCCGGATCGTGGCCGGCCAGACGGGCACCGCCGCACACCTCGTCCACAGTGGCCCGCTCGGGTGGGATGGCGAACGCCAGGCCCTCGCTCACGAACCGGGGCGCCGCGCGGCGCAGGTCACCGAGCGGTTGCAGGAACACCCCCACCCCGGAGTAGTGGCAGACGCCGGCGTCGACCTGGAACGGCGGTCGCCCCCCGGTGGGCGACGAGGAGAGGATCGGCAGCCCCGGCGCCAGGGACTCCACCAGCGCAGGGAGGACCTCGTCGACGAGGGGGGTGGCCCACCGGTCTGCGGACAGGCCCGAACATGGCCGCCTGCTCCTCGAGCTCCTGACCGCCGCAGAACACGGCCAGCGACGGGTGCGCCGCGGCCCGGGAGAGCACGGTCCTCGACCTCGGCCACCACGCGTGCGGTGAAGTCCTCGTCGTCGGGCGGGTCGAGGAAGCCGAGCATGCGTCCTGCCAGACCAGGATGCCCGCCCGGTCGCAGCGTCGAAGAACGCGCTCGTCCTCGTAGACCGTCCCACCCGGGATCCGCAGCATGTTCATGCCGGCCGGCGCGGGCGAGCTCGATGGTGCGACCGACCTCGTCGTCGGCGGCGGCGAATCCCACCGGGTCGACCGGCTACCAGCACGCCCCCCGGCAGAACACCGGCACCCCGTTGACCACCAACCGGAACCCCCCGTCCGTCGCGGTCGACCTCCACGGTCCGGAATCCCACCCGCCCGAGGTCGACCGTCTGTCGCCGACCTCCACCCTGACCGGGTACAGGGGTTGGGCGCCGTGGGTGTGGGGCCACCACCGCTCGACCTCCTCGAGGCCCACCGCACCCCGCAGCTCGAGGTCGCCCCTCGGCCCGGATCACCTCGAGCGGCGCCGAGCGGTCACCCGACCACCAGAGTCGGCCGGGAGGGGTCCGGGGTCCCCGTCGACAGGGCCTCCGGGACCTCCAGCCGGATGTCGACATCACGATGCCGGACGTGCGCCCGCCGGGCCCGGCCGACGCAGGAGGCCACCACCCGGCGCCGCAGCTGCGTGAACGGCCGCCCCGGGGTCAAGACGCACCGGGCGCCAGGGACCCACCGGGGCCGGGGTCACCGCCCAGCCGGGCTGACGGCCGAGCAGGGTGGTCCGGAACCAGCGCAGGTTCTGGCTGGTGACCCCAGCCGACTTCCACCGCGGCCGGGGCCGGCGCCGGGCCAGCACCGGCGCAGGGCGGCGAACCGGATGCACAGCTCGTCGTCGCCCTCCCGGGCACTGCGACCGGACGTCTGCGGCGACGAACATCGACTCGGTGTGCAGCAGTGGCGTCCGTCCAGCCACACGTCGGCCAGTGTGGCGAGGCCCCTCGAGGGTCAGGGACCACCCGTCGTCGCCACCGGCCGTCCCCACCGGGGGCGGTGAACCGGCAGCGGAACCACCAGTCCCGGGCGTCCAGCTGTTCGGTCGCCGTCCGCGGCCCCGGCCCGCACGCAGTGCCCCGGCCGACGGTCCCGGGCACGGCGGCCGGCATCCAGCCGCAGGGCCAGACCGTCGAGGTCCGCCGGGCGTCGCGGCCCGTCCGGCATCAGTGCCCGCACAGGACCACTCGGCCGCCGCGAGCAGGTCGCCGGTCAGCGCCCATAGCGGTCGCAGGAGCACGCCCATGGCCACCGGTCCCACCGATCGGCCATCGGCGGCGATCACCGCGGCCAGATCGACGCGGCCGGCCCGCGGGCCGCGCGGGCCAGGGCGAACTGGAGGGCCTTGGCCCTCGTCCGCCACGGCGCGAAGAGCGTCGGCCGCCGCTTCAGTCCCCGGCCGTCGTGGGCGTCGAGCCAGTCGACGAACGAGGCCGCCAGCTCGGCGCTGGCCCCGCACTGCCGGCAGGTGCCGAAGGCGTAGAGGTGGAAGGTCTCGACGATCCTGCTCGGAGCCAGCCACGGCAGGTCGGCCTGCCAGTCCGGCGCCGCCATCCGCGGCGATCGGGTTGTCGGCGGGCGGCGGGCCAGGTGGTCGGCTGTGAGGCCGCCACCGCCCGGGCCACCCGGTCCGGGTCGTCCCGGCGCACCCGGTCGAGCCGCACCATCTCCACGTAGGGCGGCAGGACCGCCGGGTCGGCGTAGGACCGCGAGGCGGAAGATCCCGTCGAAGTCGTCGCCCGTCGAGCTCGAAGTAGCCGGCGTTGTGGAAGTAGCCGAGCCGGCCGGCGTCGCGGTCGAGCAGGTCGGGCACGATCGTCGTCTTGACGTGGTCGTCCGGTAGGAGACGCCGCGGGTGTCGGGCAGGAACCAGGCGTCGACCTCGACGGTGCACAGGCGGCCGTGGCCCAGCTGCTCGTCCACGTGGTCGACCACCGGCCGCCAGACGTTCATCTCGGCCACCTCGAGCCCGAAAGCGCCCGCAGGTCCTCGGGCGGGTACTTGAAGAACGTCCACTGGTCGCCCTCGAAGTCGCAGCTCAGCGTGAACGCGGCGGCGGCCACCGGATCGAGGCCGAGGGCGTGGAGCACCTCGATCCACATGTCGACGTAGCAGTTGGTCTCCGTCCAGGTCCGCTCGGCCGCGTGCAGCGGGTGGGGGCAGAAGGTCGCCGGGTCCAGCCGCAGGAGCGGGTCGGCGGCGCCGAGCGCGGTCCCCGGCGGCCGGGCGCTCACGGCCACAGGACGGACCGGACCGCCGGCGGGCCAGGCGTCCGGGATCGGTCCCGTGCCGGTCCAGCAGGGCCAGGGTGATCCGGTCGACCCCGAAGCCGAAGCAGGCCGTGTGGGCCACCTCGCCGTCGGCGGTGGTCGATGCCGAACGGCCGCGCGAAGTGGTCGAGGTGGCAGTTGGACGACGAGATGGCGGTCGGCCTGCCGGCGGCGAACACCGGGGCCACGAGCTCGATCTTCAGCTCCTCGGAGCGCTGATTGGCGGCCAGCATCCGCCCCGGCCGACCGAAGAACGGGTCGTTGGCCACCACCGGCTCGATCTCCAGACCGAGGCTCGGCGAGCACCTCGAGCCCGCGCTCGACCCACTCGTCGCGGTGGGCGCGGGCCCGTCGGGCGTGCCCAGGTAGACGAACTCGTGCATCCGGAACGCCTGCATCCGGAACGGGTCGGTGCTCGGCTCGTGGCGGAAGCAGTAGCCGTAGACCTCGAACCGCCGCCCACCGTCGGGCAGGACGCCCGACTGGGTCGGGTAGAGCGGGTGGCAGGCCGCCGGGCACAGCACCATGTCGGTCGTCTCGAGCAGCGGGCCACGGTCCTCGTGGGCCTCGGTCCGGCGCAGCAGCTCGGCGTGCGGCCCGCTCGTCGCCCCGGAAGGTGTGGACCGAGCCCATCTGGTCGGGGAACGACTCGAGGTAGCCGTTCCGCTCGAACGTGGCCCAGGGCATCACCGGGGGGAAGCGGAGTCGGCGGCGCCCGGGTCGGCCCCGGACGCCACGGCCAGGCCGTCGACCGCCGTCGACGACCGACTCGTAGGTGGCCGACCGCCCGTAGAGGCCGTCCACCCCGGTGGCGTCAGCAGATCCCGTCCCGAGCAGCGGCCGGCGGAATCGGCCCAGGGTTCGGTCGTCGCCCGGGTGCTCCGGTGTCCGGCCGTCGGCCACCGTCCTCACTCCCCCCGGTGGACGAGGAGCATCTGGGCGTTGTTGGCCATGATCCGGTCGTTGTTGACCATCAGCGGCGGCGCCCATGGCGTCGCGCAGGTGCCGGCCCAGGCTGTAGGGCGTGTCCAGCCGGTAGGAGGCGAGGCCGCAGATGAGCATGCACTCCCGGACGATGTCGACCACCAGGGTGGAGGCCGAGACCTTGAGCGCGTTCATGGCGATGCCGAAGCCGATCGACGACAGCCGGTCCGCGATCGTCGTCGGCCGCCTCGTACCGGGCCAGCGACGACTGCACCAGGTCCACGAACTGCTGGTGGACCACGGTCACCTCGGCCAGGCGGAGCGCGGCGGCCGGCGTCGTCCCGGGCTTGCGGCGGGCCTCGGCCTGCACGAACCTGCGGGCCAGGTCGACGGCGTCCGAGGCGATGCCCAGCCACACCGAGCTCCACAGCAGGTGGGCCACCGGCAGCATCGTCCGGGTGGAGATGTCGGCGTAGGGGTCGTCGAGGACCGGCGGCGCGTCCCCGTCGGCGCGCAGGACGAACCCGGTGCTGCACGTGCCCCGGAAGCCCGAGGGCGTTCCACTCGCCCACCTGGTCGAGCTCGAGGCCGGGCGGACGGCACAGCACGATCACCTGGTCGCTCGCGGGGCTCTCGGGCGTCCGCCGGGCGGTGACCAGCACCGCGTCGGCGTCGTCGCCGTAGGAGATCACCGGGGCCTGCTTCTCCACCCGGAACCGGCCGTCGGCCACCTCCACGGCGCAGATGCTGGAGCGGACGTCGCCGCCCGGTACCGACCTCGGTGGTGGCCGAGGCCAGCAGGTACTGGTGGTCGACCAGCTCGCGCGAGGTAGTCGCGGAGGAGCTCGTTGCGCCCGTGGCGGACCAGGCAGGCCACCTGGATGTGGTGCATGGCCACCACCATGGCGCTCGACGCGCACCGGCGGCCGAGGGCCACCAGGCCCTCGGACACCTCGGCCAGCGAGGCCCCCCGTCCGCCGAACTCGACCGGCACCAGCGCGGCGAGCAGCCCCTCGGCCTGCAGGGCGTCGATCGTCTCGGACGGGAAGCGTGCCCTGCTCGTCGACGTCGGCGGCGGCCGGCCCGGCCACCTCGTCGGCGATCGGCGGCCATGCGGGCGGCCACGACGTCCCCGGTCCCGGCATCGACCAGGTCGCACGTGATCGCGTCATCGGCCCGTTCACCCCCCCGTCATCTCGAGGCACCGCGGCGCGGATGGCGGCGATCGACTCGAAGGTCGACTTCTTCAGCATCTTCTCGGAGAACTCGAAGTCGAACGCGTCCTCGAGGGCCAGCATCACGTTGACACTGGCGTGGGAGGTCATGCCCGCGCCGAACAGGTCGGCGTCGTCGGCCAGCGACTCGATGGGCACGGCCAGGCGCCCGTGCTCGGCCAGCACCTGGCGGATCGTCTCGTCTACCGTCATTCCTCTCCCCGGTCTCGTGCTGGCGCACCGGCCGACGACCACGGCCGCGGCCATCGACGCCTCGTGGGTCAGGCTCACCGCGAGCTCGTCGATCCCGGCTTCGGCGGCCATGCTCGGCGGCCCGACCGGAGAGGCGGATCTCGCACCACCCTCCTGTCATCCGGTGTACTTCGATACTACGCCAGTCCAGTTGCACGTCGGCAGGCCTGAGCACCTTGATCACCGCCTCCTTGGCCGCGAACCGCGCGGCCAAGCGACTCCGCCGACGTAGGCCCGTCGACCCCCGTCCGGTGTGTCCGGACCGACCGGAGCGCGGCAGGAGGCGATCTCGTGCGGCGTGTAGATCCGGTCGACGTATCGGTCGCCGAAATGACGCACCGATGCGGCGACCTCGTCCACGCGCGACCAGGTCGACCCCGACCCGCATGGACCCGGATGGCTGCGCGGTCACCGGACCACCCCGCTCGCGCCGGCGGGCCGGTTGCCGGGCTGTCCAGTGGCCGCAGCGGGCACCCGGTCCCCGTGCTGCACGACCGAGTCGTAGACGGCCCGGTACCGCTCCGCCACCACCGGCCAGGCGAACGCCTCCACCCGGCGCCGTCCGGCTTCGGCAATCGACCGGCGCCGGTCGGGGTCGGCCAGGAGGCGCCCCAGCACGTGCGCCATGGCCACCGTGTCGAACGGGTCGACCAGGAGCCCGTCTCACGCCGTCCTCGACGAATTCGGGTGCGCCACCCCGGTTGCTGGCCACCACCGCGACGCCGGCCCGCCACGCCTCGAGCACGACGATCCCGAACGGCTCGAGCGCGGCTCGGCATCACGAACACGGTCGCACCGGCCATGGCCGACGCCACCTGCTCGCGGGAGAGCCGCCCGACGAAATGGACCCGTCCGCGATCCCCGACTCCTCGGCCTGGGCCTCGAGGCGCTTCGAGGGCGGGGCCGGTGCCGCCGATGACCAGGTCGGCGCTGCGCCGGCCCGGGTCCATCGCCGCGTAGCCGGCCAGCAGGAGGTCGAACCCCTTCTTCTCGACCACCCGACCGAGGGCGAGGACGTACGGCCGGCCGGCGAGGGCGGCGACCGCTGCCGGCAGGGAGCCGGTGGCTTCGGTCGTCTCGTCGTCGGTCGAGCGACACCCCGTTGGCACCACGGTCCCCCGCCCGGTGGCGAGGCCGAAGCGGCGCTCGGCATCGGCCAGGGTGAACGCGGAGCACGCGGTCACGGCCGCTGCGCTGCGAATCCCGGACCGGAGCGAGGCGCGCAGCGTCCGGGAGACGGTCGAAGATGTCGGCTGTCGTCCATCACGGTCTCACCCTGGAGGGTGATCACCAGGGGGACGCCGCTGGTCCGCGAGAGGGCAGTCGCGTACGAGCCGTTCGGGCCCGAAGCACTGGACGTGGAGGACATCGGGCCGGAAGGCGCTGACCGCCCGCCGCAGCGAGCGGAGTGTCCGCCTCCCGGTGGTGATCGACCGAGAGACCGCCGGCGAGATTGGCGGCGGGCAACGGCATGGGCAATCGCCGGACCACCAGCCCGTCCCGCACCTCGACCGACTCCGGGGCATGGTCGTCGCCGGTGCCCGTCCACACCTCGACCTGGTCACCCTCCCCGGCAAGGGCGAGGGCGAGGTGACGGGTCAGTTCCTCCACCCCGCCGAGCGAGGGCGGGTAGGAGCTCGGCAGGAGCGCGATTCGGGTCATGGGTCGCGATCGATCGTGCGAGTGAGCGTAACCCGGTCGCCATCACCGGGCGCGCGCAGCCCTGATCGGGTCGCATCGGGAAGCGCGCCGGGAAGGAGGGCATTCGGTCACGTCCTAGGGAATGCTGCGGGTTGAGCCACGGCTCCATCGCGGCGAGCACGCCGCCGGTCGGCTCCGGGGCGATGGACGCTCCAGTCGCCGACCCCCGGCGACCAGGCATTGGAGAAGGCCGCCGCGTACCAGCCGGAGAGATAGCCCTGTTCCGCGCAGTCGCACGTCGGGGCCCAGCCATCCGTCGGAGGGGGTCCGGTGGGATGCATGCCCAGGATGTTCTCGATCTGAGCATGACCACCCTCGGGATCCACCGCCGCGGCGTCGACCTCGTGGCCGATCTCGAACGCGGTGATCCCCGCCAGCTGGTCGATCGACTCGCCGGGATAGACGTACAGGGTGGACTGGCCACCCGCCTGGCCCCAGGTGAAGGTGGTGTTGCCGTAGAAGCCAGGCGAGGGCGCGTCGGCTGATGGGCAGGAACTGGATCGAGTAGCCAGGGATGCTCTGCCACGGGTACCGGACGAGCGCGAGGGCGGCCGCCCCCATCTCGGTCGGAGTGGTGGGGGGCGGCGGCGGCGCGGGCGGGGCTGTGGTGGGGGGTGGCACCGCTGCCGGGGGCGGGACCGTGGCGGTCGGAGCCGGGGCGGCCGGCGGGGGTGTTGCCGCCGGGGGTGCCGTGGTCGTGGTGTGAGCCGGGGCCGTAGTGCCGGTGCTCGGGCCGCCGGCTCCATTGGTGCTGGTGGTCGTGGACGCCGGCGCGGTCGGAGCCGGGCGCGGTGGCGTGAGTCGGTGTTGGGTCGCAGATCGCGACGCGCCCCGGGGAGGTGCAGCGGCAGCAGCGCTTGCGGCGTCCGGCCGCGAGCCCGAGGGAAGTAGGAGCAGGGCCGTGACCATCGCGACTGCCAGACCCACTACGAGGACCTCGAGGCGGAGGAGGAACCGCCGCTGACCGAACGTGACCCGGGCCAGCGCCGCGGCGACCCCGGCGTGCCGGCGCTCCAGACCGATGTACCCCTCGGAGAGGACCAGGCTCGGATCGTCGAGATCGGCCAGGCTCCCGGTCGCGGCCGCGAGCTCCGCTTCAGGGACAGCGCGCGGGCCGTGGCTGCTCTCTACCACACCCTCCGCCGGGAGCTCGAGGGCCTGATCGGTCGTCTCGGTCGGCGGATGGGCGTGGCGATCAGGGCTCAGTGCACTCTCCATGCCACCCGATCGGCAGGTCCGCGGCCTATCTGAAGCAACGCCGTCGAAGCGTCCGCTGCCAGGGAAAGCTGTCCCGACCCCTCCGCTACTGCGCCGGGTTGTGCGGGTGCCGGCGCGAGATCCGGCGCGCCGCGTGCTCCCTCCGCAACGCGCGCGCGACCGGTCCCGACGTGCGGCCAACCGCTGGCGGCGGACGCATGCCGTGCTCTCCGGTCGACCGGCACGCGGCGCGCGCAGGCCCCTGGTCCCGATGCAGCGCCGGTCCGCCGCCCCCGGACCGGGGTGCGGACCGCCGGTCCGCCGCGTTGGGCGCCTGGGGCGGGCTGTCGGGTCGGCCCCGACCGGGAGGGGCTGCGCGCTCCGGGGACGCTGATCGCAGCGGCGCGGTGGCCACCGCGGCAGGCGGTGCGGGCGCGGAGGAGGCGGGGTGGACGCCGATCAGGGTCAGCGGGATGACTGCCGCCGCCGTGACCAGGACGGTCAGGACGGTCAGTGCGCAGCGCGAGGCCCGCTGCCGCGCCGGGGGCTCCCGCGACGGTCGAGGATCCTGCGAGGGGCGGGGGACGCGGCGGCGGTCCGCACCGACGTAGCCCGGGGTGATGACAATCGCTGTCTCGTAGAGGTCGGCGAGGAGCTCCGGTGGGACGGGGCGCGGATCGGTGGGGTCGGCGAACAGTACTCGGCCGCGCCCCTGGTCCTCCCCCTGCCCGGTCATCACCCGGTATCGACGTCGCGGGTGCCCACCTGAAGGCACAGGGACCGGCCGCCCGGTGGGTCGGGTCAGACGGACACGCCGATCGACCGGTAGGCGGCTGCAGTGGCCAGGGCGGTGCGGTGCCAGGTCAGCTCGCCGACCAGGCCGGCCCCCCGCCTTGCCAGCTCGGCCCGGCGATCGTCATCGGCGATGAGGTCGCGGAGCAACCGGGTGAGCCCCTCGGTGTCGCCCGGACGGAAGGTCTCCGCACCGGGACCCACCACCTCCTCAACCGACGGAACCGGGGTCGAGACGACCGCGGCACCGCAGGCCATGGCCTCGACCGGGGGGAGGCCGAAGCCCTCGTAGCGGGAGGCATAGCCCACCACCGTTGCCGCGCCATAGAGGGCCGGGAGGTCGCCGGCGGGTACGTGCCCAATGGCCAGGACCCCCGCGGGAGCGCCCGCGCCCCAGAGCACGCGGCCGGTCACGACCAGGGGCACTCCCGCACCTGCGCAGGCCTCGGCCAGGGTGGTCAGGTCCTTGCGGGCATCGATGTTGCCCACGTGGAGCACGAACCGCTCGGGCAGCTGGTAGCGGACCCGGGCGGCGGCAATGGCTTCCGCTGTGGCCGGCACCATCGAGCGGCCCGGGGCCTCGTGCACGACCAGCGCGTCGCGTCCGGTGATGGACCGCACCCGCTCGGCGGTGAACGCGGACACGGCGATCACCGCGTCGGCCCGGCGCAGCGCCGCACGGATCAGGAGGCGCTCTCCGGCCACCCGGTGCCGCGGGAAGGTCCGCGGCACGTCGAACACGGCCATGTCGTGCACGGTCGAGATGGTCGGCCCAACCCGGCGGAGGGGGAGGTCGACATCCAGACCGTGGGTCAGGTCGGCATGCCCGAACCCGCGGGCCCCGGTCAGGGCCCGTCGCACCCCTCGTGACTCTCCTGAGACCAGCGGGGTGACCCCTTCGGGAAGCTCGGCGACCCCGGACGGCCGGACCGCGGCAACCAGGTCGGCGTCGACCACCACGACCAGGCTCATGAGGAGCTCCCGGATGTAGGTGCTCACCCCTCCCCCGCTCCGATCGAGGGGAAGGGCGTTGAGGACCACGCGCGACCGGCGCGTGGTCAACGCGGCTTCACCCGGCGGGAAGGCCGGACGGGCTGTGGCGGCGCTCGTCGTGGCCGGAGGTGCCGGGCGCCGGCGGGTCCGCTTCGTCCCGGTGGGCATCGGACATCCCGAGGGTGAGGCCGACGATCACGAACGGGACGATCGAGAGGGCTCCGATCCAGAAGGTGTCGAAGAGCCCGTGCACGTAGTGGGCGACGAGGATCGCCACACCGAGCGTTCCGTAGACACGCGGGAGTGCGTACAGGACCCGCAACGTGAAGATCACCATCAAGAAGAAGGCCGCACTACCGAGCAGGCCGGTCGACGCCAGGTTGTCGACCAGCACGTTGGGGGGCGGGGTCACGGTCACGAACTGCGGCAGGTTGTAGAAGCGCATCCCCAACCCGAGGATCGGGCTCAGGTGCCAGACGTGGATCGCCGCCCCGATCTGTCCGAATCGGATCGCCACCGAGTTGAACTTGGGGTTGTTCCGGGCCGCGAGCTCCAGGCTGTAGTACACGATGGTCAGCAACGGCACCGCGGCGAGCAGCACGAGCTTCGACCGCCGCCGCACCTCCGGATTGAGCAGCACCGCCGTCCCGACCGCGACGAGCAGCAGGATGGCCGACTGACGCGACTGGGTCGCCAGCAGTCCCAACAGGCAGACGTACTTGGCGATCCGCGCCTCGGTCCGGTGCAGCGCGATCCACGGGGGATTGATCTGGGCGACCGCGATCGCGAGCCAGAGCACCGAGCCGATGGCGTTCTTCTGGTAGACACCCCACTGGGCCGGGTGGAAGTGGAGCGTGAAAGCGTGCTCGATGGTGATGACCGCGAGCACGGTGGAGCCGATGATGAATAGCCGCACCGCTTGTCTGGCACGGCCGTGGCTCGCGATGACCCAACCGACCAGCACGCTGCCGGCCAGGTAGGAGAGCCGGTGGAACCACTCGATGACGTCCCCCCGGAACGGGTGGGCCACCACCACCAGGAGGAGCACGGCCTGGTACCAGACGATCACCACCAGGAACCTTCGGAGCATGGGTGCCTCGCTCCACTTGACCTGGAAGAGGCAGACGATTGCGCCCAGGAAGACGAGGAGGTCGGCCACGCTGAGGTTGAGGGACGCGCCACCCACCCTCTGGATCAGCAGCGCGCCGGGGAGCACGATGACCGCCAGCAGGACCGGGTCGGCGACCAACACACCGACCAGCAGCACCAGACCGGCGAGCACCAGCCCGACCGCGGGGCGCACTGCGATCGCGACCCCGACGACGACCGCGACCGCGACCACTGCGGCCCAACTGCTCGACCGGGCGACCAGTCGCTCGATCCGTGCTGTCCGAGTGGAGGAACCGAGAGGAGCGGAGGTGGCCCTCATGCGGTTCACGGTGGCGGCTGCGTTCGGGTCATCGTGCCTCGGGCGCTCGGGTGGAACGCGGGTACTGCAGATGCAGCGTAGCGTTCCGGGGGTGCGCGACCGTGCTCTCCACGAGCCGCCGGGTCGGGCGCGGTGACCCCCGACACGGCACCGCCGTCCGGCACCTCTCTCATCGTGTGCTCCCTCGAGCCATGGGGGATCGTCCGGCGTAGGATCCGGATACTGGTCGACGAGTTGGTCGCGCTCGAGCCTCGGATGCAGGTGCTTTACGTCGCCCCCGCGTTCGACGTCCCCCACGAGCTACGGCGTGGCGCTGCGCGGTCGCGCCCGGGACATCCGCTCGAGCAGGTCCACCCGCGGGTGCACGTGCTGCGTCCGCGCAAGTGGCTCCCCCGTTCGCTCGGACCGGCTGCCGACCGCATGCTCGGACGTCAGGTGGCGAGAACTGCGGACCGCCTTGGGCTCGTCGATCCGCTGCTGTGGGTCAACGACGCCTCCTACGCGCGCTTCAGCGTGGCGTCGAGATGGCCGATCATTTACGACGTGACCGACGACTGGCTGCTCGCCCCCCTCGCACCGCGCCGCCTCGAGCGGCTCCGGGCCGACGACGCCCTGCTCGTGGCCCGGAGCGACGCCGTGGTGGTCTGCTCCCCCGACCTCGCCCGTACGCGGGGGAGGTCCCGCCCGGTCGACCTGATCCCGAACGGCGTCGACGTCGAACGCTTCCGCCGGCCGCATCCGAGGCCGGCCGACCTCCCGACGGGCCGGTCGCCCTCTACGTGGGCACCCTCCACGAGGAACGGGTCGACCTCGAGCTGGTCCACGAGCTGGCCCTGGCCCAACCGGAGCTGCAGATCGTCATGGTCGGCCCCGACGGCCTCCCCGCCGCCGAGACCGCCCGGCTGGCAGCGGTCCCCTCGGTCCACCTCCTCGGCGCCCGTCCCTACGACGAGGTGCCGGCCTACCTCCAGCACGCTGACGTGGTCATCGTGCCCCACCGGGTCAACCCCTTCACCGAGAGCCTCGACCCGATCAAGGCCTACGAGTGCCTCGCCGCCGGGACGCCCCACCGTCGCCACCCCGGTGGCCGGCTTCCGCGGGCTCGGCCCGCCCGTCGTGATCGCCCCGCGTGAGACGTTCGTCGGGGCGACCCGGTCGGCCCTGGCGATGGGCGTGCCTCCCGCCGGGGCCGCGCCGTCCGCCCCGGGGGTGCCCACCTGGCGGGAGCGGGCCGAGGCGATGGACGCGGTCATGGCGCGGGTCCGGGAGCAACGGTGCGCCGCCTGACCCGACCGGCACCCATCCGCACTCCGGCCGGCGGAATTGCGCGCACCCCTCCGGACAGGCCGTATCCTCGAATCGTCACCCCCCGACCGAAAGCGAGCGTCCGCTGACCACCCACCAGTTCCTCTCGACGCTCTGGCGTCGGCGCCTGACCATCGTTGTCAGCCTGGTCATCGCGCTCGGGGCTGCGTTCGCCTACGCCAAGCTCCACACCCCGACCTACCAGTCGAGTGCACTGGTGCAGATCAACACCCCCGCCCAGGGCGGTGCCGCCGCCTCCTCGATCACCCTGCCCGACCCGGTCCAGGAGCTCGGGAGCACGGCGGTCCAGCTCCAGGCCGCGAAGCTCCTCGGCAACCCCGACGTCGCCGCGGCGACCGCCGGGGTGACCGGCACGGTCGACCCGACCACCGGGGCCCTCACCATCACCGCCTCGAGCTCCAGCCCCGAGCAGGCCCAGGCCCTCGCCAGGGCGTACTCGACCGCCTTCGTCGACGTGATCGGCGTCTTCGTACAGGCGCAGATGAACAAGATCGGTGGCCAGCTAGCCGAGATCAGCGCCAGGATCGTCCAGCTCCAGAGCCAGCCGGGCTCGTCGACCAACCAGCTGATCGTCGCACAGGTGGCGGGTCTCACCCAGACCTACGGGACGCTGCAGGCCGAGCAGTCCAACATCCAGCTCGGCGTCCCCTACGCCATGATCCAGGTGGCGGCCGGCCTGCCCGGGAAGCCCTCGGGGATCGGCGATAAGAAGCTCCTGGTGATCGGGGCGCTCGCCGGCCTGCTGGTGGGCTGCGGGATCGCCCTGGTGCGAGAGCAGTTCGACGACCGCCTGCGGACCAGCCCGGAGATCGAGTCGGTCATCGACGCCCCGGTTCTTGCCGAGCTGCCCCAGGACGACGACGTGCGTACCGGCAAGGTGGCGATCGCCATCGTCCAGGCACCCCAGTCGCAGATGGCCGAGTCGGTCCGCGAGCTCCGGACGAGTCTGCGGGTCCTGCTGGACCAGCACCCGTGCCCCGTGCTGGTCGTGACCAGCCCGGAGCCGGGCGACGGCAAGACCTTCGTGACCGCCAACCTGGCAGCGGCCTGGGCACGCAGCGGCAGCAAGGTCATTGCGGTGTCGGCCGACTTCCGCCGGCCGCGGATCGACGAGGTCTTCGGGATCGACACATCCGGGCGGCCCGGCCTGGCCGACGTGATCAAGGCCAACTGGAAGTCCGCCGAGCCCGACGGACCGGGTGGAGCGGGTGGTCTGCCGTCAGGGCTCGGCACCCGTCGGGGCGACGACCGCACGGACCGCGGGGACGGGCGCTCCCCCCGATGGGACCGCGATCTCCGCGCCAGGCGCACGAGCCGGAGTTCGGCAACACCTCGGTGGCAGCCCACCTCGTCGAGACGGGGATCCAGGGCCTCCAGCTGCTGCCGGTCGGGACCTTCCTCGACAGCCCGAGCGAGCTCTTCGGCAGTCCAGGCATGCAGCCGGTCATCGACCAGCTGCCCCTCCTCGCCGACATCGTCCTGCTCGACACCCCCCCGGTGCTCTCCGCACCGGACACCGCGATCCTCGGGGGCATGGCGCACGGCGCGGTCCTCGTGGCCACCGAGGGGCACACCGACCGCGGCGACCTCGAGCGGACGGTCCACCGGCTGGAGACCACCAACTGCCACGTCCTCGGCCTCGTCCTCAACCACGTGCGGCGGGTCAACGCCGACGGCTACCGGGCCTACGCCTACAAGCAGTGAGGCGACGGTGACCGCCGGGGACCGCCGGCCGGTCACCGTGGTCGTGGTCGCGTACCGGGCACCGGAGCTGCTGGAGGCCTGCCTGAGCGGGCTGGCGGGTGCCTTCCCGGTGACCGTCGTCGACAACTCCTCCGATCCCGAGGTGCGGGCGGTGGTCCGGCGATTCGGCGCGACCTATGTCGACCCCGGGAGCAACCTGGGCTTCGCCGGAGGCGTCAACCTGGGAATATCCGGGCGGGTCCCGGCCGGAACCGACGTGCTCCTCCTCAACCCCGACGCGACGATCACCCCCGGGGGGGTGACGACACTCCAGGACTTCCTGGGCAAGGATGACCGGCTCGCCGCGGTCGCGCCGCCGCCAGATCGATCCCTCGACCGGGGCACCGGCCCGGGTCGGCTGGCCCTTCCCATCCCCACTCGGCGCCTGGGTCGAGGCGATCGGGCTCGGTGGGCTCCGGCGGCGGACCGACTACCTCATCGGATCGGTCCTCCTGATCCGGGGCGAGGCATTCGCCGACGTGGGCCCCTTCGACGACCGGTTCTTCCTCTACGCCGAAGAGGCGGACTGGCAGCGCCGGGCGGTCGGCCGCGGCTGGGCGGTCGCCCTCTGCCCGGGGGCGTCGGCGACCCACGTCGGGTCCGGCACCGGGGGGGAGGCGGCCGGGCGCGAGGCCCACTTCCACGCGTCCCACGAGCGTTACCTCCGCAAGCACCACGGCGTCGCCGGCTGGTGGGTCTACCGGGGCGCGGCCCTGTTCGGCGCAGCAGTCCGGGCCCTCGTCCTGCCGGGCGGACGGGGCCGACAGGCGGCGGCCCGATTCTCCCTCTACCGGCGTGGACCCCTCCGGGCGGAGGCCGCCCACGAGCGGACGGCTGCCGGAACGCTGTCGGTCGTCCACGTCGTGCTCACCGGCGCCTTCGCCGGGGTCGAACGCTACGTCTGCCAGGTGGCGAACGGGCTGTCGGGTCGCGGCCACACGGTTGCGGTGATCGGGGGCGATCCGGAGCGCATGCGGGCCGAGCTCGCCGCATCGGTCGACCACCGGCCGGCGAGCTCCGTGTTCGGGGGGGCCCTGGCCATCACCCGTGTGCGGGATGCCGACCTGGTCCACGCCCACATGACCGCGGCCGAGCTGGCGGCCTGGCTGGCCCGACCGGTCGACCGGCTGCCGACAGTCGCCACCCGCCACTTCGCCGCCGAGCGCGGCTCGGGCCCGCTCGCACGGGCGCTCGGCCCGGGCGGCCACCCGGCGGATCGCCCGTGACATCGCGATCAGCGAGTTCGTCGCTCGCACCATATCGGGGCCGTCGGTGCTCATCCCCAACGGGGTGCCCGATCGTCCGCAGGCCACGCTCGAGGCGCCGACCGTGGTGATGCTCCAACGGCTGGACCGGGAGAAGGCCCCCGAGGTCGGCCTCCGGGCGTGGGCGTGCAGCGGGCTCGCCGCCTCGGGATGGACGTCTGGTCGTCGCCGGGTCCGGGGCGCTGCGCACCGAGCTCGAGGAGCTCGCCGACCAGCTCGGGTGCACGCCGAGCGTGACCTTCGCCGGGCAGGTCGCCGACACCGATGCGCTGCTCGCCGGCTCCTCGATCCTCCTCGCCCCCGCGCCGGCAGAGCCCTTCGGCCTCTCGGTGGTCGAGGCCATGGCCCGCGGGCTTGCCGGTGGTCGCGGCGGGCGGTGGGGCCCACCTGGAGACGGTGGGCGAGGCCGGGAGCCTCTTCCCGCCCGGGGACGCCCCCGCCGCGGCCCGCGCGCTGGTCGAGCTCGCTGACGACACGGAGCTCCGGCGACGGACGGGCGCGCGCCCTCCGGGCCGCGCCAGCAGGAGCGGTTCTCCCTCGCGCTGCACCTCGACCGTCTCGAGGAGCTCTACCGGTCGCTGGGCCCGGCACCCGTGCGGCGAGCCGCGCCGACTGCCGCCCGAGGCCGCCCGCCCGTAGAGCGCCAGCTGATCCGCGGCGACCTGTGCCCAGGAGAAGCGCCACGCATCTCGGACCCCAGCGTCGCGGAGCCGCGACCAGAGGCCGGGCTCGTCGAGGAAGCGGCCGAGGGCCTCGGCCAACGCTGCCGGGTCACCCTCGGGCACGAGGAGCCCGCGGTCGCCGACCACCTCGGGAAGGGCCCCGCTGGCGCTGGCCACGACCGGGACGCCGGCGGCCTGGGCCTCGACGACCACCCGGCCGAACTGCTCGACCCACCCGGGCACCGCCACCGAGGGCACGGCCAGGACGTCGAGCAGCGGGTAGACATCGGGCATCCGGGCCTCGGGGACGTGGCCGTGGAACACGACCCGATCGGCGACCCCGAGGCGGTCGGCCAGCGCCCGGAGCGACCCGGACTCAGGTCCGGACCCGTAGATCTCGGCGTCGGAGACGGGGGTCGAGGGCGACCGCTCGCAGCAGGACGTCCACGCCCTTGTGGGGGATGAGCCGGCCGACGGAGCCCACCCGCAGCTCGCCCCCGGGCGGCTCCCGGTCCACTGGGTGGAAACGCTCGACGTCGACGCCGAGGGGAAGCAGCTCGAGCTCGCCGGCCAGACCCTTTCGCCGCAGGATGCGGCCGGCCTCGAGATTGCAGGTGTAGGCACCGGCCGCCCCACGCAACGACCACCGCTCGAACCAGCGGAACGGCGGGGGGTACCGCTTGTCGAGGTTCTGGGCGGAGCAGACCAGGAACGGGGTGCCGCGGGCACGCAGCCACCGGAGAGCCAGGACCTCTGCCACCGCCAGACCGAAGGGTTCCTCGTGCAGGTCGATGAGGTCCCACCGCTTCCCTCCGAGGAGGCGCCAGAGCGGTCGGGGATCGAAGAGGAACAGGTTGGGGCGGCGCCCGACCGTTCGTACCGGGATGGCGAACTCGTCGCCCTCGGCCGAGAACTCGACCACCGAGCCGCCCTCCTCCCACCGGCCCGCGACCACCAGGGTCAGGTCGACGCCCCGCTGCCGGAGCAGGCGCTCACGCTCGCGCCAGGACGTGACCACCCCGCTGTGCGAGAGGCGGAGCACCCGTGGCCCGCCCCGGGGCGCCGGCGCCGGGGCCTTCGGGTGGGCGTCCACCGGACATATCGTACGCACCCTCAGTCCTCGGGCACGGTGCCGTTGTCGCGCATGCGGACCACCCGCGCAGGGACCCCGACCGCCACGCAGTTCGCCGGCAGGTCGTGGGTGACCACCGCGTGGGCACCGACCACCGCGTTGCTTCCGATGGTCACCCCCCGGGTGATGGTGGCCTTGGCTCCCACCCAGACGTTGTCCCCGATCCGGATCGGGGCGGTCGAGCGCCCCTGGTCGACGATGGGAGTCGACGGGTCGGCGAACGCGTGATCGTGGTCACGGATCGAGACGAGCTCGGCGAGCAGGCAGTCGCGACCGATCACGATGCTGCGATCCGAGGCGACGGTGCAGTGGTGACCGAAGACGGTGCCCTCGCCGACCTCCAGCCGTCCGCGGCACTCGAGGGTGAAGCCGTGGTCGAGAACGCACCGTGCGCCGAAGCGGGCGACAGCGCCCCGCGCGACCAGGAAGTGCCCGCCCGACCGCACGTCGCACCGGGGTCCGAGGTCGACGCGCCGGTGGCGGAGGCGGAGGAGTGCCAGCCCCAGCCGGCGGCGGAGGAAGCCGCCGGCCCGGTGGGCGAACCCGAAGTCGTCCGCCGACGGACGGCCCAGGCCCGGCTCCGCCTCTGCGTGGGCCGCGGTCATCGACGTCACCCTACCGGCGCCCGCGGACCGCGGGCGGGAGGCCGCCGGGCGGCTACCGCGGGAGGACGGCCTCCACGTAGACGCTCTCGGCGACCCGGACCGGGCTGTCGGGGACCGGCTCGATCGCCGACGTGCCCCCCGGCATGACGGTCGGCTGCTCGTACCCGCACTCGCCTATCACCAGCGCGAGGGTCTCGCCGTCCCACGCCGAGACGTGACCGTGCTCCTGGAAGACCTCGCCGAGGGCCAGCATGCGGGTGGGCCGGCCCGGGTCGGAGCTCGTCGAGCACAGCGTCCCCGGAGGCGTAGCTCCTGGCGTAGAGACCCGGCGTCGGGAACGCCCACCCGGAGAACGCCGCCCGGGATCAGCACCGGACGGATCCGGCAGAGCACCTCGATCCCCTCGGTCACCGTCATGTGCTCGAGTACGTGCTCGAGGAAGACGGCCTCGGCGGATCCGTCGGCGAAGGGAAGTCGGTGGCGCAGATCCCAGGCCACGTCGGCCCGGGCCCCGACCAGATCCACGTTGACCCACCCGGCCAGGTTGTTGCCCCCCGATCCGAGGTGGAGACGCAGCGTGCCACCCGCGTAGACCCGGGCCTTCCGACGCTCGACCGGTTCGGCGATCGCCGTCGCCAGCTGCTTGGCCCGGAGCCGGACCCCGGGGCTCATGAAGGGCCGCAGCACGTCGGAGAAGGGGATGGTCGAGCGCCCGCCCTCGGCGGCGCGGGCGTCGAGGTAGCCGCGCAGGCCGGAACGCCCGGCTTCCCGCCCGTCTCCACCCGGCGCGCGCGACGTCTGCATCGCCGGGTTTGCTCACCCACCAATTGGAGCACACCGGGCCACCTCCGGCCAGTTGCGCCGAGGGCCGTCGTCGCGTCGTGTGCGACACTACGGGCCATGTCAGCGCTCGTGGAGGATCTGCGGCACATGACGGCGGCATGGGACAGGACTCCCGCGCAGGTGGTGGCCGGATCGCTGGTGCGCCTCCCCCTCTACCCGCGTCTCGGCGCGGTCATCGCCTACCGCGCCGCGTCGTGGTGTTGGCACCATCACCTGCGACCGCTCGCGCTCTGGCTCGAAGCCTCGGCCATCCGCTCGTCCGGCGCCGAGATCCACCCGGCCGCCCGGCTCGGCCCGGGGTTCGCCATCATCCACACCGTGGGCATCGTGATCGGGCACGAGGTGGTGGCCGGTTCCGGTCTCGCCGTCTACCAGGGGGTCACCCTCGGGCACACCGGTACAGGGGAGGGCCAGCCGCGCATCGGCGACGGTGTCCGGATCGGGGCCGGGGCCAAGGTGCTCGGCCCGGTGACCGTCGGAGACGGCGCATGGATCGGTGCCAACGCGGTGGTCCTCGCCGACGTCGCCGCCGGCGCGTCGGTCACCGGCGTATGGTCGGGCTGACGACCGGACCACCCGGGCCGCGCACGTTCACCAGCTGATGACCTCCGGGGCCGTCGTCGCTGAAGGTCCGGCCGCCGCCCGTCCACTGCTCGGCCGGGACCCGGCCCGACGGCACCACGGTCATCGACCCGTGGGCGGTCGGGAGGTGGAAGCGGACCACCACGGTGGCGGGACGCCCCCTGGCCAGGGTGAAGGGCGCGGCGATCAGCCAGGTCGGGCCCTCCGCCCCGTTGGCCGACAGCGGGCCGGCGCCGGTGAAGGTGACGCCCGGGCGGCGGCCGGGCAGGTTGTCGGCGATGATCCCGGTGTACTCGCCGTAGGACGAGCGGGCAGCCCCGGGTACGGTCCGGCGATGAACTGGGACTGCCCGTCCGGGGTCCGGTTGTCGAGGGTGGTGGTCAGCGGTGATCGTCGGTGCCCGACGCCGGACGGCCGGGTGCCGACACCCGACCGACACCGCCAGGTACTGGTCGAGCTTGTTGCCGCCCGGTTGACCACGGTGACGGCCAGCGAGTCCGGAGCCATGGTCCCGCTGACCCCGCTGGCCACCCATGCCGCCTGGGCCGCCGGATCGGACGACCACACCATGAGGTGGCGCCCGGCGACCGCCCCGGACACCGCCGAGGCCAGCGTGCGCAGGTCGGTCGACTCGCCCTGGAGCTGGCGCAGGACCGCCGAGGCGATGGCACCCGAGCTCGTCCTGGCGGTCGGTGTCCCCGACCGTGCTGTCGGTCAGTCCCGCGTACTGGTCGTGGAGGAGGTAGGACTCCACGTTGTCGGCCCCGATGGTCTGTCCGGCCACCTCGACCGGGCCGGTGGCCGAGAGGATCTGCTGGAGGCCGGCCACGTCGATGGCGAGCACCCCGTCCACGTGCTGTCCGGTCGCCGCCTGCCCACATCCGGGCGGCCAGAGGAGCGGTCACGTCGAACTGCGGGGTGACCCCGAGGTTGCGCAAGTCGACCCCGGGGAGGAGCCAGCCCCAGTTGCGCTCGAGGTCCCCGGTCACGGTCACCGCGCCGACCGGCAGTGTGAGCGCACCCGAGGGCCCGAGGTCGCCCAGTTGTACGGTGCCATCGGCGGTGGTCGCCGTCCCGATGTCGAGGAAGGCGCCCGAGCCGGCCCGCATCTCGGCGTTGTTGGCCGCCAGCACCAGGTACGACTGGGGTCCCTGGAGGATGGTGGCGGTCACCGCCGACACCGCCGCCGCGTCGGCCAGTCGGGTGCGCGCGTCGTCCAGCTGGGAGACGAACTGGTCGTGCTTGCGGGCGAGCGGGGAGACCAGCGCCTCTCCCGGGCCGGTGTCGATCCCGCCGAGCTGCCGGGCGGAAGAGAGGGAGAGCGCGGAGAGCCGGCGCAGCGAGGCGACCCGTTCGGGCCCGGCCGCGTGGGGCAGGTCGAGCACTTCGTGAACCTCGCCGAGGAAGCTCGCGCCGACGGCCGAGACCTGGCCCGCCGCCGAGCTCAGCGCCCGGACCGAACGCAACTGCCGCCCGATGACCGGGACCACGGTCACCGGTGCGAACAACGGCGAAGAGAGGTCGGCCCGGGCTGCGTCGAACTCAGCCTCCGCCGTCTCGAGCGAGCGCTGGGTGGACGCAGCGGTGACCTGGCCCGGAGCGAGGTTGGCCCGCACGGCGTCGAGCTCGGAGAGGCCCCGTTGATCGTGGCGGTAGGCCGACCAGGTCTTGACCGCCAGCACGCCTGCCCATGCCAGCAGCACCACCACGAAGCCGACCGCCAGGACCCATCTGCGTCGCCGTCGACCCCTCGCATTGCTCACCGCGTCACTCGATCCCGCTGGCACCCACCCGCCGTGGACCCCGACGGCCCTCTGCGCTGCGGATTTGCGGCGGTTATCGTACCCGCAGCCGGGGGCGTGGACCACGGCGGGCGCCCCGGGAGCCGCCGGGCGGTGCCGGTAGCATCGCGCCGTGTCGTTCACGACCATCCGGATGACCGTCGGGCGGGTCGTCCTGGTGGCAGGGGTCCTGGTCCTGCTGTTCATCCCCTACCTGCTGTGGGGAACCGGTCTCTATCACCGCCCACGCCCAGGCCCAGCTCCGCAAGCAGTTCGCCGCGGCCGAGCGCCGGGCGGGGGCGATTGCCGACCGGCTCCCCGCCGTTCCCTCCGGGCGTCACCCCGCACCCCCGAGGGTCGCACCAGCCACTGCCGACCCCCCGCTCGGGAGCCCGGTCGGAGTCATCTCGATCCCGAAGATCGCCCTCTCGATGGTCGTCGTGGAGGGGACCGGGGACGCCCAGCTCCAGGACGGGCCCGGCCACTACCCCGGCACCCCGCTGCCCGGCGAGGCCGGCAACGTGGCCATCGCCGGTCACCGCACGACCTACCTCCACCCGTTCTACAACCTCGACGCAGCTCGTGCCCGGCGACGCCATCGAGATCGCCACCGTGCAGGGGCTGTTCGTCTACCACGTCACGAGCAGCCAGGCGGTCGACCCGACCGACGTCGCCGTGGTCGACGCGACCCCGACGCCGACCCTGACCCTCACCACCTGCAACCCCCGCTACAGCGCCAGCCAGCGGCTGGTGGTCCACGCGGCGCTGGCGGCCGATGTGCTCACCCGGCCAAGGCGACGGCGCCCACGTCTCCGACATCTCAGCCGTCACCGACGGCCACCGCGATCCACCGGGCCGCAGCGGTCGAGCAGGCCCGGAACCCGGGGGCGGCCATCCTCTGGGGGATCGCAGTCGCTGCGCTCATCTCGGGGATCTGGGTCCTCGCCCGCAGGACGCGGGGGCGACAGCGGGCGGCCGTGCTGGCCGGTGGCCTTCTCGCCTGGTTGGGCGTGGTGTTCCTCTTCTTCCAGGCGCTGAGCCCCCTGCTACCCGCGAGCTACTGATCTCCGGGTGAGCGGTGGGGATCCGGGGCGCCGGGGAGCCCGAGGCCGGCGAGACGGAAGCCGCTCAGGCGACGGAGCGGCGACGGCGCACGAGTAGCAGCCGACCGGCTGCCACCGCGCCCACACCGATCACCGCGAGCTCGGCGATGTCCGCACCGGTGAACGGCAGGCTCGACGAGCCCTGGGCGGTGCCCGTGCTGGTCGTGCTGACAACGGGCGGCTCTGTCGGGGTGAAGGGCAGCTGGGATGTCGGGGGCGGCACGTTGCTTGCAGCGGTCGCCGGCGGTGTCGAGACGTAGGTGTCGACGGCACCGGCCACCGGGGCCGTCATCAGGAACGATGCGGCCGCAATCCCGCTTCCGATCATCAACCGTCTCACCCAGATCATCGCTGCCCTCTTCCCACGCGGTGCGTTGCGTGTTGCCCGAACCTGCCGTCGATCCGGCTGGTTGCTCTCGCCCACACATCTTGCACGGACAGGAGCGCCTGCCGCAATGCGCTTGCTCCCCGAACGGCCCGATAGCCACTCACCGCGGCACTCTCACCGTGAACAGTGGTATTTGGAGCTATCCCGGTGATCGGACCGGCCCCGAACCGATCAGCGTCAGGCGGGAACGAGCTGCCCGAAGGTGCTGCAGAGTCCGAACGCCTCGATGGTCAGGAACGCGGCGACGATGACCAGGACCACCGGTAGCCGCCAGCGCGGGCTGTGCCGCGACATCGGCGACGGCATGTACCAGTCCGGCAGCAGTCCCGCTCCTTGGCCGAGGAAGACCGACAGCGGCACCGCGTCGTCGGCAACCGCTCCGGAGGGGTCCGCTCGAAGGGCCAACTCGGTCAGCTCGCCCTCGGTCAAGGGTTCCTCGGCCTCGGTCAACGGCGCCTCGATGTGGAACGCGGCGTTCGCGCCCGCCCGAGAGGGCCGGTCGATCGCCGACCGCCACTCTGTGGAATCGTGCTCGTCGGCCATCGCCCACCTCCGTCCGCCGGAACCCGGCGCCTGCAAGCCACTGTACCGGCCGATCAGAGCAGATGGACCCCGGCCTCGAGCAAGACGATGAACGCGCCGACTCCGACCAGTCCGAGCACGTAGGCGATGCGGCGGAGGAGGGGCCGGTCGCGCCCCCCGCGGTCCCGATCCCGACCACCGCGAGGGAGAGCACGCCGATCGCCTCGGCGATGGCGAACGCCGCCCGGATCGACCACACGTGCGCGCCGGCGAGCACGAACACCAGGGTTGCAGGGACCGCCGCTGTCACGATCGACCACGAACGCCGTAGCTCGCCGAGGACGTCCGCGCTCTGGACCTCGAGGTGCTGCCACGACCGCTTGGTCACCAGACGGGAGACGGTGTGGGCGAACCAGATGGCCACCGCGCTCACGATGACCACGCCGGCGGTGGTGAGCTCTCCCGGGTGCGACTCGAAGGTCAGGCCGGCAACCGCAACCAGTGTGGCGATGGTGCCGTAGACGTAGTCCGCCAACCAGTGGACGGTGCCGGGGTGCTCGGGCGCTTCCGGGTCGTCCGCCGGCGCGTCAACCATGGAACCGGCGGGCCGGGATCACCCCGCCGAGGATAGACAGCCGCGCCGTCCTCCGGCGCCGCCCGCAGACGTCCTCCCGACTGCGGGAGTGCTGCCGCGCGGAAGGACGGCCGAAGGCCTACGGTGCTCAGACGCCCGGTCGGGCGGTGGCCATCGGGGCCCGCGGCCGGCGGAAGGAGGCGAGATGGACATCCGACGGATCGTCACAGGCCACGACGAGCACGGAATGGCCGTGTTCGTGAGCGACGAGAAGGTGCCACCGATCAGTCTGGACCTCATGCCCGGGTATGAATTCCACACGCTGTGGGGGGCCGATCGGACGGTCACCTTCCCCGACGGTGGGACCCGACCGGACGGGGCGCGCTACTTCCCACCGGTCGGAGGGTTCCGCGTCGGGTTCTTCACCATCCCGCCCAACTTCGCCACCGGGATCCCCCCGGACCTCGACGTGGAGACCGCGATCACCGAGCTCGAGCAGAAGCTCCCGGGCCTGGCCGAGTATGCGGAGCCCGACGAACCGGGGATGCACACGACAGCCACCGTCGACTTCGGCGTCGTCCTGAGCGGCGAGGCGGTCCTCGAGCTCGACGACGGGGCGAAGGTCACCCTCGGCCCGGGTGACTCCTATGTCCAGAACGGGACGCGGCATCGTTGGAGCAACGCCGGCGAGGTGCCGGCTGTGATCGCTGTCACCCTCGTCGGCGCCCACCACGAGAAGGTCGACTGAGCAGCGGGCTCACTTCGCGGGGAGCCCGGCCCGGAGCAAGGTTGCCATGCCTTGCCCGTTGATGGCCGCGAGCGGCCACAGCTACGGTGCTGGGAACGTTGGATCGGACAGCGGGCCACGGGGCCGGCGGCCGCGGGAGGAGGAGGCGAGCATGGAGATTCGACGGGTCGTCACCGGCCACGACGAGCAGGGAAGGGCCGTGTTCGTGAGCGATGAAATGGTGCCGCCGATCACCGTCTCGATCATGCCCGGTTACGAAATCCACCGTCTCTGGGGCGCCGATCCGACCTTGACGTTCCCCGACGACGGTACCCGACCGGATGGGGTGCGCTACTTCCCACCGGTCGGTGGGTTCCGCTTCGGGTTCTTCACCATCCCGCCGGACCTCGGGACCGAGGCCCCGCCCGATCTCAATCCGTACGTCGCAGTCGCCGAGCTCGAGAAGAAGCTCCCGGGGATGTCCGGGTACGCCGAGCCGGATGACCCCGGGATGCACACCACCGCCACCGTCGACTACGGCATCGTTCTCAGCGGCGAGGCAACCCTCAAGCTCGATGACGGGGCGACACTCACCCTCGGCCCCGGTGACTGCTACATCCAGAACGGGACACGGCACGGCTGGGGCAATCCCGGCGATGTCCCTGCGGTCGTCGCGGTGACCTTGATCGGCGCCCATCACGAGAAGGTCGACTGACCGGCGAGCTCACTCCGCAGGGAGTCCGGCCACATCGGGCGTATCACACTGATACAATGGTAACAGTATGATACGACCCGAAGGAGGCAACGATGCCCGCCGACCGGCCGACACGCGTCGCTGTAGACCTCGTTGAATCGGCCACGGTGGAGGGCCTTCGTGAGAGCCGCTCGGCCAAGCAGCAGCTCGATCACTGGGCTCGCGTGGGTCGTGCCGTTTCCATGCACAAGTCAGCTGCTCGCCGGCGGGTCGAGGCGGTACTCGCCGGGGACACACCCTTCGACCATCTCCAGGAGAACGAGCGGTTGGTGGCCAACGCTGAACTGGATGTAAAGATCCAGACACAGGCGGAGTCCATCTCGTTCGGGGCGCGTCTGGCGACCGAGGGAGTCACGACGGTTGCGCTCTCCGACGACGGCACCCTGGTCGAGCACCGGCCGGACGGATCAGAGGAGATCCTCGCCACACCTGCATCCTCCTAGTGAGTCGCCTCGACCTCGTCGTCGGGCCGAACGGGGCAGGAAAGTCGACGTTCGTCCGGTTGGTCATCGCCCCGGCATGGCCCGGAGCGTCCTTCGTGAACGCCGATGAGATCGCCGCTCAGAGGTGGCCCGACGACCAGGAGAGGCATGCCTATGAAGCGGCGGCCATCGCCACCACCACCCGCTCACGGCTCATCGAGTTGCGGCGGCCACTGATCGCAGAGACAGTCTTCTCTCACCCATCGAAGCTCGACCTCATGGACGAGGCGACCCGGGCCGGGTACTACGTGGCCCTTCACGTGCTCATGGTCCCCGAAGGCCTCGCCGTGACCCGCGTGGACTACCGGAAGGCCAGTGGCGGCCACGGTGTGCCCGTCGACAAGATCCGTGAGCGCTACGGACGACTCTGGGCGATTGTGGCTGATGCAGTACCAAAGGCAGCTTCGGCGAACTTCTGGGACAACTCGAAGCGGAACGGTCCCCGACAGGTTGCCGCGTTCATCGCCGGCGAGGTCGTCGGGAGGCCCGAGTGGCCGGACTGGGCCCCATCTGACCTCACCGAACGTTGGCCGAGCGGGTGACACGGCCCCCTCGCGAAGCGGGGGCCAGTACAAGCCGACATCCGCCTGGAGTGATGCCCATCACGAGCAGCCGCTGGTCGTCCCGCAGCTCGCGCACACGTAGCAGGAGCCGGCCCGCTGCATGGCATTGCCGCACTGGTAGCAGTACGGAGCGTCCCGCTGCTCGTGCCAGGCTGCCGGGCGGTCCGCTGGCGACGGATCGTCCGGAGCGGATCGGGGCCGGCGCGCTCCCGTCGACCACGGTCGCGATCACCGGGTCGACCGCCTCGGACTCGACGATGCCGGACGACGGGGTGGCGATCTCCTCGACGCCGGGCAGGGTGGGCTGCATCCGCTCCGACGTCGAGAGGACGCCGAGCTCGGCCCGCTCCTCGATCGGCAGGTAGTCCACGGCCAGCCGGCGGAAGATGTAGTCGACCAGGCTGGTGGCGATGCGCAGGTCCGGGTCGTCGGTGATGCCGGCCGGCTCGAAGCGCATGTTGGTGTACTTGCGGACGTAGGTGGCCAGCGGCACCCCGTGCTGGAGGCCGAGGCTGACCGAGATGGAGAAGGCGTCCATGATGCCGGCCAGGGTCGAGCCCTGCTTGGACACCTTCATGAACACCTCGCCGGGACGGCCGTCCTCGTACTCGCCGACGGTCACGTAGCCCTCGCAGTCGGCCACCCGGAAGGCGAAGGTCGACGACGTGCGACGGCGGGGCAGGCGCTCGCGGACCGCGCCGACCAGCACGGTGTCCGATGTCCGCGCCCGCTCGTGGACCAGCGCCGCCTCGAGCTCGGCGATCTTGGCGCTGAGCTCGCGGGCGTGGGCCTCGGCCTCGGATCCGGCGGGACGCATCGGCATCGGGCCCGACGCCCTCCTTCTTGGTCGTGGACAGGGGCTGGGCCACCTTGCAGTTGTCGCGGTAGATGGCGACGGCCTTGATGCCGAGCCGCCAGGCGTCGATGTGGAGCTGCTCGACGTCCTCCACCGTGACGTCCTCGGGCAGGTTGACCGTCTTCGAGATGGCGCCCGAGATGAACGGCTGGACCGCACCCATCATCCGCACGTGGCCGAGGTAGTGGATGGTGTTGTCCCCCATCGAGCAGGCGAACACCGCCAGGTGCTCGGCTGCCAGGTGCGGCGCACCGACGATCGACTTGTGCTCGTCGATGTAGGCGATGATCTCGTCGACCTCGTCGGGCGAGTAGCCCAGCCGGGTCAGCGCCCGGGGCACCGTCTGGTTGACGATCGACATGGTCCCGCCGCCGACCAGCTTCTTGGTCTTGACCAGGCCCAGGTCGGGCTCGACGCCGGTGGTGTCGCAGTCCATGAGCAGGCCGATGGTCCCGGTCGGGGCCAGCACGCGCGCCTGCGAGTTGCGCACGCCGTACTGCTCGCCGAGCTCGACGGCCAGGTCCCACGCCTCCTGGGCGGCCGAGAGCAGCTCGGTCGGCACCAGCTCCTCGTCGATGGCGGCGACCGCGTCCCGGTGCATGTTGCAGCACGTTGATCATCGGCTCGACGTTCTCGTGGTACCCGGCGAAGGGTCCCATCCGGGCGGCGGTGCGGGCCGAGGTGGCGTAGGCGTGCCCGGTCATCAGGGCGGTGATGGCGGCGGCCCACGCCCGACCCTGGTCGGAGTCGTAGGGCAGGCCCTGGGCCATGAGCAGGGCGCCGAGGTTGGCGTAGCCGATGCCCAGCTGACGGAAGCGCCGCGAGTTCTCGGCGATCTTGTCGGTCGGGTAGTCGGCGTTGCCGACGATGATCTCCTGGGCGGTGAAGATGACCTCGACCGCGGACCGGAAGCCCTCGACGTCGAACGACGAGTCGGCGTGGAGGAACTGTCAGCAGGTTGAGGCTGGCCAGGTTGCAGGCCGAGTTGTCGAGGTGCATGTACTCCGAGCACGGGTTGGAGCCGTTGATCCGGCCGGTGTTGGAGGCGGTGTGCCACCGGTTGATGGTGGTGTCGAACTGCATGCCCGGGATCGGCGCACTCCCAGGCGGCCTGGGCGAACTGGCGGAACAGGTCCCGGGCCGGGCACCGGTCCGGATCGATCGACCCGTCGCCCGCGTGCGGTCAGGTCCCAGTCGCGCGCCGTCGATGACGGCCTGCATGAACTCGTCGGTGACCCGCACCGAGTTGTTGGCGTTCTGGTACTGCAGGCTGATCGGCGTCCTTGCCGTCGAGGTCCATGTCGAAGCCGGCGTCGCGCAGGACCCGGGCCTTGCGCTCCTCGATGGCCTTGCACCAGATGAAGTCCTCGATGTCGGGGTGGTCGGCGTCGAGGATGACCATCTTGGCGGCCCGGCGGGTCTTGCCCCCGACTTGATGGTGCCGGCCGAGGCGTCGGCGCCGCGCATGAAGCTCACCGGGCCCGACGCCGTGCCGCCGCCCTTCAGGAACTCGTGCGAGGAGCGGATCCGCGACAGGTTGACCCCGGCGCCCGAGCCGCCCTTGAAGATCACGCCCTCCTCCGCTGTACCAGTTGAGGATCGAGTCCATCGTGTCCTCGACCGCCAGGATGAAGCAGGCCGAGCCCTGCTGGGGGACGCCGGCCACGCCGATGTTGAACCACACCGGCGAGTTGAACGCCGCCATCTGGTGGACGATCAGGTGCTTGAGCTCGGCCGAGAAGGCCTCGGCCTCGTCGTCGTCGACGAAGTAGCCGTCCTTGATGCCCCAGGCGGTGATGGTGTCGACCACCCGGTCGGCCACCTGCCGCAGCGACCACTCCCGCTCCGCGGTGCCCAGGGTGCCCCGGAAGTACTTCTGGGCGAGGATGTTGGTGGCGTTGAGGCTCCAGCGTCTCGGGCACCTCGACCCCGAGCTGCTCGAAGGCCACCGCGCCGTCGCGGAAGTGGGTGATCCGGGCGTCGCGCCGCTCCCAGACGACCTCGTCGTAGGGGTGGGTGCCGGCGGTGGTGAAGTGGCGGCGGATGCCGATGCCGACTCGCTGGGGTGCGATGGCCATGGGGTGGACCTCTTTCTGTTCGTCTGTCGAGCGGTGCGACGTTGCCGTGCCGAGTGGTGAGGACCGCTCGTGTGGGTGCTGCCTGTGCTGCGGTCCCCTGCCCGGGGTGGGTCCATCCGGCGGATGCCTGTCCCCGGTACTCGCGGTCGTTCCTGCCCCATCGGGGGCCGCAGCTGCCGGATCCGCCGTCAGTCCCTTCCCACCCGACCGCCCGGGCCCGTCCCATCGTACCCGCCGAACAGCGGGAATCCGATGGAGACACAAGATGTTGTGGTTTGCCCTCCCCCGAGGTACGAGATAGTGGGTCTATTACAGCAGTGTAGTTACACCCCTGTCAACGAACCAAGGCCGCGATCCGCTCTGCGGAGTCGACACGGGAACTCCCTGTTCGGAGGGCGTTCGCGAAGGTTTGCAAATCTTTGCTGAGCGCGAGCGGCCCGACGGTGCTCGAACGGCCGCCGGCCCGGCGCCTCGTCGCCGATCACTACAGTCCCCCTGTGGCCACCCGCACCCCCGTCACCATCGCCGTCGACGCCGGCACCACCGGGGTCCGGGCCCTGGTGGTCGACGAACGGGCCCGGGTGGTGGACATCGCCTACCGGGAGCTGACCCAGTACTTCCCCCAGCCCGGGCTGGGTCGAGCACGACGCCGACGAGATCTGGCGCCTGGTGCGCGCGACCCTCGCCGAGGTGGCCGACCGGCTCGATGACGCCGGACCGCTCGGTGCGTGCCATCGGGGTCACCAACCAGCGCGAGACGGTCGTGGCCTGGGACCGCTCCACCGGGCGCCCCCTCCACCGGGCCCTGGTCTGGCAGGACCGGCGCACGGCCGACCGCTGCGCGCGCCCTCGCCGAGGCCGGCTACCTCCCGTTGGTGCGCGAGCAGACCGGCCTGGTGCTCGACCCGTACTTCTCGGCCTCCAAGATGCAGTGGCTGCTCGAGGAGGGCGGCGTCCCGACCGGGCCCGGCCTGGCCCTCGGCACCGTCGACGCCTGGATCCTGTGGAACCTGACCGGGGGGCACCGACGGCGGCGTGTTCGCCACCGACGTCACCAACGCCTCGCGGACCATGCTCTTCGACATCGTCGTGCGGCGCTGGTCCGACGAGCTGTGCGACCTCTTCCACGTGCCCGAGGTCGGCCCTGCCCGAGGTGCGGCCGTCCTGCGGCCGGTTCGGCCGGGTCGCCGGCTCGACGTGCTCGGCGGCTCCTCGTCGCCCTCGCCGGGGTGCCGGTCAGCGCCATGGTCGGCGACCAGCACGCCGCCCTGTTCGGCCAGGCCTGCTTCGACCGGGGCATGACCAAGGCCACGTTCGGCACCGGGCAGCTTCATCCTGATGAACGCCGGCGACCACCTGCCCCGAGCCGGTCGACGGCCTGATCACCACCCTCGCCTGGGACCTCGGCACCGACGGCGACGTGGCCATCGGCGCCGACGGCGGCCGAGGCCGGCGTCCTCGCTGGCCTACGCCGTCGAGGGCTCGGTCTTCGTGCCGGGGCCGGCGTGCAGTGGCTGCGGGACGGCCTCGGCATCATCGCCGAGTCGGCCGAGCTCGAGCCCCTGGCCCGCACGGTCGACTCGTCCGAGGGCGTGGTCCTCGTCCCCGCCTTCACCGGCCTGGGCAGCCCCCACTGGGACCCGGGCGCCCGGGGCACCATCACCGGGCTCAGCCGGGGCACCGGGCGGGCCCACCTGGCCCGGGCCATGGTCGAGGCCATGGGGTTCCAGGTCCGCGACGTGCTCGAGGCCATGGCGGCAACGGGCACCGCCCCTCGGTGGTCCGGGTCGACGGCGGGGCGGCGGTCATGGGACTGCTGCTCCAGCACCTCGCCGACCAGGCCCGCCTCGACGTGGTCCGGCCCCGTCGGTCGAGACCACCGCCCTCGGTGCGGCGACCATGGCGGGCCTGGCCGAAGGGGTGTGGGGCTCGCTCGACGACCTGGGCGCGCTGTGGACCGAGGAGGCCGCGTTCACCCCGACCGCGTCCGGCGGAGGTGGCCGACGCTGGCCCACCAGGCCTGGACGCGCGGTGCGGTCGAGCGGCTCGCGGCTGGGTGGGCCGACGGGCTGGCGGCCCGCTCAGGCCAGCTCGCGCCAGCCGTGGTCGGCCAGCTCGGCCATGATGGCGATCCACTGGCGCTCGCGCGACCGCAGAACACCGGGGCGGCCCGACCGACCACCAGCACCACCCCGGCCCGCACCATCTCGGCGGCGGCCACGCCCGGGCTCTCGGTCGGGCGACGCCGTGCCCGACGTCGTCGGCTCCCGACCGGCGGCGACAGCGGCGAGACCGCCCACAGCGCCAACTTGCCGCAGCTCGTCGCTCTCGGGGGGCTCACCTGCCGAGCGTCACCACGATGGTCCCGTCTGCGTCGACGATGGCGGCGAAGTCGGCCGCGAGGCTGCGGCACACCCGCTCGACCAGTCGGTCGAGGAGGGCGCCCGGAGAGGACTGCACGAACAGCTCGGTGGCGATGTCCAGCAGCTCGGCGTGGCGGTCGGGAAGGGGTCCCTCGACCGGCCGCAGGCTCTCGATGACGACCCCGTCGACCTCGAGGATCTCGTCGCGGAGGAGGCCGAGCAGGTGGTCGCCGGCCAGCCCGACCCCGAGCTCGTCGACGACCACCCCGTTGTCCCGCTGCAGGATGTCGATCGAGATCACGTCACCGCCCACCGAGCCGATCCGGCTGGCGACCGCACCGAGCGCACCCGGTCGGTCCGGCAGCTGGACCCGGATCAGGTAATTCGGCACGGCGAACAGGGTAGACGGCCAGTGTGTCGGGACGGTTTCCAGCCGGTTACGAACGGGACCGCCGTCGGGTCGGAGAACGGGCCGGTGTCCGCTCAGCCGGCCGCCCGGTCTGCGGCCGGATCTTCCGTCTGGGGCCCCTCGGGGCCGCGGCTCGGTGGGTCCCGGCGGCTCCTGCTCGCGTACTCGTCCACGTACTCCTGGCCGGAGAGCGCGGCGATCTCGGCCATCAGGGCGTCGGTCAGCGCCCGCAGCTCCGCCGGCTCGGCGGGCGCGCGCTCCCCGCCATCCGGTGCGGTGCCCCCTCCGCCACAGCAGCCGGTGACGATCCGCGTCCCCCGGTGCAGGTAGGCGACCGGGGCTCCGAACCGAACGGTGACCGTGTGAAACGGCCGCATGATCATGCTGCCCGGGGGCTGGACAGCCCGGGTGCCGACGATGCCCACCGGGATGACCGGGACGTCGCAGCCCAGGCTGAGCCGGGCCACGCCGGTCTTGCCCCGGTGCAGACGGGGGTCGGGGGCGCGGGTCCCCTCCGGGTAGATGGCCAGCATCCCGCCGCCCCCGAGCACCCCGGTGGCGGTGTCGAGGGCCCGCTGCGAGGCGTCCCCTCCGCTCCGGTTCATCGGGATCTGACCGGCCGCCCGGAAGAACCAGGCGGTCTTCCAGCTGTCGAAGTACTCGGCCTTGGCCACGAAGGTCACCCGGCGCCGGACACCAGGGGAAGGAAGAAGGAGTCGCAGAAGGACTGGTGGTTGGCGGCGAGCACGGCGGGCCCGTCGGTGGGGATGTGCTCCCGGCCCTCGACCCTCACCCGCCAGAAGCAGGTGGAGGAAGGGGCTGAGCAGCGCCTTCATCATCCAGTAGGCCACAGGGCAACGGTATCCCCGTGTGTGGTGAACTGCACTCCATGTCGGTCGAGCCGTCGCCCGAGACCCAGACGGGCACCGCCGGCCGCCCCGGTCCCGCTGCGGCGGCCCAGGAGCAGCGCGCCTGGACCGTGCTCGGACGTGAGGTCTCGCTCCCGGTCGAGGTGCGCCGTGCGGCCCAGTGGGGCGTCCAGTACCTGGTGCCGGCGGCGGCCGCACAGCGGTTGGTCGACCCGACCGGGCTCGAGGTGACCGGACCGGTACCCGGACGGGCACTGGTCGCGCTCGCCGTGTGCCGCTACGACGACACCGACCTCGACCGTACCACGAGATTGCGGTCGCTTCGTGGTCCGTCCGCACGACGCGCCGCGCGCCGAGCGTCGGCCCAGCGGGCACGGGAGTTCGCCACCGGGGCGATCGGGACCTACATCCACCGCCTCCCGGTCGACCAGGAGTTCACCTGCGCTGCCGGCCGGGACATCTGGGGCTTCCCCAAGTGGGTCACCTCGATCACCATCGACGAACCGCAACCGCCGATGCACGGCGCCGGCGGCGGCGTCACCGTCCGCCTGGTCGACGACGGGGTGCACGTGCTCACCCTCACCGTGGCGGCGGGGGGCCGGTCCGCCTGCCTCGCCCAGGCGCCCCGAGCTACTCCTTCCGCGACGGCGTCCTCCGCCGCACCGAGTGGACGACCTCGTCGGAGGGCGCGACCGGCCGGCCGGGCGGGGCCACGCTGGTGCTCGGACGGCACCCGATGGCCGACGAGCTCCGCTCGCTCGGACTGCCCCGGCGGGCCCTCTTCTCCTCGTCGGCGCACAGATGCGGGCCGCGTTCGGGGCCGCCGAGATCGTCGTGAGCGGGAGACCTTCGATCCCCCGGCAGGGCTGAGCCGGCCCCGGACCTGAGACGACTACCGCAGCCGGGTGAGCGCCCGGCGGAGGCTGCGGACGCCCTGCCCGATCCGCTGCTCGTTCTCGATGAGGGCGAACCGCACATGGCCGTCGCCTCCGGGTCCGAACCCGACCCCCGGAGAGGTCGCCACGTCGGCTTCCGTCGACCAGGAACTTGGCGAACTCGAGCGAGCCCATCTCGAGGTAGGGCTCGGGGATCGGGGCCCAGACGAACATGGTGCCCCGCGGCGGGGTGACCTCCCAGCCGATCCGCGTTGAGCCCGTCGCAGAGCGCGTCCCGGCGGGCCTGGTAGATCTCGTTGACCACCTTCGGGTAGTCGGGCGCCTCGTTCATGGCCACGATGGCGGCGATCTGGATGGGCTGGAAGGTGCCGTAGTCGAGATAGCTCTTGAGCTTGGTCAGCGCCTGGACGATCTCTGCGTTGCCCAACAGGAACCCGACCCGCCAGCCGGCCATCGAGAACGACTTGGTCATCGTGTAGAGCTCGACGGCCACGTCCTTGGCCGCCGGGCACCTGGAGGATGGAGGGCGGGGTGTAGCCGTCGAACGCGATGTCGGCATAGGCGAAGTCGTGGACCAGCACGATGTCGTGCTCGCGTGGCGAAGTCGACGATCCGGGTCATCCAGGCGAGGTCCACGCACTCGGTGGTCGGGTTGTGCGGGAACGAGAGCACCACCACCCGGGGCTTGGGCCACGCGGACTCCCACGCCTCCATCAGGTTGCCGAAGAACGCCTCGCCCGGGCTGGCCCCGCTGCCCGCCCCCGGCGTGTCGAGCCGCACATGGCGCACGTCGGCACCGGCGAAGAGCGGCGCGTAGATGTGGATCGGGTAGGACGGCGAGGGCACCAGCGCAGTGTCCCCCGGGCCGACCAGCACCCACATGAGATGGGAGAGGCCCTCCTTCGCACCGATGGTGGTGACGACCTCGGTGTCGGGGTCGAGCTCGACCTCGAACTTGCGGAGGTACAGGTCGGCGACCGCCTGACGGATCTTCGGGATACCCCGGCTGGCCGAGTAGCGGTGATTGCGGGGGTTGCGTGCCGCCTCGCCCAGCTTCTCGACCGCCACGTCGGGCGAGGGGATGTCCGGATTGCCGAACCCCAGGTCGATCACGTCGCGTCCGTCGTGCCGGGCGGCCGCCTTCAGGTCGTTGATGGTGGCGAAGACGTAGGGGGGGAGTCCGTTGATCCGGCGGAATTCCATGTTCCAGGATACCGCCGCCCTCCGGGGCGCCGCGGCACCGTCACGCCGCCGACTCTGCCCTGGCCTTCAGGTCGCGGAGGGCGATCGACATGATCCGGCTCTGGGCCCGCATCTTGATGAAGGCCGGGACCGGCACTTTCATCTCGACCTCGAGGTGGTAGGTGACCTCGGTCCCCCCGTCCGGCGCGGGAGTGAAGATGTAGCGCCCGTCGAGCTTGTTGGTGATGTCGCCCTGGGTCTGGATCCAGGCCAGGACTCCCGGCGCCTCGGAGTAGTCGTAGGCGAGGGTGTAGTTGGTGCTGCGACCGAAGGCCGCGGCCCGGAAGGTCACCAGCTTCGGCCGGCCCTCACCGTCGCGCTCGTCGATGGTGACCTCTTTGATGTCGGCCGCCCACGACGGGTAGCTCGCGATGTCCGCGCTCACCGCGTAGCAGCGCGCCGGGGTGGCCGACACGATGATTCGCTCAGTGGCATGCTCCGCCACGATCGGCCCTCCTCCTCGACTCGTCCGTCGCGGTCTGCGCGGGGAGTCAGCCTCCCACGCCTGCGAGCGACGCGGCCAGCCTAGGGGCGAGCCGGTCATAGTCGAAGGATGCCTCGACCCGCCGGCGGGACGCCGCACCCATCCGGGCGCGCAGCCCGGCGTCATCGAGGAGCGAGGCGATAGCGCGTACCGCCTCGCCGACCTGCGCGGGCCTGCGTACCAGGACTCCCGTCTCACCGTCGACCACCGCCTCGGCGACCCCGCCCGACGCTCCGGCGACCTGGGGCACCCCTGCCGCGGCTGCCTCGAGGAAGACGATGCCGAACCCTTCGCTGCTCGAGTCCGAGCCACCGATTCCTGCACAGCATCGCGAAGACGTCGGCCGAGCCCACCAACCGGGGCAGGTCTGCATCGGACACCCCGCCGAGCAGCCGTACCGGCGCTCCGAGCTCGGCGACCCGCCCCGCCAGCCGCTCGGCGTCCCGCCCGCGCCCGGTGATGGCGACAGTGAGGCCGGGGAAGTGCGGGGCCAGTCGGCCGGCCGCGTCGATGAGCACGTCCATCCCCTTGCGCGGAACGAGCCTGCCCACGCTGACCACCAGCGGGCCGTCGGCGGGGAGGCCGAGGTCGAGACGGGCGCGTGCCCGCTCGCCGGCGTCGAGCGGGGAGAAGCGGTCGACGTCGACTCCTGGCGGGATCTCCACGACCGGGGGCATCGGCCGCCCGCGGAGCGCATGGCGCGCTTCGGCGGCCGGGTACGCGCCGGCCGATACCACCAGGGCACTGTCACGGATGACACGGGCGAGGACGGGCCGGCTCACCGGCAGTCGGCCGGGGACGGCCACCTCCGCACCGTGGAGGAGGACCCCGTAGGGGATGCCCAGTCTGGGGGCGATCACGCCCAGCGGAAACGCCGGGTCGATGACCACCAGCCCTGCGCCGGATCGTTCGGCGATCGCCCGGATGCGGGCGACGAGCGACGGCGAGGGGATCAGCACCTTCGCCCCAACCCGCTCGATACGCACGCCACGTGCGGCCTGCTCGCGGTCGAACGCCGCCGCACCACGGTCGGAGGACGCGGTCAGCACCGTGAAGGAGGCGGGATCGAGCCGGCGCCAGAGCTCCCAGAGATACGACTGGATGCCGCCGACCTTCGGCGGGAAGTCGTTGGTGACGAGCAGGTGGGTCACCCTGGTTCCCTGCACCCGCGGGACAGCAGGTCTGACCGGCCCAGCCGCACCGCCGCCCAGCGCGCGTGCTCGGCGAGGAGCGGATCATCCGAGTGGACCCAGCGGGCGAGCGCCGACGCGGTGGCCGGAGCGGTACCGTCGCCAACGTTGCCGAGAGCGACGAGCGCGTTGCGCCGCACGTAGCGTGGGTCGCGCCCGGGGATGTACCACCGGCCGTGGGCGGCGAGCAGCTCTTCGTCGTCGGCCGCGAGCAGGTCGAGCAGATCGACCGCGTCCACCGCGTCGGTCTCGGGCCGGTCCGGGGGGTGCCGCCGGTCGGCGAGCCGGTTGACGGGACAGACCTCCTGGCACTCGTCGCACCCGTAGACACGGCCGCCGAGTGCGGCACGGAATTCGACCGGGAAGCTCCCCGGGGCCTGCACCAGCCAGGCCAGGCAGCGGCGGGCGTCGAGCACGCCGGGCGCGACCAGGGCGCCGGTCGGACAGGCGGTGAGGCAGCGGGTGCAGCCGCCACATCCCTCGGCGGGCGCGCTCGGCCCGCTGGCGCTGGTGGGCGGGAGCGGAGCGTCGCTGACCACCGAGCCGAGGACGAACCACGATCCGAGTCCCGGGAGGAGGAGCAGGCTGTTCCTGCCGTAGAAGCCCAGTCCGGCGCGTTGGGCCGCGGCACGGTCGACCAGGGCGTTGTCGTCGCAGACGACGATCGCCCGCCAGCCGCGGGCCACAAGGCGGTCGGCGATGCCTCCGAGCGCCGCACGCAGCGAGGCGTAGTGGTCGCGCCGTGCGTACCGGGCGACGATGCCGGCGGGGCGCTGACCGGCCCGATCGGGGTCCGGTGCAGGGTCCTCTCGGCGGTAGCCCCAGGCCCCGACCACCAGGGACCGGGCGCCGGGCAGGATCCGCCCCGGGTCGGTCGAGCGGTCGGGATTGCGGTAAGTGAACTGCATCCCCCCGTGGAGGCCGTCCCGGCGACGGGTGTGGAGGGCGGTGCGTGCCTCGGTGAACACGCCGGAGTCAGCCACGCCCACCGCGGCGAGTCCGCGGTCGAGACCGGTGCGCAGGAGCTCGTCACGCAGGGTCTCGTCGCGCAGGGCCTCGTTGCGCAGGGCCTCGTTGCGCAGGGCCTCGTCGCGCAGGGTCTCGTCGCTCGGCGTGCCGCCTGCTGCAGGGCGCCGCGGGCGGGCCGGGGACGGCATGAGGGGGTCGGGCACGCCCCATGCTGGCACGGGCCGGCGTGGGACCCGTCCCGGTCCCGCTCCGGCCGAACCGGCGATGTGAAGTCAGCCGGCCCGCGACTCGTGCCGCACTCTCGGGACCAGGCCGGCGTGCGCGAGCAGCCGGACCGCTCGCACCTCATCCGCGGCGACCACCACGGCGTCATCCGGGTCGCGGCCGACGATGAAGGAGACCACGCACTCATCGCAGACCGGCGTGTCGCGATGGGCGCAGCTCGCGCAGTCGATGGTCAACGAACCGCTCTCGGTCTCCGGTCGGGGCATGGTCGTGTCTCCTCGGGTCGGTGGTCCTGCGGTCTTGTCGTCCACAGGGGGCATCCTCCCGCCCGGGTGTGACGGCCTGCCGCTGACCAGGGGCGGAGCGCCCAGCGACAGGTTTCTGTGATCGCGCTCAAGTGGGGCACGGTTCCCGCCGATACCGCGCACGGAGGACACGACGGGGAGGACGGTCTGATGGGGCAGGGACGCTCGGAGCACAGGCGGGACCGGTGATGGCCAGCACCCTGTCGGCCGATCCGCTGACTACCCGTGTGCTGATCATCGAGGACGACGGCGAGAGCGGCGGGACCGTCCGGCGGGTCGTGACCAGCTCGGGCGCGAACGCCAACATCGCCGCCGACGGCCGCGCCGGGCTCCACACCTTCTACCTGGCCAATGGGTTCGGCGCCCACCAGCCCGATGCGGCGATCGGGACGCTCCTCCACCGAGGCCCACGGGACCACAGCTCTGCCAGGCCGGGCCCGCTCCACCGTGACGACGCCGTCGAGGTCGACTGGCGGGCCCGCGAGGTAAGGGTCGACGGCCTGCCCGTGGCGCTGACCCCGCTCGAGTTCCGCCTCTTGGAGGCATTCGTCCGCCACCCGGGCCAGGCCCTCTCCACCGAGCAGCTCCTCGACCTGGTCTGGGACGACCCCTTCGGCATCGGCCCCGAGCGGGTCAAGTTCACCGTGCTACGCCTGCGACGCAAGCTCGGCTGGCAGGACCTGGGGAAGGGACCGCTCGAGACAGTGCGTGGCTACGGCTACCGGTACGTGCCCTCGCGCTGAGGGCGTCCGAGCTCCCGACCGGGCCGGCCCGGTCAGTACCCGGCGGCAGGGTCGACGAGGCCGACCAGGGTGTCGCCCGCGGCGAACCGCTCGACGTTCTCGCGGATCCGCTCCGCCAGCAACGGCATGATCATCTCGACGGTGTCGGCGGTGTGTGGGGTGATGATGCAGTTGGGCAGGTCCCAGAGGGGGTGCCCGTCCGGGAGGGGCTCCGGCTCGGTCACGTCGAGGGCCGCACCTGCGATGCTCCCCGACCGGAGGGCGGCGACGAGGGCGTCGGTGTCCACATGTCTGCCGCGGGCCACGTTGATCAGCCAGGCGGTCCCGTCCATGAGCCCGAGCTCGCGCTCCCCGATGATGCCGGTCGTCTCGGGGGTGAGAGCCACGGCCAGTACCACCACCAGCGCCCCGGGCAGCGCGTCGTGGAGCTCGCCGACGGGGAGGGTGCGTGCCGCACCGGCCACCGGTTCGGGTCGCCGGCGCACGACGGTCGCCTCGACCCGGAACGGGGCGAGCTGTTCGAGCAGGGAGGTGGCGATCCCACCCCCTCCCACGATGGTCACCCTCTGGTCGTAGAGGGAGGTGCCCGCCGGGATCCCCCAGGACCGGGCCTCGATCCGGGCCGGCAGGTGGCGCAGCCCGGCGAGGGTGAGGGCGAGCGCGTGCTCGGCGACCGGCTCGGCATAGGAGCCCTTGGCGCAGGTCCAGGTCCGGCTCGCGTCGAGCAGGCCGGCCTCGGCCATCCGCTCGACTCCGGCGAAGGGGAGCTGCACCCACCGCGCCCCGGGAGCACGGCTCAGCCAGTCCGAGAGCCCGGCCACGTCGCCCGGATCGAGCCAGACCAGGGCGTCGGGCTGCTCGGCGAGCTCGACCACCTTCCCTCCCCCGGCTGCCACCGCCTCCGTCGCGAACCCGGACGGGAGCGGACCGACGGCGACGCGGGGGGTGGTCATGACCGCAGACTACCCAGGCCGTCCCTACGCGGACCTGGCGGCTGCGGACTGCAGACGGCCGGTGCGCAGATCCCTGCTCAGTGCAGGACGGTCTCGAGCGGGGTGTAGGGCATGCCGTGGGCCTCGGCCACCGGCCGGTAGACGACAGAACCCCCGACCACGTTGACCCCCTCGCCGAGCGCCCGGTCGGCGCGGGCTGCATCGCGCCAACCGTGATTGGCGATGGCGAGCACGTAGGGAAGGGTCGCGTTGACCAACGCATGGGTCGACGAGTGGGGTACTGCGCCGGGCATGTTGGCGACGCAGTAGAAGAGCGAGCCGTGGACCTCGAAGGTGGGGTCGGAGTGGGTGGTCGGGCGGGTCGACTCGAAGCAACCGCCCTGGTCGACCGAGACGTCCACCAGCACCGAGCCCTCCCGCATCCTCGCGACGAGCGCGTCGGAGACGAGGGTGGGTGCCCGTGCGCCGACCACCAGCACGGCGCCGATCACGATGTCGGCGTCGAGACAGGTCTCCTCGATGGCGTGGGTTGACGAGGCCACCGTCTCCAGAGCCCCACGGAAGTGGTGGTCGACCTGGCGCAGCCGCTCGAGGTTGCGGTCGAGGATGTAGACGTCCGCGTGCAGCCCCACGGCGAGGGTGGCGGCGGCCATCCCGGCCACCCCGGCGCCCAGGATGACGATCCTGGCGGAACGCACGCCGGGTACGCCACAAACCAGGGTCCCCCGACCGCCACCCGGTCGCATGAGGTGGTGCGAGCCCACGAGGGGGGCCATCCGGCCGGCGACCTCGCTCATCGGCGTCAGCAGCGGGAGCGAGCCGTCACCCAGGCGCACAGTCTCGTAGGCGATCGCGGTGTTGCCGGCCGCAACCAGCGCGTCGGTGCAGGCGCGGGACGCGGCCAGGTGGAGGTAGGTGAAGAGGACCTGGTCGGTGCGCAGCGCGAGCCGGGGAACTCCTCGGCGATCGGTTCCTTCACGCCGAGGACCAGGTCGGACGCGGCCCAGATGTCACGCGGGTCGTCCACGATCGTGGCGCCCGTCGTCACGAACTGGGCATCCGGGATGGACGATCCGTCACCTGCGCCGCGTTCGACGTAGACCGTGTGCCCGGCGGCAGTGAGCTCACGCACGCCCGCCGGGCTCACCGCCACGCGGTACTCGTCCTCCTTCAACTCCTTCGGTACTCCGACGATCATGCCGGTCGGCTCAGTCGCCGATCTCGTCGTAGGCGATGGGCTTCTGCTTGAAGAAGTCGCCCTTCGTGGTGAGGCGGGCGATGATCACCAGTGGCACGCCGAGCGCCAGGGTGATGATGTCGGCGCCGGCCCCGCTCCACCCCGCAGTCTTGATGACCTCGTAGCCGACGGCCAGGAGGACCGCTCCCCCGACGAAGGGCAGCAGGATGCCGGTGAGGAAGAAGCTCGCCTTCTTGAACGCAACCTTGCGGTAGGCCCACGCACAGGACAGCCCGGTCACTCCGTAGTAGAAGGCGATGAGCACGCCGATGCTCGAGATCAGGTGATTGAACACCGTGGAGACCGAGGAGACATTGCTGACCATCACGATGCCCAGGAGGGAGAGGAAGGCGAGGATCAGGGTGCCCACCATCGGGGTCTTGAGCTTGCCCTGGATGGTCCCGAACACCTGGGGCCAGACCCGGTCCCGTGCCATCGACAGGGTGATCCGGGCCGACGGGAGCAGGGTGGTCTGGGTGGTGGCGACCGTCGACGACAGGACGGCCACCAGCATGACGTAGCCGGCCCAGTGCCCGGCGGCCTGCTGGGCGAAGTAGAGCAGGATCGTCGACTGGTGGGCGCTCCATGCACTTTCGGGGAGGAGCATCTGGGCGGCGATGATGTTCATCGCGAACACCAGCAGCAGGAGGAACATCGAGATGATGCCGGCCTGACCGGGGATCTTGGTGCGGTTCTTCGACTCCTCGTTGAGGTTGGCTGCCGTGTCCCACCCCCAGAAGAAGAAGGCCCCGAGGACCAGGCCCGCTGAGAGCCCGGTGAACCCGCCGATGTTGGTCGGGTTGAGCCACGACCAGTGGAAGCCGGTCGACCCGTGGGGATGGCTCGCCGCCACCTTGATGATCCCCCACAGCGAGAAGCCGATGACCGCGACGTACTCGATGGTGAGGAGGACCCACTGGAAGTTGGTGGTCCATCGGATCCCCCAGATGCAGATGAAGGTGATCAGGGCCAGCCAGAACGCGGCGGCCACGGCCGCCGTCCCGACCGAGGCAGCAGTCGACGCCGAGATCCAGCCCCATTCGTTGAACAGCTGCAGGGTGTACTGGCCGGCGACGATGGGGGCGGACACGCAGAAGAGCACGGAAGTGGCCACCTGGACCCAGCCGTTGAACCACCCCGCGGCGGGGTGCACCAGCTTGGAGAGCCAGGCATAGGAGGCTCCGCAGTCCGGATCGCGCCGGTTGAGGTGGAAGTAGGAGATGGCGATGAACAGCACGAAGACGAAGGAGATCCAGATGATCGCCGGTCCGGCATAGCCGACGCCTGCGGTGAGGAACAGCACCGCCATGGTGGCCGCCAGGGTGTAGGCAGGCGCCACCGAGGAGACCGCCACCACCGTGGAGTCGAACAGGTTGAGGGTGTCGGCGCGCAGTGCGGGTCCTGCTTCGTCGGAAGGGACGGGCGCCCCGAACGGACCCGGTACCTCGGGTGGTTGGCCTGTGCTGTCGACGACATCGGTGCTCATGTGCTCTCCCTTTGCAGTCTCTTGTCCGGCCGGTCGTGCTCCTGTTGACGGTGTTCCTGTCTGGTCTCGCTCACGCTGCGGTGATCACTCCCCCCGCATCTCCCCATCTCAGTGCATCGGCCGACGCAACCGAGGGACCCTCCCCTGCCGGTCGCGGCGCTGTGGATCACCCGCCGATGTAGCTCATGACGTGCTTGATACGGGTGTAGTCCTCGAAGCCGTACGACGAGAGGTCCTTGCCGTAGCCGGAATGCTTGAAGCCGCCGTGGGGCATCTCGGCGACGATCGGGATGTGGGTGTTGATCCAGACGCACCCGAAGTCGAGCGCCTTGGCCATGCGCATGGCCCGGCCGTGGTTCTGGGTCCACACGCTTGAGGCGAGCCCGTAGCGGACGCCGTTGGCCCAGGCGATGGCCTGCTCCTCGTCGCTGAACCGCTGGACGGTGATGGCGGGACCGAAGAGCTCCTCCTGGACGGCCTCGTCGTCCTGGTGGAGTCCGGTCACGACCGACGGGGCGAAGCAGAACCCGCGGTCCCCGACCGGGGTCCCCCCGGTCACCACCTCCGCGTGGGCGGGCAGGCGGTCGAAGAAGCCGCGCAACCGGGCCAGCTGGGCGGCACTGTTGAGCGGCCCGAAGTCTGCGTCCTCGACGCTGGTCCCGCCGACGGTCTGGGCCTGGGCCTGCTCGACCAGGGCGGCCACGAAGTCGTCGTAGATGCCCGGGGCGGCGAGCACCCGGGTGGCCGCCGTGCAGTCCTGGCCTGCGTTGAAGTACCCGGCTACGGCGATGCCCTCGGCGGCAGCTGCGAGGTCCGCGTCATCGAAGACGACCACCGGCGCCTTGCCCCCGAGCTCGAGGTGGACCCGCTTCACGTCGTGCGACGCCGACTCGGCCACCTCCATGCCGGCGCGGACGCTGCCGGTGATCGAGACCATCGCCGGGACCGGGTGCCCCACCAGCAGCCGTCCCGTCTCGCGGTCGCCGCAGATCACGTTGAAGACGCCGTCTGGCAGGAACTCCGACATGATCTCGGCCATCAGGACCGCCGACGCAGGGGTGGTGTCCGACGGCTTGAGCACCATCGTGTTGCCGGCGGCGATGGCCGGGGCCCACTTCCACACCGCCATCATCATCGGGTAGTTCCACGGGGTCACCGCGGCGCATACCCCGATCGGCTCCCGTCGGATGATCGAGGTGTGGTCGGCCAGGTACTCGCCCGACGACTTGCCCTCGAGATGTCGGGCCGCGCCGGCGAAGAACCGGATCTGGTCGACCATCGGGGGGATCTCCTCTGCGAGGGTCACCGCAACCGGCTTTCCGGTGTTGGCGCTCTCCACCGCGACCAGCTCCTCGGCCCGGGCCTCGATGGCATCGGCGATCCGGATGAGGGCGAGGCTGCGCTCGGACGGGGTGGCGTCCCGCCAACCCGGGAATGCGGCCGCCGCGGCGGCCACGGCCACGTCGACGTCCTCGGCACCCGAGACCGGAGCCTCGAGGTACTCCTCGCCGGTGCTCGGGTCGACCAGGGCGCTCACCGCGCCGCTGCGGGCAGCCACCGGGCGGCCGCCGATGAAGTTGGACAGAACCGGCGGTGTACTCGTCTGCTCGCTCACTGTCCTCCCTGGCTCCTGTTCCTCCCCGCACCCGGCCGGCCGGGCGGGGTCCGTCGGGCGTTGGACCAGCGCAGGGCCCGGACGCCTGCACGTCATAGTGACCTATGAACCGGAGCCAGACAAGCGTTTTTCGAAGATCCTTGCGGGTGGACTACGAATTCCATCGAACTTCCCCCCCGAAACCGCGTTAACTGGTATAAAGAATTCGACATGGACACCTCGGCCAACGGCATCCTCGACGACGCCAACAAGGCCATCGTCGAGGAGCTCCAGCAGGACGGCCGGCGCACCTACGGCTCCATCGCCGAGGCGGTCGGGCTGTCGGAGGCCGCGGTGCGTCAGCGGGTGCAGAAGATGCGTGACGCCGGGATCATGCAGATCGTGGCGGTCACCGATCCCCTGCAGGTCGGCTTCCGGAGCCAGGCCATGGTCGGCATCCGTGCCGACGGGGACGCCCGCGAGGTCGCCGACCGCCTCGCCGGTGTCGCCGACATCGACTACGTCGTGATGTGCACCGGGTCCTTCGACATCCTCGTAGAGCTGGTCTGCGAGGACGAGGAGCGCATGCTGGAGCTCCTCAACGGGGTGATCCGGAAGATCCCCGGTGTGCGGGACACCGAGACGTTCATGTACCTCAAGCTCATGAAGCAGACCTACACCTGGGGGACCCGATGACCACACCGTCCACCGACAAGCTGCAGGAGGACGCCCACCGCCACCTGTGGATGCACTTCACCCGGATGTCGGCCGACAGCGACCACGAGATCCCGGTCATCACCCGCGGCGAGGGGGTGTGGGTCTACGACCAGCACGGCAAGCGCTACCTCGACGGGCTGTCCGGGCTGTTCACCAGCCAGATCGGCCACGGCCGCACCGAGCTGGCCGACGCGGCGGCCCGCCAGGCGTCCACGCTGGCCTACTTCCCGGTCTGGAGCTACGCCCACCCGAAGGCGGTCGAGCTCGCGGACAAGATCGCCGACCTGACCCCGGGCGACCTCAACCGGATCTTCTTCACCACCGGCGGCTCCGAGGCGGTCGAGTCGGCCTGGAAGCTGGCCCGCCAGTACTTCAGGCTGATCGGCCAGCCCAGACCGGCTCAAGGTGATCAGCCGCAACATCGCCTACCACGGGGCCACCATGGGCGCGCTCTCGATCACCGGCGTGACCGACATCCAGACCCCGTTCGAGCCGCTGGTGCCCGGCGCGTTCAAGGTGCCCAACACCAACTTCTACCGGGCCCCGTACTTCGCCGACGACATCGAGGCGTTCGGCCGGTGGGCGGCCGACGCCATCGAGCAGGCCATCCTCTTCGAGGGCCCCGAGACGGTCGCCGCCGTCTTCCTCGAGCCGGTGCAGAACGCCGGCGGGTGCTTCCCGCCGCCGCCCGGGTACTTCCGCCGGGTGCGCGAGATCTGCGACCGCTACGGCGTGCTGCTCGTCTCCGACGAGGTCATCTGCGCGTGGGGACGCCTCGGCCACTACTTCGGGTCCGAGCGCTACGACTACGTGCCCGACATGATCACCATGGCCAAGGGCCTCACCAGCGGCTACTCGCCCCTCGGGGCGCTCGCGGTCAACGACCGCCTCGTCGAGCCCTTCCTCCACGGGGAGAGCTTCCTCCACGGGATCACCTTCGCCGGACACCCGGTCAGCGCGGCGGTGGCGCTGGCCAACATCGACGTCTTCGAGAAGGAGGGCATCCTCGAGAACGTGCGTTCGCACGAGGCGGAGTTCCGGGCCTCCCTCGACTCGCTGCGGGACCTGCCCATCGTGGGCGACGTGCGGGGCGATGGCTACTTCTACGGCATCGAGCTGGTCAAGGACAAGGACACGCAGGAGACCTTCGACGACGACGAGTCCGAACGCCTCCTGCGCGGCTTCCTCTCGGGCGCCCTCTACGACGCCGGGCTCATCTGCCGGGCCGACGACCGGGGGGACCCGGTGGTCCAGCTGGCCCCTCCGCTCATCTGCGGGCCGGAGGAGTTCGAGTACATGACCTCGCTCCTGCGCAGGGTGCTCACCGAGGCGTGGAACCAGATCTGAGCTCGCCCCGGGGGGAGCGCTACCGCCGGCTCTCCCTCTGGTGGGACGGGCTCCCCGGTGCGATCGAGGTCCGCGACCCCCTGCCCGGCGACCTCGAGGTCGACGTGGCCGTCGTCGGTGGCGGGCTCACCGGACTGTGGACGGCCTACTACCTGAACCGGGCCGATCCCGACCTGCGGATCGCGGTGCTCGAGCGCGAGGTGGTGGGCTTCGGGGCGTCGGGGAGCAACGGCGGCTGGTGCTCGGCGCTGTTCCCGTGCATCCGAGGCGACGCTCGACCGGGTCGGTGGGCCGGGGGCCGGCGCCGAGATGGAGCGGGCCATGCAGGAGACCGTCCGCGAGGTCGGGCGGGTGGCGGAGACCGAGGGCATCGACTGCGGCTTCCGCCCGGGGCGGCACCGTCGTCCTCGCCCGCACCGCCGGCACAGCTCGCAGCGCACCCACGCGGAGATCGCCGAGGCCCGGGCCCGCGGCGTCGGCGAGGACGACCTGCGCGCTCCTCTCCCCCGCCGAGGCCCGGCACGGGTCGGGGCCACCGACGTGCTCGGCGGGACGTACACCCCGCACTGCGCGGCGGTCGACCCGGCCCGCCTGGTGCGCGGGCTGGCCGAGGTGGTCGAGCGCCGCGGCGTCGCCATCTACGAGCAGACCGAGGTCCGCGCCATCGCCCCGGGGACCGTGACCACCGACCGCGGGCACGGTCCGGGCCGGCACCGTGGTCCGGGCCACCGAGGGCTACACCCGCGAGCCTTGCCGGCCACGAGCGGACCCTCGTTCCGGTCTACTCGCTGATGATCGCCACCGAGCCCCTGCCCGATGCCGTTCTGGGCCGAGGCCGGCCTCGGCGGGCGGGAGACCTTCGCCGACCACCGCCACACTGGTCATCTACGGGCAGCGCACCGAGGACGGTCGCCTGGCCTTCGGCGGGCGGGGCGCCCCGTACCACTTCGGCTCGGCCATCCGGCCCGAGTTCGACCGCGACCCGGGGTGCACGAGGCGCTGGCGCCGGACGCTGGTCGAGCTGTTCCCGGCCCTGGCCGGCGCCGCGATCACCCACCGGTGGGGCGGCCCGCTCGGGATCGCCCGCGACTGGTTCTCCTCGGTCGGCATCGACGGAGCCACCCGGCTGGCCTGGGCGGGCGGCTACGTCGGGGACGGGCTGTCGACCACCAACCTGGCCGGCCGCACGCTGCGCGACCTGATCCTCGGCCGGCACACCGAGCTGACCTCCCTGGCCTGGGTCAACCACCGCTCCAGGCGGTGGGAGCCCGAGCCCTTCCGCTACGTCGGGATCAACGCCGGTCTGCGCCTGGCCGGCAGCGCCGACCGGGCCGAGGAGCGCGGGGACGGCCCACCTGGCACGCCGCGGTCCTCGAGCGGCTGGTCGGCGGCTGATCGGGCCGGCGGGTCAGGCCTTGCCGGGCCGGGTGATCTGCGGGCGGATGGCCCCCTGGGCGGCCAGCGACCCCGAGTCGCCCCCGCCCGGACCGCGCAGCAGCGTACGCCATCCCGACGGCCAGCACCGCACCGAGCAGCGGGCCGGCGAGGTAGACCCAGCACGTGGTGAGGTCGGCCGCGCACGATGTCGGGGCCGAGCGTCCGGACCGGGTTCATCGAGGCGCCCGAGATCGGGCTCGCCCACAGGCCGGCCAGGGCGATGTAGCCCGCCGACCCCGATGGCGCCGAACAGGCCGACCTGCTGGGCGCCCGACGCCGTGCCCAGGATGACGCTGACCAGGCCGAGGGTCAGCACCGCCTCCATCAGGAAGGCGTCGAGCGCGCGGTGACCTGCGGCCCGGGATAGTTCGGCGCCGTACCGGGCGGACACGTGGACGACGGCCTGGAGGAACCAGGCGGCGAGCACGGCCCCGGCCAGCTGGCACGACGAGGTACGCCGGGCACCCGACGCCACGGGAAGTCCCGGCGGAGGGAGAAGGCGAGGCTGACCGCCGGGTTCAGGTGGGCGCCCGACACCCTGCCCATGAACAGGATGATCGCCATGACCATCAGGCCCGGGGCCACCACCGCGGCGGCCCGCCCCACCGAGCCGGGGATGGCGTGGTCGATCATCGGTCCGCCGGCCGCCACCAGCACGAGGAAGAAGGTGCCGAACAGCTCGGCGCACAGCCGGCGCCACTCCTGGGCCGGGTCGTCGAAGTTGCGGACCATCGCGTCGAGCCGCTGTTGGACGGAGCCGAAGGCGGGCAACCCGTCGGGATCGGTCGCGACCTCGGTGGTGACGCCGTGCTCTGCGCCGCTCGTGTCGCTCATCGCCGGATCACCGGTGCGCACGCTAGCAATGCGCGACCGGTCAGACGTCGGGAGACCTGGGAGTCGCGGCCGGTCGACCCCCGCTCGGCGTCCGGGTCAGCCGGCGCCCCAGAACGGTGCGCCGAACGCGAAGACGCCGCCGTCGAGGGCGGTCAGCCAGTACCCGCCGTTCGCCGCGTCGACGGCCATCCCGGAGACCGGCGTGTTGAGCGGGAGGGCTCCGGCCGAGCCCTGGAACGGGGCCTCGCCGTAGGCGTAGACACCACCCGAGCGGGTCACTTCCCAGTACCCAGTGCCGTCGTGGGCCGCCTCGATCCCGACCACGGTGTCGACCGGGCCGTTGTCGGACTGCGGCCCCAGGTCCGGTGCTCCGAAGCCGGCGACGGTGCCGTCGGCCAGGGCCACCCAGTAGCCGTCGGTGGCCGGATCAGCCGACAATTCCGACCGCCGGCGCGGCTGCAGCGACCGGTGCAGGTGCGCCAACCGTGCCCCCAGGGCTCAGCAGTGGTAGGGCGACCAGGCCGGTGAGCGGAGCCTGCGTCGAGGAGACCGCAGGCCCGGCCAGCGAGCCGAGGAAGTGAGCGTCCCCGAAGGCGAACACCCCCCCGTCAGCAGCCACGAGCCAGTAGCCCTTGCCGTCCGTGGTGGGGGCAAGGCCGACGATCGGGGCGTTGATCCGGAGGCGGGCCGCCGACCCTTCGTACTGGGCGTCCCCGTAGGCGAAGACACCGCCGTCGGCCGCCAACTCCCAGTAGCCCGAGCCGTCGGCGGAAGACACGATCTCGACGATGGGCGCGGCCAGGTCGACCGAGTCCGGAGTGCCGTAGTCCACCGCGGCACCATGTGCCGAGATGGCCCCGGAGCCGGTCACCTGCCAGTACCCCGTGCCGTCCGGGGTGGCGGCCATGCCCACCACCGGACCGGGCAACGAGCCGACCGGCTGGTACGTACCCAGGGGGGTGGCCGAGACTTCGTTCGAGATCGGCGAGAGTGCGTGGGTGCCCACGGCCCGCACGGTGAAGTAATAGGTCTGGCCCGCGGAGAGCCCGGTCACCAGGCACGAGGTGCCGGCCACCGGCACGGTCCCGTTGGCGGGCACCGGCCACTCGCGACCGGGCGCGGTGCCGACGAAGACATCGAACCCGGTGTCCAAATGACGGTCCCTCGCTTTCCAGCTGACCAGCGATGCGCCGACACCTGTCGAGGCGTTGGTCGCCAGAGGCGCCGGCGGAGGGACGGGGGCAACCTGGGGGGACGCCGGCGCAGCCGGCGCAGCGGCGGGGGGATCGACCTGGGCGTTGGCGGCTGTCGCAGCGGAAGCTGCGGGGTCCGGCGCCGGCGCGGAGAAGGCGAGGGGGGGGCCGGTCGGCGAATGGGTCGAGGGAGCGGCGACACCCGACGACCCGGTTGTCGTCGTGGTCGTCGTCCCGGCCCGCCGCCTGGTCGTCCCGGCGGGCTTCCTGGTTCTGACCGTGGCTCCCTGTCTGCGGGCGCGCACTCGGGCGCGGGCCCGAGCCGCAGCTGCGCCCGACTTCGGTACGGTCGTCGCGGCCGAAGGCAATAGGTCCGCCGGCGTGGTGGTGGTCGTGGTGGCGAGGGTCGGCAGTGGCGACGCGGCCGCCCTGACGCCTCTGTGCCGGATCGGAGCCGCCGCAGAACTCGGCCGCAGGGCGATTCCGCCTGCCACCAGGAGGACGAGCACGACCAGGGTTCCGGCCAGCATGGTTCTGCTGCCCTTGCCGGGAAGCGGTTCGTCCCCGAGCAGCCAGAGGAACCACCGCCGCATCACCTGCGCCCACTGCTTCATCGACGAGCCCCTTCGCACCCGATCGCCCGCATCCAGCTCACCCCCGCCGGAGGGCACTACCGTCCGATGACGGATTGGCCTGCGTCGCGCTCAACGCGAGTATACCGACGGGGACCCGGTGGCAGTAGGGCGCGGTGCAGAGTCGCCCCGTGACCAGGAGCAATGTGCCGCGCACTCGGAAGGGCCGTCCGGCACCCGATCACGGCCCGGCGGTCACCTCCGCCAGCGCGCGTACTCAGCCACCCGGTCGTGGACGACCTGGCCGCCGCCGAGCTCAGCCATGCTGGCCCAGTGGGTGGCCGTGAGCCCTTCGAGCAGCCCGACGCCGCGAGCACGAGCGAGCCGGTGCAGTCCGAGGTGGTGAACCGTCGGGATTGCGACCTGGAGGTAGGCGCTCACGTTCCGCCGGAGTCCGGGAGCTGCTCCATGAACTCGAGACGGATGTCGCCGGGTGCCGAGACGAACGCTATCCGCCGCCTGCCGAACGTCCCCTCGACCACCTCGGGGCCCCAGAGGACCTCGTGACCATCGAGCTCGGCGTCGAGGTCGTCGGTGAACAGGGCGGGATGGAGGAACCCCTCAGCCGGGAGCGCCACGGCGTCCTCGTAGATGGCGCGGGTGAACAGCGTGATCATCACCGGACCGAGGTGGACGTCGGCACGCTCCCCGTTCGCCCAGTGCATGCGGTCCCGCACGTCGAACCCTGCCGCGCTCGTAGAACGCGCAGGCGGCGTCGAGATCGGCGACCTTGACCGCCAGATTGGCCAGACCGACGACCCCCACCTTCTCCTCCCGTCGTACGTCGTTGACCGGACGACCCTACCTCTTCGGATCCGTCGCGGCGGTGGCTCGGGGGCCCGACCGGTCCCCCACGGATGGCGCTCGGCCGCCGCCGGTAGCTCCAGCGGTCGAAGACCCGGGTCCGGAGCCAGTACCGGCTGCCCTTCATCGGCAGCTGGGTCACCAGCTTTCCGCTCGGTGCCCGGAAGTAGTTCGTACACCCCGCCGTCCAGACGGTCCCTTCGAGCGCGGCCTGGACCCTCCGGTTGTAGCGCCTCGAGACGGCGCCGCGGACCTCGAGGGATCCTCCACCCTGCCGGGTGATCCACCGGAGGGCCCGCATCACGTAGTGCACCTGCGCCTCGTGGATGAACATGACCGAGGTCGTGCCGTTGGTGTTCGGGCCGTAGAGCAGGAAGAGATTGGGGAACCCGGGCACCGTGATGCCCAGGTAGGCCTCGGCGCCGTCGCGCCACTGCTCCTGGAGGCGCCGGCCTTCCCGGCCACGGATGTCGACCGACCGGAGGTACTCGCTCGCCCGGAACCCGGTCCCGTAGATGATGGTGTCGACCGGGTGTTCCTCGCCGTCCGCCGTCCGGATCCCGTGCTCGGTGATCTCGCGGATCGGTTCGGTGACCAGGCGCACGTCGGGTCTGGTCAGGGTCGGGTACCACTCCCGCGACATGAGCGGACGCTTGCAACCGACGGGGTAGTCAGGGGTGAGGACCGTGCGCAGGTCGGGGTCCTCGACCTTGCGCTCGAGGTAGGAGTGGGCGAGTGCGGTCTGGAGCCGGATGCCCTCCGAACCCGCACCGAACTCCGCCCGTTCGTAGGTCCACCAGATCTTCGCCCGCTGCAGACGCAGAGCGAACGGCCGGCGGGCGAAGCGGCGCTGCTCCTCGGCCGTGTAGGGCGCTTCGATTCTCGGGGAGATCCAGATGGGCGTGCGCTGGAACACGGTGAGGTGCGCGGTCTCGGCGGCGATCGCGGGCACGTACTGGACCGCACTCGCCCCGGTTCCGACGGACGCGACCCGCTCGCCGGTGAGCGGCCTGCTGTGGTCCCAGCGTGCCGAGTGGAACGCGCGCCCACCGAACCGGTCGGCGCCCGGGATGTCGGGCACCGAGGGGACGTTGAGCATCCCGAGCCCGCTCACCAGGACGTCGGCATGGAAGGTCTCGCCGGAGGCCGCGGTGAGCAACCACTGCTGGTCTTGGTCGCTCCAGCGCGCCTCGCAGATGGCCGTGCCGGTCCGCAGGTGGGGGCGGACACCGAACTGGTCGGTGCAGCGCTCGAGGTAGGAGAGGATCTCCGGCTGGGTCGCGTAGGTGCGGCTCCACCACGGATTGGGCGCGAAGGAGAAGGAGTAGAAGTGGGAGGGGACGTCGCACGCCGCGCCCGGATAGGTGTTGTCGCGCCAGGTGCCTCCGGGTCCGTCGGACTTCTCGTAGATCGTGTAGTCGTAGCCCGCTCGGGTCAGCGCGACCCCCATGGCGATCCCCCCGGCCCCTGCCCCGAGGACGGCCACCGTCGGGCGGCGGCGGGTACGCCCGGGCGGGCGGGCGGACCGTAACGGGTCCCGGGTCGCCGGCTGGGTCACGGTGGTCATGGGTGCCCACCCATCACGGCCCGCCCCCTGCCGGGTGCGCCTCGCCGAACGAGTCGATGGGGCTGTGCAGGGAGAGCCCGCCGTCACAGGTGACGATCTCGCCGGTCACCCAGGTCATCGCGTGGACCCCGTCGATCACCTCGGCGATGTCGGCGGGTTCTCCGAGACGGCCGAGGGCAGTCCTCCCGCGCACCGCCTCGAGCCAGCCGGTGTCGACCGGTGCCCTCCCGAGCATCGGTGTCCGGGTGACCCCGGGGCTCACCGCGTTGACCCGGATCCCGAGCGGCGCCCACTCGAGGGCGGCGACCCGGACCACCATGTCGAGCGCGGCCTTCGACGCGCAGTACGCGCCCATGCCGCGATCGGCGACCCGCCCGCTGATGCTCGAGGTCACGACGATGGACCCTCCGGCGGATCGGGCAGCCATGGCGTCGGCGACCGCCCGCATGACCAGCAACGGTCCCCTCGTGTTGACCGACAGCACCCGGTCCCATTCGTCGGAGTCGATCGTCCGCAGGTCGGCGGCGTGCCCGATCCCGGCTGTCACCGTCACGTCACCCGGGAGGCCGAACCGCTCGACTGTCTCCTGCACTCCCGATGTCACCTGGGTGGGATCGGAGATGTCGCACAGCACGTCGGGGGCGCGGGCGATGTCCCAGGTGACAACCGGGACACCCTGGTCCCGGTATCGCCCGACGAGCGCGGCACCGATCCCCGAGGTCCCGCCGACCACCAGGGCAGGACGCTCCCGCTCGCTGCTCACCGTGCTTCCGCCTCACGGATATCGAGGCGTCCCGCCGAGTCGACGCTGACACCCGCCAGGTGGAAACGCGACGCAAGCAGGTCGGGCAGGTCCTCGGGGTCGACCTCGGTCGACGTTGACACCCCGCCGGCCGGCCGCTCGACGAGGGTCACCGCGTCATAGACGAAGAGCGAGAGACACCGGTCCACGTACCGCGCCCCGGCGAAGATCCCGCTCACGAACGGCGAGTCCGGATGGGTCGCGGTGAACCAGTTGCTGACCTCGATGTCGATCTCCACGGCGGGTTCGGGCACGAATCCGTACATGTCGATCCAGGCGTCGTCCTGGAAGGTCTGGAGGACCACTTCGGGACCGTCCTCGACCAGCCGGTACCGCCATCCCGACTGCTCGACCTCGATGCCCACCTCGAAGGGCACCGGGTCGAGGAGCCCGCCTCCCCCGAACCCCACGTCGGCGATCCACGGCCTCCCACCGTCCAACACCCGGAGCAACAGGTGGTTGAGTGGTCGCGGGCTCACGTCGGGAACCATCCGGACCCGGGCCAGCATCGGCGAGACCTCGTCGACTCCGAGCGAGGTGAGCGCGGCCGCGAGCAGAAGGTTGTGCTCGAAGCAGTAGCCGCCCCGCCTGCGGGCGACCATCTTGTCCTCGAGACAGGCGCGTCTCCAGGCGGACCGGGCGGGCGGAGAACGACTCGAAATTCTCGAAGGGGATCGAGAGGGCGTGGGCCCGGTGGACCTCGGCAAGGCCCGCCGGTGCGCCGAGGCCGATCCGGGCCAGATAGGCGTCGAGGTCCTGCAGACGTGTCACAGGCGACGATGGTACCGGCGCCCGGCCAGCCAGGAGTAAGCGGCGTAAATGTCTGTACCCTGCACGGATGGTTCCACCGACCGGCGAACCGGGCGTCCACCGGTACGCGGTTGCCTGCCGGTGGTTCGGTTCGACCGGTGACGGCTACGAGGTCTACGACCGAGGGCACGAGGTCCGGGTATCACCCGACGCGATCGCCCTGCGACTCTCGGCCGACCCCGCCTTCAGGGGCGAGGCGAGCCTGCTCAATCCCGAACAGCTGCTCGTCGCCTCCGTCGTCTCGTGCCAGCTGTTGAGCTTCCTCGCGGTCGCTGCCCGCGCTCGGGTGGACATTCGCGCCTACGAGGACGATGCCGAGGGTGTCATGCCCGAAGAGGAGTCACCGCTGCGGCTCACCGAGATCACCCTCCGTCCCAGGATCGTGGTCGCACCGGGCACCTCCGAGGAGCGCATCCTCCACCTGGTCGACCTCGCCCACCGCGAGTGCTACATCGCGAACTCACTCCGGACCGATATCCGGATCGAACCGACGGTGGTCATCGGTCCGGACTGAGGAGCCGCCGCAGAGTCGTCCCAGAAGATCCGTGCAGTGCCTCGTGAGTCAGCCTTCTGGATGGCCGTCTCGCCGCACGTCCGGCGGCTGCGTGAGCTGGTGGGACATGAGCTCCTGGTGCTCCCGTCGGTGGCGGCCCTGCCGAGGAACGAGGCGGGCGAGATCCTCCTGGTCCGGGTCACCGACACCGATCAGTGGGCGACCACAGGAGGCGCGGCCGAACCGGACGGGTCGCCCGAGCAGGCAGCCCTCAGGAAGGCGGAAGAGGAGGTACCGGCAACGCAGATCGGGACCTCCGCCCCTGTTCGCTCCAGGGCGCCCGGCGCATAGTAGGAGGGGACGGCGACAGCAGGAAAGGGCAATGAGCGATAATCCGCAGGGACCCGGGTGGTGGCAGGCGTCGGACCGGCGGTGGTACCCACCTGAGCAGCACCCGGCTGCCGCCACGGTGGGAGGCGGCGTGCCGTCTGAACACGGGTTCTGGAAGGCGAGCGACGGCCTCTGGTACCCGACGCCGGGGCCAGGTGAGCCGCGGCCCGCCGGTCCGGACGATCGGAACGAGGCCACCTTCCCGGCCCGACTGGACGGACAGCTCGATCCCAACCTGAGCCGCTGGCTCTGGCTGGTGAAGTGGGTGCTGGTGATCCCGCACGTCGTCGTGCTGATGGGGCTCTGGTTGGTCGTGCTCCCGGTCACGGTGGTGGCGGGGTTCTCGATCCTGTTCACCGGCCGGTACCCGCGGGGCCTGTTCGACTTCACCGTCGGGGTGATCCGCTGGACCTGGCGGGTCTCCTTCTACGCCTACTCGGCCCTCGGCACCGATCGCTATCCGCCATTCTCGCTCTCGCCGGAACCCGGTTACCCCGCCGAGTTCAGCGTGGAGTACCCCGATCATCTCTCCCGGGGCCTGGTCCTGGTCAAGTGGTGGCTCCTGGCCATCCCCCAGTACCTGGTGGTCGGCTTCCTCGCAGGTGGGTGGAGCACCACATTGGGCTCGAGGTCCTGGACGAGCGGCGGCGGGCTCATCGGCATCCTGGTACTGATCGCAGCGGTGACCCTGGCCGTCACGGCCCACTATCCCAGGCAGCTGTTCGACTTTGTGATGGGCCTCGATCGCTGGTGCTTCCGGGTGCTCACCTATGCGCTGCTGCTGCGGGACGACTATCCGCCGTTCCGATTCGACAGCGGAGGCACCGATCCGGGCACCCGCGCGGCCAAGTGACGAGGAGGCCGTGAAATGAGCGGACAGACCGGGGGCAATTCGAGAGGCATCGTGAAGAGCGGTGGAGCGGGTGGATTCTGGTTCCTCGGGTTCATCGGGACCCTCGTGTACTTCCTCCACTTCCATTCGGGGACGTTCTGGCTGGTCCTGCTCGCGACCTTCAAGGCCGTCTTCTGGCCGGCGTTTCTGGTCTACTACTCGCTGGCTTACATGAAGATCTGACCTGGCGGGTGATCGACCCGCGCAGCTGCTCGTATCGATATTTCACACGGCGCTGTACCGCGCCACACCACCAGTAGCCGTGTGATCTGGCGTCGCCGCGGATCGGGAACGTGCGGAAGGCGTCACTTGCAATCAGCGCTTCGAGCTGGTCGAACTGACGGGTGAGGACGACATCCGGGGCGAACCACTCGTCGTGGGCAGCGGCGCGCCTGGCGACCCATTTCGTCCGCTTGCGGCTCCATCCTCTCGAGCATCTCGGGGAGCGCGTTCACCGACGACTGGGGCCATCGGATGGAGAAGCTCTCCCAGACCGGGCCGACCGGAGGGATCCAGCGGTCGGAGAGGATGACCGGGACACGACCGGCAGCGAGCGTCTCGTAGAGGCGGATCGAGGAGGTCCCCGCGCCCCTCGGGCAGAGAACGAATTTGGACCTGAACACCGTCTCCAAGAATCGTCGTCGGCGGTCCTGATACCGCTCGGAGCTCGCGTCGAAGAAGTTGAATCCGTCGGTGCGTTCTACATGGGACCGCCCGGATTCGAGGGAGAAGATCGACTTACGGCATCTGTGGGTCAGTCCCCCGACGAAGCTGAACAGAAGGTCGGCTTCGGGCGGCGCCTGGGGGTCCTCCAGTAGCGAGGAGGGCTCACCGCTCAAGTTGTATGCGGCCGCGATCTGCCACTGTGGTCTGAAGATGCCGGCAGGCATGCTGACATAGAGTCCGGGAAGGCGGCACCACGGACTGTCCCGCTCGTTGTAGACGGCGAGCTTCTCCGGATGCTCACGCGCAACCGGGGAAGACAGGAACGAGCGGAGACCGGAATCGTGCTGAAGCAGGTGGCAGTCGGGAAACAGGATCACGTCCGCCGTGTCCGGATCGTCGACGGTGGAATGCCGCTGATCCCGCTGGAGTGCCATCCTGGCTACTCGTCGGGGTACGGAGGAATACTGCGACGGGACGCCACCGCGTGCCCAGTAGACCTTCACGGATGCGGGACGTCCCCGGCTGCCGAGGTCGAATCCGACCGGGACTCCCGCCACATCGTCGTCACCAACGGTCCACCCTCGGGGAGTTCGAAGTGACCGACGGTTCGAAAGCCGACGGATTCGTATCGGACGATGTTGGCGGGGTTGCTCGATTCGAGGAAGGCCGGCACCTGTTCCTGATCGATCCGGGTCAGGCTGTCGGCGAGCAGGCTCATACCGACACCCCTCCCCCGGTGGTCGGGATGCGTGCCAAACAGACTGAGGTAGTAGGAGCTGCCCTTGCGGGGGTCGGACGCGTCGAATCGCCTCAGGACTTCGCGCACGAGGTTCGCCCTCGACCCGAGAAGCTCGTCGAGCAGTGGGTCGAGGCGGGACGCATAGGGTTCGACGAGCTCGTCACATCCGGGTGGGATCCACACCGCGGCCGCCTCGCACCGCGGAGTGGTCAACACCCACCGGTGGCCGATACCGCCGAGCACGCAGAGGCCCCAGAGCTCCCGAAGCTGCGAGAGGCGACGATCCGGGTCGGGAAGCGCCCAACTCCACACCGGGTCCATGTAGAACGCCCCGGCGATCGTGGACGCCACCGCGTCGACCTCTTCCGGTCGTGCCGCATGCACCTCCATGGAACCTCATTCTGGCCGACAGTGCCGGGTCGCGGGGCCACCGGCACCCGGGAGCCGAGGAATCGCCGAGCGTCGTGATGGTGATGAGCGCTCTGTCACCCGGGCGACAGACGGTTCGCCCCGCAGGGCCCACGATGGCGGTGACAGAAACCAGAGAGAATGGAGGGCGAGCCATGAAGGGCCGTATTCTCATCAGCAGTCTCGCAGTGGGAGTCACCGCATTGGCCACGTGGGCGATGATGGTCGCCATCGCCCACACACCGACGTTCACCCAGATGGCACTCGTACGCCCGGGGCGCTGACCCTGCAGGGAAGCTGATTCGGGCAGCGGTGCCGGAGACAGTGTTCTCATCCCGACCGCGTTCTCGACCGGGGCGAACCCACCAAACGCGTGCTCTCTCCCTACAATAGATGCCGCGCTGACCCCGGAGCTGCCCATCCGGGGTCGGTTCGCGGCTGAGCAATAACGTATGGTTCGATGTCTGCGGCCGACCATCCCCCCTGGGTAGGGAGGGGAGCCGAGGATCCGGTGGCTCGGTGAGGGACTGCGGGCCCAGCAGCACCGGTCCCGACGGGCAGGACGAGAATGTCCCCTCGGACCCCGGGGCGGCAGCGCCGGCCGCCGGCCGTCCGGTGCCCTCCCTCGACGAGGTGGCCTTCGTCGCGCCGGCCGCTCCGGACCCGCTCGATTCCCCACCCCCCGCGTCGGCGGCATGCCCGGCGGCGACACAACCACCGGATCATCATCTGGTCGTCGGTGGCGCTGCTGGTGGTCGTCGCGGCCTCGGCGGGCGTGGTGGCGGCCCGGCGGATCGAGCGCCAGCTGCCCCAGCCCACGGTTGCGGCCGGCCGGCTCACCGCCTCGGTGGTTCCCGGATCTGCCCCGGTCCTCCCCTGGCCGGCAGCCGGTCAGGGAGCGGTGGCCGTCCCGGCACTGGGCTACGCCGAGCAGTCCGGACCGGAGCAGCCGGTCCCCATCGCCTCACTGACCAAGATGACCACCGCGGTGGTGGTACTTCGCGACCACCCGGTGCCCCTCGGCAGCAGCGGTCCCGACCGTCACCATCACGCCGGACGAGGCGGCCCAGTTCGACGTGAACCTGGTCAACAACGAGACCAACATCCCCCTGCAGGCCGGGGAGACGCTCACCGAGCTGCAGCTGCTCGAGGCCCTCCTCAACCAGTCGGCCGACGATGTGGCCTACACACTGGCTGTCTGGGACGCCGGCTCGCAGCAGGCCTTCGTGGCCAAGATGAACGCCCTGGCCGTCTCGCTCGGCGCCGTCCACTCCCACTACGTGGACGCCAGCGGCTTCGACCCCCAGTCGGTGTCGACGGCGGCCGACACCCTGCGCATCGCGGCGGCGGGCATGGCCATCCCGACGTTCGCCAGCGTGGCCGGCATGCCCACGGTCAACCTGCCCGGGGTGGGCACGGTCGAAAACATCGTCACCGCGATCGGTACGGACGGGATCGTCGGCGTGAAGTCCGGTTACACCTCCCAGGCCTCCGGCTGCATGGTGCTGGCCGGGTTCCGCTCTCTCGACGGGCGCTCGGTACTGGTGCTGGCCTCGGCTCTCGGGCAACTGGAGCCGGCCCCGGCTCCTCCCCCGCCAACCACAGCGTCGTCCGCGGCGGCCCCGACCACCACCGCGACCGACCGCGCCCTACAGTCCCATCGAGGCCCAGTACCCGCTCCTCTACACCGAGCCCATCGTCGATCATCTCCTCGACGCCTCGGAGGCGGCCATCGTCCCGGTGCCGGTCGTGAGCGCCGGGCACACCGTGGGCACGGCCAGCACCGAGTGGGGAGGAGCCCAGAGTGTGGTCCCGGTCGTGGCCGCACGCGGCGCCTGGTTGCTCGGTGTCCCGGGCCAGCGGGTGGTCGCCACGATGGCCCCGGCGTCAACCTCTGTAGCGAAGACCGACGCAGGGCCGGCGGGGGCGGTCCGGTTCACCCTGGGCCTCCAGACCGAAACCGTGTCGGTTCGGTTGGTCCACCGCGTGACCGATCCCGGTTGGTGGTGGAAGGTGCTCCACGCCTAGATTCTCTCGATTCGGATCCTCGTAGATGTTACGGGCGAAACTTCCGTGCCTTGCGGTCGAGGGTGTTGAGCGCATTGCGCAGGACAGCAGCCTCCGAGGGCGAGAGGGTCTCGGCGAATCGGACGAGGGCGGCATCTGGATCAGTGCCTGCCGTCAGAGCTTGGTGCATGAGAACGGCGGCGTGCATGCTTCCGGTGCCGATGGCGGCGAACTGGACGACACGCCCTTCCTTCCTTCTCCGCACCAATCCCTTGTTGACCAGCCGGTCGAGCACGGTGGCGTGTGTCGTGTACGCGTACTCGGGAAGCGCGGCGGCCACGTCGCGGACAGTGAACTCCCGAACCGGGTCCTTCCAGAGAATTTCCATCACTCGGCGCTCGAATGCCCCCAACCTCGCCGCCCCACAGGTGCAGTCGTCGCACGTGCAGGGGTCACATGCGCACAGTGGATTGTCACACGTCGTCATCGCTACCGCTCTCAGAGCATCAGAACAAGCATGTAGGCCATGGTGAGACACATGGCGATGTGTGAGGCCGCCTCCAGCCGGGGCGCCAGCCACGGGGGGGTATCCGAAGGGCCATTGATGGGTCGTCCTTCGGGCGGCACGGCGCCCGCGTGCTCCAATCCGGTGATGCTCGACGAAGTGCCGATCAAGGAAAGGGCGGGACGTCGCCGACCCGGACTGCGAGATGACGAGAACCGTCCGATCGCGTCGAGCTGCCAGATGGCCGATACGACGAGGGCGAGGAGAAAGCCCGCAGGTAGGAGTGCGAAGTCTGCCGTGGTACCTGTCGCAGCTCCCATCGCCATGCTGCCTCCTCTTCCGGCGTCGGACGGGGCTGTGGCCAGGAACATGTAGAGCATGGCGAGGGACATGACGAGGTGGATGACTCGACGCGACAGCCGGTGCACATGTTCGTGGTAGGGCTCGCTGCCCGGATCCACCACGAACTGGTAGCACCTCCACACGAACCACACGGCGAGAGCCGAGAACACGATCTCCCACACTCCGGTTGGTAGCGCATTGAGGTCTGCGACGAGCATGCCGGCCATCGCCATCCCCATCAGCACATGGGCCACGTCCACGTCACGGTGGATCGGTCGGGACCACGACCGAGCGGCCACCAGACGCCCGACGCTGTTGGCAGCAACGATCAGCATGAGTCCAGCGAAGATGCCATCCACCCAGCCCGGATTCGACATCTCAGATCCCTCCGACCCTCGGTGCCGATCGATCGGTGACGGCAGGTGTCGAGCCGGCAGCATGGGTCGGGGACCATCTCCAGTAGGCGATGGCCAGCAATATCAACAGCGGGCCCGAGTTCACATCGGTCGCTCCGTTGGTGAAGAGCGCTCCGAAATTCTCGCCGACGATCCAGAAGAGGACGCTGACCGCAGCGGCCAACACGACCGACACATTTGCGACCGGCCGTGGCAGGTACGTACCGACCGCGACGCCGACGAGCAGGAGTGACAACACGATGGCCACCGTCAAGCCCCTGTTGTCGACCAGATTGGCCACGTGGGTATCGATCCAGGCGATCCACGCTGGCTCGCCGATGGCCTCGGTCCTGAGCAAGCTGTGCAGGCCCTGTGACGAACGGTTGGTACCGAGCACTGCGAAATAGGCGAGCGATCCCCACAGGACGAGCCACAGCGCCTTGGCAATCGGCGCCCCCACCGATCGTGCCGCGATGAAAGGCGCCTTCTCCGTGATCCGGTCGCTCGGCCACAACAGCACCGCGAGCAACGCGTAGATGATGACCGCTCCCGGTGCCCCATTGACAGGGTTTGCGGCGCCGTTCAGCACTCCCCCGAGTCCTTCGCCCACCCACCACACGCCGAGTGCCCATGCGATGGACACACCCAGTCCAATCTTCAGTGTCGGGCGCCAGGCGATGGCGAAGCCAATGCCGCACTGCACGACTGCAAAGATCGCGTCGGTCAACACCGCATGATGACCGATGATCGTCCCCGACCAAGCGATGGGACGTGCGATGACCGATGGATTGTCCGACGACATACCGGAGATCATCTGCAAGCCGAAACTCTTCGTAAAGAAGAAGGACTGGAGCTGCAGGATTCCGTCCAAGAGCCAGACCGTGGCGAGCACCAGTTGCAGCATTCTCCGACCGTCAGGTCGGGTCCATGCGGTGCTGCTCGTTCCTACAACCGCGGCGGCTGGGACAGTGAGCATCCTGGGCTCGCCCCCGATCGCCGCCTCACTCGCCATCCAAACCCCCTGCCAGGCACCGGCTCAGATCACTCCTGCTGCGCCTGTGGCCTCGATCTACCCGACGACTACATCTAGTAGTAGAAGCATGCCCGACGGCCTCGCGCCGGTCAAGGGGATCGCGCTCGGGCGCGTTCGGCCTTCTTGCACCGGTTCGCCGGTACCCCAGGTCTCGCAGGTCGTTGAGGTCGCGAGACGAGCAACGAGACATGACAACGGGGAGCTGCTTGATACAACAGGGAGGAGCACCCTCCCGCGCCGTGGCCGGTACCTCAACCCGGTGACGCTGTCATGCGGTGACTGAAAGGCCGGGGACCGGAGAGCGGCCCGAAGGCGGACGAGCAAGGGGGCAGCAACGACCGACCGGGGAGGTCTGACCGGCGAACCGACGCAGGGAGCCCAACGGAGCCGGGGAGGCGAAGCGCGGGTCGGGGCGTTATTGCCTGATATCTCCTCCCTCCAAGCGGGGTCCGGTCATCCCGTCCCTGCGCTCGCATCGCTTGATCAAGCGATTTCAAGGTCTGATCGATATCGGGGATGTCAGCAAAGCTGAGAACCCCCTGCGTGCCCTGTCCGGCTCCGGGCCAACCAGACTCAGACAGGCTCTGCATTAGCGATGAGTTGCTAGAACCGAACCAAGTTGTTCTCGACGGTTGCCAGCCGGGAATTTGCCACATGAGCGTCCCTTGGCGGCCATCTCGATCACGGGCGACCCGCAGTGGAGGATCGATCGGGATCGACTGCACATCTTGCCCGTATCGTCGAGCCACGAGAATGCGCTTGTCGGTGATGCAATACCCGGTTCCTGCGGCGCAAGGGTGTCGAGGTCGTCGAAGTCAACCGGCCCAACCGCCAGTCTCGGCGCAACCAGGGCAAATCCGATCCCCTCGATGCGGTCGAGGCCGCCCGCGCTGCCATCAGCGGTCGGGCCTCGGGTGCCGGCAAGACCAAGGATGGCCCCGTCGAGGCCATCCGGGTGCTGGTCGTGGCAAAGCGCTCTGCCCGACAGGCCCGGGTGAAGGCCATCGTCCAGATGCGTCATCTGGGAATCACCGCCCCTGAACAGCTCCATTCCCGCCTGAAGAGCCTCACGTCACCGCACCTCGTGGCACGGAGTCGGAGCCATAGTGAAGCCCGGATGCCCTACCTCAGGGTCAACGTGAACTTTGCCGTCGCCACCTTCGGGACCGGCGAGGAGTCCGTGACCTGAACGGCGACCGGATAATTACCAGCCGACTGCTTCAGGGATGGCGCGCCCGAAAGCACGCCCGTCGAACCGAGGGACAGACCGCTTGGCAGGGGTGATGTCGCCTTCCACTTGTAGGGAGGTGTCCCCAGCTCGGCTCTCAGTTGCTGCGAATAACGGACCCCCCGAGTGCCGGTGACCAGGGAGACGGTGCTTACGCCGAAGTTGATTTTCACCACACGGTTGTTGCCACTGTCGGCGACGTAGACGTTCCCCGACGAGTCGACAGCCACCCCGTTGGGGCCATAGAAGCCAGTCCCGATGGTGTGCTCGGTCCCGGAGACAGGAACCTCGACCACCCGGTTGTCAGCGGCATCGGCCACATAGACGTTGCCATCAGCGACCGCCACGGCAGCGGGTCCGTTGAAGCCGGTCCCGACGGTGTGCGCGGAACCGGAGACCGGGTCCTCGACGACTCTCTTGTTGAAGTAGTCGGCCACAAAGACGTCCCCCTTGGAGTCGACCGCCACCCCGGTGGGGCCGAAGAACCCCGACCCGATGGCGTGCTCGGTCCCGGAGACAGGAACCTCGACCACCCGGTTGTTCCCCGAGTCTGCGACAAAGCGGTTCCCCTTGGAGTCGACCGCTACGCCTGCAGGCCCCTTGAAGCCGGTCCCGACGGTGTACTCCCCTCCCTGGTGCGCTAGCACGATGACCCGGTTGTTGCCGTAGTCGGCCACATAGACATCTCCCGCCGAGTCGAAGGTCACGGCCGACGGGTGATTGAAGCCCGTCCCGATGGCATGCTCGGATCCGGACACCGGAACCTTCACGACCCGGTTGTGGCCGGTGTCGGCGACATAGACACCGCTCGACGTGCCAACTGCCACACCCAACGGGTCGTTGAAGCCTGAGCCAACTGTGTGCTCATTTGGACTGAGAGTAGAGACCGGACTGGCCGTTGCTTCTGTGCTCAGGGCGATCGTTGCGCCCAGACCGAGCCCCACCACCACTGCGACGCGTGCGATCCTGCGAGTCATCTAGAGCCCCTCTCCTCGGAATCCGGGTCGGCGGTCACGGTACCGTGCCGAACGGGCTCCGTCCACAGGATCGGTGTACCGCTCCGGGTGACCGTCAGTCCATCTTGGCGATGACATGCTCCGCGAACAGCTCGCGAAGGTCGAAGAGTCGGTCCGGATCGACTCCGGGTGCGCGCTCGGTTGCCTGCATGCCCATCCAGAGCACGCAGAGCACGTCGGTGACCCCGGCATCGCGGAGCCGCGGGTAGAGGTCGAGGGGCTTGAAGACGTACGGCCACTCCGTGCATCTCAGGCGAAGGGGTGACCCGTGTAACGGCACTTCGGCGATACCCTGCAGCACCTCTCCCTATCGGATCCGGGTATTGATCAGTCAGCGATCTTCAGCTATAGGTGGTTGGACCGGGCGTGTCAGTGAAGGTGATGTTGACACTGAACGCCGGCAGCGGAATGGGCGTTCCGGCAGAGGAAATGCACTTCTGTCCCACCACCAGCATTGGACTTTGAGCACTCAGTGTTTCGGGACTCGTGCTCGTCGGAGGTACGTTCGTGACGTTCGTGCCGGTCGACCAGAACGCCGGCGTAGTTGATCCCTCAGAGCTGTAGAAGGCGACGCTCCAACCAAAGACGCACGCGCCGAAGTTTCCGGTCAGCGATGCGGAGGTCACCGTGACGGTCGATCCCCTGGGCAGATTGGTAGTGCCGACGACGTAACTGGTGGTAGAGCTGACCGCCGGGACATTGACAGTCCAATTGTACGTCTCTGGCCCTGGACCTGCCGGTCCCTTGGGGCCGGTAGGCCCTTGGGAGTTCCACGAGATGACCTTGGAGGGCGTTTTGCAGATCGTCGTCGTGGGCTTCGTCGTCCCCACGTGACTGAGCGTTCCGGTCGACGACAGACATGCGTAGTACACGGTGTTCGTGCCGCTCGCACCGGCCAGCTCGACTGCACCATAGGTGGCACTTCCAAGTAAGAATGCCGCCACCAGCGCAATCACGGTGAACAGCTTGCTGCTCCGAAGTTTCAAGTCCCGCATGGGCACCTCCACCCTTAGACGCCATGGCGCCACCCGCAATGGCTGAGCACACCCTTACCCGCAGAAGGTGGGAGGTCAATCGCGATTCAGGCCGTCAGGGTCCGTTGGGGCGCCCCTGGGACACCGGGACTGAGGCGGTCATCGAGCGGCCCGCGCTCGCCGACACCCCCTTGTCCAACTCCGGCACATCGGTGATACCCCCACTACCGACCATTAGCGCGTGAGCAGTTCGCTGATGGACGGGATCAGCATGGTCTCGATACTGAAGTGACCAAGCTCGTCGTAGAGAGCAAGACGTGCATTCGGGACGACCTCAGCGGTGTGGTGGGCGTTGACCACGTTGCAGATCTTGTCCATTTCTCCATGGAGAACAGTGACCGGACACGTGATGGCCGTGACATCGAACGTTACCCAGCCTCCATCGTCAGCTAGTCGGTCGTCCGTGTAGCCCTCCAAACCCTGAGCGAACCAGTCTGGAAATATGGCCATCGCCTGCTGCATCCAGTCGGGGTCCCGGAACAGGGCCACATCAGATGGTGCAAGTGCCTCGCTCATTCCACCACCCCTCATCTTGCTCCCTCCTTCGCCATCCGCGTCGATGGCGGCAGCCAGAGCAGATGGGCGGTCGGGGGCATCCCACACGGCCTGGCAATGCGCACGGCTCATGGTGGACCGTGCCTTTTCACAGCGCATGTCAGTCATGGAACAACAGGCCACGACCCCCAGCACACGGTCACGGACTAGTGCTGCGAGCGCCAGGGCATAAGCACCGCCGGTCGATTCACCCACGGTCAGGAACTTGTCGACACCCAACTCATCGACGACAGCCAATGCGTCCGGTATCCAATCGGCGATCGTGCGACCGGGGAGCGGCGTCGACATCCCATATCCGGGTCGGTCGATGCCGATGAGGAACAGATTGGCCTGTGCCGCTTCGGCGTCCCGGTGGACCGGATCCTTTCGACTCCCTGGTCCGCTATGGCACCAGATGACTGGAGTGCCTTGTGGGCACCCATAGGTAGCGAACCCGACCGTCCGACCGTCAGCGAGCTTGATCGCGGAGTCCACGGCATAGTTCCTACACGACAGCGGACCGAGTGTCTCCAAACGATGCTCCTATGTGTTGTCAAGTGCCGATTTGCTGAATGCCGCAAGACAGGGATGGGCCACGAGATTCCGGGCAAGCTCTTATTAGGCGATTGCATCAGCAGGTGGTGAAGAGCTCAGGGGTGGCCGACGAATCGTTCGCAGGTCAGCGAAGTGCGACAGCCGGTTATTGGGTCAGGCCGCTCCCGAGTTCATGAGCGTCAGTCGGCTCCAAGGCGGAGGTGGGGGTAGACCTCCCGGGCGACATAACGCTTGAGACAGCGGATAATTTCCATCTTGGACTTGCCCTCCTTCAGACGCCGTTCCACGTAGTGCCGTGTGGGCAGGTCCGAGCTCATTCGGGTGATCACGATTCGCCAGAGTGCGTGGTTGGCGTGTCGGTCGCCACCGCGGTTCAAGCGATGACGGTTGACCTTGCCCGACGACGCCGGGATCGGAGCCACCCCGCACAGGTGTGCCCACGCCGCTTCCGTGCGCAGACGGTCCGGGTTGTCGCCGGCCGTAACCAAGAGGAGAGCCGCTGTGTCGGGCCCGACTCCAAAGATCCTGAGCAGCGCGGGGGACTGGATTCGCACCAGGGGGACGATGAGTTCGTCGAGGCGCTCGATCTGATCGTTCAGGAACTCCACTCGGCGTCCGAGCTCACGCACCGCCATGCGCGTGGCGTAGCCGACGACCTCACCTTGGCGGGGTCGAAGGGCTGCAGTCATGGCGACGAACTCTGGCGCACCGAGCCCCGCCAGCTGCGTCCGCAGGTCATCAGGGCCGGTCAGGACCAGGGCTCGGGCCTGATTGATGGTCTGGATGCGCTCGGACTTGGCACTGCGCTTGGCGACCATGAGGGCCCGGATCGCTTCCACTGTGCCGTCGCGACCCTTGGACATGCCGGTCGCCCTTCCTGACTGGGCGGCCCGAGCGGCGGAGACGGCATCGAGCGGATCTGACTTGCCCTGGCGCCGACGGTCCTGGCGATCGGACCGGTCGACCTCAACGACCCGGATGCCTGCAGCCTGGAGGTGCCTGCTGAGACCTGCTCCGTAGCTCCCTGTCCCTTCGATCCCGACGAGATCCACGTCGCCGAATGCGCCCAACCACGAGAGCAGCTGGCGATAGGCGTGAGGGGTCGTGACGAAGGATTCGACGCCGAGCAGGCCACCGATGGAGTCAAGGGCGGCAGCAACATGGGAATCCGCATGGGTATCCACACCACCCGTGATGGCGCGGTTATCTACGATGGTCATTGGTCCATCTCTTTCCTAGTTGAGGGGTGGCACCCACCTGCTGACCGGCCGAGCTGTGGGTCCCGATCTCTGTCAAGATCGGGACAGCCCGCACCGGCAAGGTCAGTCGGTGCCGCAAGTGATCCCGGGCCCGGTCGACAGATCGCTTTGGAAAGCAGCCAGAAGTTGCTTCAGCCGATTCACAGGTCAGACCGAGACCCAGGGACGCCGACCCTACGACGACGTGGTCCGCAGTGTGGGGATGCAGCGCGGGGAGCACTCATTCATCCTCCCTGCCGGGTATGCCCTGCCGAGATCGGCCTTGATGGGACACCCCCCGTCGGCCGGCTATCCGCCTTCGACGATCCGGATGATCGTCTTGCCGGGAGTGCGCCGGTCGGGGGCGAACGCGGCAGGTGCTTCGGCGAGCGGCCGTACTGCGCCGACGATGGGCGTGAGCCGTCCGTCCCTGAGCCGCTGGGCGAGGTCCGCGAGGCGGAAACGGTCAGGCTCGACGACGAAGAAGATGGCGCGCCCGTCCTTGGGCTGGACCGTTGGCACCCTGGCGATGGTGACGAGCGTTCCGCCGGCCCGTACCAGCGAAGCCGAGCGGTCAAGGATCTCGCCCCCGATCACGTCGAACACCACATCAACCTCGCCGGCGTCTTCCACCTTGTCGGCCTGCAGGTCCAAGAAGGCATCCACCCCCAGCCCCAGTGCCGTGTCACGATCCGCGCTCCGGCCGGTGCCAATCACTCGGGCTCCCACCTCGCGTGCGAGCTGCACGGCGATCGAACCGACACCGCCCGCAGCGCCGTGGATCAGGACGGTCTGCCCCGTCTTGAGGCCTGCATGGTCGATCAAACCCTGCCATGCCGTCAGCCCCGAGATCGGGAGAGCGGCTGCGACGGTGTGGTCGATGTCAGCCGGGAGAGCGGCGAGATTGCGGGCCTCAATCGCTGTGAACTCGGCCAGAGAGCCATCGCGGGCCCAGTCGATGGTTCCGAACACCCGTTGGCCAACGGTGAGGCCGGTGGTTCCGTGCCCCAACTCGACGACGACTCCCGACAGCTCGTGGCCGGGCACGCTCGGCGTCCGGTCGCGCCCGGCGCGGCCGGTCCATGTTGTCGGCCAGTCCAGCTCGCCCGGTGTGAACCCCCCAGCATTTACCCGCACGATCACATCGTTTTGGCCGGCGTGGGGGTAAGAAATGTCCGTCAGGGCTAGCCCGCCGATGCCCGCGTCGCGGTCTCGAACGGTGATGGCTTGCATGTCAGCTCCTTTCCGTGGGGGATTGTCGAAGTGTGCCGTCAGGTCGTGGCCGAAGCAAGAAGCCCGTTGAGTGATTCCTCCACATCGCTCACCAGCAGGTGAGTCATAACGTCGGCCTTTTCGTCAGCGTTAGGTGGTCAGCAAGTAGTTTGAAGAGTTATAACCAGAAGTTGTGGATGCACCATCGTCTGAAAGGCGCGACGTACCCTCCAAGTTGACCAAACAACGATTCCGCCGGTTCACGCCAGCGGGGAGGGATACGCCAATGTTGAAACTAGTCCATGACGCCACCGCGACCGCGGTGGACGACCCCGATGCTCTGACCATGAGTCTCGACGAGCTGTGCCGGGTGGCCGCCCAGGACATGCTGGCGGTGTCGCTGCTGGCTGAGCGCCGGGCCTACCTCGAGGCCCATGCCGACCTGCTCGACGCCACCGGGAAACGCCTGGTGGTGGGGAACGGGTTCGCCCGGGCCCGAGAGGTGACGACCGGGGCGGGGATGGTCGAAGTCGCCGCCCCGAGGGTCGACAACCGCCGCGAGGGCGAACGGTTCTCCTCGGCCATCTTCCGGCCTACATGCGCAAGTCACCCAAGGTGACCGAGGTGCTCCCCATCTTGTACCTGCGCGGGCTCTCGACCGGCGACTTCGCACCAGCGCTCGGTGAGTTCTTCGGCTCTGACGCCGGGCTCTCGCCGTCCACGGTGACCCGCCTGACCGAAGCCTGGCAGGCCGAGCACGCCGAGTCGTCGAGCGCGACCTCTCGTCGGCTCGACTACGTCTACTGGTGGGTCGACGGCATCCACTTCAACATCCGCCTCGAAAAGGACCCGCTGTGCACGCTGGTGATCGTCGGGGTCCGCCCTGACGGCACCAAAGAGCTCGTCGCCCTGGCCGACGGCTACCGCGATCGACCGAGAGCTGGGCCGAGGTCCTGCGCTCGGTGCGCGACCGTCGGTTGGCCGCCCCCGTGCTCACGGTCGGCGACAGGGCACTCGGGTTCTGGGGCGCGCTGCGTGATGTGTTCCCCTCGACGGCGAGCAGCGCTGCTGGGTCCATGCGACCAAGAACGTTCTCGACACGCTCCCCAAGCGCCTCCACGACGACGCCAAGGAAGCCCTCAAGGCGATCTACAGCGCCGAGTCGCGCACGGTCGCTCTCGAGGCGGTGAAGCGCTTCGCCGACGAGTTCGCAGCGTTCCCCAAGGCCACGAAGAAGATCACCGGCCAGCTCGACGTGCTCCTCGCCTTCTTCGATTATCCCCTCGAGCACTAGGTCCACCTGCGCACGACCAACCCGATCGAGTCCACCTTCTCGACGGTCAGACTCCGGACCAAGGTGACCCGTCGCGGGATCACGCAAGGCCGGCCTCGCCATGGCCTACAAGCTGCTCGACGCCGCCCAGGCTCGCTGGCGCCGGATCAACGGCCACGAGCTCGTGCCACTCGTCCACGCCGGCGCCACCTTCATCGACGGCAAGCTACAAGAGAGGAGCGAATCGACGACCGACACCAGCAGCCGCACCCGGTCCGTCCCATTTCTTAAATTTACTATTTTCTATTTAACCGTGATCTGCTTGCGTGGTTGATCCTTTCGGTGATTCGGTCCCCTCGCACGTTGGGAAAGAGGCGAATTGTCGGAATCCCAGCTCCATCAGCCCTGAGCAAAGGTCCAGCTCAACGGCGTGGATGAGTATTGGCACCCACAGGATGCGTCTTCGGCACACACAGGATGGGATTGTTGGCACCCACACGATTCCAAGTCATGCGCCGCTCGGACTGGACGACCTTAAGGGTCGAGAGCGTTCCAGGTCGAAGTCGAGACCTCGTCTATGAGGGCCAGTCCCGTCTGGTCGGGATTGGGAACAGCCTGTGTGAGGACGGCAATGAGGTAGTCGCGGCCCTGACCCCGCACCCAACCAATACCGTTAATCACGCCTTCGGATGGGATGCGCCCAGTTTTGGAGGCCCGCAACAAGCCGGATGGGACGCCAGAGGAGACGCCGAAGATGTCGGCCGGGACGATCTGACTCATGAGGTTGAGACCGTACGCCCGAGAGGCGTCGGACAAGTAACCATTCGGCTGGACAAAGCGATCGAGCAGGATGAGTTGATCGGTCGCCGTCGTGGTCGAGTTCCCCCAATCGCTGATCGGATTGCTCTCGGTCATCCCGATGGATTGGTCGAAAGTCGCCACCGCTCCAGGACCTCCGGCGTCCAGGAGGAGGTTCGTGGTGGCGTTGTTATCGCTGACCTCGATCATCGGCGCCGCCAGAGCCTGCTCGGAAGGAGAAAGGGGCTGACCAGCAGCTTGTGCCTCACTCAAGACTGTCCCCAGAAGCTGGACCTTCAATATGCTAGCGGTGATGAGTGCAAGGTTCGGGTGGTAGACGAAGACGTCACCGGTGGTGAGATCCTCGACCGCTGCAGAAACGAGACCCGGGGCGTTGTTGAGATCAGCGACGACGGCCTGCGTGAACGGTGAGTGAGTCAACTGCCCCTCAGCGAGCCAGTAGCCAGAGGCCGAAGGAGCCAATCCGATGACGGGCTGGGCCAGAACTTGGCCCGAGAGCGAGCCCTCAAAAGGCGCGTCGCCGAAGGCGAACACACCGCCGTCGGCACCTACCAGCCAATACCCGCCCCCGTTGAGGGTTGAGGAGATGCCGACAACCGGTGATGCGAGCCGGGAGGAGCCGAGAGATCCCTCAAAAGGCGCGTCGCCGAAGGCGAACACACCGCCGTCTGCGGCTACGAGCCAGTACCCGCCCCCGTCGGCGGTCGCCGCCATGCCGCGCACAGGTAGGCCAATGGCGACTCCTCCGAGCGAGCCATCAAAAGCAGCGTCACCGAAGGCGAAGATCCCCCCGTCCGCCGCCACGAGCCAGTAGCCCCCACCGTCCGGAGTGGCGGCCATGCCGACCACCGGTTGGTCTAAGACTACGCCGCCGAGGGACCCATGGAAATGTGCATCTCCAAGCGCAAACACTCCACCGTCGGCGGCGACCAGCCAATAACCATTTCCGTCGGGAGTTGCGGCCATGCCGACGATCGGTTGGGACAGGGTTACGGCGCCAAGCGAACCCTCGAATGGTGCGTCGCCGAAACAGAAGACGCCACCGTCCGCGCCGGCGAGCCAATAGCCATTTTGGTCCTTCTTCGAGGCCACAGCAACGACCGGCGCGTTGACCGTCGTCCCGGAAAGAGAGCCGAGGTTCGGGGCACCTCCTAACGGTACGACGGCGCCTCCGGTGGTGGTGTAACTCTGACGCGAAGCCGACGCGTACACCTGACTCGCTGATGCACCCGTTCCGCGGTTGGCGATCAAGAAGCCGATGGCAACCAACAAGATCACCGATGCGACGCGGCCATAGTCAAGAGGTGGGATCCCAGATCGCCGGCGACCCACTGTCACCGAGTTACTCCATGTAGGAGAGGTCATCGTCTGAATGATGCAACGTTCTCTTGCCTTATGCAAAGGGAGTTGCGGAAGCACGGGAACAAGACTGGGGTCGTGAGCAGCACCCGGGAATCCCGTGGCGGCACTTCTGCGGGACGCGATCAAATTAGCTGAGAGCGACAGATCTCAGTCTGCGAACCCGGCGCGACGGCCGTAACGGAGACGGGCAGCGAATTCGTGGTGGCTCCGTTCCCCAACTCACCATTGCCATTGTACCCCCGGCAATCGACCTCTCCACGACGACGCTCACCTGGTGAACGCCAATTCTGTCGACACCTTGCGGCACACTTTTCGGGGTCTTCTGCTCCTGTCGTGGGTCATGATCCCGCTGTCCACGGCAGCTGAGGGGCGATGCCTGCTCGGTTGAGCATGATCATTGTGATGAAGCTCTCGGGGTTGTGAAACCCCCGGGCCGCAGATCGGATCCTGCCGATGGCGGCGTTGTTGGACTCCGAGATCCCGTTGGTTAGTTTCCATTCGAGGGTCGCCTCGATGGAGTCTCGGAAGTGACGGACGGTTCTGGCCAGCTTCACGAACGGGGCGAGCTTCGATCGGGATGCGTACGCCAGCCAACTATCCAGTCCTCGGCGTGCCGCCGCGAGTGGCATGGACATGACGTCGCGTAGTTCCTCTTTGAGCTGCCAGGCCCGGAACGCTCGCTTATTGGCCCGCTCCAGATCTCGGATCGTGCCCTTCTGCTTGGAGGACAGGTTCTCCCAGTTGCGCAGCAGCATCCAGCGCAAGCCCTTGAACTCCTTGGCCGCATTGGCCCCTCCGTTTCGCCGGAGCGTGTTCCACTCCTCTCGCCGCACCTCGTCGAGGGCGGAGGTGGCCCACCCGATCAGGTGGAACGTGTCCAGGCAGACGACAGCGTCAGATGCCCGCTCGGTGATGACGGAGCGGATCCACTCGGCCCCGTCGCAGGTCACGAACTGGAGTTGAGCTGCCCGTTCCTCCCCCAATGCATCGAAGAAGGCCCGCACGGTCTCCTTGTTTCGACCCTTCATCGCCCAGATCACCCGACCGGTCAGGTGGTCGCAGACGACAGTGAGGTACTTGTGGCCCTTCTTGTACTTGACCTCGTCGATGGCGATGGCGACCAGCCCGTCGAGTAGGTCGATCCGCCCCAACGCCTCGGTGGCCACCCGGATGCACATGTGATCGACAGCCCGCCAGGAGATCCCGTGACGTTTGGCTGCCGCCAGCTTGTTCGACACGATGGCGTCGAAGACCACCAGGTCCTCGAAGGCCCGGGTGAACGCGCTGTCGTGACGGGCAAAGGACACTTCGGCCACGGTTGGACCATGTTCGGGACAGTTCACCCGAGGAGCCTCAGCCACGAGCTCACTGGTGGCCATGCCCATATCGATGTGGCGCCACCGACGCTCACCACCACCGTTGTCGAACCACGGTGCCACCACGCGACATCGTCCGCACCGGCCCCGGACGCGGGCTCTGCGACGCACCCACACCACCAGTTTCGAACGCCTTCCCTCGCCTCCTTCGTACAGCTCTCTCTCGAGAACCACCACCGTGGACACACACAAACCCAGCAGCTTCCTCAGTACGCTGTTGTCGCGCACGCCGTCCTCCTCCTCGATTTCCAGCCGTGACAGCCAGAAACCGTAGGAATGAGGCGGCGTGTCGCCGCGGATGGGTGGGGTCAGGGGCGGTCAGGCACCCACGACGGCGTCACAAGACCCACTTTTCGCCACCCCTTTGGTTGGTTGGTTTAGGTTGTGGTGCACCGGAGCTGCCCTGGATCGTGGCGCGGTAACGGAACAGGCTGCCAATCAGATCGCCTCGCTGGGAACTCGTTGCCGATCTTGACGATCAGGTCATCGTGGTCTTGCGCCTCCTCAACGGCGCGCTGAGCCGCCGCGATGACCGACGGAATCTGACCCTGTTCAACTTCCATCCGTCCACCCGGGAGACGAAGTCCTCCGAAATCAATCAGCAGCAATGCCCCACAGGTCGCATCAGTCATGTCTCCCACCCAGCAGTATGGCCCGAGGCGCCCCGCACCACCGGCTAAGGGTCGCGTTATCCGGCTCTACGCGACGAGACGAGGAGCCCGGCGAGTGCGAATGGCCCGCCGCTTCCGGTTCACATGATCGGAGCGGGATCGTCCAGAAATGGCGGGTGTTGCTGGCAGGTGCCAACTCGCGTGACCACACAACTGCCGGGCTATGGACCGGTGTCAATGGCAGTTCAGGGGTGCCCCGCTCGTGCCGGCCGGAGGCACCCTGAGTAACCCCCTGAACCGGCAGCGAGAACACCCTCACGTGCCGCGATCGTTACAAAGACCGTCAGCCTTCAACACACGAGGAGTGAAGTGCAAGCCATAGCGAAGAATTTCGTAGCGACAGACATGCACAAGCGAATCCATACGGGGCAGGAACTTCGTCAGTGGGGTCAAAGGTGACCGTCTGTTTCCTATAGCCAGAACTCCTGCCAGTAGTCCGGGCTGCCAATATCCCCGAGCGTCGTCAGGTGTTCACGCGGGTGGCCGATCTTCCTCATGCAGCAGACCAATGTGCCCACCCATGGTCCCTGCTCGACTGCATGCACGGCCCCACACCGCCGCCAGATTGGTTGCTCCGGTAGCTCCAACGCGTCGAGGTCGGGTGCGGGCTCGTCGTCCTCTGAATACAACGGGTCGGAGGTCATCGCTTCACCGCCTTGACTCATGGCCCTTCAGTTAGTGCATCGGGACCATCAAGGTGGATCTGTAGAAAGAGGACCAAACAATGCCAGCACGGCGCTGCTGCGCTCTGAAATCGCACCACCTCATCCTCGGGACTGGGAGCGGGTCGGCTGACCGGTTTGGTCTCAAGGTGCCGGGCCGAAGACGGGGAATAATCGCCCCCGACCCGGCAGCGAGGGGCGCCAAAGAGACCCTGAGACACGCCCTGCCGGTAGCGGCGAGACTGAAGAGGCTGCCAAGGGGAGGTGAATCATGGATCACGAGCAATGTGCGGCCTGCGGCTTCGATGGCTCTGAGTATGAGCCCGAGCGGCTGTTGGACGCGATTCGAAGCCTTGGACTGCAATGGATTCGCCTCTTGCTTGAGGCCGGCAACGAAGTTCGGCTGAGACCTGTTGCTGAAACCTGGTCTGCGCTCGAATACGCGTCTCACAGTCGAGACGTCACGGCACTCCACGTTTTTGGAGTCGAGCAGGCGCTGACGGTCGATGAGCCCAGATTCCCCGAGATAGCCGGGGAGGAACTCGTGCAGAGCGCTTCAGCGAGCTACGCCGCACAAGACCCTGGCGTTGTTGGAATGGAACTCGAAGCGCAGACTGAAAAGCTTGCCAATATGGCTCAGGACTCAGGGCCGGCCTCATGGTCCCGAGGAATCACAATCGGCGACTCGAGGAGCAATGTGCGTTTGCTTCTCGAGCATACGCTCCACGACTCGCACCACCATCTGATGGATGTGGAGAACGGCCTGGCCATTCTCAGGGCGAGATCCCACTGACCTTGGTCGCCCCCAGAGCTACGAGTACAGCCCTTGGGGATCGAGTGGACACCGCGGGCGGGCCTTCCATAGTGTCACACCGTCCCACCGTCCCACCGTCCCGGCGTTGACAGTTGGGGGGCACCCTGGTCGGGGGAGGGTCGTAAGCTTTGATCGTGGAGACACTGGCCGGAGGACTCGATAGCCACCTGATGTGCCTTACTTCACAAAGCCGAGGCGGGACTCAGATGACCCAGACGGCAACCTCGTTTGGACCGGGACGCTGGCGCTACTCATCCAAGTTGAGCTGGCGGCCAAGACCTTTGCGCAGCTAGTGAAGAACGCTCGACGACACCTTGACGAAGCCTTACCCGACGAGGCCATCCCCATGCGGGTCTTCATCGTTCCTGATTCGCTGGTTGACGCCATCCGTGCTGAGGAGATCGCCGAGGTTAGTGTTTGGCCTCCTGGGGATCACTGATGTGGGGCACCCTCTCGGCATCGAGAGTGAGGCTGAGGTATAGGTATTTTATGCCAGCGGCCGTAGTGCCCAGTCCCGAGTCGCCTGAGGCAGAGCCTGGTCAGTCGACCAAAGCGGTCGGCGGATTTCCCAGCCGATCTAGTCGAATAGCGAATGCCGCCCTCCGGAACACTTTCCTGGGCGGCTTCCTCATCCTGGGTGGGTGCTCGGCCACACTTTCCGCTCCCTCCACTCCCTCCAACGCCAGCACCAAGTCATCGATCTGTGCCAGGAACCAGCCGACGCATACTCCAGTCACCGGCTCCACGCTGCTGACGACCCTCCCTCCTTCTCACGACAATGACGTGGGGAGGGGGCGCCTTCCTGACTTGCACCCCGATGCGGATGTCGATGCCAGTCAGGTTCCAAAGGCAAGCCGTTGCCAGAAGTCTTGACACTTCCGATGGTTCTCGACATGAGGCCGCCACGCTCGGTGACGGCGAATACCGGCGAGCGCCCGTGTGAACTTGCGGGCGATCTCGACAAGACGGGAATGCCAGTCGTGCCGGAGTCTGACACCTTCCCGGTGTTCGGATCACCCCTCGGTCCCAACCTGTCGCCGTTTGTTCACCCACCCCACGGGAAGCTGACAAAGACGATGCAGCCACTCTGCACCTGACCGGGGTCCGGTTGCCGGGCAACGAGCGGGTGTCAGTCGCGTCGCACAACGGTCCTGCCACCAGGTGAACTCCTTTCGAACTCTTGGCGAGTTGTGGCAGATGAGCAAGTTGAAGTCACATGCGACGATCTGTTCCTTGACTTGCCGTGGGGCTGGCATGGGGATGCAGGAGGGGGGCAACGAGTGGTGTCACTGCGCGACGCGCGCACGCAGGATCCCGCGGCCCACCATCATCGGCGGGCCGCCCTACCAAGCGGAGGGACGTCCATGAAGACACGATTCATCGTCGCACTCGCGGTGGTCTGCTCATCGCTGGGAGTGGTCACCGGTGGGTTGGTCGCCCGTGCCGGGCCAGGAGCGACCCCGGAGATCGATCGGGCAAACGTCAAGGTGATCAGCCTGCACGGTCCCGCCCTGAGGCCTGTGACCTGTCCCGGTGATGACAGAATGACCTACACCACCTACTACGGCGGGCCCTTCACGGGAGGGGTCGCCCAGATCCTCCCCGATGCGACCGACTATCCGATTCCGGCGGGCAGCACGCTGTCCCTTACCGGCATCGTCTGGACGATCAACCTCAAGACAATGCGCGGCGTGCTGACCGCCACCGTCGGCATCGGACCCGCGGCGGCGCCGGCGCCCATCTACTCGGGCAAGTTCACCCTCGTCACGCAGGGGTTGCTCACCGCTACCGGCGCGCCGGTGCCGGGCCGAGGATGGATCAATGCCAAGGCCACACCCCCTGACGAGGGACTTGCGGCAGGCGACGACAGCCTGATCGCCAACGTCGAGGCGAAGCTCAGCCTGGTCGGCGGCACCCTCCAGTTCGGAAACGGAGTCCCGTCGATGGGCATCCCCGACTACTCGGTCGTCACCAACGTCGCACCGGCTCCCGCGGCCGACGGGACCTGCTGACCCTGATTCATCCGGGCGCCTCCCCGCGCCCGACCGTCGAATACCGGAGCGACCCTGGGCGTCCTGCCCGGGGTCGGTCCGGTTATCGGCTAGAGCCGGGGACCCTCACTCCATTCAGTCGCCCCGCCCATCCGGTGGTAGGCGATCTAACTGACCTGTGATGGATCACAATGGACACATGGCACAGGATCACGGCTGGATCAGCTACGTAGGCGGCGGCGATAACTCACATCTGACGGAAGAGCAGCGGCTGAGGGTCGAAGGGGCCATCCGGGAACGCCGGGAGAGCAGAGGTGGACTGCTAGGCGTTGTGCAGGTCCGGGTCTACGAAAATGCGTGCGAAGCTCAGGTCAGTTTCCCTCAGGGCTCAATGCTGGGAGTTGAAACAGAGGGGCCAGTCATCGCGGACATGGTGGCTCGGGCCCGAACTGAGCTTGCGGACTGGCGGTAGCTGTCCCACCGTCCCGGCGTTATACAGGGGGTCTGCCTACTCGAACGCTCTGAAGACCGATTCATAGAAACGCTCCGGCAGCGGTCCTACTCGGTACTGATCTTCTTGAGCCTCTCCAGGCTGGCTGTCATGGACTCAAGCACCGAATTGGTCCCGTTGATCCACGCCCCGCCATCACGTAGGAGGTCCTCCGGGAAGGGGCCGTAGTCAAAGACCTCGGTGACGACGGTGGCGTCGTCACCGTCTGGAGTGAGGATGTAGCCCCAGCGGTAGCCCGCAGGAATACCGACCTTGGATGGATCATCGTCCTCAGCCCGAGAAGGGTCTCCGGGAGCCGGTTCCCAAAATATTCGCCGATCTGGCTCGAACTCCACCACATAGTTGAGCATGAGGTAGTCGTCTCCGAGCCGATGCATCTTCATGGTGAAGGTGTCGCCCACGTCGGAGATGGGACGGTCGAGGATGGCTCCCCGGAGCATGCCGGATCCGTCGAAATCCACGTGACGTTGCGGATTCGCCAGGATCTTGAAGATGAAGGCCGCCGGTGCTTCGATTCTGCGTGACACTTCGACCGGCTCGCTTTCCGCTGCCATGGTCTTGTCCTCTCTTTCTCCCTGCTCTGCACTCTGCGTCTGCTCTACCAAGCGCAGGTCAGTGGTTTCATACAGTTGGGACGTTGCAGGTACCGCGATTTCATTCATCGGCCAGAAATTCACATTCTGATCGATTCGAGGTATCCCGCTTTGACAGTGTTGTCAGCAATGTGGAGCATGCCCCTGAAGATTCGTATCTATTCAGGTCCAATCTTCATGAGGTGGGAAGCACGAGCCTGGACGACCCCGTCGCTGTAGCGGCCGATCGGCTCGTCGAGCTGGACGACGCATCGCTCCCTGGTTCTCCCGATAATCGTCCCCTGTTGACCCGCGAGGTACTTGGGCCTCGCGCTCTCGTGAAAGCCGACTGTGTCGCCGGGTTTCAGGAGATCCAGGGCGATAAAGTCGAACACGCTGGCGATCAGGTCTTGGCGGATCTTGACGATGGCAGCGATCTCGGCGAGGTGGTCATCGAGGACCCCGAGCATGAGAGCCTCGAGGATCGTTTCGACTTCCTCCGGTGATGGCATCAAGGACTCCGGGATGTCCTCGAATGCCATTTCCGCCAGGACCTCGCGCACGGCCTGTGTCGGGTCGGCACGAGGTGAAGGGCGGCGCTTCTTCGGTGTTCGTGCCACGGGGACAAGTCTGCCCGAACGGCTCAGGTCGTGTGCGTTGCCCCAGGTAGCCAGAGGTGTCCCTCGAACAACAAACGCAGCCCGGCCAGGGCGTTGTGGTCCTGCTTCCGGAGTGTCGAGATGTAGCCGCGGATGGCACAGAAGTTCTTCGCCCCCTCGAGCGTGCGCCACGACCCGGAGACCTTCTGTTGGAGCTTGACCATCCTGATGTCCCGCTCGGCCTGGTTGTTGTCGAAGGGGACGGTGAAGTCAGTGCAGAACCGGAGAACGTCGGCCCGGTGGTGGTCGAGCCGGACGAGCAGGTTGTAGGCCTTCTTCTCGTAACCCGACCGCTTGCCGGTCTCTGGTTCCGGGTTGGCGGCGAACCCCTTGGCCACCAGGATCCCGTAGCGGATGCGGATCGACTGGATGGCTCCGGCATCGAGGTGGCACTGTCCTGTGGCACGAGCGACCTTGGTCTCGTGCTTCGCCTGTCGCAAGAGGTCAGCCAAGTCGTTGGCCCATCCCTGGTCCCAGCCGATGCCGACCGCGATCAGCTCTCTCAGGTGGTGGGCGTTGCACAGTCCATGGGTGATGTCGTAGTGGCGGTAGGGCTTCCAGCCGTCGTGGATGGCCACACCGGACATGGCACGGAGGATCCCCATGGCGTCCATGGCCACCCGTCCCCGTTTCTTGTTGCAGTCGAGCAGGGTGAGGAACGCCGTCGAGGCCGAGTGGACCCAGTGGAGGCTCCCGACCACCCGGGCCCCGGTCTCGTCGAAGTGGACGGCATCGGCCTCGGTGAGCAGGTCCCGCACCCGCTCGGTGAAGGGGCCGGTGGCACCGGCTGCCTCGGTGACCATCTGGGCCAAGGCCCCGACGGAGACTTCCTGGCCGAGCACGTCGGAGAACAGCTGAGCCATCCGGTCGAAGGGCAGGTGCTGGTGGACGGCCAGGTAGGCGGCCAGGGCCCGGACGCCGGGTCCGTAGACGGCGGGAGCAGTGGCCGCCCTCGGGAAGGCGGCCTTGGTCGTGCACCCACGGCACACCGGCGGCGCTCGGCCACGTGTTCGGTGACCAGCAGGCGGACCTCAGGGAGGTCGAAGACCTGACGACGTTCCGTGCCGACCACCTCGGCATCGGAGAGATCCCCTCCACAGTCCCCGCAGGCGCCGGGCACATGGGTGACCACGGCGTCGGGATCCACCACCTGGGCCAGGTGCTTTCCCGGGGCACCGGGTTGCTTGCCCTGCTTGCGCTGGGCGGCCCGACGTTCGGCCCGGGACGGGGAGGGAGGTTTGGTGAACCCTTCGGCCGAGGGCGGCATCGACGAGTTACGAGGGTCGCGGCCCAGACGCTCCTCGAGGTCAGCCAGTCGCGCCTGCAAAACGCTGATCATTTGCGCCTGCGTGCCGATCAGCTCCGCCTGCGTCTCGACCTGTTGGCCCTGCTCGGCGAGTTGCTCCAGCTGGTTGTTCACCAACAGCTCCAGTGCGGCGACCAGTTCCTTCAGCTCGTCGTACGAGGGAGTGTCATCGAAGGGGGAGCGTTCGTCGGTCGGAATTCTCCACGGTACGCGTGTCGATCGCGGATGTGGTGGACGCGGCTCTCAGGGACCTGAACACTTACGAAGATTCGTTGTGGGTCGGGCAATCACTACCGTCGATCGGCCTCCACCCATCGCGGGTCCGCCGGTCGGCCAACCCCGGGCCGCCGTCGGCTGTCGCCGTTCCTCTGCTCGCCCGTCCGCCTTCCGGCTGCTCTCCCGCCCTCTACCTTCCTTTGTGTGTCGTACGGTAGGCGCTGCCGGACTCGAACCGGCGACCTGCTGGTTGTAAGGCGGATTCTGATGGAAGCACCGGATCGCAAACAATCGCATTCTGTGTCTATTTGACCTGTTCACAGGTACTGACGTCTACCAACTGCCAGTGTTATCGCAACGGTCTGCGACATGTTGCGACCCAATTGTTCGGGACGCGAGTTGGGATTCTCCGGGCGCTTCTACGGGCGCAGTCGGACGCAGATCTCGGGATCCACCTTCGTCGTGGAGGCAACACCACGATCGACGTCGAGGTCATTGCTGGCGTTGACGAAGAACCCAATACACATCGGTGCTCTGGACGGGATGAGTCGCTCAATGCTCGATATTTTGTGGCCCCTACCGGCACTTCTGCCACGTTTGTCTTCGGCGCCTAATCCGACAAGGCGGGGATGGTTCAGCCGGATGTGAGACGATCACCGCAGCTCTGACAGTGCCGTCGCGGCTGACCTGGGGACCACGGTGCCCGAGTCGACCACTTCGGACCCCGACGACGATCACCCGGTCCTGCTGGTTAGGATCTCTCCATGCCATTCGTCTTCCTTGTCGCTGCTGCCGCTGCAACTGTTTACTTCTTGCGCTTGAGGCGCCCGGAAACCGCGCCAAGCACGTCCGGAGGCTTTTGGCCTGCTTCGCAGGCTCGGCCCGCGCTCGTTGGGATCAGCGGTTGGCTGCTGGTCTACGTGGTCGGCTTGGCGATTGAGCTCGCGCACGGCCTCGCGCTCACCATCGGCTCCGTCGTCATCTACAGCAAGCCCTCCCTGGCAGGACTTCACTCCTTCATACCGCTATGGGCATTGCTGATCTACGTCATCAGCAACCTGGGCCTGGTGGCGTATGGGGTTGCATTGTTCGTCTTGATGTCTCGGGAACGGAAGGCAGCGATCACCCACAACATTGTGTTCAACGCGCTGTCCATCGCCTTCCTGCTTGTATGGTTCTCCCTCAGTGCGAAGTCTCCGTTCGGAACGATCGTCGACTCGCTTCCTGGAGTGCTCGCCATCGGGTATTTTGTTCGCTCGCGAAGAGTGAGGAATACGTTTGCGACAACCAGCGCACCTTCGAGCGGCACCTGATTGCAGCCGACCAGCAGTCCCACCTGAACGGGGATCGCCCCCTGACCCCGAACGCCGGCTCGGGGGGCACTGTGGCGCCATGGAGGCAGATTTTGAGGGGCACTGTTTCCTCAAGCCGTCACTCGGTAGCATTGGAGCATGGCGCAACAGCCCCAAGCCGCGTCCAGGCGGCAGGATCTGCCCGACGAACTCAGCGAGGAAGACCGCGTGTGGCTCGCTGAACGTCTCGTCGAGTACAAGGATCTCCTCGAGTACCTTCACGCCAATTGAGGCTGCCGTCGGTTGGTGTGGTCGTAGCCATCAATGCCTCAGTCCGGCACGACGACGAGTGGTTCGATGAGCCGGACGAAGTCGACCGGATTGAACGATTGCTTGAGCAGGTCAAGATCGAAACCGACCCGATCGTCGCTGCAGCGGTGGCAGTGTCCCGAATCGCGCGGATCACAGGCGTTCACCGAGGGTAACAAGCGCACGGCACTCCTCGTTGGCCGTTGGATTCTCGACCGAAACGGCGCCGATGGACTCAGGTTCATTCCGGAAGATGACACCAAGCTCGCAAGCCTCCTTCTGTCGGCGGCTCGTGGAGTCGATGAGTCCGACCATGTCAAGGAGCTATTCGACTCGCGGAGGTGATCGCCTCGACGAGCGCCCGGTGGCCTACCGCGACCTCGCGAAGGATTGGGCAAGGCCTGTCCCCAAACGATGCTCCTATGGATTGTCAAGAGCGAATTGTGACCATGGGAGGGCTGCGAACACCTCCCGAGCGACGTAGCGCTTGAGGCAGCGGATCGCTTCCTTCTTTGTCCGCCCTTCCTTCATCCTGCGCTCGATGTAGTCCTTGGTTCTCGGGTCGTTGACCATCCGGGTGAACACGACGTGCCACAAGGCCGAGTTGGCTTGGCGGTCCCCACTGCGATTCAGCCGATGTCGCCGCTGCTTGCCGCTCGAGGCGTCGAGGGGCGAGACGCCGCATAGTTTGGCGAAGGTCGATTCGCTTTTCAGGCGCTCCGGGTTGTCGCCGGCGGCCACCAAGATGGCCGAGGCGACGTCGGTGCCCACCCCGTCGACGGCGTTGAGCTCTGGGGCGGTCTCGGCGACGAGGGTCTTGAGCATTCGGTCGATCTCTTTGACCTCCTCTTCGAGGGAGAGGGCCCGGCGAGCCAGTGTGCGCAGGGTGAGCTTGGTGACCGTCGTCACATCAGTCCGTCCAGTGTGGCGATAGGCGCTCGCCACGGTGAGGACCTTGTAGATGGAGAGGCCCCGCAGCTCGGCCCGGAGCTCCTCGGGAGCGGTCGAGATGAGGCTGCGCATCTGGTTGATGGCCTGGGTCCGGTTGCCCCTGGCCGAGCGCCGGGCGACCCGCAGTACCCGCATGGCCTCGACGTTTCCGTCCCTGGTCTTGGCCGATCCGGTGGCCTCACCGCCTTGGGCGGCCCGGGCCGTGGCCACAGCGTCGTGGGGATCGGACTTTCCCGTGCGCCGACGCCGCTGACGATTGGGCCGGTCCACCTCGACGACGGCGACCTGGTGGCCCAAGAGGTGGCGGGTGAGTCCCGCCCCGTAGCTTCCGGTCCCTTCGACGCCGACCAGCTCGAGGGTCCCGAAGCCCTCGAGCCAGCCCAGCAGCTCCTGGTAGCCCGCCGCTGTGGCGGCAAAGCTCTGGACACCGAGCTGAGCCCCCCGTTCGTCGAGGGCGGCCGCCACGTGCACATCGAGGTGCGTGTCGACCCCTCCGGTGATTCGGCGCGCGATAGTGGTCATCGTCATCTGTTCCTTTCGCTTGGGGTGGGTGACACCGCACCGCCGGAACGATGGACAGGACAGCGATGGGCCTGTGCGGCAGGCTCCTATGAGGTCACTCCGTCCGACCGGTTGGTGTCAGATGAGTGTCCGAGCCAGGCCGACGAATCGACTTCAGGACAGTCCGTAAGGACGTCAGCCGGATTGATTGAGTCAGACCTGGCTCGGGCATTCACCCACACGCTGACCAGTTCTCGCAACGAAATGGTGGATCGTCAGCGGGCTACGTCAATCCTCGCTGCCGGTCATGGGTCACCCCGGGGCGCCACTGACCGGCACGACTGGGAACCCCGAAGTCGATAGCCAGGTCCGCCATTAGCGGCGTGCTCTACCGTCGTCAACAACCGACGCACAGTCCCAGTAATCCAATCAGGTCACTTGACAACCTCGAAGAAGGTCCCCCAGACTGACCGCTAGGGAGCGGGGGATCGTCCTCGGCGGAGAGGAACGAATCCATGCGGGTGGCACGACTCATCTCACTTGGCGCCCTGATGGTGGGGTTGCTACTCGTTGCAGTCGCACAGACTCCACAGGCTGGAGCTGCTACGCCGACCTACGCCTACGTAGCCAACTCCGGCTCCAAAACCGTGAGCGTCATCAATACCTCCACCAACACGGTGGTGAAGACGGTGGCGGTGGGGCTTGTGCCCTACGGCGTCGCCATCACCCCGAACGGGAGCTATGCCTACGTGACCAACGCCAGGTCGGGCACCGTGAGCGTCATCAAGACCTCCACCAACACGGTAGTGAAGACAGTGGGGGTCGGCAGCTTGCCAAACGCGCTCGCCATCACCCCGAACGGGAGCTATGCCTACGTGGCTAACTACGGCTCCAACACCGTGAGCGTCATCAAGACCTCCACCAACACCCTGGTGAAGACGATTGGAGTCGGCGTCACCCCAAGGGGGATCGCCATCACCCCGAACGGGAGCTATGCCTATGTTGCCAACTCCGGCTCCCTTCCGGCCGCTGTGAGCGTCATCAAGACCTCCACCAACACAGTGGTGAAGACGGTGACGTTCTCCGGCAACACGCCAGAGGGGGTTGCCATCACCCCGAACGGGAGCTATGCCTACGTTGCCAACTACGAGGGCGACATCGTGAGTGTCATCAAGACCTCCACCAATGCAGTGGTGAAGACGATCGCCGGGGTCGGCAGTGCGCCAGAGGGGGTCGCCATCACGCCCAACGGGAGCGACGCCTATGTGACCGACAACCGCTCCAACGCCGTGAGCGTCATCAAGACCTCCACCAACACGGTAGTGAACACGGTGGGGGTCGGCAGCGGGCCGATCGCGGTGGCCATCATCTCCAACGGAGGCTACGCGTACGTGACCAACTCCGCCTCCAACACCGTGAGCGTCATCAAGACCTCCACCAACACCGTGGTGAAGACTGTGGCCGTCGGCAACACGCCAGCTGGAATCGCCATCACCTGAGGTCCAGCGGATACATGCCCCCTTCTCCGTGCCGACAAGCGTCGTGCATCCAAGTGGCACGCGCCAGCCACCTCGCCGTCTTCGACGGAGCGAGGCGATCACGAGCCGAAGGCCATCCCTAGGAAGGGCATCGGCTCGTGAGGGTGCCTCATAACACCGGGACCGGGCGTATCGTCGGCCAAGGGCGTTTGACAACACAGCTAGCCGCCGTTGAACCAGGCATCACATCGGGGATGATTGACCCCCTGACCGAGCGGCATTTCGTTGTCGTCTCCCAAGCCGATGGCCCTCAGCGATGTCAACCCATGGCCGACCTGATCCCGTGGACGAGGCCGGACTCTTGGAACAACCTCTTGATGCGGGCGACGTCGGGATCGGGAGTGAGCGTGACCACCGATACGTCGTACACGCCCGGAGTGCTGGTGGCGCCGGCACCCGCTGAGTGTGTCCTGGCAGTCCGGGAAGGAGGACGGAGCTCAGCCATGCGTCCCAGCGATCCAGTGTGACGCCCGGATTTGTCACCGCCGACACGATTCCCGTCGGCACCTGTCCTGCCAGGGATGACGGAAGCATGCTGGCTGTCCACGACTTGCGGGCTACCGGCAGGGTCGAGCCATTGGATCGTCAGCACTCCGAAGCCCGTTCCGGCGAAGAGCGAAGTGACCCAAACGTTCCTCGCCTCCAAGAGTGCACCGGTCGATGGCGACAGGATGATCGTGGCTCGGTCTCCCTCGCCCGTTGCGAGGCCCGTGGCGCCGGCCAGAGCCACCCCGGTGGCGCCGCTGTGGGTGGATTCGGTGCCGATGAGCGCCACGCCGGGCATGGATGCCATCGCTCGGAGCAGTGCCGACCACAGTGCCGGAGTGGCACCTAGCGTCGGACCCACCAAGAGCGTGACCGCTCGGCCGAACGGGGTGAGGTAATGGTGACTGCGAAAGAACGGCTCGTCGAGCGCGGATATGCCTGTGGTCCCGGTCTCGAGCGCCCGCGCCAGTGCCGCCGGATCCGTGGGCAGTTGGGCCACGTCGAGTACGCCGGGAGCCTGGCTGTCCTTTCCGAGGGCCCCGCTACCGCATTGAGGCTGTGGCGTCGACGGCAGACCGTACTCGCTGGACGCCCAGGCCTGTTGGCCTGCCGGGCTGTTGTACGCCACTGAGGTCACGACCTGCTGGCTGCAAGTCTGGGTGAGATCGTTCGCCCAGACCTCCGCGTTGACGGCGACCACCGCTCGGGCGCTTCGGAGCGCTGCGGATACCTGGCCGCTGTAGGGCGGAGCGGCCAGGTACGAGACCCGAAACTCCGACTGCAGCCACTGATCACCCTTCAGGATCGGGGCCGGCTCGACAGCAGCAGCCTCGCCTGCGAGGTGTTCGCAGGACTGCCGCTGCGGCACTGGGTGACTGCAGAGCGGGAGAGGGCAGGAGTTGCAGTACCAGGACGACAACGGCTGCGACTGCGCCCACACCTATCGCGGGCAGGACGAGGCGTCGGGCACGCCGTGGTCTCGGGCGACAAAATGGCGGGGCGTCCGCACCCAACGACGCGGCGGCCTGCACCCGCTCCCAAATGCTTGCGGCTTCCTGGGAGTCGGGCCCCGCCAGGGAGAGCGGGTCCACCGGGTCGGCCCCCTTGACTAGGGCGTCGATGTGGTCGATGTCAGTTCTCATTGTTGGTTCTCCGTATCCATCTGAAGAGCGGTGACCTCGGTGACCGGAACGACCCTGATCACGACGCGCGTCCGATTCCCCACTGGCTGCTGGCATACTGCGCGCCAACCGTTTGCGGGCGCGGTGTAAACGCACTTGCACGACGTTGACCGAGCACCCGAGCACCTCGGCGGTCTCGGCGGCTGAAAGCCCATCCCAGATCACGAGCTGCATGACCTCGCGTTCATTGGGGGACAGCCTTCGCAGGGCGTCCGTCACGTCCACGTCGGAGGGCTCTGACGACCCGACCGGCAGACGAGGTTGGCGGTGGATCCGATCGACCAGGAGGAGACGCCGATTGGCTGCTTCGTCTTGTGTTCCTCACGACGTTGCGAGCTACGCCGAACAACCAAAGTCGATCTTGCGGGGATTGGGGCAGCTCATCGATCCTTCGCCAGGCCACCAAGTAGACCTCCGCAACCACGTCATCGATTTCGGACTGGTCCGGTACGAGGGACCGAGTGGCGTAGGCGTAGATGTCGCTGAAGGTCGATTTGTAGAGGGTCCGGAACCGGCTCATCGGATCGTCACCGGGCTCATTGCCCGGGTCGGATCCATCAAATCGGTGTCCGCCGCCAATTGTCCTCATACCATTCACATGTCCATCAGAAGGTCATTACTTACAAGGAAGTATCACTCTCCCGCGGAAACGAACCCAGCGATGCACAGCGGCGCTGGTCGTGTGCTCCACCGCCCGCCCGAAGTTCGCTTACACGACCATCAGGTCAGTATTCTGGCCCCTGCCCCCTAACGCCGGGAAGCACCCGCCGTTTCCCAGAATTTCGGGCGATTGAATGACGATCTTCAGGCAGACGGCCGGAGTTCAACGTTGACCTCGAGTCCAAGTGCAGTGGCCACCCGTTGAAGGGTCGTCAGTGTGGCACCCACACCTCCAGACTCGAGACGATCGATGGCTGCTTGGCTTGTACCCATGCGACGGGCCAGCTCTCGTTGGCTCAGGCCGGCGGCCTCGCGGGCATCGTGGATGCGCTCACCGACATCGGCGGCCAGCTTGGCCTCGGCGAAGGCCTGGTCGTACTCGGCGCGCTCGGCGATCGACATGGCGTCGAGCTTCTTTTCCTTCAGCTGTACCCAACTTGATCGGGTCATTCTGCCTCTCCTTCAACTGTGTGGTCCTCGGCGATGCAGCGGGCCATCGCCTGTCTGGCTCGGGCCACCTCAGCCCGCTCGTTCTGACGTTGCTTGCGAAATGTGGTCAGCAACACGATCCGCTTCCCTACGGGGAAGAAGAACGTGATGCGCTGGGCCTTTTGGGCCAGATCGAACCGGAGCTCGAAGAGGCCATCACCAAGCGGCCTGGACCGCGGCATGCGGATAGCCGCACCATGCTCACCCAGGTACTCGATCCGAGAAGCGACCGTGGCGAACTGGCCAGCCGGAAGCGAGTCCACCCACTGCTCAACCTCCGGTTCCAGTTCGATGGACCAACGTGACATCACAAATGATGTCACTCCTCAGTGATCGAATCAAGAGGCTCAACCCGGCGGTAGATCAGCCGTCACCGTCCGGTGCGCGCCAGCCGTCGAGGACACGCTGGATCTCCGATCGCACCTGCTCGCGAGCCTGAGCCCTAGGAATACCGGACATGAGGAGCTGGTCGTAGCCGGTTTCGCGGTGACGCACAGAGGCCACGACAGCGAGCGTCACGGCATCGGGGTCCAGGGCCCGGCCGCCGGCGCTCCTCCCGACCCGCCCACTGCCCCGGGTCCCAGCGTGGGCGGCGATGGCCGTGGCCCTCTCCACCGGACAGCCGGGGAAAAGTCCGCGTGATCCCCTTGCCGAATGCGTCCTGGAAGACGAGATCCTCACCCAATCGGTACTCGGCATCGCGCCGGCGGCGCCTTTCCCTCACTTCCTCGTCGGCCAGGCAGGCCACCTCGGCCTGGGCGAGTGCCTCCTCCTCGACGAGTAGTCCCTGGCGCTCGTAGCGGCCTCTCGACCGACTGAACCGCACGACCACCGCAGCGAGTCCGCTCGCCTTCTTGGCTCGGCGGGTCAGCGCGGCGTCGCCGGACGGCAGGAAGACCAGGTGGCCGAGGTCTGCACAGTCGAGGCAGAGCGGACCGTCTCCCTCCATGAACAGTAGTTCGCCGCTCCCGCCGCACTCCCCGCAGATCCACTCCTTGAGCGGCGAGATGACGAGTAGATCGGGAGGCCGGCTCTGCTTCTCGGCCAGACGAGTCCTCTTGGCCTCGGAAAGCATCGGCGAGACCCAATGCGTTCGATAGGCAGCCTCGATTCGTGGGTTCCCACTCTTCGAGAACTGCAACCGGCGATGATCCCTGGTTCGCGCTACATAGCCAGTTTCACTGGGCTGGAGTCCCTCGCTCCGGGCCCAGCGACGGAGGGCGTCCATGGCGGCAGAGATCTTGGAGAGATTGGCGTTCACCACACGCTCCAGGTAGTCGACCCGGCCCTGACGCCACTGGTCGACCTGGGATGTCGTGAGCCAGCCCATTCCCACCAGCACATCGATGGTGGTCACATACTGGTGATCGGTCAGCGCGGCTCTGGCCGCAATGATCACCCGCTCTTCGAGTTTGCTTCGGACTGCCGTGCCCACGGCCACCAGTTTCGACCAGACGGGGACCGCTGTCTACCGGTCATGGCTGCTCGGAAGGGTGCGGTCACGGCGCCGGTACCACCACCTCCAGATCCGTGCCGGATCTGGCGCAGTCGTGGTGACTCTCCGGAGCACGTGGTCAGGCGCTGTTGGACGGACCGGTACCCTGCTCGTCCACAAGCATCCTGAGGATCGCCGAATCCTCGGCGAATGTCGAGGCGAGTTGCTTCAATGCGGGTGGCGTCAGTTCGTACGCGGTAGCCGCGCCCTCGGCCATCATCTCTGCGGTGGCTTCGAGCAACCGGGCGCACCGAGTCAGTGCAGCCTGCGGAAGCTGGACTTCATCTTCGCTGTCAGTAGCGGGGCGTTGGCTCAGGATCTGTCCGAGCAACGAGATCATCTCGAGAAGACCATCAGCGCCGACCGTGTCCTGACTCGCGACTCGGACGTGGGCGGCTTCTGAAAGGGCGGCCAGAGTTCGTCCGATGGTTCCGATGCCAATGCCGATGTTGCGAGGCTGCGCGAATAGGTCTGCTCCGGGCCGTTCGTCCGCCAGTTCCACCGCCGCATCGCGGGCGAGATCACGGAGGACCTCATCGGTCATGTATCGGCGTGCAGTGCGCTCGGAGACTCCCAACTGCGCAGCGACTGCTGCGATTCTCTCTCGTATGAGCTCTCCGACTGGGGCCCTCCCGACTACGAGCTCGAAATGACTGAGCTCGTCGGCGAACACGTCAACAAGGGCTTCGATTGAGTCCTCGGTTTGCGGATCGAGTTGGTCATAGAGTTCGTTCCACCGGTGTCGCTGCGATCGATTGATGGCATGGTTCGCCTCGGAGGCCACAGCATCCATCAGGACATCGAAGTCGTCCTCGGGGCCCGACAGCTCCACCCCATCGGGGTGCGGCCGGGCACGGTAGAGGATGCGCTCACAGTCCTGGTCGATGATGAGTTCGTCCAGCAGAAGCTGATACCCCGCCCTCGAAATCACCTTGCGAACTTCACTACCAATGGAGCCGATGTCGGAGACCGTAGACAAATCAACATCCGACCCCGTCCACCCGTCGATCACTCCGGCTTCCCCACATTCCGGACATTCCCAGTGGATTCGAGGTGGGGCCTGCTCAAGGCTCACAGCCAGAAGGCCGGGGCACGGCTTCCGGCCGGGGCGCCGGCGGCACGGGAGAGCGGTTGGGTGAAGGCCAGCCCTTCCGTCAGCGGTTGCAGCTCGAGTGAGACGACGCAGGTAGTGAGCCAGTCGGACGGCCGGGGCGGGGGCCTCCGGGTCCAGTTCGATGCCCTCGAAATGACGAAGATCGGACGAGTAGAACACTTGCACAAAGAATAGCTACCGGAGGTGTCCACGCCACTCGATAGGGTCGCCGATGTCCGGCCCAGTGGACTCTCCTATCGGCTGACGTGACTTGAATCCGCTCGTACGGCCTCCGGAATCAGAATCCGCACCCCGAGCCGTTGTTGCGGGGCACCCACCCTGGAGCGGTGCACCAGTCGTGACGACCGCCGACCAATGCGACGAAGGGTGAGGTTCCGGTGGGCGTCGCCGCCACCGGAACCTCACCCGCTCGTCAGCCCCTCAGTTGACCATCGCGGGTCAGGGCAGTGCGATCAAGGAACCGGTATTGATCGTGAACGGCACGTAGGGTCCCCATCCCGCCGCACAGGCGCTCACGATGTTGGTCTTGAGGCCCACCAGGGGATGGACGGACGGTGTGAACGAGCCCGTCCCGGCCCAGGTGGTGCCCGACGTAGCCGGAAGGACGATGTTGTCCAATGGGGTACCAGAGACGATGTGAGCAGTTCCGCCCGTATAGGTGACGGTGGTCGGTGCAATTGCCGGCACGGAGACCCAGTTGTAGTGGACCTTGATGACACCGATGGTGTCCGAGCTCTTGAAGACGGCGCATTTGTTGGCAAGTAATCCCGTACTCAGGGGGACCATGGTGCCTGCTCCGGTGATGCTGACTCCAGTGATGGTGACAGGCGACAGTGACCCAGCAGAGTTGGGGGCCACGGCGGCGGAGAAGCATCCGGAAGTGGTGGCTGCACCGAACGAAATGTGCACGGGGGTCGCGCTGCCCGCCAGGGTCAATCCCGGCGTGAACGAGCCCTTCCCGGTGACATTGCACACCACTGAACCGGTCGCAGAAGGTGCCAGCGCACTCGCCACACCAGAATTGATGACGACAAAGAGTGAAGCGGACGCCACGAGAGCGACCGAGACTGCCATCCATTTACGATTCATGTTTCCCCTATTCGCCGAGGCAAATTGGACTCATCCAGATTTGCCGCCTTGGGTTGACATTCCGACAGCCCTCGGCCGCGGAAGAAGCGGATCTCGCCTCGCGGCGACCTTAGTGGTTCAGCTGCTGCACCGCCCGGAGTAGTGGGACTCGCGGGTCCATTCTCCAAGCTGGAGTAATGCCCTAGGCGGTCAGCAAGCGAACGTCGATCGATAACCGCCCACGACCGACGCTCCTATGGTTGATGTCAAGACCTTTTGGGGTTTTTCGGAAGGGAAGACAGCGGACAGACCAATGATGGGCCACTCGATGCAGAGGGCAAGCTCTTATCAGGTCACGCGTCTTGGAGAACTCGGTGAACCCGAACCATGGACCGGCAGATCGGTTAAAGCCAGTCCTGGTGGACGGCAGGTGATAGGTGAGCCAGGTCCATGGTCCGAGGAGTTAGCCGCGAGGCAGGTGGCGGTAGACCTCGCGGGCGACATAGCGCTTGAGGATGCGGATGATCTCGCGTTTGGAGCGTCCCTCCTTCACCCGGCGCTCCATGTAGGCCTGCGTCTCGGGGTCAGAGGCCAGCCGGGAGATGACGATGGTCCAGAGCGCCCGGTTGGCCTGGCGGTCCCCGCCCCGGTTGAGCCGATGGCGGGTGACTTTGCCCGAGGAGGCCTCGAGCGGTGAGACCCCGCACAGGTGGGCCCAGGCGGCTTCGGATCGCAGGCGTTCAGGATTGTCGCCGGCGGTGACGAGCAAGGTGGCCGCCGTGTCGATGCCCACGCCATAGATCCCGAGGAGCTCGGGAGCGTGGGCCTGGAGGAGTGGAGTGATCATGGTGTCGAGCTGGGCGATCTCTTCGTCGAGCTCACCGATTCGGTGGGCCAGCGAGGAGAGCGACGCCTTCGTCGCGGCCATCACCGGATCGGCCGACCGGGTGGGCCGCAGGCCCTGGGCGGCGGCGATGAACTGAGGGGCGGGAAGGCCTTTGATGCGGCATTGGAGCTGGTCGGGGGCAGTGAAGGTCAGCTGGCGCATCTGGGTGAGGGCCTTCACCCGGGCCTGGCGTGCCGACCGTTTCGCCACGACGAGGACCCGCATGGCCTCGACCGCACCGTCCCGAGACTTCGCGTGACCGTGGGCTCTGCCCGACAGGGCAGCTCGGGCGGCCTCGACCGCGTCGATCGGGTCGGACTTGCCGGTGCGACGGCGGTCCTGGCGGTTGGGCCGGTCGACCTCGATGACCTCGACGCCGGCTCGGGTGAGGAATCTGGCCAGTCCGGCGCCATAGGCACCCGTGCCTTCAACGCCGACCTTCCCGACCGCCCCGAACCCGGCCAGCCAGGAGAGCAGGGCCGAGTAGCCATCGGGCTTGGCATCGAACGACTCGGTGCCGAGCAGGCCGCCCACCTCGTCCAAGACGGCGGCCACATGGGTCTCGCCATGGGTGTCAATTCCGCCGGTGACGGTACGCGCAGCTTCTACGATGGTCATGCCATCCCTTCCTTTCCTTTAGCGGGTTGAGGGGTGGCTCGGCCGTCCCGGAAAGGAGTGACGGTGTAGGTCGATCTGCTCGTAACAGACCGGCCCATCACCCCCTCTGGAACGGGGCGCGCCGCGCCTCGACTCTGTTGGTCCGGAGCTCCGACCGACGGGCCGCAGATGCGTCGTGCACCTACGTGATCTGAAGTCAGGTCGAGGACCCCGGTGCTCCCGAAATTACAAAGGACCAGCCTCTCGGCGGTGGACCCTCACGGAAGCTCAACAACATCATTGGTGATAGGGGACGCGAATCACGGCCCGTACCGGCACCGAATAGCGGCCGGTGTTGGCCGGACTAGGTGATGGCGACCGCGTCTGGTCCGACACCGACCGCCACCCTCTTCACCACCACGTTGGTGGAGGTCTTGATCACGAACACGGTGTTGGAGCTGCCGCCGTTGGTCACGTAGGCGTCGCTCCCGTTGGGGGTGATTGCGATCGCGAATGGATGGCCACCGACCGCCACCCTCTTCACCACCATGTTGGTGGAGGTCTTGATCACGCCCAGGTTGCCGACTTCGTTGGCCACGTAGGCGTCGCTCCCGTTGGGGGCGATGGCGACCCCGTATGGATGGCCACCGACCGCCACCCTCTTCACCACCGTGTTGGTGGAAGTCTTGATGACGTTCACGATGCCGGTGGCGACATTGGTCACATAGGCGTAGCTCCCGTTGGGGGTGATGGCGACCCCCGCCGCACCGCCGATCGGTACCGTCTTCACCACCGTGTTGGTGGAGGTCTTGATGACGCTCACGGTGCCGGAGCCGTAGTTGGCCACGTAGGCATCGGCGCCGTTGGGGGTGACGGCGACCTCGCATGGCCCGCTGCCGACCGTCACCGTCTTCACCACCGTGTTGGTGGAGGTGTTGATGATGCTCACGGTGCCGGAGCCAATGCCGTCGTGGGAATTGGTCACATAGGTGTAGCTCCCGTTGGGGGTGATGGCGACCCCGCATGGCTGGCTGCCGACCGTCACCGTCTTCACCACCGTGTCGGTGGAGGTCTTGATGACGAACACGGTGTTAGAGCTGGGGTTGGTCACGTAGGCGTCGCTTCCGTTGGGGGTGATGGCGACCCCGGATGGATCGCTGCCGACCCCCAGAGGCACCGACTTCACCAGCGTGTTGGTGGAGGTGTTGATGACGCTCACGCCCCCTTCCGCGCCGCCGCCACCCGACTCGGCCACGTAGGCGTAAGGGATCGTGGAGGCAACCGCTTGTGGCGCTCCCACGGGCATCAATGCAACGGCGGCGAGCCCGACCACACCGACCGCAGTACCTACCCTCATCGCCAGGGACAATCGGGAGTCAACTCGCTCGATGAGATGCTCGACCTGGTTCCGCATATCCCAAGATTCGGCCATGAGCCGGTCCTTCCGTGTCTGTCGGTGGTTGACCCCTCACTCACATGGTCAACGATTCATACCCCGGTGGGAAGGGCTGAAAGTCCCATCTTGCGCCGGAGGCAGGTGGGGCCGGTACAGATGGGGCTGGTTGCAGCGTCGGAGTGATCTGTTCACCAAGACTTACGAGGGCGGAAAGCCCCAGGAGCCGGGTGGTTGGGATGTTTGGCGGGTATCCCGCATGTGCCGGTTGATGGCGGTTAGCTGCCAGCAAACGCATCCCGTTCGATAACGCCTCCGAGCCGGTGTTGGGGGATACCCTTAGGACCGGAAACCGTTCGTTTCGAGTACCTACCAGCTCTTACTGCGTAGATGTGGAGGAACGAGCCAGCGTGGCCGAGTAAAGCAAGGAGAGATACCACGAGAGCGATCGCGACTGCTGTCGACAAGGCCATTATCAGGGCGATCGCAACCGATATGGCGTCAACAGCAGGGTTGTGCGACTTTCCATGAAGCCACAGCATCAGACTTCCGATCGACAACGACAACATAAACAACGACCCAGGGATCACAAGGACGGACAGTGGGATGCCACGTTGTGCTTCTTCGCGGGGTCCGTGGAAGGCGACCCCGCCACAGTTGCACTCCAGCGAACGCCTCAACCAGTCCCACCAGCCCAGTCGAAAGAAATTAATGCCCACCCTGGATTTCCGCCGCTCGACACTACCAACCTCAGGAGGTGCTGGCTCCAGCCGAGCCCCTATGCCCAGCACGCCTCCGGCCAATGAAGTACGTGGCGACGAGCACCCAAATGCCAACAATCACAAGCAGGGCCGCAACGGTTTTTCGATCCTGGGCTTGGTTCCAGCAGGCAGTGAAGGTGGTGGCAGCAAGGTCTGGTGCGGTGCTGTGATCGTACCGTCCCATAATCGGTAGCCCGCAATATGCAGCTCCGTTGGTAGTGGTCACGCTCCAGGGTCCCAATGCAAAGTAGAGCCCGCACAGGATTGCTCCGAAGCCAACGACCTTTGTGCCAATCCGCGAGAGGAGCGAGCCGTTTGGTTGAGACAGAGCGCCTGGAAGTGGCTTGCCTTCCCGGCCACGAACCAGCCAGCGGGTCGGTTCGACGACTTCTGTACCGTCGTGGTCAGGCATGCGGCAACGCTAGTCGGAGTTATAACCAGAAGTTGTGGATGCACGATCGCCTGAAAGGCGCGACGTACCCTCCAAGTTGACCAAACAACGATTCCGCCGGTTGACGCCGGCGGGGAGGGATACGCCAATGTTGAAACTAGTCCATGACGCCACCGCGACCGTGGTGGACGACCCGAGGCTCTGACCATGAGTCTCGACGAGCTGTGCCGGGTGGCCGCCCAGGACATGCTGGCGGTGTCGCTGCTGGCTGAGCGCCGGGCCTACCTCGAGGCCCACGCCGACGCTCGACGCCACCGGCAAACGCCTGGTGGTGGGCAACGGGTTCGCCCGGGCCCGAGAGGTGACGACCGGGGCGGGGATGGTCGAGGTCGCCGCCCCGAGGGTCGACGACCGCCGCGAGGGCGAACGGTTCTCCTCGGCCATCTTGCCGGCCTACATGCGCAAGTCACCCAAGGTGACCGAGGTGCTGCCCATCTTGTACCTGCGCGGGCTCTCGACCGGCGACTTCGCGCCGGCGCTCGGCGAGTTCTTCGGCTCCGATGCCGGGCTCTCCCCGTCCACCGTGAACCGCCTGACCGAGGCCTGGCAGGCCGAGCACGCCGAGTGGTCGAGCGCGACCTCTCGGGGCTCGACTACGTCTACTGGTGGGTCGACGGCATCCACTTCAACATCCGCCTCGAAGAGGACCGGCTGTGCTGCCTGGTGATCGTGGGTGTACGCCCCGACGGACCAAAGAGCTGGTCGCCCTGGCCGACGGCTACCGCGAGTCGACCGAGACCTGGGCCGCGGTACTGCGCTCGGTGCGCGACCGTGGGCTCGCGGCCCCCGTGCTCGCGGTCGGCGACGGGGCGCTCGGGTTCTGGGGCGGCGCTTCGTGATGTGTTCCCCTCGACGCGAGCAGCGCTGCTGGGTGCACGCGACCGCGAACGTTCTCGACGCGCTGCCCAAGCGACTCCACGCCGACGCCAAGGACGCCCTGGCCCGATCTACGGCGCCGAGTCCGCACGGCCGCGCTCGAGGCGGTGAAGCCCTTCGCCGACGAGTTCGCAGCGTTCGACAAGGCCACGAAGAAGATCACCGGCCAGCTCGACGTCTCCTCGCCTTTTACGACTTTCCCCTCGCACTGGATCCACCTGCGCACGACCAACCCGATCGAGTCCACCTTCTCGACGGTCGCCTCCGACCAAGGTGACCCGGGCGCGGGATCAGCAAGGCCGGCCTGGCGATGGCCTACAAGCTGCTCGACGCCGCCCAGGCTCGCTGGCGCCGGATCAACGGCCACGACTCGTGCCACTGGTCCGCGCGGGGCCACCTTCATCGACGGCAAGCTACAAGAGAGGAGCGAGTGGCCGACAGTTCAACCAGCACGCGACACAGCAAGGGTCCGTCGCTGCCTGATCGCGATTCCTCATCCACAACTCTTGACAATGACTCCGCTAGTCGTGCCACTCGGCCTTGGGGTTCTTCGATTAGGCTTTTGGTGGATATTGTGCCCCACCCGATCCCCGGTGTTGTGGGGCATTTGTACGCTAAGACGCCCCCTTCTCTTAGCCGGGGCCCCAGCGAGCTTGACGATCACCCCTAGTTTGTCGTGCAACGATGACGGACTCAAATGCCCCTTTTCTTTTGTTGAAACCATCCATGAAGCGGCTTGGTAAAGCGCCCCTCATCCAAGAAGGCCACCCCTACCTGACAGTCCCAGCTCGATAGACGATGACTCCACCTGGCGACAAGTGTTTGTAACACAGGCCATTAGAGCGTCCAGCATTACAGGCCTATACCCAGGTCACGACGTTGGCGAGTCAAACACCATGCGATAGCGGGCGAGAGAGCCTTGGTGTAATCGTAAGTGTTCAGGTCCCTGAGAGCCGACAGTCCACCACATCCGCGATCAACCACGCGTCGTCAGAGGAGAATTCCGACCGACGAACGCTCCCCCTTCGATGACACTCCCTGGTACGACGAGCTGAAGGAACTGGTCGCCGCACTGGAGCTGTTGGTGAACAACCAGCTGGAGCAACTCGCCGAGCAGGGCCAACAGGTCGAGACGCAGGCGGAGCTGATCGGCACGCAGGCGCAAATGATCAGCGTTTTGCGGGCACGGCTCGCCGATCTCGAAGAGCGTCTCGGTCGCACCCGCGCAACTCGTCGATGCCACCGTCGGCCGAAGGATTCTCCAAGCCGCCTTCGTCGGGCCGAACGCCGGGCGGCGGCCAAGCGCAAGCCGGGGAAGCAACCCGGCACGGAGGGCAAGCACCTGGCCCAGGTCGCCGAACCCGATGAGATCGTCACCCATGTGCCGCGCCGTGCGAGAGCTGCGGGGCAGGGCTCGCGGCGCCCCGACTGTCGACACCGAACACCGCCAGTCTTCGACCTCCCCGGCATCGCCTTCTTGGTGACCGAGCATGTGGCCGAACGCCGGCGTTGTGCATGCGGGTGCGAGACCAAGGCCGCCTTTCCCAAAGCGGCCAGTGCACCCGCGGTCTACGGCCCCGGCGTCCGGGCCCTGGCCGCCTACCTCGCCGTCCATCAGCACGTGCCCCTCGAGCGCACGGCCCAGCTCTTCAAAGATCTGTTGGGCCAAGAGGTTTCCGTCGGCGCCATCTCGAAAATGATCAGCGAGGCAGCCGAGGGCACCACCCAGTTCACCGAGCACGTACGGGTGCTGCTTGCGAGGGGCCGACACCGTGCACTTCGACGAGACCGGGGCCCGGGTGTCGGACTGGCCTGGGTCCATGGGGCCTCGAACGCCGCATTGACACTGCTCGACTGCCACCCCCGGCGGGGCGCGGTGGCCATGGAGGACATCGGCGTCATCGCCCACATGTCGGGCATCGCGGTCCACGACGGTTGGCGTCCCTACCGCCGCTTCGATGTCACCCACGCCCTGTGCAACGCACACCACCTGCGAGAACTTAAGGCGTCGGAGTGGTGTGGGACCAGGGCTGGGCGAACGAGGTGGCCGACCTCTTGCGACAGGCGAAGCACGAGACCAAGGTCGCTCGTGCCACAGGACAGTGCCACCTCGATGCCGGAGCC
>CAVYNC010000010.1:0-181453 GCA_963769775.1 uncultured Acidimicrobiaceae bacterium | reverse complement strand
TCGAGTGGCGTTGTCGCCTCTCATTGCTCGAGGCCCTGGTATATCTGTTGAATATTACCAACCTGCATCCTTCTGGGAGTGGGATACTCGGTCAGGAGAGCCATGGCTACCAAGCGAACGACCCAGCGCCTCGACGGCTACGCGCATCGCTACCGCGAGTCGCCCAACAGTTGGCCGACATCGGTACATCGCGTCGAGGATCGCTCGCGTCGCGCTTCACCCGCTGTGGCAAGCCACACTGTGCCTCGCGGCGGACCCGCCCAAGCTGCACGGGCCCTATCGGCACTGGAGCACCAAGGTGGACGGCAAGACCGTCAACCGGCGGCTGAACGATCGAGAAGCAGCCCTCGACAGCGCGTGGATCGACAACGACCGCCGGGCTCGTGAGTTGCTGGTGAAGATGCGCGAGGTAGCGGCTAGGCTCCTCACTCATCATCGAAGAGGACGCCTCGTAGGGACATCAGGGTTTAATTCAAGTCTAGAACACCTCTCCGCCCACATGACCGCCCAGGTCGAGGAAGTCCCGGACCAGAACCGCCGCGTGCACGCTGCACTTCACCCCCACCCACGCCAGCTGGCTGAACCAGGTTGAGCTCTTCTTCTCATCCTCGAGCGGCGCTTGCTCAAGCACGGCGAGTTCGCCTCAACCGACGAGCTGGCGGCACGGGTGATTGCCTTATGACGACTACAACCGCAAGGCCACGCAGTCCCGATGGACCTTATGACGGCCGACCCCTGAAGGTCGCGTAAATCGCAATGACTTACGCGCCAAGTCCACTCGTGACTTCCGGAGGACTTCACGTCGCGTTCAAGTTCGCATGAACGCCGCCGTTCACAGCCCGGCACCCAGAAAGCTAAGTCACAAAAGCCGTGGTATCCGCTGTCCGGCCTCGTCCATTGCGCCGCCTGTAACCGCAGGATGCAGGGACCTACGCTCACGGCACGGCCCGTCTATCGCTGCCGGTATCCGAGCGAGTACGCCAGTCAACGAGTTGGACCACCCGCTCGCTGTCTACGTCCAGAGTCAGCCATCGTCGCTCGCCCGCTCGATGCCTGGATCCGCGTGCCTGTCGATCAGAGCCGAAACCTGCGGATGCCACCTGCGAGCTCTGCTACGGCCGGTGAAACCGATGACGTCGCATGCATCCCGTGCCGAAGCTGCCCGAGGAAGCTCACGCCGACTGTGGCGAGCGACTGGTAAAGCACCGGGCAGCCTGGAGGCTCGGGGCCGAGGCAACCGTGGTGGCCGGTGGATGATCCGAGGAGTGAAGCAGAACGCCTCCGAGCTAAGGCGACGCCAAGCGGGCCTAACGCCGCAGGAGCCACTGACCAAGAACCAGATTCGGAACCTCGCCTCCAAGCCCGTGACATTGCGGTTGTGCGCCACCGCTGCTCCCGAACTGCAAAGCTCACCTGTACGGCGATTGGGGGTCCAGCTGCGCTACGACCCCTTTCAGCGGCTCGTCACAGCATCAGCACTGCTGTGTACTCAGGTGCGTGTCGGAGGGGGGACTTGAACCCCCACGCCCTTTGGGCACTAGCCCCTCAATCGGACAGTCGTTGCGAGGTCCGATGGGTCTACCGAGTTTGTCCAGGTAGAAAGTGATGACCGCCTATTCCAGGTGACTAGAGAGGCGAGTTTGGGTCCACTGCGTAGCGTTGTGATGACATCGCGATCACAAGCGTCACTGCGCCGAAGGATCGCCCGAAAACCGGCGGGTCGGCTGTGCATTGTAACGCCCCGAACTCCATCGACCCCTTAGATGCCGCAGCGTCGTTGAGTGAACACTCCCATCGATACCAGCCCGGGACAGTATCGATGAGGATGTTGCCGGCCGGGAAGTTGAAGAGCATCGGGGCCAGACTGTCGCTGCCAGCTGACGCGCCGAGAACCTGCGGTGATCAGAACCTGCTGCCTGATCTCTGCATCGATTGAACCATTTGGGGTCTGAAACTTCTGGATCTCTCCTGTTCCGACCTGTAAAGCCGAAGGTGGGCATCGTAAACCTGGTTGACTTCCCCGAACTCAGCCTCAATAAAAACGATAACGGCCTGCTCCGGCAAGATGATCGTCCCATCTCCCTGCGGAAAACCGAAGGTTGCTTTCCACCCAACCTGCAGAAGGCTCAAGCCAGCGGGCGTCGGCGGCCCGTGTCGGCCAGGATGAGAGTAATTCTCATGCACGCTCAGGCGTTAGAGCTCGGGCAGCGTCGCGTCGTGCTCATCACGAAACGTGCCCTAGTGCGAGGCGTGGGCAGATTGGATCCCAAGGGCAGGAAGAGCGGAGCAATCCGATCTGGTCCCCGACGGGCACGTGCTGTACAAGCCCAGCCGAAGGGTCCACGGTCAGTCCCTCGTCGCTCCCCTGCTTCCAGGCGGCAGCTAGATCCTCGAGGCTCTCATCCTCCTCGAAGAAGTCGCCATCGTGTACGTGATCGCTCAAGGGCACTCCTTGGATCGTACCTGTTCAGCGGTCAATGCGGTAGGCAGTCCCCAGGTCCCACGCGTCCCCATGTGCATCGTGGACGCGAGGATACAGGACAACCAGGACCGGGACACCTTGGACGGTCACCGGCACCAGGAGGCGTCGTCCGCGGTCAGGATGGTCATGCCATCGGTACCGAGCCCCTGAACCCGAACGATGGCCTCCACCACGTCGTCGAGGCTCAGGTGGTGCCTGGCTTCGATCTTCTCGGCCGTCGCGGGGCTATCCAGAGGTCAGCAATCCATACGCCCACGGGGCCACACAGTAGGAGCTCGAATGGCGCACCGTGGCCGACCGGCGCCCTTCGCTGCCAGCCTCTGACTCTTGGCGTAGTTGGACAGAATCAGGACCCGATGGAGGAGGGAGAGTTTCGGCTCTATGCACGGTACAGGCCGCCGGAGAGGATGAGCAGTGGAGCGGCGAGCAAACCGCAGAGGATCGGCCCCACGGTACGGCCCACCTCATCGGAGAGTCGGCTCACCAGGACGGCACCGAGGAACGTGTAGATCATCAGGAAGATCCCGCCCGACCCGAAATGCCAGTCGAACATCGAGGCCCAGAACTCCCACAGCATGGCGACGGCGAAGAGTGGGGCGAGGACGATGCCGACCCAAGTGAGGAACGAGAAGTACGGCCCGGTCGAGAGGACCGACACACTGCTCGGGCCCTTCTGATTGAGGGAGTAGCGCCGATACCGCACGGTTCCATGATACGCGGGCACCGAGGGCAACGCCCCGGGATCCGATGCACAACCCGGCGCTATCTTCAAGGGATGGACCGCTGCCCACGCAGGCGACCGTTCCCGTACTACGCCGAGGCATTCAGCACCGACCCCGGCGGGTGCTTCCGGTTCGTGTCCAGCGCCGTCCCCGGCGCGCAGGGGATGCCTCACCACTGCCCTCTGCCGGTCTCGCTCCGGGGAACGTTCGTTGACGCAACGGGGAGGCGGCACTGGGTCTCGGCGTGCATGGACCACGGCGACGGGCTCGAGGAGGACTGGGAGCGGATCTACCCCGTGCGGCGGTGATCCAGCCCACGGCAGGCACTGAGACGAGAGCTAGGCCCTATCCCGCAGCACCAGGTGGATCGGCGGTAAGGACCCAATCGTCGCCCATCTTCTCGTGGAACCGTTCGCATTCCCTGTTGGAGCATTTCGAGAGGAACGCCGGTATAGGAGGCGCCGATAAGTGACGCTCCGCACTCCTGGCAGACGGGCTCGCTCATGCCCTCAATCCTAGGCAGGGCACGCGGGGTGGCGTCCCCTCCGCGGTGTAAAAGTGAGACGGGCGTAGGTTCCTTTCAAGCCTGACAAGCAAAGAAAGGAAACCCACACCCGTGACGAAACGAGTATCCCCCATCCAGCGCGTCCGCGCCGACATCGACCAGCTGTTCGCCTCCGACCGTGAGCTCGGCGAGGTCCTCGAAGAGGTGGCCCACCTCGGCGTCCGCCTCCTCATGCAAGCCGCCCTCGAGGCCGAGGTCAGCGAGTTCCTGGGTCGGGAACGCTATGTCCGCGGCGACCGGGCCCGGGAGGGCAGTCGGAACGGACACTGCCCGACGACGGTCAAGACCACCTCTGGTCCGATCACGCTCGAGCGTCCAAAGCTGCGGGGCACCGACGAGGCCTTCGCCTCCCGGCTGCTCGGGACCGGGGTCTGCCGGACCAACGCCTTGGAGTCGCTCGTGATCGCGAGCTTCGTGCGGGGCCTGTCGGTCCGTGACGTCGAAGCCGCCCTGGCCGAGGCCCTCGGATCGGAGGCCGCGCTGTCCAAGTCGACGGTGAGCCGGATCTGCGAGGCCATCAAGGTGGAGTTCGACGCCTGGCGGTGCCGTGACCTCTCGGGCGTCACCCTCGACTACCTGTTCCTCGATGGCAGCCACTTCAAGTTTCATCCCGGATCCCCGGCCGAGCCGGTGCTCTGCGCCTGGGGCATCACGACCGAGGGTGCACCGGTGCTCATTGGACTCGCGCCGGGTGAGTCCGAGAGCTATGACGCCTGGGCTGGCTTCCTCTCCGACCTCGGAGGCCGTGGGCTTGCCCCACCGCTGCTCGTCGTCTCCGACGGGGCACCGGGGCTGATCGGCGCGTGCGAGGTCGTGCTGGCGAAGAGCCTCCGCCAGCGCTGCCTCGTCCACCGGGCGCGCAACGTGCTCGCCAAGGTGCCGAAGGTCGCCCAGCCCGAGGTGAAGGCCGAGTACTGGAAGCTCTTCGACGACATCGACCCACCGGCCGGCCAAGCAGCCGTCGACGTCGTGCGGGGACGGATCCGTGCCTTCGAGAAGCGCTATGGCACCACCTACCCGACCGCCGTGAAGTGCCTGACGACCGACGTCGCCAGCCTCACCGTCTACCTGCGCTTCCCGAAGGAGCACTGGAAGCGCATCCGACACTCCAACTTCATCGAACGGACCTTCGGCGAGACTCGCCGCCGGGTCAAGGTCATCGGACGACTTCCCGGTGAGCGCAGCTGCCTCTCCCTCGTCTGGGCCGTCCTCGACCGGGCATCTGCGGGTTGGCGGGGGGTAAAGCACACGCCGGCAACCACGCGACTGCTCGCTGACCTCCGACGTCAGCTCCTCGAGCCACCTCGTTCGATCACTGCGCCCCCCGACAACGAACACGAGGAGGCCGAGACCGTCACTGCCGTCGCGTAACCTCATCAACCAGGAACCCGCGTCCAACAGCTTTTACACCGTCAGCGGGACGCCACCCACGCGGGTCTATGCGTCGCCAGGCTGACTCAGACCTTCTGTCCGTGCAGGACGTAATCGGCGAAGATGACTCCGGCGGCAATGATCCACGCTGCATCGGCCAGCACCTTCAGCCCCGAGTGCACGTTGGCCGATGGGTTGTTCGCCGCTACCACAACTGCAGACAGACAGAATATGAGAATCGCCCAGCCCGGGATCCGTCGACGCCATCCGGTTACGGAGTGCTCTGCTCGCTCGACTGCAACCACTGCTTCAACCGCTGCTTCTTCACGGCGACCGGTGGAGACTAGCTCGGCTCTGATGGCAGCGGCATTGGCACCTGAAAGATCAGGGCCGCCCACGGACGCTCGGGCACGGCTTCGTGTGTCCGCCAAGTCCGACCGTCTGAACTCCGTCATGGTGCCACCGAGACCCTCAACGCCGTTCAGATTTGCTCCGGAAAGGTCTGCGTCTTTCAGGTCGACCTCCCGCAAGTTTGCACCGGTAAGGTCTGCAGCCCTCAGATTTGCCCCAGTTAGGTCGGCCCAGGTCAGGTTCGCGCCGGTGAGTATGGCACCACTGAGGTTGGCGCCTGTCAGAGTGGCCAAGTAGAGGTTGGCGCCTGTTAGATCCACGCCAGACAAGTCGGCACCAGTCAGGTTGCGACCACGCAAGTCGCATTCCCTTAGATTCCCCGTCTCCACGGCCATGCCTGAAATATCGGTCCCCGGCAACCCGGACTTGAAGTCACATATCGGTGATTCGGCTAAGGGCGTCATTTCATCCATACACCTGGTCCATGTAGCCCCGGCGGCGGGCCGAGTCCCTCCGCATGAACTCACTGAAGGATGCCCCGGTGCCGACCCCACGTTCCGCACCCCAGAGGGCAAGGGACAGGGCAGTCACGAGGTCGTCATGGGCCCCCTTCCCCTCGTACTTCGGCCTGCCTGTTGGGCTCATCTCGTAGCCGAAGCTCCGGAGCTCGTGGTCCAGGTCCTCGCTGTGAGGAAGGCCGGGCTCCAATCGCGATGACAACTGGATGACAAGCGCACTCCAGGAGGTCGGCTCCCAAGCGGTGACGGCACAAAAGAACCTGGTCAGAATGGGTGTCGGAGGGGGGACTTGAACCCCCACGCCCTTTCGGGCACTAGCCCCTCAAGCTAGCGCGTCTGCCTATTCCGCCACTCCGACGAAGTGGCACCGATCATGCATCGGGGCGAAGGGCATGGTAGCGCGCCACGAGCGCCGTCCCGGCCGTCGGGTACGACCATCCCGGCACCAGGAAACACGACGGAACCCGCCTGCTCACTGCTGACCACTCGGCGGTCCGGGCTCTGAGGAGCGTCCACTCGGCCACGTTCCAGAGCACCCCGTCGACAGAGGGGTTGTAGCCGGCGTTGGCCACCTGGACCCCGCTGGCCACCAGTCCGGGCTCACCGAACAGGGGCAGCGCCACCATCTGGTCCCAGAGCTGGTCGTCGATCTGGGCGTAGACGGCGCGCACCGGTCACCGGGTTGAGGTCCTGGGCGGCCTGCGACGAACAGCTGGTCGACCTGCGGGTCGTCGAACAGGCTCCAGTTCTGGCTGTCGTCGACACCCGGATGGCTCTGCCCCGTCCGAGTACCACCCTTGGGTGACCGACTGGAACGGACCCGAGGTCCGCGTCACCAGCGCCATGTCGTAGGCGTTGGCCGCCGCTGCCGCCGCCACACCGGCCATGCCGTCGACCGGGAACACCGTGACGGTGATGCCCTCCGCCACGCAGCTGGGCGGCGATGGCGTCAGCCACCCCCTCGATCCACGGATCTCCTTCCTCGACCGCCATCCGGAGCGTCAACGGCTTCCCGGTGGCGTCGACGTAGGTCCCGGAGCGTCCGGTCGATACCCGATGCTCTTGAGCAGCGATCCGTGGAGCCAGGTTCAGCCTGGGCGTACTCCCCCGCCGCGGTCGACGCGTCATAGGAGGTCTGCCCGGCGACCGCCAGGTGGTCCTGGTTGACGACCAGGTCGGGATCGACGCCTCCGAAGCGTCTTGGTCCAGCAGCGCTGTCCGGTCGATGGCGTGGGCAATGGCCTGTCGGGCGGCCACCTGACCGGTCACGGGCGAGCGTCAGTTGAACTCGAGGGACAGCAGGTCGAGCGAGGGCTTGATGAAGCTCTGCGTGTTGGGCAGGCCGGTCACCGCGCTGAGGGAATCGAGGTCGAACCGGAACGGCTGGGACATCGCGTCGTTGCTCGTCGCCAAGGGCCCGACCCAACTCGACGGACGCCAGCGTGCGGACACGACCACCTTTCGAGCACCGCCGGGGTACCCCACCAATGCGGGTTGCGCACCAGCGTGGCGGTTCCGCCCGGTCCGACCGAGGCGAGCATCATCGGTCCCGCCGAGAGGTCGACCGCCGGGTCGAACCGGGCGAAGCCGGTGTTCCATCCGACCTGGCGAGCGATATGGGCCGGGACCATGTGGTCGAACATGATCCGCCAATCGGCGAAGGGGGTGGCGAACACCACCGTCACCGTCCGTCCGTCGTGACTACCGGTGACCGAGCTCACGTCCCGGTACCCGAGCGTGGAGGCAACCCGGTCCGGCTGCCCGTCGACGTCCACCCCGGTCCCGCGTTGGGACTCCCACGCGTAGATGAAGTCGTCGGCGGTGACCGGCACGCCGTCAGACCAGACCGCCTTCGGGTTGATCACGTACTGGATGGTCAGAGGCGATGTCGACGTCGCCTCCACGCTCGTGAGCAGGTCGGTATTGACCTCGGGGACCAACTTCGGTGTGATCACGTAGGCACTCGGGAGCACCGACGCCAGGAGCGTCGGCGACGACGACCGGGCCCCGCTCGGGGTGTTCGGGTTGAAGCCCGACCACGGGCCGGCAAGGTGCACCACAGCCGACCCGCCGGTGGCGGCCACCAGGGCCGGTGCGCCAGGCTGGTCGACCTGGCTGATCCGTGCGAGTCCAGATGGTCCACGAGTGGCCACCACGCCGATGATCACGATGATGACGAGGGGCAGCGTCCACCGGGCGCGGCGCTCCCTCCAGATCGACGGAACCCGGGACCGGCGCTCGACGGGCTCGGCGCCGGAACTGCTCACTGCAGGCGCAACAGAAGAATGATGTTGGTGAAGGCGAAGATCACGGCCACGGTCACGGTGATCCGGTCGAGGTTCTTCTCCACTACCGTCGATCCGGCCGCGGCCGACCCAACCGAGCCACCGAACATGTCGGACAGCCCGCCGCCCTTGCCGCTGTGCATGAGGATCAGGAAGATGAGCGCGAGACAAGCGATGATCTGCAGCACGACGATGACTGCGGTCAGCACGGTGACATCCTCCTCAGGAATCCAGACTCAGGATCCAGACCGAGGGAAACGCTACCAAACTCACGCGACAGCCCCGGGCCGCGGCCCGGACGATCTCGACGAAGAGCGAGGCATCGAGGCTGGCCCCGCCCACCAGGACGCCGTCCACGTCGGAGCAGGTCAGCAACGGTTCGGTGTTCTCCGCGGTGACAGAGCCGCCGTACTGGATCCGGACCTGCTCCGCCGCCTCGGGACCGCAGGCCCCGGCCACCACCTCCCGGATCCAGGCGCAGGCCTTCTGGGCGTCGTCGGGCGTCGCGGCCTGGCCGGTGCCGATGGCCCAGATCGGCTCGTAGGCGATCACCATCGTCCCCGCCGATTCCCCCGGGACCGCCTCCATTGCGGCGGACACCTGGGTCGAGAGCCGTTCCCGGGTCAAGTCCGCCTCGCGCTCGTCGAGCGTCTCGCCGACGCAGCAGATGGGGGTCATCCCGTTGCGGATGACTGCCTCAAGCTTGGCCGCGACCACCTCGTCGGTCTCGCCGAAGAGCCGGCGGCGTTCGGAGTGCCCCACGATCACGTACCGGACGTGCAGTCTTGGCCAGCATCACCGGGCTCACCTCTCCGGTGAAGGCTCCGGCGTCTTCGGCGGCACAGTTCTGCGCACCGAGTGCGACCGGCACTGCCTCGCCCTCGAGGACCGACTGGACCGAACGGAGATCGGTGAACGGCGGGTGGACCGAGACGTCCACCGCGCCCACATCGGCCGGGCGCAGCCGCAACCCGAGGTCGCGGGCGGCGTGGATGGCCTCGAGGTGATCGAAGTTCATCTTCCAGTTGCCGCTCACCAGCGGACGGCGGTGCGTGCCCGGCCGCTCACGGTTTGGCTGAACCCGCGCGACCCCGACACTGGGGCGCGTTGGAAGCTCCCCGCAGAGCGGCCAGTCCCGGGAGGTCGCCGAATTCGAGAAGCTCGAGCGCCGCTCCCCCGCCGGTGGAGATGAAGTTGATCCGGTCGGCGAGCCCGAGCTCGTCGACGGCAGCCGCGCTGTCCCCACCGCCGACCACGGTGAACGCGCTGCTGTCGGCGATCGCACGGGCCACCGTCGAGGTGCCGGCGCTGAAGCGGGCGTCCTCGAACGCACCCATCGGCCCGTTCCAGAGCACGGTGCCGGCGCCGGCGACGAGCTCCGAATAGGCGGCCGCCGTCTCGGGGCCGATGTCCAGTCCCTGCCACCCGTCGGGGACATCGAAGCCGACCGTCCGCAGCGTGCCCCCCGTGCAGTCACATCCGAACGAGGCACCGGGCTCGAGGATCACGATGTCGGTCGGGAGCAGGATCGGGGTCCCGGACGCGAGGAGCTTGGCGCAGTCGTCGATCCGATCCTGGTCCACCATCGAACCCCCGACCTGGTGACCCTGGGCGCCAGGAAGGTGAACGCCATCGCACCGCCGACCGCGAGCGCGTCGACCCGGTCGAGCAGCGCCTCGAGGACTCCGAGCTTGTCGGCGACCTTGGCTCCTCCCACCACCGCCACGAACGGCCGTCTCGGGGACCCGAGGAGCACTCCCAGGGCATCGATCTCACGCTGGAGCAGGAGGCCGGCGGCACTCGGCAGGTAGGCGGGAGGCCCGACCACCGAGGCGTGCCGGCGGTGGCAGACCCCGAATGCGTCGTTGACGTACGGCGTCGTGCGAGTTGACCAGCTTCTCGACGAAGGCGGGGTCGTTCGAGGTCTCACCCGGATCGAAACGGAGGTTCTCCAGCAGCTCCACCTTGGGCGCGAGCCGGGCCAGGTCCTCCCGCACAGGGCCGATCTCCCACCGGGAGTCGACGACACCATCGGGTCGGCCGAGATGGGTGCACGCCGTGACGGATGCGCCGTGGTCGAGGAGGTAATCGAGCGTCGGGAGGGTCGCCCGGATGCGGAAGTCGTCGGTGACGGAGGCGGGCTCGCCCTCGCACGGCCGCAATGGCACATTGAAGTCGACCCGGACCAGGACGCTCGCACCCTCGAGGTCGGGCAGGTCGTCGAGAAGCGGCAATCCCCGGATTAACGGATTGTCCCCACCCTCACTCATCTCCGCATCCCCTCTCCTCTTGCTCCGAGCTGTGCCCTGTTCGTCCTGCGAGCCCCGCTGGCTCCGAGTTTCACGCCTTCGCGCCGACCACCAGCGAGAGGTCGACCAGACGGTTGGCGTACCCCCACTCGTTGTCGTACCACCCCTGCACCTTGACCAACGAGACACCCGACGCCGAGGGCATCACCATGGTCAGACCGGAGTCGAAGGTGCACGACGCCGGGCTTCCGACGATGTCGGTCGAGACGATCGGGTCCTCGGTGTACTCGAGCACCTTGGACAGGGGACCCGACGAGGCTGCCGCGGCGAACGCCGCGTTGACCTCCTCGACGGTCACCGACCGGGGTACCGAGCGCGGTGAAGTCGGTGATGGAGCCGTCCGGGACCGGCACCCGCAGAGCGGTCCCGTCCAGCCGGCCCTGCATGGCGGGCAGCACGAGGCCGGTGGCGCGGGCGGCGCCGGTGGAGGCGGGCACGATGTTGATCGCGGCCGACCTCGCCCGGCGCAGGTCCCGGTGCGGCAGATCGAGGAGGTTCTGGTCGTTGGTGAACGCGTGCACCGTGGTCATCAGACCGGACTCGATGCCGAAGGCGTCGTCGAGGACCTTGACCAGGGGGACGAAGCAGTTGGTGGTGCACGAGGCGTTGGACACCACGAAGTCATGTGCGGGATCGAACTGGTCGTCGTTGACCCCGACCACGAAGGTGGCGTCCACGCCGGTGGCCGGAGCCGAGATGATCACCCGGGTCGCACCGGCTTCGAGGTGCGCGGCGGCCGACTCCCGTGACGTGAAGAGCCCGGTCGACTCGATGACCAGCTCGACTCCGAGACGGTCCCACGGCAGGGCCTTCGGATCGCGCTCCGCCAGCACCTCGATCGGACCCGAGTCGAGGACGATGGCACCGTCGGTCACCGTGACCTCGGCCCCCAGGCGGCCGTGGGTCGAGTCGTAGCGGAGGAGGTGGGCGAGGGTCTCCGGCGAGGTGAGGTCGTTGATGGCGACCACTTCGAGGTCGGCGCCCAGCGACCGGGCGGCCCGCAGGAAGTGCCTGCCGATGCGGCCGAAGCCGTTGATGCCGATCCGTACGGTCATTGCTCTACTGCCTCACTCCTCGCTCAGCCACGCGCACCCGTCGTATACGGGTTCCCGCTCCCTGTGCCCCTCCGACGAGCGGAGCACGTCCACGGTAGGGCATTCCGGGCCTCGGGGCCATCATCCGAGCAGATCGGAGAGGGCGGACGCCAGTTTGGACGGGTCGTGGGCCCGCCCGTTGGCCTTGGCCAGGCGTACGTCGACCACCGGGGCGGGGCAGGCGCCGACCTCCATGGACGCCGTGTCACAGAGCACCACATCGACCGAGATTCCGTGGTTGACCAGGGCGGTCACGTGCCCGGCCACGTCGTACGAAGCGGTCTCGGGGTCCTGGGTCCGCAGGTTGCAGACGTAGACCGTGGTCGCCGACGACTCCTCGATCCCGATCCGGACCTGGGGGACGGCCACCGCGGCCAGGACGCTCGTGAACAGGGATCCCGGGCCGAGCACGATCTGATCGGCCCGGTGGAGCGCCTCGATCACCTCGGCCGGTGCCTGCGGATCGGACGGGACCAGGGAGACGTGGCGGATGTGGTCGGTCCCCATGACCGCGACCTGTCCGGCGACCTGCCCGCCCTCGGCCTCCGCCTTGAGTACCACCGGCTCGGTGGTCGCCGGCAGGACCCGGCCCCGGACCTCGAGGAGGCGGCCGGCCTCGTCGAGGGCCTCCACCGGCCCGGCTGCGCCCTCCATCAGGCCGGCGAGGACCAGATTGCCCAACGAGTGCCCGGCCAGCTCCTCGTCGGCGAACCGGAAATCGAAGGCCCGGGCCAGCGCGGACCCGGGCTTGGCCAGCGCGATGAGGCACTTGCGGAGATCCCCGGGGGGGACGATGTGCAGCAGCTCGCGCAACCGGCCCGACGATCCCCCGTCGTCGGCGACCGACACGATCGCGGTCACCTGCTCGGTGTAACAGCGGACTGCCCGCAGCGTGGCCGCCAGTCCGTGGCCGCCGCCGATCGCCACCACCCGGGGTTCCCCCGTGATCGGTGGCTGTGCCCCCCCGCGCGACTCACCGGTCGACGTCCCGGTGGAAGACGGTGGTGGGTAGCCCGCGGGCGTCGAGCAGGCGGGAGAGCTCCTCGGCAAGGACCACCGATCGGTGCCGTCCTCCGGTGCACCCCATGGCCACCGTCAGGTACGACTTCCCCTCCTTGACGTAGGAGGGGATCAGCATGGTGAGCAGGTCGTCGAGCTTTTCCAGGAACCGGGCCGTCTCCGGCCGCTCGAGCACGAAGGCACGCACCTCGGGCTCGAGGCCGCTGTGCTGGCGGAGATCCTCGTCCCAGTAGGGGTTGGGCAGGAAGCGGCAGTCGAACATGAGGTCGACGTCGAGCGGGACCCCGTGCTTGAACCCGAAAGAGACGATCGAGGTGCGCATCGTGCTACCCGGCTCGTCGCCGCCGAAGACCTCGATGAGCCGGGTGCGCAACTGATTGACGTTGAGCTCCCCGGTGTCGATCACCAGATCGGCCCGGTCCCGGAGAGCTCCGAGAAGTCGCCGCTCGTCGGCGATCGAGTCGACCACCCCGCGGGCGGCTTGGGGGTGGCGGCGGCGGGTTCCCTCGAAACGCCGGATGAGGACGTCATCCGGCGCGTCGAGGAACAGGACCCTGACCCGGTTCCGGCCGGCCACGAGAGCGTCAACCGCCGGAAGCACGTCGTCGAGATCGCCGCCTCCCCGGCCCACCACGAAGGCGATCCGCTCCATCTCCGACCCGGTGCCGTCGACCAGCTCGGAGACCTTGGCGATGAGGGCGGACGGCATGTTGTCGATGACGAACCACCCGAGGTCCTCCAGGGTCGCACCCGCGGTGGACCGACCCGCGCCGGACATGCCGGTCACCACCAAGTACTCGCTCACTGGTCCACGCTCACCTGCCGGTCGGCTCTCGACTGGACGACAGCGGGGTGTGGAGCCGCTCGAACACGGCCGCACCCACGTCGCCCGGCAACCACGATAGGCCTGTCAGCTCGTCCCGGGAGGCTTTCCGCAGCTCAGCGAGGCCCCCGAACTGCTCGACCAGCCGGTTGCGCCGCTTCGGCCCGAGCCCGCGGACCCCGTCGAGGGCGCCCACCGTCATCCGCTTGCCCCGCACGGTGCGGTGGTACGAGACGGCGAACCGGTGTGCCTCATCCCGGAGGCGCTGGAGCAGGTAGAGGCTCTCGGACTGGCGTGGGAGGCGGATCGGCTGTGAGCTCCCCGGGCGGTAGATCTCCTCGAAGCTCTTGGCCAAGGCGGCGATCGGCACCCGGTCGGTGAGGCCCAGCCGTTCGAGGACCTCCATCCCGGCGTGCAGCTGTCCCAACCCGCCGTCGAGCAGCAGGAGCTGGGGTGGGTAGGCGAACCGGCGCCGGGCGGCGGGCCGAGCCGCCGTGCCCACCGCGAGGGGATCACCGGATTCCGCCCCGGACCGGGCGCTCGCCGGGCGCTCGTCTTCGAGCATCGCCTCGAGCCGGCGGGTGAGCACCTCCTCCATCGCCGCATAGTCGTCGTTCCCCGGTACCGATGCGACCCGGAAATGCCGGTAGTCGCTCTTCTTCGGGAGGCCGTCCTCGAACACGACCATCGAGCCCACGTAGTCGCTCCCCTGCAGGTGGCTCATGTCGTAGCACTCGATGCGGAGGGGGGCGTCCGGCAGGTGGAGCTCCCGCTGCAGCGCCTCGAGGGCGCGGGAGCGGCTGTTGTGGTCGGCAGTCCGATGGAGACGATGGCGCACGAAGGATTCTGCTGCATTGCGCTCCACCGTCTCGAGGAGGGCGCGCTTGGGTCCGCGAACCGGCACCCGGACCACGACCGGTCCGCCCCGGCGGTCGGCCAGGTACTGCGAGACCGCATCGGCGTCGGCGGGCGCGGTCGGAACCAGGATCTGACGGGGCACCCCCGACGGGCTGTCCGCGTAGACGTCGACGAGGATGCGTGCGACGAGCTCGCCCGCCGTGAGCTCCTCGACCTTGTCGACAGAGAGCGCCGATCGGCCCACCACCTTGCCCGACCGCACGTGGAAGACCTGGACCGCGGCCTCCAGCTCGTCCTCGGCCAGCCCCAGCACGTCGAGGTCCTCCGGCCGGTCGAGCTCCATCTGCCGCACCGCGTCCGCGGCCCGGACCGCTTCGAGCTTGTCCCGCAGCACGGAGGCCCGCTCGAATTCCAGTGCCGCCGAGGCTTCGCTCATCTCCGCCTCGAGGTCGCGCTCGAGGGGGACGGTGTCCCCGACCAGGAAGGCGGTCAGTTCGGTGACCAGACGCCCGTACTCGGCCGGATCGATCGCGCCGATGCACGGCCCGGAGCAGCGCTCGATGTGGAAGAGCAGGCACGGGCGACCGAGGCGCTCGTGACGCCGGAACTTGGTGTCCGAGCAGGTGCGGACCGGAAACGAGCGGAGGAGGAGGTCGAGGGTCTCACGGATGGCACCGACGTTGGGGTACGGCCCGAAGTACCGGACCCCTTTGCGCTTGCGCCCTCGGACCACGGCCGGCCGCGGCCACTCGTCGTCGACCGTCAGAGCCAGCCACGGATAGCTCTTGTCGTCCTTCAGCCGGACGTTGAACCGGGGCTGGAATTCCTTGATGAGATTGTGCTCGAGCAGAAGGGCCTCGGCCTCGGACCCCACGACGACCCATTCGACGTGGTCGGCCTGCCCGATCATCTGGGCGGTGCGCGGGCCGAGGTTCGCCGGGTCCTGGAAGTACGAATTGATGCGCTGACGGAGTGACTTGGCCTTCCCGACGTAGAGCACCCGACCGTCACGGTCGACGAATTGGTACGACCCGGGGGCGTCGGGCACGCTGCCGGGCAGGGGTCGGGTCGTCACACGACCAGTGTGCCGTGCCGCCGGCGCGTTCCGGGTCGGCGGCGGCTCCCAGAGCGTCGCCGGACCCGGCGCAGTACACTGAGCGTACGCCGGCCTGGTTTCCGGCGACATCTATCGCTCCGGGGCCGACAACCCCGCGGATGGGCGACCAGGCTGTCCCCGCCGGCCACTGACCGGAGCGCCTCCCCAAGGAGGTCAGACCCGACATGCTCCGTCTGCAAGAGGCCCTACCCGATCGGTACTCATCGGCCGGACCCGAGGACCTGTCCACCTGGATCCGCCAGGCCAAGGCGGCTCTCGGCCCGCGGCTGATCATCCTCGGCCATCACTACCAACGGGACGAGGTGATGACCTGGGCCGACGCCAGGGGCGACTCGTTCGGCCTCTCCCGGATCGCGGCCACCCATACCCGGGCCGAGTACGTGGTCTTCTGCGGGGTCCACTTCATGGCGGAGTCGGCCGACATCCTGACCGGCGACCACCAGCAGGTGCTCCTGCCCGACCTCAACGCCGGCTGTTCGATGGCCGACATGGCCGACATCGACTCCGTGGAGGACGCCTGGCAGACCCTGACCGGGGTCACCGACATCGACCGGTTGGTGCCGGTCACCTACATGAACTCGTCAGCCGCTCTCAAGGCGTTCGTCGGGCGCCACGGAGGGGTGGTCTGCACCTCGTCCAATGCCCGGGCCGTGCTGAGCTGGGCCCTCGGGACCGGCGGTGCAGGAAGTGGCCGCGGGGAACAGGTGTTGTTCTTCCCCGACCAGCACCTGGGACGGAACACGGGCTACGACCTCGGCTACCTCGAGGACGACATGGCGGTGTGGAACCCTCGCCTCGACGCCGGGGGCCTGGACGACCGCACGCTCAAGACGGCCACCCTGCTGCTCTGGAAGGGCCACTGCTCCGTGCACCAGCGATTCCGACCGGAGCACATCGCCGATTTCCGGGCCTCGCATCCGGCCGGCGTGGTCGTCGTCCACCCGGAGTGCGCGCACGACGCGGTCGAACTCGCCGATCAGGTCGGTTCGACCGACTACATCATCCGGGCGGTCGAGGAGGCCCCACCGGGCTCCGTGCTGGGAATCGGGACCGAGATCCACCTGGTGCACCGTCTCGACGCAGAGCACCCCGACAAGACGGTGGTCTCGCTCGATCCGCTGGTGTGCCCGTGCTCCACCATGTTCCGGATCGACGCCGCACATCTGGCCTGGGTCCTCGAGGGTTTGGTCGAGGGTGAGGTGCGTAACCGGATCACCGTCGACGAGGAGACCGCCGTCTGGGCACGGGTCGCCTTGGAGCGCATGCTGGCCACTGTTTGAATCCCGGGCCCGTGGGCGTACCCGTCCCCTGCTGACCGTCACGGCCGACCGTCAGCCGGTCCTCGCACCCCGTGACGCCCGCACCTTGCCGTTGGACGAAGCAACCCCCGCCTTGGCCGGCCTTGCCCGCCTTGGTCGCCTTGGTCGCCTTGCCCGCCTTGGTCGCCTTTGCGACCTTGGCCGTCCGGACCGGCCTGGCCGAGGGCTTCAGGGGCAACGGAACCTGCTTCGCTACCTTGGCAGGCTTGGCGACCCTGGCCGACTCCGCCACCTTGGCCGCCTTGGCCGCCTTGGTGGTTCTGACCGGCTTGGCCCGGGCACGGCCGGAGCTGCCGGGGACGATCCCGAGCAGCGGGGCCAGCACGGCCCCGGTATAGCTGGCCTCGATGGCCGCTACCTGCTCCGGGGTTCCCTCGGCGACCACCCTGCCTCCCCGGTCGCCACCCTCGGGGCCCATGTCCACGATCCAGTCGGCGCTCTTGACGACGTCCAGGTTGTGCTCGATCACGATGACCGTGTTCCCCTGGTCCACCAGGCGACTGAGCACGTCGAGCAGCTTGCGCACGTCGTCGAAGTGGAGGCCGGTGGTCGGCTCGTCGAGCACGTAGAGGGTGTGCCCGGTCGACCGCCGGCTCAGCTCCGAGGAGAGCTTGACCCGCTGGGCCTCGCCCCCGGAGAGGGTCGTCGCCGGCTGTCCCAACCGGATGTAGCCGAGGCCCACGTCGACCAGGGTCTGGAGGTGCCGGGCGATGGGTGGCTGGGCGGCGAAGAACGCGAGCGCCTCCTCGCAGGAGAGGTCCAGCACGTCGGCGATGTTCTTCCCCCGGAAGGTGATCTCCAGGGTGTCGCGGTTGTAGCGCGCCCCGTGGCAGACCTCACAGGGGACGTAGATGTCGGGGAGGAAGTGCATCTCGATGCGGAGGGTGCCGTCGCCCGAGCACGCCTCGCACCGGCCCCCCTTCACATTGAAGGAGAACCGCCCCGGCAGGTAGCCGCGCACCTTGGCCTCGGAGGTCTGGCTGAACAGCTTGCGGATGTAGTCGAACACCCCGGTGTAGGTGGCCGGGTTCGAGCGCGGTGTCCGCCCGATGGGGGCCTGGTCGACCTCGACCACCTTGTCCACATGGGCCACCCCCGAGATCGAGCGGTGGAGGCCTGGCAGAGCGGTGGCCCGATGGACGTGCTTGGCCAGGGACCGCAACAAGATGTCGTTGACCAGGGTCGACTTGCCCGACCCGGACACACCGGTGACCGCCACGAGGCGGCCGAGGGGGAAGTCGACGGTCAGGTCCTTGAGATTGTGCTCGCGGGCCCCCACGACCGTCAGTCGCTCCCCGCTCCCCTTCCGGCGCATCGCCGGCACCGGGATCGACCGCTTCCCCGAGAGGTACTGACCGGTGAGCGAGTCGGGGTTGGAGATGAGGCCGCCCGGCCCGGCCACCGGTCCGGAGTGCACGATCCTGCCGCCGTGCTCCCCCGCCCCGGGCCCGACGTCCACCACGTGGTCGGCGACCCTGATGGTCTCCTCGTCGTGCTCGACCACGATGACCGTGTTGCCCAGGTCGCGGAGGCGCTTCAGGGTGCCGATGAGCCGCTGGTTGTCCCGCTGGTGGAGGCCGATCGACGGCTCGTCGAGGACGTAGAGCACACCGACCAGGCCGCTGCCGATCTGGCTGGCGAGCCGGATGCGCTGCGCCTCCCCGCCGGACAGGGTGGCCGCCGACCGGGCCAGTGTCAGGTAGTCGAGGCCGACGTCGAGCAGGAACTGCATCCGCTCCTGCACCTCACGGAAGACGCGGTCGCCGATCAGGTGGTCGCGGTCGGACAGGTCGAGGGTGCCGACCACCTCGACCGCCCGCCCGATGGGCAGCGAGCAGAGGGCGAAGATGTTGTAACCGCCCACGGTGACCGCCAGGGACTCGGGCCGGAGGCGGGCCCCCTTGCACACCGGGCAGGGGACCTCGCGGAGATAGCCCTCGAGGTGGTCGCGCGGGAAATCGGAGTCGGCCTCGCCGTGCCGGCGCTCGAGCCAGGGCACGATGCCCTCGTAGGACGAGTGGAAGGAGCGCTGCCGACCGTAGCGGTTGCGGTACCTGAGGTGGACCTGCTTGCCGCCCGCGCCGTAGAGGAGGAGCTTCTGCTGCGCCTTGGTCAACGACTCCCAGGGGTCGTCCACCGAGAAGGCGCCGAGGTCGGCGACCGCGGTGAGCATCCCCGAGAAGTACTCGCTGCGAGCCCCGGACCAGGGCGCAAGAGCGCCCTCGGACAGCGACTTGCCCGGGTCGGGCACCACCAGCTCGGGATCGACCTCGAACTTGGTCCCGAGCCCGGTGCACTCCGGGCAGGCCCCATAGGGGGAGTTGAACGAGAAGTTGCGGGGGGAGGGGTCCTCGAAGCTGATCCCGCAATGGGTGCAGGCGAGATGCTGGCTGAAGGTGATGGCCTCCTGCTCGGTGCCGTCGGCATCCACCACCACGATCTCCGCCACCCCCTCGGCCAGGGAGAGGGCCGTCTCCATGGACTCGGTCAGCCGGCGGCGGATGTCATCCCGCCGGATGAGCCGGTCCACCACCACCTCGATGGTGTGCTGCTCGTAGCGGGCCAGGTCCACCGCACCCCGCTCGGACAACTCGACGGTCACCCCGTCGACGCGCACCCGGGCGAAGCCCTGCTTGGCGAGGTCGTCGAGAAGTGCCCCGTACTCGCCCTTGCGGCCCCGGACCACCGGGGCCAGCACGAGGAATCGGGTCCCGTCCTCCATGTCCAGGATCCGGTCGACGATCTGCTGCGGGCTCTGCCGGGCGACAGGCCGTCCGCAGGTCGGGCAGTGGGGCTTGCCGATCCGGGCGTAGAGCAGGCGCAGATAGTCGTAGACCTCGGTCACCGTGCCCACCGTCGAGCGCGGATTGCGCGAGGCGGACTTCTGGTCGATCGAGATGGCCGGTGACAGCCCCTCGATGAAGTCCACGTCCGGCTTGTCCATCTGCCCGAGGAACTGCCGGGCATAGGCGGAGAGCGATTCCACGTACCGTCGCTGGCCCTCCGCATAGATGGTGTCGAACGCGAGCGATGACTTCCCCGATCCCGACAGCCCGGTGAAGACGATCAGGCGGTTGCGGGGCAGATCGAGGGAGACGTCCTGGAGGTTGTGCTCGCGCGCGCCCCGCACCACCAATCGATCAGCCATGGCGGTGAGGATACCGGCGCCCGGACCCAACCCCGGCGGGCGCCGACGATCGCGCGGGCCGGACCCGGGGTCGGAACGTGGAGCCTCAGTCGGAGGGTGTGAGTTCCTCCTCGGTCGCGGCTCCGGCCAGGACCGCCGAGCCGTCCACCGGGTCCCTCGCCAGCAGCGCCCGGAGCTCGGCCATCTCGTCCCGGATGAGCGCGGCCTCCTCGAACCGGAGCTCCTCGGCGGCCTTGGCCATCTCGGCGTTCAGCCGGTGGATGAGGCTGGAGAGCTCGTCCGGGTCGGGGCCGAGCGCGCGGGCCATCCCGGTCGCCGCCGCCCGCGGGTCGACCCCCACCCGCCGGCCGCCCCTCCCGCGTTGCGCGGCGCGGCCCCTTCCCCCACGGCCGGGGACCGTGCCGGGCATGGTGCCGCCGTCGCTGAACGACTCGTCCCTCACCCGCTCGAGGATGTCGGTGACCGACTTGGTGATGGTTTGCGGGTCGATGCCGTGCGCCGTGTTGTAGGCGATCTGACGTGCGCGACGACGTTGGGTCTCGCCGATGGCGTCGGTCATCGACCCGGTCAGCGTGTCGGCGTACATCACCACCCGGCCGTGCACGTTGCGGGCCGCCCGGCCCATGGTCTGGATGAGGGACGAGGTCGACCGGAGGAACCCCTCCTTGTCGGCGTCGAGGATTGCCACCAGGGCCACCTCCGGGAGGTCGAGGCCCTCGCGGAGCAGGTTGATCCCCACCAGCACGTCGAAGACTCCGAGGCGCAGCTCGCGGAGGAGTTCGATGCGGGCCATGGTGTCCACGTCCGAGTGCAGGTACTGGACCCGGACCCCCTGCTCGGCGAGGTAATCGGTGAGGTCCTCGGCCATCTTCTTGGTCAGGGTGGTCACCAGGACCCGGTAGCCGGCGGCCACGGTCGCGTCGATCCGCTCGCGCAGGTCGTCGATCTGGCCGGTGGTGGGCCGGATGTCCACCTCCGGGTCCACCAGGCCGGTCGGTCGGATGACCTGCTCGACCACGTTCGTGCTGTGCTCGAACTCCCACTGTCCCGGGGTTGCCGAGAGCAGGATGATCTGGCCGGTGCGCTCGAGGAACTCCTCGAATCGCAGCGGCCGGTTGTCCATGGCCGAGGGGAGGCGGAACCCGTGGTCGACCAGGGTCTCCTTTCGGGAGCGGTCGCCCGCGAACTGGCCGCGGAGCTGGGGGACCGCCACATGGCTCTCGTCGAGGACCACCAGGAAGTCCTTGGGGAAGAAGTCGAGCAGGGTGAACGGCGGCCTCCCCCGGTGACCGCCCGTCGAGGTGTCGGCTGTAGTTCTCGATCCCGCTGCACACCCCCGTCTCGGCGAGCATCTCGAGGTCGTACTCGGTGCGCATCCGGAGCCGTTGCGCCTCGAGCAGCTTGCCTCCCTCCTGCAGCTCGGCGAGCCGGGAGCGCAGCTCGTCCTCGATGCTGAGGACGGCGGTCCGCAGCCGCTCCTCACCGGCCCCGTAGTGGGTGTTGGCAAAGACGACCAGGTCCTCGAGGTCGTCGCCGATCTCGCCGGTGAGCACGTCGAACGGGCGGATCCGCTCCACCGTGTCGCCGAAGAACTCGACCCGGACCGCCCGGCTCTCGTAGGCGGGGTGGATCTCGACCGTGTCCCCGTGCACCCGGAACTGGCCCCGCTGGAGGGTCACGTCGTTCCGCGAGTACTGGAGGTCGACCAGGCGCCGGAGGAGGTCCCGCTGCTCGCGCACGTCGCCCGGGCGCAGCGCGACGATCCGGTCGCGGTACTCGTCCGGCGAGCCGAGCCCGTAGATGCAGGAGACCGAGGCCACCACGATGGTGTCCGGCCGCAGCAGCAGCGACGAGGTGGAGGCGTGGCGGAGCCGGTCGATCTCGTCGTTGATCGACGAGTCCTTCTCGATGTAGGTGTCCGAGGAGGGGACGTAGGCCTCGGGCTGGTAGTAGTCGTAGTAGGAGACGAAGTACTCGACCCGGTTGCGCGGGAAGAACTCCTTGAGCTCGGCGGCCAGCTGTGCGGCCAGCGACTTGTTGGGCTCGATGATCAGGGTCGGCCGCTGGACGCCCTCGATGGTCCAGGCGATGGTGGCCGTCTTGCCGGAGCCGGTGATCCCGAGCAGGGTCTGGAACCGGTCGCCGCGTTCGACCCCCTCGACCAGCCCGGCGATGGCCTGGGGCTGGTCCCCCGCCGGCCGGAAGGGCGAGACGACCTCGAAGGGGGGCACGACTGCGATGGTACCGGCCGACGGCCGCCGCGGATCCGCCGAGGAGGTCGTGGACGTGACGCCGGACCCGATCAGCCGGCGGTCGGGTGCTGTCGCCTCCGCAACCCGGCGCCGGAGTGCGAGGAGCTCACCCCAGACCCGGTCGACCTCGTGGTGCAGGTGGTCGACGTCGCCGGAATTGTCGATCACCAAGTCGGCGCCCTCGAGGCGCTCCGCCCGATCCGGCTGGGCCGCCATCCGGGCCCGGGCGTCCTCCTCCGACATGCCCCGCTGCCCGACCAGCCGCTCGAGGGCGAGCTCGGGCGGTGCGTCGACCACGACGACCGCGGCGAGCGACAGCAGTTCCCGGTGGGCGACCCTGAGCAGGGGGATGTCCATGACCACGATGCGGTCGCTGCCGGCGTGGGCGTCCTTCTGCTCGATCATCGCGACCCCGATGGCCGGATGGACGATCGCATTGAGGTCCGCCAGCTCCTCGGGATGGCCGAAGACCATCGCGGCGAGCGCGGGACGGTCGATCCGGCCGTCCGGGTCCAGAACGCCCGGGCCGAACCGCTCGACCAGCTGCCGGTGGGCGGGGGCACCCGGTTCGACGACCTCGCGGGCCACCTGGTCGGCGTCGACCACCACCGCCCCGTGGTCGACGAGCAGCCGGGCCACGGTCGACTTGCCGGCGCCGATGTTCCCGGTCAGGCCCACCGCGAGCACTGCCGGACCGCCCGCTCAGCCCGCCCGCCGCGGGCGGGATGCCGTGGCGAACAGGACCATGGTGGTCTCGTCGAGCTCGTCGGTGACGAAGAAGTCGTCGGCCGTGATCCCGGTCGACCCGCCGGAGTCCCCGCGGGCCATGAGCTTGTAGGCGAGCGGGAGCAGCCGGGTGTAGATCCCGACGTACCAGGAGCGCGGGATCCGGTGGCGGAGGTCGAGGACGTCGAGACGGAGCACCTTGCCGGCCCGGACCCGCCTCGCGGCGAAGTCGGCCTTCACCTGGGGGACGGCGTCGAGACCCTGGACCCGGACCTCGTGGAAGTGCCGCCCGAGGAGCGCGCCGAGCTCGTCGGGGTCGAACAGGTGGATGTGGAACGGGTTCTCGAAGTCGGCCGGCGCGTTCGGGGTGAGGAAGAACGCGGTCCCGTCGTCCGGTCAGTACCCGGGCCAGCTCCGCCACGTGGCCCTCGGGACGGTCGAAGTGCTCGATGAGGTGGGACGAGCAGGCCCAGCCGACGGACCCGCCGGCGATCCCGAGGGCGAGGGCGTTCATCTGGGCGACCACGAAACGATCGCCCGACCACCGTCGACGTGCCGACCCGACGGCGTCGGCGCTGTAGTCGACGCCGATCACCCGCCGGTCCTCGGCCGCCAGCCCGATCGATTCGAATCCCTGTCCACACCCCACGTCGAGCACCGTGCCCGCGCCGAGCCGCTCGATCACGGTCCGGTACCCGGCGGCGTGGAGGGCGAGCAACGAGTCCGGGGTCACCCCCTCCAGTGGCCGCTCGCCGGTCAGCCGGCGACCGGCGCGCGCTCCCGCCGCCGTCTCTCCCACCCGCTCGCTCATCTGGCGTCGTGCATCGTGCTGGTCGATCCCTGGTCCGTTCGCTCCGTGTCGCCGATCTGCGGCCGTCGGCGGGCTCTGCGGTCACCCCACCCTGCGTTCGGGCGTCCGTCCCCCGGTGATGCCGTCCCGATGGTGCGGTTGTTTACACTACCGAGCACTCGTGCCGGACTCCGAACCCTCCCCCGACGCGCCCACCGCCCTGATCACCGGCCGGGGCCGCACCCTCGTCGACCACCTCCGGTCGCCGAGCAAGCTCCGGGCGCGGGTGGACTACCTGGCGCTCGCCGTGCTGGCAGTGGTCCCGATGGTGGCCGCGCAGCCCGGGGTGGTCTCCGACGACACCAAGACCTACCTCTACCTCGACCCCGGCCGCTACATCCGACAGGCGGTCTCCCTCTGGGACCCGAGCGTGGGCCTCGGCACCGTCACCCACGAGAACATCGGCTACCTGCTGCCCATGGGACCGTTCTACTGGGTCCTGGCCGAGCTGCACGTGCCGCTCTGGGTGGCCCAGCGGCTCTGGATGGCCTGCCTGCTCTATGCGGCCGGTTCCGGCGTGCTCTATCTCTGCCGGGTGGTCGGCCTCTCGGGAGCGGGACGCTACGTGGCCGCGGTCGGGTACATGTTCACCCCGTACGTCCTCCAGTACTCGGGCCGGATCTCGGTCATCCTCATGCCCTGGTCGGGCCTCCCGTGGATGCTGGCCTTCGTCATCCTGGCCCTGCGCCGCGGCGGCTGGCGCTATCCGGCGCTCTTCGCGCTGGTCGTGGCCCTGGTCAGCGGCATCAACGCGAGCTCGATCCTCTACGTGGGCATCGCCCCGGCCCTCTGGCTGCCCTACGCCGTCCTGGTCAGCCGCGAGGCCACCTGGCGCCGGGCCTGGGGTGTGGCCTGGAAGGTGGGCGGGCTGACCGCCCTGGTCTCGCTCTGGTGGGCGGTCGGGCTGCAGGTCGAAGCCGCCTACGGGGTCAACGTCCTCAAGTACACCGAGACCGTTCCGGCCACCAGCGCGGCCTCGCTGGCCTCGGAGATCCTGCGCGGCCTCGGCTACTGGTACTTCTACGGCACCGACCGGGTGGGCGCCTGGACCCAGAACTCGGTCGCGTACACCCAGAACATCCGGCTCATCGCCCTCAGCTTCACCGTACCGGTCCTGGCCTTCCTCGCCGCCTTCATCGCCCGGTGGCGCTACCGCTCCTACTTCATCCTGATCACGGTCGTCGGCATGGTCCTGGCCGTCGGGCCGAACCCCTACGCCCACCCGTCGGGTGTCGGCTCGGTCATCAAGGCGATCATGGTCGACACGACCGCGGGTCTCGCCATGCGCTCGACCGACCGGGCGTCCCCGGTCGTCCTGCTCGGCCTGGCGATGTTCCTCGGCGCCGGCGTGAGCGCGCTCAGCTTCCGGGTGCGAAGGACCGGGTTGATCGCCGGGGCGTTCGTCGTCGCCGCGGTCGCCGCGGCCACCAGCCCGCTCTGGACCGGGCAGATCGTCGCCGACGGCTTCACCCAGCCGGCGGTGCCCCCCCAGTCGGTGCGCGACGCGGCAGCCACGCTCGACTCGGCGCACCCCGGGACACGGGTCTACGCGCTGCCCGGCAACGACTTCGCCGCCCAGCGGTGGGGCGACACCATCGACACCGTGTACCCGGGACTCATGACCCGGCCCTTCGTGACCCACGAGCAGCAGATCATGGGATCCCTGCCGACCGCCGACGTGCTCGAGGCGGTCGACGGTCCGCTGCAGGACGGGGTGATGGACTGGAACACCCTCGGACCCATGGCGTCGCTGCTCAGCGCCGGCGACGTGCTCGTGCAGTACGACCAGGCCTACGAGCGCTACGACACCCCCGACCCCCAGGCGCTCGCCGAGCAGCTCGTCACCACTCCGCCGGGCCTGAGCGACCCGGTCCACTACGGCACACCGCGTCCGAACGTGCCCCTCCTCCCCATCGTCGACGAGGCGCACCTGGCCCTCCCCCCCAACGCGGGATGGCCGTCTCCGCTCGTCTCCTACACGGTGACCGATCCGCGGCCCATCGTGCGCACCGAGTCGGCCACCGATCCCCTCGTCGTCGCAGGCGACGCCGGCGGCATCGTCGCCGCGTCCTCGGTCGGCATGCTGCGGGGCAACCCGACCATCCTCTACTCGGGCACCCTGGACACCCACCCGTCCCTGCAGAAGTCGGTCCTGAGCAAGCCCGCCGACCTGGTGGTGACCGACACCAACCGCAAGCGGGGCTACCGGTGGAACTCGCTCAACGAGAACACCGGCTACACCGAGACCGCCTCCCAACCGCCCGACACCGCCGACCCGAGCGATGCGCCGCTCGACCTGTTCCCGGGTGCGCCGCCCGACGCCCAGACCACCACCGTCCTCCAGGGGATCTCCTCGGTGACCGCCTCCTCCTACGGCTCCTCGATCACCTACCTGCCCGAGGACCGCCCCGCCGCCGCGCTCGACGGCAACACCCAGACCGCATGGCTGACCGACTCCTTCGCCACCCAGATCGGCCAGTGGTGGCAGGTCGCGCTCGCTCCGTCCACGCACCGAGCACTCGCTCCTCCTCGTCCAACCCCAGACCGGGGCTCCCGGACCGGCCCATCAGCTCGGTCACCCTCACCTTCGACGGCCGCCACCCGGTCACCCTCCCGCTGGGCCCGGCGTCGCTGACCCCGGCCGGACAGGTGCTCGCCTTCCCCGCCCGGACGTTCACCACGCTCCGGATCACCGTGGCCGGGGTGCACGTCTCCGACCCCTCCTCGCCGGTCGGCTCGCGCAGCTCGGTGGGATTCGCCGAGGTCGGGATCCCGGGTATCTCCGCCGACGAGGTCGTGTCGATGCCCCAGGACCTCCTCCGGGCCACCGGGCCGGCCTCGGTGTTCGACCGGCTCACCCTGGTCATGACCCGGCTGCGGTCCTCGGGGACCCCGCCGCGACGGGATCCCGAACCCTCCCTGGCCCGCACCTTCTGGCTCCCGACGCGCGAGGACCTTCTCCCTGACCGGACAGGCGCGGATCTCCCCTCTGGTCCCCGACGACGAGATCGACCGCCTGGTCGGGCGCCCCGGCTCCGACTACACCGGGACCGTCGCCTACTCGGGGGGGCGCCTCCCCAACGACCTGCGTGCCGGTGCCATGGCCACCATCGGCGGCGACCCCGGCACGGTCTGGGAGCCGGGATTCGGCCTCTCCCAGCAGGTCGGGCAGTGGCTCGAGTACCACTTGCGGGAGCCGGTCTCCTTCGATCATCTCGACCTCCAGATCGTGGCCGACGGCAAGCACTCGGTCCCGACCGAGCTGACCATCGCCACCGACGACGGCAGCGCCACCGTCAATCTCCCGCCGGTGGCCGACAGCCCGGTGGACGGCTCGGTGGTCGACGTGCCGGTCAGCTTCCCGGAGCTCGGAGGGCGCAACATCCGCGTCACTGTCGACAAGGTGGCCGCCGAGGACACCCTGGACTACTACTCCCAGACACCCATCACCCTGCCCATCGGCATCGCCCAGATCGGGATCCCCGGTGTCTCTGCCTCGCCGGTTCCCGCCACCATCCCCGTCTCCTGCCGAAGTGACCTCCTCACCGTCGACGGGACTCCCCTCTGGGTGAGCGTGTCCGGGTCCAGCGCGGCCGCCCTCGACCGCCAGGCGCTCACTCTCTCGCTCTGCGGTCCCGACGCCAACGGGCTCGCCCTCGCCGGAGGCAGCCACGTCCTCCGCTCGGCGCTCGGCCAGGCGACCGGGTTCGACATCGACCAGCTGGTGCTCGACTCGGCCCCCGGTGGTGGGGCCATGCCGCTGGTCTCCCCCACCGAGGTGCAGCCGCCGACGGTGGCTCCGTCGCCGGCGGTGACCGTCGATCGGACCACGGCGACCGCGCTCCGCCTCACCGTGACCGGGATCGACACCGCACCGGGTGCGGCACCGTTCGACCTCGTCCTCGGCGAGAGCCTCAACTCCGGATGGGGGGCCCGGGTGCCCGGCGGCCCCGACCTCGGCCACCCCGTCCTCATCGACGCATTCGCCAACGGGTGGCGCATCGATCCGGCATCGGTGGCCGGCTCGGTCCACGACGGGACCCTCGAGGTGGACCTCACCTGGCACCCGCAGCGGCAGGTCGACGTGGCCCTGCTGATCTCGGCGGCGGCCATCGTCCTGTGCATCGTCCTGGCCCTGGTCCCGCCCCGCCGGCGACGCCGTCACCGCCATGGCACACGGCGCGGGGCGCAAGCAGCGCTGCCCGAGCCAACCCAGGAGGTGATGACCGAGGTCGCACCACCGGGGGCGATGGCAGAGGCCACCGAGCCCGACGAGGGCCGGCCGACCCTGGTCGTCCCGTTCGCGCGCCGGAGACCCGGCGCTGCCGGTCCTGCTGGCCGCACCCATCGCACTGGTCACCGGCCTGGTGGCTGCCGCGATCGCCTCGCCGATGGCCGGTTCGGCGGTGGGCGTGGCCGCCCTGGCGGTGCTGCTGGTGCCGCGCCTCCGGGTCCTCCTCGGACTGGTGGCGGTGGCGTGCATCGTGGCTGCCGGCGTCTACGTGACCGTCCACCAGGCGCAGTCCCCTGTCCCCGACAACGGGGCCTGGCCCCGGTCGTTCGGGGCGGCCAGCGAGTGGGCCTGGGCCGCTGTGGTCTTCCTCGGTGCGGAAGGGGTGGTCGACGCGGTGCAGCGCCGCCGGCACGCGAGGCTCAGCCAGGCCGAGCCAGTGCCTCCTCGCCGAGAGCCGCCAGCGTGCCGCGGGCGGTGGCGTCCCAGGTGAACTGCCGGGCGTGCTCGATCGCCCCGACACCCAGGCGGCGACGGAGCACGTCGTCCCGGAGCACCGCGTCGAGGCCGCGGACCAGGTCGTCGAGGGTCCCGGCGAGCAGACCCGTCCGCCCGTCGTCGACCGCGTCCTCGTGCCCGCCGATACGGGTGGCCACCGCCGGCGTCCCGCACGCACCGGCCTCGGTCACCGTCATCCCCCACCCCTCGCGCAGGGAGGTCGAGGCCACCACCCAGGCGCGGCGGTAGAGGTCGACCAGCTCGTCGTCGGTCGACGAATCCGGGCAGCCCGATCCAGCGCTCCGCCCCGTGCCGCCGGATCGAGGCCTCCAGCGCGGGGCGCTCGTACCCTTCGCCGGCGATGACCGCCTGCAGGTCGGGATGGTCGGCCTTGAGCGTGACCAGGGCGTCGACCAGGAGGTCGAACCGCTTGACCGGGACGAGTCTCCCGACCGCCACCACCAGGGGCACCTCCGAGCGCTCACCGCCGGGCGAGAACCGCGGCTCGACCCCGGGCGGGGTCACCGAGATGCGTCCGGGTCGGAGGCGCAGCCGCTCGACGATCTCGGCCTTCGACGATTCGGACAGGGTCACGATCCGGCTGCGCCGGTAGCAGGGCGGTGCCACCCGGTGCTCGAGCAGGTACCCGAGCTCGGCCATGCCGTGGGGCAGCACCATCCCCCACATCTCGGCGTGGACGTGGTGGAGGAAGGTGATCTGCGGGCTGCGGGACCAGAGGGGCGAGAAGAACGGCATGCCGTTCCAGATCTCGACGACCCCGTCGCCGGTCCCGATCCGGCCGAGCGCGCCCGAGATGATCGAACGCGGGAACACCGAGTACCGCCCGGCCCGCCGGATGACCCGGTAGCCGTCGCGTCGGATGACCCTGCGGCCGTCGGGGACCGACGAGGTGGTCATCGAGACGTCGAGACCGGCCTCCGACCAGGCGGAGATGATGCGGTGGGCGTGGAGCTCGCAGCCTCCCGCCTCGGGATCGTCGAAGTCCCGCCAGGCCAGGACGTCGATGCGCCGGAGACCGGCTCGCTCGGCGATCTCCCCGACGGTCATCCCGGAGAACAGCGGGACCGGCCGCCGATCGGAGCGGTCGGGGCCGAGGATGGTCGGTGCGACGGTCCCGGTTCGGCGGACCGGTGATCCAGGCGGCGTGAACCGGCGCGTCGGATCCGACCGGCACCGTGGCGGGCGGGCGGCGGCCCGACACGGTGCCCGGTGTCCGCGCGCCCCGGCTCACCGGAGAGCCCCCCCTGGCGCGATGGCCGTGTTCATTTCGGGGCGAGTGTAACCGACCCCTTCCCGGCCCACAGCGGACCCTCAGGCAGCTGCGTCGTCCTGCGCGGCACCGGCCGGCCGCTGCCAGCCCCGCCGCCGGGTCCAGTGCTGACCGCGGTGGCGGACGTGGATGGCGACGAAGGCGACACCCATCGCGGCGGCGAGCACCGCCTGGACCAGGAGGTCGGCCCAGGCCGTCGGCGAGTGGCTGCCCGTCCGCGACGGTGACCAGGACCACCGCCAATCCCGAGCCGGCCAGCAGGAGGAGGACGATCCAGCGCGACCCGGTGCCGAACAGGTAGTTGGTCACCAGCACGGTGAAGGAGAGGAACATCATGGCACCGACCAGCGTGGCGAACGCCGGCGCCGCTGTGCTCAGCCGGGCCGAGAAGACCAGGGTCAGGAACTGCCTCGGGACGAACACCGAGAGCATCACCAGGACAGCGGCCGGCACCGCGAGGAAGAGCAGCGTCACCCCGAGCTGGCGCACGGCGTGCCCTCCCTCGTTCCACCGGATGGTGGCCTCGGGCAGCAGGTAGGCGCCCGAGGGCCAGGGCACCGAAGACCAGTGCCTTCGAGGCCACCGAGATGGCGGCGTAGGGACCGGCCTGGGCGTGGTCGAGGCGCCCGAGCAGGATCACGTCGACGTTCTGCAGGAGACCGAGCAGCGCCAGGCCGACGAACGCGGCGGAGACGTCGGCCATCAGCCGGCGGCGGGCCAGGACGGTCTCGGGGACAGGCGGCGCCAACGATGATCGGGGCGGTCCGCCGGGTCTGCCCAGGCCCTCGAGGCCAGCCAGCGGGCGTGGACGGTGGCCACCACCTCGCCCACGAACACCCCGAGGGCGTAGCCGGCCACCCCGAAACCCCCGGCCACCAGCACCAGCACGAAGGCGGTCCGGATGCCCCCCTCGATCAGCAGGTTGCCGGCCAGCGGGCGGTAGCTGCGGTGGGCCTGGAGCAGGCCACGGTCGACGCTGAGCAGGATCCAGATCCCGGCCGCCATCAGGATGAGCACCACGCCCGCGCCCGTTCGGCAGCGAGAGCGCCCGGGCGATCACCCCCTGGAGGGCCAGGACGGCCACCAGCTCGACGGCGAGGCCGACCAACGCGATGCGGTGGATCCGGGCGACCCACCGGCGCACCCGGTGCCCCTGACCGGACGCCTGGAGCCCGGTCACCCGTCGCACGACACCGACCAGGACCGCCGACCCCGGCATCGAGAGGATGAAGAAGAGCCCCAGAAGCTGGGCGATCTCGCCGTAGGAGCGGGACGACACCAGCCGGGCCACCGCGATGACCACCAGCGCACCGGCCGCGTTGACCACCATGCCGGCCACCGCCACCGGACCGGCCTGGCTGAGCCCGGCCCGCAGCGTGTCCGTGGCCGCCCGGTCGCCGAGGTCCCGCAGACCGGGGACCGGCTCGTCGGGCGGCAGGGTGACCATCGGCCCGCCGACCACGGCGATGCCCACCGCCGGGGCCGAGTGCGGCCGATTCGGCCACCGGGTCGACGACGGTGTCGACCTCGTCGAGGATCACGTCGAGACCGGGCCCGCCCTCGGGTCGGGGAGGACGCGCCGACGCCGTCCCGGTCAGCCGGCGCGGCTCGGCAGGACCGGCGCGTCGCGCCCGGTTCTGCCGGTGCCCGGCAAGGTGCCGCGGTCGCCGCTCGTCTCGTGGTACTCCTCCTCGACGTTGACCGACCAGATGTCGTGGCGGGCACCGTGGATGTTCTCGACGGTGAGCATCGCCGTGTACATCGAGTGATCCTGGTTGTTGTACTTGTGCATGCCGTTGCGACCAACCGGATGCACGTTGGGGGCGTGCGCCTCGAACCACCGGCGGAGCACGTCGACGTTGTCGCGGTAGTCGTCGTCGTAGACCGGGTAGGCCTTGGGCATCCGCACCACGTAGCCGGTCTCGACGTCGGCCGGGTCGACCAGCCCGATGGCATCGAGCTCCTTGGTAGCGAGCACCACCAGATCATCGTCGTCGAGTGTCCACAGCTCGTCGCCCTCGAAGACGAAGTACTCCATTCCGAGACAGGTCCTCCCGTCCTTGACCAGGTACGGCGACCAGGACCCGAAGTTCTGGATCCGGCCGACCTTCACGTCGGGAGCGTGGATGTAGATCCAGTTGTCCGGGAAGCCGCGGTCCTGGGGCACGACCAGGGCAACGGTGAGGAAATCCCGGTAGTGGAGGTCTGTCGGCGGCACGGAGCACCTCGGGGGGAACCGGCGGGTCCACCATCCGGGCCAGCTCGGTGAAGGGCATCGAGGAGATCACGTGGGAAGCGGGGAGCCGCTCCTCGACGCCGTCCCTCCGGACGGTGACCGCGACAGCGGCGCCGTCCTCGACGTGCACCGCGGTCACCGCAGTCTCCATCATCATCCGGCCACCGAGGCCGAGGACCTGCTCGGCGCAGTGCTCCCACATCATCCCCGGGCCGTACTTCGGATACTGGAACTCCTCGATGAGGCTCGTCACCTGGCGTGACCTGTCGCGGTGCCGGCCGGCCACCGAGGACCGGATCGGCTCCCACACCGCGTTCCACAGGGACATCCCCTTGATGCGTTGGGCGCCCCAGTCGGCCGAGAGCTCCGAGGCCGGCACCCCCCAGACCTTCTCGTTGTAGGTCTTGAAGAAGTGATGGTAGAGCCGCCATCCGTAGTTCGAGACGATGTACCCCTCGAGCGTGGTGAGGTCCTTCGGCGGGCGGATGCGCACCCAGAGGAAGGACAGCCCGCACCGCATGGCTTCGAGCACGCCCAGGTTGGAGAGCGCATTGCCCAGCTTGATCGGGTAGTCGTAGTACTTCCCGCCGTAGTAGATCCTGCTCATCCGCGGGCGGAGCAGGAAGTCCTCGGGTGTGAGCACCTCGTGCCAGAACTCCTCGACCGGGGTGACCTTGGTGAAGAACCGGTGGCCGCCGATGTCGAAGCGCCAGCCGTCACGCTCGACCGTGCGGCTGATGCCACCCACCACCCCGTCCTTCTCGACGACGACCACCGGGTCACCGGCGGTGGCCAGCCGGTAGGCGGCGGTCAGGCCGGCCGGCCCACCCCCGACCACGACCACCGGCCGCTCGGGAGACGGGAGCGGCGAGTCTGATGCGGACGGCAGCGGCGCGCCGGCGCCCGCAGTGGTCATGGGCTCGGTCGACGATGCCATGCGGTGCGATCCGTTCCTCGTTGGTGCGGGGCCCCGGTGCGGTCCGGACCGGGTGGTCGGTGAGCGTCGGACCGTGACGCCGTGGACCTCGGCCACGTCGTGCCCGGGACGAGGATAGTGGCTTCCCCTCCGATCCGTCGGGACCTGCCGGCGTGGCGAACGGATCCTCCCTGCGGCACCCGTCGGGCGTGGTCAGGGAACCACGATGCCCAGGAACGCCAGGTAGGCGTAGCCGGCCATCGCCGCCGCCGATGCGGCGAGGACCGACCATTCGACCCATCGCCGCCCGGTGAGGGTCGAGGCGGCGACCACCAGCGGGAAGGCGCCCGAGCGCGTAGCGCTCGAACGAGTCGAGATTGGTGCTGGTGAGCGAGACGGCCAGCACCGCGGCGGCGAAGAGCCCGTAGCTGAGGGGCAGCCGCGGACAGGCCAGGACGAGCAGGAACACGCAGAGCAGTACCCACGGGACGTGGAGGGCGCTGCCCACGTGATGGCCGTGGAGGGCGTCGTGCGGCGTTGTGCCACATGGCGACGAACGGCGAGGCCAGCGGTCCACGGTGTCCGCCCTGCTGCTGGACGGTGAAGGGGAGCCAGGACATCACCGAAGCGGACGCCGACCCAAGAGAGGTAGGCGCCGGCACCTGCGAGCGGGGCGACCAGCGCTGCAATGCGGGCGAGCCGACCTGCTCCCGGTCCTGCGCCCGGGACCGGAGGGTCGCCCCGCCGAGCACGCCACTCCTCGACCGCCACCGGCAGCACCAGGAGCACGCCGAGCGGCCGGATCGCGCCGGCGGCCAGCCCCGCCGCTGCCGCCCACCACCACCGCCCGGTCCTGGCGCCGAGGAACACAACCACTGCGGCGAGCAGCAGGGTGGCGTCGGCGTAGCCGAGCACCAGGGCGTAGGCCGAGGGTGCCAGGGCCAGCAGCCACACCGACCGCCGGGCGAGCGCCCGGTCACCGAGATCGAGCCGGACCAGCAGCAGCAGCGCCGGCCATGGCGAGGAGTGCGCTCAGGTTGGCCACCATCACCAGAGCCGCCCCGATCCCCACACCCGGTACCCGACCGAGTCCGGCACCGAGGAGCGGATAGAGGGGGTAGAAGCGCAGTGACTGCAGCCCCGCCGCCGCATACCCGTGGGCGGCGATCGCCCGGTACCAGCCCGCATCCCAGACCAGGAGCCCTTCCTGGACCCGGTGGAGCGCCGCCGGGTTGCCGGGGCGCACCGTGCGCACCGTGACCCGGGCCAGGCCGAGCGCGCCGACCACGATGAGCCGGGCGAGGAGCCACGCCGGGAGCACCTCCACGACGGCCCGTCCGACCACCACCACCTGACGGCGCCACCCCGGGTCGGGACCGGCGCCGACGTTCTCGACCGAATCACCGGGACTGCGCACGGACCTCACCCCGTCGACCGCTCGCGCTGCGCCGCCGGGCGCGGGGAGCGTCACGGGGGAACCTCCCGTCCCGCTCCGGCCATGCCGGTCAGGTTCCGGTCGGGCTCAGGCGGACCATCCACATCGGCTGGTAGAAGGAGTTGCTGTTGCCGACGACGACGCTGGTGTACTGGTAGTGCGGATCGTTCTGCAGGGTCTGCACGATCCCCTCGCACTTGACCCCGTAGGCCTGGTACTGCGGTGCCCAGACCACGAAGATCTGGCGGCCTGCGGCCAGCGCCTCCACGTGCTGGGCAAAGGCCAGCGGTGACGCGGCACGGACCGCGTCGGCGTAGTCGACCCAGTTCACGAACTCCGCACCGCTGCCGCGGGGGAAGGTGATCTGCACGTAGCGGCCGGCGGGGAGCAGACGGTCGACCGCGGGACCCAGCTGGTCCGGGCAGTAGGCAACGATATCGCCCGGCCGGCCGGTGGCGGCGATGGCTGCTGCCACCTGGCCCGCCTGGGTCCGGTTGGTCGTGACGTTGGGCACCGAGGCCGCGAGCCCGAGGACCATGGCCGCGGCGAGGACGCCGACCCGCACCCGCCGGTCCCGGAAGACGGTGAGTCCGAGCGAGACCAGCAGGATGAGCGGGATGAAGACCACCGACGCGTAGCGGGCGTCGAAGGCGCTGTTGGTGGCCAGCCCCCCGATGACCGCCGCGGCCAGCGTGCCGACGACGACGACCGCCGCCGGCCGGCCGAGGGGCCGGGTTCGGATGTCCAGCTCGATGTGGCGGCGGTCGGTTGCCAGCCCGAACAACCCGAGCCCGGCCAGGGCGAAGAAGAGCAGGGCAAGGGCCCGCCCCTGGCTCGTGCTCCCCCCGGCGAAAGAGGCCACCGCGTTGACCATGGCCGCGAAGGTGGCCGGGGTGGCCCAGGGTGTGCCGGTGTGCAGGGACTGGAAGACGAAGGTCGGCACCCAGGGGAGGAAGGCCAGGCAGCCCACGAGCAGGGCGACCACCGACGCGCGGGCGCCCACCCGCCAGGCGGGGCGGCCCCGCCATCCCTGCCACACAAGCCAGGCAAGGGTCGTGGCCAGCAGGTAGATCGACCAGTAGTGGGTGTAGAGGAGCAGTGCGCTCACTGCGCCGACCGCGATCAGGTTTCCGGCCCGGGGCCGCCGCAGCGAGCGGTCGAGTGCGAGGAAGCCGAGCAGCGTGAGCAGGGCGACCAGCGAGTACATCCGCGCCTCGGTGTCGTAGCGGACGGCGAACGGGGAGGTCGCCACGAGGAACATGGCCCCCAGGCCGCGGTCCTCCCCCCGAGCCGCTTTCCGGCCAGCCAGGCGAGGGGCACGGTCACCACGCCGATGACCCCGGAGAGCGAGCGGACGGCGACGATCCGAGGTGCCGAACAGGTCCATCCAGTAGTGCAGGAGGACGTAGTAGAGGGGCGGCGCACCGTCCCGACGGAGGAAGGAGGGCAGTTCGTGGAGTGGCAGCCGGGCGATGTTGACGGTCAGGGCCTCGTCGAGCCAGAGGTCCGAGCGGGTCCAGAACCGCAGTACCAGCGCACCGGCGACGGCGAGCACCGCGCCGATCCGCAGGCAGGCGGTGACGGCCCGCCCGAACGGGGGGCCCTCCGGATCGTCCGCGACGACCGGGCCGGGTCCGAGATCCTGCTCCCCTCGCCGGTCGTCTCCGGTCGCCAGCGGTGCGGGAGTCGGCTCCGCCAGCCCGAGGGGAGGTGCGTCCATGGCTGGCATGGTACCCAGCGGTCCGGCCACCGCGGAATCTCTTCCGATCCTGTGCATATGTTCCACGCAGAGCCACGGGGAGCAGTAATGTGCGCCTCGACACGTCCAGCCTGTGGGAGAGTCCGTGTCGGGGGAGTTGCTGTGACAGGTGAACACGCGGCGACCGGGGGGTCCCGGTGACCAGGCCGGAGGGGATCAGCCGCCGCTCGTTCCTCTCCCGCGGAGTCGCAGCCGGTGGTGTGGCCGTCCTCGGCGGTGCCGCCGGGAGCGCCCTGGCCGGCTGCTCGTCATCCTCCGGGACGGGCACCGGCACGTCGTCGCCGGGTTCGAAGCCGGGCGTCGGAACCGGCACCCCGGTGCGGGGCGGCTCGCTCAGCATCGGCATCCTGGCCGAGATCGACGGCTTCTACCCCCCGAACAACCACTGGGACACCAACGGGTTCCTCTACGCGCAACGCCATCTACGACCCGCTCATGTACGATCGCCGCCGACGGCTCGATCCAGCCCTACCTGGCCGAGTCGCTCACCCCCAACGCGACGTTCGACATCTGGACCCTCACCCTCCGTCCCGGCATCAAATTCAACGACGGGTCCGACCTGACCGCCACGGTCATCGTCGCCAACTCCGACGCGCTGCGGACCTCCGCTGCTCACCGGTCAGTCCCGCTCCAGATCATCGCGGACGTCGAAGCCGCCGACCCGCTGCACGGTCGTGTTCACCCTCACCGGTCCCGAAGCGCGGTTCTCGGCCGCACTGGCCGACACCCAGGTCGGCTACGCGGTCGGCCAGGCCATGATCGACGAGGCCAAGGCCGGCAACAAGACACCCACCCCGGTCGGTACCGGACCGTTCGTCGTACGCCGACTGGCAGCCCAACGACCACTTCACCGCCACCCGCAATCCGCACTACTGGCGTGCCGGGCTCCCCTACCTCGACCAGATCACCTTCAAGCCCATTCCCGACACGACCCAGCGCGAGGCCACGCTCAACACCGGCGGGGTCGACATGATCGTCTCGACCGACCCGGGCACCATCAAGCGCTTCTCGACACAGTCCGACTACCAGCTGGTCGACTCGCGAACCGGGGTCATCGGTGAGCCGACCCTCGGCTTCATCATGCTCAACACCGCGGTCCCCCCGGTCGACGACCTGCGGGTGCGCCAGGCGCTGGCCATGGGAACCAACCAGGCGGAGGTCCAGACCATCTTCGACTTCGGGTACGGCCGGCCGGTCAACGGACTGTTCCTCCCCGGATCGCAGTACTACTGCCCGACCGGGTTCCCCTCCTACGACCCGGCCGCCGCGAAGGCACTGGTCGCCTCCTACAAGGCAGAGCACGGCACGCCGACCATCGAGTTGCAGACCGTCACCGACCCGCTCCTCGCCAAGATCGTCCAGGTCATCCAGCAGATGTGGACGGAGGTCGGCTTCACCGTCACCATCGCCGCCCTGGAGCAGGCCGTGCTCCTCGACAACTTCATCTTCGGCACCTACCAGGCCGGCACCATCTACCTGTTCGGCACCGTCGATCCCGACCTCAACTACTGGTGGTTCAGCTCGATACCGCGGGACCACCGGGGTCGGTCGCCCTCAACTTCGCCCGGAACAAGGATCCCCTGATCGAGCCGCGATGCCACAGGGCGGGCCAGCAACAACGCGCCGGTCCGGATCGCCGCCTACCAGACGCTCAACACCCGCCTGGCCAAGGACCTCCCCTACATCTGGCTCTCCCAGTACTTCTTCACCGAGGTCGCCGCCAACCGGGTCCAGAACTTCAACAACCTGGTCCTGCCCAGCGGCATGCCCGGCTACTCGTTCGACGAGGGCATCATCTTTCCAACCCAGATCTGGCTGGCCGGGTAGCGGCTCCGGTCACGGGCCACCCGCACCATGCTCACCTACTTCATCAGACGGCTGATCCAGCTGCTGGTGGTGGCGTTCGTCATTTCCATCCTGGCCTTCCTCCTGGTCCACCTGCTGCCGGGCGACCCCACCGTGACCATCCTCGGGGCCAACGACACCGCCCACAACCGGGCCGTGCTCCTCCAGCAGCTCGGCCTCAACAAGCCCCTCTGGCAGCAGTACACGACCTGGCTCAACGCGATCTTCCACGGCAACCTCGGCCAGTCCTACCTCGACCACGAGTCGGTGACCCACATCGTGGCCACCGGCGCCCCGATCGACATCGAGCTCATCGTGATCTCCCAGGTCATCGCATTTGCGGTGGCCATCCCGCTCGCCCTGGTCACCTCCCGCCGACCGAATCGGCCCGTCGACAACGTCGCGACGACCGGGACCTTCGGGCTGCTGGCCCTCCCCCCCTTCGTCATCGCCCCGATCCTGGTGGCCGTCTTCGCGGTCGGGCTGCACTGGTTCCCGGCCACCGGGTACGTGCCACTGACCCAGAACCCTGCGACCAACATCCACGACATGATCCTCCCCTCGCTCGCCATCACGGCCGGATCGATCGCTGTCTACTACCGGCTGTTGCGGTCGGATCTGATCAGCACCCTGCAGGAGGACTTCATCACCATGGCCCGCTCGAAGGGTCTCTCCAACTCCCGCATCATGTGGCGCCACGCGTTCCGCCCGTCGACCTTCTCGCTGCTCGCCGCCGCGGGGGTCAACATCGGCGCCCTCATCGCCGGCACCTTCGTCGTCGAGTACCTGTTCGCCCTCAGCGGCCTCGGGTTCGCTCTGGTCCAGGCCGTCAACCAGCGCGACTACCTGGTGGTCCAGGGCATCTCCCTGATCGTGGCCATCGTCTACGTGATCCTCCAATTCATCATCGACTTCCTGTTCACGGTGGTCGACCCTCGAGTCGTGCGGGAGTGACCGATGCCTGACGACCGCGAGCTCCAGGCCACCCACGCATCCGCACAGCTCCTGACCAACCGCTTCCCCGGGCAGGCGGCAGAAGACGAGCTGGTCCTCTCCCGCCAGAGCGAGACACTGGACTCCGACGACATCCTGGTCGCCAAGCCGATGGGGTTCCTGTTCTGGATGGCCGTCGGCTGGGTCAGCCTGGTCGTGGTCGCCGCCGTCCTGGCCAACGTCCTGCCACTCCAGAACCCCGACTTCCAGAACTACGCCCAACTCAACCAATCACCCAGCCTCGCACCACCTGCTGGGCACCGACGACCTGGGCCGGGACCTGCTTTCCCGGCTGGTCTTCGGGGCCCGGGTCTCCCTCATCGTCGGCTTCGTCGCGGTGGGCATCGGGATACTGGTGGGTGGGACCGCCGGGCTCGTCTCGGGGTACAGGGGGGGCACGCTCGACATCGGCTTCAACGCGGTCTCCTTCATCATCCTGGCGTACCCGGCGATCGTGGCGGTCATCGCGATCGTGGCGTTCTGGGGACAGTCGCTGTTCAAGATCACCGTCATCCTCGCAGTGGCCACCATCCCGCTCATGTTCCGGGTGGTGCGCGCCTCGAGCCTCTCCTTCGCACAGTCGTGACTTCGTCGTCGCAGCCAAGACCATGGGCGCGACGACACCGCGGATCCTCTTCCGCGAGATCCTGCCGAACGTGGTCCCGGTCGCGGTCACCTTCGGGCTCATCACGGTCGCCGGGGTGATCGTCATCGAGGGAACCCTCGCCTTCCTCGGGCTCTCGGTGCCACTCCCGACCCCGTCGTGGGGCAATCTCATCTACGCCGGAACGGAGAACGGCAACCTGAGCGCCAACCCGTACATCATGCTGTGGCCGGCGCTCTCCATGTTCCTGCTGCTGCTCTCGATCAACCTCATCGGCGACCGCCTGCGTCAGCGGTTCGACATCCGGGAGGGTCTGCTGTGATCGGCCGGCGCCGCGGTGCGCGGGGCGGAACGCTCGCGTTCCGCGACGTGGGGGAGCCGATCGATCCACTCCTGGTCGTCGAGGACCTCCACACCGCCTTCCGCACCGGGAGGGGCACGGTGCGGGCCGTCGACGGGGTCTCCTTCGAGGTCGATTCGAGCAAGACGCTCGGGATCGTCGGCGAGTCGGGGTCGGGCAAGACGGTGCTCGCCCGGTCGATCATGGGCCTCCTCCCCCAGCGCGACGTCATCCGGAGCGGAACGGTGCACTTCGCGGGTCACGAGCTCACCGCCATGGGCCAGGCCGAGCTGCGCCAGGTGTGGGGCGCCGAGCTGAGCATGATCTTCCAGGACCCGATGACCGCGCTCAACCCGGTCAAGCGGGTCGGCGCGCAGATCACCGAGTCGCTCCTCCTCCACCTGGACATGGACAGGAAGGAGGCCCGTGCGACCGCGATCGAGCTCCTGCGATCGGTCGGGATCCCCTCACCCGAGGAACGGGTCCGCTGGTACCCCTTCCAGCTGTCGGGCGGCATGCGCCAGCGGGTGATGATCGCCATCGCGCTCGCCTGCGCCCCGCGCCTGGTGTTGGCAGACGAGCCCACCACCGGCCTCGACGTGACCGTTCAGGCCCAGATCCTCGACCTGCTCGCCGACCTCCAGCGCGAGCGCCACATGGCGATGATCCTGGTCACCCACGACCTCGGGGTCGTGGCCCACCGGGCCGACGACATCGTGGTCATGTACGCCGGGCAGATCGTCGAGCGGGCACCGACCCGCACGCTGTTCACCGAGACGCGGATGCCCTACACGCGGGCGCTCATGGACTCGATCCCGAAGCTGGCCGGGCCGAGCGGTGCCCGCCTGACCGCCATCCCGGGCCGCCCCCCCGATCTCATCCACCCACCCACCGGGTGCCGGTTCGCCCCGCGGTGCCCCTACGCGCAGGACAAGTGCCGCGAGTCGGCGCCCCCGCTCCGCACCGTGGGCTCGACCGAGCACCTCTTCGCCTGTTGGTTCCCCCTGGTCAACGGGGTCTCGACGGCTCCGCCCGACGACAGTGTCGCCGCGCCGGCCGTCGGGACCGGGGTCGCCCGGACGACGACCGCTCGGCCCGGCACCGATCCCGGCGCGGAGGCCGAAGGATGAGCGGTCCGACCGGCAACGGAACTGCGCCCGACGGCGACCAGACCGTCCTCGACGTCCAAGACCTGGTGGTCGAGTTCCGGAGCGGTCGGCAACGGGTCCAGGCGGTGTCGGGGATCACCTTCGGTGTGCGCAGGGGCGAGACACTGGGGCTGGTCGGGGAGTCCGGGTGTGGGAAGTCCACCACCGGCCGGACCCTGGTCCAGGTCCAGCGTCCTACCTCGGGGCGGGTCAGCTACCTGGGGCAGGACCTCGGCGAGCTCTCCGGACGGAGCCTGCGAGCGGTGCGGACCAAGATCCAGATGATCTTCCAGGACCCCATCTCGTCGCTCAACCCCCGACGGCGGGTCAAGGACATCGTGGCAGAGCCCCTGGTCATCTGGAAGCGCGGCACGAAGGCGGAACGGGCGGCCAAGGTGCGGGAGATGCTCGAGGCCGTCGGCATCGACCCCGACACCGCCGGCGACCGGCGCCCGCAGGAGTTCTCCGGTGGCCAGTGCCAGCGGATCAGCATCGCCCGGGCCCTCATGGCCGAGCCCGACCTGCTCATCTGCGACGAGCCGGTCTCCGCCCTCGACGTCTCGGTCCAGGCCCAGATCCTCAATCTCCTCGCCGACCTGAAGGAGAAGTTCGGCCTGACCATGGTCTTCATCGCCCATGACCTGGCCGTGGTCAAGAACGTGAGCGACCGGGTGGCGGTGATGTACCTCGGCAAGCTGGTCGAGGTGGCCGGCTCCGACGACCTCTACCGGTCGGCAGCGCACCCCTACACCGAGGCATTGCTGGCCTCGATCCCCGAGCCGGACCCCGACCGCACCTCCAACCACCGGGCCCTCGACGGCGAGCTCCCGTCCCCGCTCAATCCCCCTTCGGGCTGCCGCTTCCGGACCCGTTGCCCCTACGCGCAGGATCGCTGCGCCTCGGAGGAGCCGCTGCTGCGCGAGCTCGCACCCGGCCACCAGGTGGCCTGCCACTTCCCGCTGCACGGGTCACCGGCACCGGAGCCCGCCGCTCCGGACCCGCCCGGGTCGGACCCGGCCCCGGGATGAGCCCGATTCCGGAATGAGGCCGATTCCGGGATGAGGCCGGACGCGTCCGGGGTCAGGCGCGGACGAGCTCGACCACCGGAATGACCCGGCTGGTCTTCTCCTGGTACTCGGCGAAGGCCGGCATCTGCTCGGCCTGGCGCGCGTAGATCTCGTCACGACGGGGCCCGGTCACAGGGGTGGCCGTTGCCTCGAACCGGTCTGTGCCGTGTTCGACGCCGACGGCGGGGTTGGCCATCAGGTTGTGGTACCAGGCCGGGTTGGTGGGCGCCCCGGCGTAGGAGGCGAACACGTAGAGGTGCCCGTCCTCCTCCTTGCACACCAGCGGGGTGGTCCGGGGCTCGCCAGTCCTGGCCCCGATCGTGGTCAGCAGCACCAGGGATGCACCCTCGAACGGTCCGCCGACCCGTCCCTGGTTCCCGCGGAATTCCTCGATGATCCGGGTGTTGAAGTCGCTCAAGGCTCCGACCGGGGCCCGGTCACCACTCAGCCTGCGGCGGGGGCATCGACCGGAGGGACCGGGTCACTCGCGGCCGGGAGCATCGCCCGGGGGCACGGGGTCACTCGCGGCCTGAGGCGGGGACTCGGCGCCCGCTGTCTCGGCGGCCGGGGTCTCGGCAGCGGAGTTCTCGGCGGCGGGGGTCCCGATGGCGGCCTCCTCAGCGTGAGCGGGGGCAGGCGGCGCCGGCGGCGCTGGCGCGCCCGGCGCTCCCTCCGGGCCGCCCTCGACTGGCCCGTGCTCGGCCACGTAGTCCGCCCATGCTGCCTGCGCCTCGGTCTCGGGGGTGAACTCGGCCTCGGCGAACTCGAAGGGACCGACATAGTTGCCCTCGGCGTCGTAGGCATGCTCCCCGAAGGCCTCGCGGTACTCCTCGGACACCTCACCACCCTCGGCGGCCTGCTTGATGGAGAGACTGATCCGCCGGCGCTGGAGGTCGATGTCGATGATCTTGACCCAGAGCTCCTCGCCGGGCGTGACCACCTGCTCGGGCAGGTCGACGTGGTGGCCGGCCATCTCGGAAATGTGCACCAGGCCCTCGATGCCATCCCCAACCTGAACGAACGAACCGAACGGGACGAGCTTGGTGATCCGTCCGTAGACCAGCTCGCCGACCTGGTGGGAGTTGGCGAACTCCTGCCACGGGTCGGCCTGGGTGGCCTTGAGGGAGAGGCTGATCCGCTCCTTGGAGAGATCCACGTCGAGGACCTCGACCTCGATCTCGTCGCCGACCGACACCACCGACGAGGGGTGATCGACATGCTTCCACGAGAGCTCGGAGACGTGGACCAGGCCGTCCATGCCGCCCAGGTCGACGAAGGCGCCGAAGTTGACCACCGAGGAGACCACTCCCCGCCGCCGCTCGCCCGGCTTGAGGTTGACCAGGAACTCGCCCCGCTGCTCCTTCTGGGTCTCCTCCAGCCACGCTCTGCGCGAGAGGACCACGTTGTTGCGGTTGCGGTCCAGCTCGATGATCTTGGCCTCGATGGTGCGGCCCACGTACGGTTGCAGCTCGCGTACCCGGCGCAGCTCGACGAGCGAGGCCGGAAGGAAGCCGCGCAGCCCGATGTCGACGATGAGGCCGCCCTTGACCACCTCGATCACCGGGCCGGTCACCACCTCGTCGGCCTCCTTGAGCTTCTCGATGGTGCCCCACGCACGCTCGTACTGGGCCCGCTTCTTCGAGAGGATCAGGCGACCCTCCTTGTCCTCCTTCTGGAGCACCAGGGCCTCGATGTCCTCGCCGAGCGACACGATCTCTGACGGGTCGACGTCGTTGCGTATGGACAGCTCACGGACCGGGATCACACCCTCGGACTTGAAGCCGATGTCGAGCAGGACCTCGTCGCGGTCGATCTTGACCACGGTTCCCTCGACGAGGTCACCGTCCTCGAATTCGACGATGGTTCCTGCCATGGCGTCCTCGAGGGACGCGCCGTCGAGATCGTCCTCGGTCACGGGGCGGGGGATGTAGACCCCCTGATCGTCGAAGTGGCCCATGGCCTCGGGGGACAACAGATCCGTGCCCGCGGGCACGACGTGGGTATCGGTCATGTAGGTAGGTAGCTCGCTTTCCGGACGGGTCTGCCGCGACCCGAGGGATCCCCCCTACGGCGCGGCAGTCAAGACACGGGCCACGACGTCGCGGCCGGCCAACGATCCTACCCGACTGGCCCCGTGTGCCGGTCGGGCACCGATCAGGCCCCCTTCGCGTCCGCCCACGAGGCTCCCCAGGTCATCGCCACCTTGAGCGGCACGGAGAGCTCGGCAGCGCCGGTCATGGCCTGCTCGGTGAGGGACGCGACCGCCTCCTCCTCGTCGGGCTCCACGTCGACCAGGACCTCGTCGTGGACCTGGAGCACCAGGTCGGACGCAAGGCCTCCCGCCTCGAGGCCGGAGTCGAGGCGGACCAGTGCCACCTTGAACAGGTCGGCGGCCAACCCCTGGATCCCCGCGTTCCGCGCCTGGCGCTCAGCCGCCTGGCGGACCTGGAAGTTGGTCGAGTGCAGATCGGGGAGCGGGCGTCGCCGGCCGAAGGCGGTGACCGTGTACCCGTTCTGACGGGCGTCTGCCACCGCCCGGTCCATGTAGTCGTGGACCGAGGGAAAGCCGTCGAAGAAGGCGGTCAGGATCCCCTGCGCCTCGTCGACGGGGACCGCCAGGCGTTGGGACAGGCCGTAGGCCTCCATGCCGTAAGCCAACCCGTACGAGACCATCTTGGCCGTCGAGCGTTGCTCGGAGGTCACCCGGTCCCGCTCGACCCCGAAGACCCGTGCGGCGACCGTGCGGTGGATGTCCTCCCCCGCTGCGAACGCGGCGGTGAGGCCGGGATCGCCGGAGAGGTGTGCGATGGCCCGCAGCTCGATCTGGTCGTAGTCGGCCACCAACAGCCGTCGGCCGGCCGACGGCACGAAGGCCTGCCGGAACCGCCGGCCCTCCTCGGTACGGACGGGGATGTTGTGGAGGTTCGGCTGGTCCGACGAGAGCCTGCCGGTCCGGGCGACGGTCTGCCGGAACGTGGCGTGGATGCGTCCGTCCTCGGCCACCTCGTCCGCCAGGTTCTCGCCGTAGGTCGACCGGAGCTTCTCGACCTCGCGGTATCGGAGCAGGACCTCGATGATCGGGTGCTGGCCGCGCAGGAGCTCGAGCGTCCTCGCGTCGGTCGAGTAACCGGTCTTGGTCTTCCGGGCCGGCGCGAGTCCCAGCTGCTCGTAGAGGACCGACCGGAGCTGCGGGACCGAGTTCACGTTGAAGGGTCCGCCCGCCAGCTCGTGCATGTCCGTCTCGAGGGCACGGCACTCGTCGACCAACCCGGCCGCGATGGAGCGGAGCACCTCGCGATCGACCGGGACGCCCACCACCTCCATCCGGGCCAGGACGCGGACCAACGGGCGCTCCACGTCGACGAAGAGCGCCTCCTCCCCTACCCCGGCCAGCTCCGAGAGGAGCGGCTGGCGCAGGCGGGCGAGCACCGCAGCCGAGCGCACCTGTTCGAGGACCGCCGGGTCGGGCCGGGCGGTGCCGTCGGCGTCGTCCGCGGTGCCGTCGGTGGCCCCCTCGACGAAGTCCAGAGCGAGGGCGTCCTGTCCCCCTTCCGCCGGGTCACCCGGATAGACCCCGAGATAGCGGGCCGCAAGGTCGCCGAGGCGGTACTGGTCGGTCGAGGGGTCGAGCAGGTACGCGGCGACCGCGGTGTCGAGGGCGAGCCCGGTGATGTCGACGCCCAGCGTCAGGAGCGAGCGCATGAGCTCCTTCGCGTCGTGGGCGACGACGCCCACGCCGTCGGGTCCGAGCCCGGCGGCGAGCGCGGCGAGGACCCGTGCATCGGCGAGCAGCGAGCCGCTGTCGGCTGACATCCCGAGGTGCACCGACGCAGGATCGGCCGCGCCGTCGGCTGGGTCACCGCGGTCGGGCGAGACTTCGACGGCCAACGCGAGCCCGGTGACCTCCGAGCGGCCCGGAGCACCGGACCACCCGCCGGCGAGGGCCACATTGCCCGTCCCGGCGCCTGCCGTCTCGAAGAGCCGGGTGAGGGCCTCCACGGCCGCGGCGGGATCGACCGGCGTCACCCACGCCGGCGCGTCGAACCACCCCGGAGCGGCCATCGCGTGGTGTCCGCCGTCCGCGGCCCCGGTGCCTGGGTCGACCGGTCCGGATCCGGCGGACGGGGTGCCGAGGAGGCCATCGGACATGAGGGACACGACCCGTGGCCACACGGTGCGCAGCTCGAGCTCGTCGAAGGTGACCCGGGCCGTCTCGGCGTCCCAGCCTCCCAAGGTCAGCTGGTCGACGTGCACGTCCAGAGGTACGTCCCGCACCAGGGGGATGACCTCGGCGTTCAACCGGACCCGCTTCTCGTGGGACACCAGGTTGGCCCGCAACTTCGGCGAGAGGGCATCCAGGTGCGTGAAGAGCTCGTCGAGCGTCCCGTACTCGTTGATGAGCTTCGCTGCGGTCTTCTCTCCCACCCCGGGTACCCCGGGAAGGTTGTCGGACGGGTCGCCACGCAGGGCCGCGAGCAGCGGGTACATGACCGGTGGAACTCCCGTCCTCCCCTCGATGCCGGCCTCGTCGTAGAGGGCGTAGTCGCTCACCCCCCGACGGTTGTAGAGCACCCGCACGTAGGGGTCCTCGACCAGTTGGTACGAGTCGCGGTCGCCCGTCACGATGATGACCGGGTGGCCGCGGTCGCGCGCCTCGGTCGCCAGCGTGGCGAGCACGTCGTCCGCTTCGAATCCCTCGCACTCGATCACCGGGACGGCCAACGACTCGAGGATCTGTCGGATCAGATCGAATTGCGGAAGCAGGTCCGACGGGGTCTGGTCGCGCCCGGCCTTGTAGTCGTCGACGATCTCGTCGCGGAACGTCTCGCCGGGGAGGTCGAAGGCGACCGCGAGTCCGGAGGGACGGTGGTCCCGGACCAGGTTCACCAACATCGAAGCGAAGCCGTGGACCGCGTTGGTGACCACCCCGTCGGTCGTCACCAGGGTGGCCGGGAGCGCGAAGTAGGCCCGGAAGGCCAGTGACATCCCGTCGAGCAGGAGCAACGGCCCGTCAGCCGGACGGCGGGGTCGCCGACCCGGTTGGAGAGCGTTTGGCGGGCATGGCGGTCGCTCGGCCCGGGCTACGGGACGAGCGTGCCCTCGAGAACCTGCCGGGCCACATCGACCATCCGTGACCGGGTCCCCATCGCGGTCCGCTGGATGAAGCCGAAGGCGTCCGCCTCGGTCAGACCGGACCGCTCCATGAGGACCGACTTCGCCCCGTCCACGAGTCGGCGGGTCTCGAGCTTGTTCTCGGCCACGGTCTGCTGCTCGGCGATCCCGTCGCCGACCGCCTGGCGCGCCTCTTCGTCGATGGCCCACTCCTGTTCGCAGCGGGCCACCGCCTGGTCGATGGCGGGGATGAGCTCGATCCGTTGGAAGGGCTTGACCAGATAGGCGACCACCCCTGCATCACGGGCCTCGTCGATGAGATTGCGCTGGCTGAAGGCGGTCAGGATCAACACCGCGACCCGCAGGTCGAGATCGCGGATGGCCCGGGCGGCCGCGAGGCCGTCCGCCCCGGGCATCTTGACGTCGAGGATCACCAGATCCGGTTGGTGCTCGCGCACCAGGTCCACGGCCTGGTCCCCGCGACCGGTCTCCCCCACCACGTCGTAGCCCTCGTCGAGCAGGATCTCCTTGAGGTCCAGCCGGATGATCGCCTCGTCTTCTGCGATGACCACGCGTCTGGTCATGATGTCTCGACTCCTTGCCGTTGGGGGACGCCCGGCACCGGGGACGGCGCCGCGGCCATGCTGTGAGCCGGGGGGCACGCCCCACCCCGCTCCGTCATCTGCCCGACCTGCCGGGACGCGATCAACCGGGACCGATCGTGAGCCGGTCCAGGAGCTCGTCCTGTCGCTGTTCCAATTCGGCGATCTGCTTGACCAGCGCCTCGCGGGTGTGGAGCATGGCGGTCGCGTGCCGACTGGCCTCGTCGTGCTCCTTGGCCGCCACCGGCGTCTCGGCCACCAGGGCCCGGAGCCGCGTGTCGTCGGCGATCTCGGTGACCACCACCAGCTGCTCGTCGAGCACCGCCAGCTCGCTCCGGGCGCGCCGGAGCCGCTGGTGGGCGTCATTCAGCCGTCGCTCGATGATGGTCCGATGCATGGGACGGCAATTCTACGCATCCCCGGGGGCGACCCACACCTGCGGCTCCCCGGACCGGTTCCGAGGGCGCCGTCCGGCGCCGCTGCCCACGTCAGCGTCAGGGTCCGGGCACCACCACGTCGAGCCGACGAACACACCGGCGCCTCACACCTCCTCCTCCGGAGCGGGACCCATGCCGGGCACTGTCGGGACGCGGACCTCCAGCACGCCGTCCCCGGCCCGCCGGTCGACGGGTCGCCGCGGACACCAGGTCCTCGGCCAGATAGGACGGCGCCGGGCTCAAGTCCCCCGGCCACGAGAACCCGGGTAGCGCGGCCAGAGCGGTGTTCACGCCGCGGGCGTAGCCCGACTCGAACATTCCCCCGAGCCAGAGCGGCGTCGCCGACGCCGTGCACCAACTCACCGTCTCGAGTGCCGCCGCCAGCCCGCCGAGGTGGGCCGGCTTGAGGCAGACCACCGAACACGCCCCGCCGGTCACCGCACGGCGGACCGTCGACGGGGAGTCGAGATCCTCGTCGAGGCAGACCGGCGTGGCCAGATGCCGGGCCAGCCTGGCGTGGGCCTCGAGATCTCCGGGTGGGAGCGGCTGCTCGACACACAGCAGCGGGTACCGGTCGAGGCCGGCGAGATGGTCGGCGTCCTGCTCGCGGTACGTGCCGTTCGCGTCGACCTGGATCAGGAAGGGAGCGGCCGTCGCGTGTCGAGCGACGCCACGGCCGCCACCGGCTCGAGGTCCCACCCGGGTCCGATCTTGAGCTTGACCCTCGAATACCCCTCCGCGGCCAACGAGCCGATTTCGTCCACCAGGTCGTCCACCGACCGGTGGGCCGGGACGACGGCTCCCACCGGGACGCTCCGCCCCGGCGACGCCGAGCACCTCGGCGAACGAGCGGCCCTCTACGCGGAGATGGGCGTCGGCCACCGCCATCTCGAGCGCGGCAAAGGCCATCGGCGCGTCGACTCCGGTGTCGGTCCCCGTCGCGGAGTGACGCCACACCGGGCAGGGCTCCTCCGGCTTGTGCCGCCCGGGTCGCAAGAGCAGGCAGCAGCATGCGGCCGAGAACCTCGAACGCGCTCGAAGTGTCTTCGGGGTAGGTGCGGTCGCCGAGAGCGGCGCACTCGCCCCATCCGTCGACCGAACGATCCCCCGCCCGGCACCGGAGCCGGACGAGGACGAGGGGTCGGTGGCGGTGGGTCCCGACCGCCGTCCTGATCGGCCGCCGAAACGGAAGGTCGACCCACAAGAGCTCGGCCGAGTCCAGGGCGATCGGCTGACCGGTGCCGATGGCGGTCCATGACGAGAGCGCAGTGCCCGTCCCTCCCTCGGGGCCGGTGACGTCCATGCCCAGAGCCTACGGTCCAGTCGACGCCAAACGTTCGGAGCCCTGCGGTCGATCGGGGGATGCCCGGGTTCGGTTCGCGACGAGCGGCCCTGACGAACCTCCCCGAGGACGCGAAAGACCCCCGGCATACGCCGGGGGCCTTTCGACTAGCTCAGTCGTGTGCGCTGGGCGTGATCAGATATGCAGCAGACCAAGATTCTTGACCAACTCGACTGTCGGGGTGGCCGTCTTCTTGTAAATGCAGACCTTGCCACTCACCGCGCCGCCGATCAACCCTGCGGCTGTGCCACCGCTCACCTTGGAGCCGGCCTTCTCAGTGATCTCCAGGTACTTGGTGTACAGGGCCACGGTCGGGCAGACGTTGGGCGTGACGTTTCCGTACGTATAGGTGATCTTCGTCGTCTTGTGGTTCGACCACGTGACGGTCTTGGTGGAGGTCACCTGTACGCCGTGTGCGGGAGGCGTTCCGGCATTGGCCGCGGTCGCACCGGTGCCGGTGCAGCCCGAAACGGTCTGGCTGACTGCGTTCCCGGTGAGCGTGGTGCACGACAGCGACAGCGGTGGCGCGCCGGAGACCGCACCAGGTATGGCGACTGCAGCGAATGCCGCCGATCCGGCCATCGCGGCACAGACCAGAAGTCGGATGGGTGCATGACGTCGCATAAAGCCCCCCCTTTGGGAATTTATGGAATGGAACCGATCTGGCCCACTCGTTGTTGTCGTCGGGTCGAAACTGTACCCGCTCGTTCGTGTGCGTGCATGCAAACCCGACAACTTTTTTCTTCCCGGTTCCACTGCGAGTTCATTACTCATCGGTCACAACCGGTCACTCGTCAATATTGGGGTCTCTGGCCGCGCCTTCCCTTTGGCTGCCAACGCGCGACGGAGGTCCGGCCGATCGCAACCACTTGCCCCGTGGTGGCAGACACTCCCCCGCTACGTAAACGTTGGTGACCGTGATCGCGTTACAGCCGGTGCACATCGCGTCACATGGATACTCCACGTCGGAGAATTTTCTGACGTGGCCAAATGCAACGACTGGAGCGTGGCGTGACCGCGAATAACAGCGATCGTCGGTACCGGGAGCGCCACGATCGTCATAGTCGGAACCGAATTCGTCACTCTCGAGATCCATCGGTTGAATCTGGGATTCACATGCGCACGCAAGAGGGGTGGCCTGCCGACTATATGGTACGGCCGTGATGGTTTGTGCTAGGTGACTAGCAGGAGGTGCACGGTGGGTGACCACTCCAACCACCTCCGTGATCACATGGTTGGGAGCGCCTCGAGACGTAGAAACTGATCCACGACATACCTCCAACAGGCCCGGGTGGCGGAATGGCAGACGCGGTGGACTCAAAATCCATTGTCCGAAAGGGCGTGCGGGTTCGACTCCCGCCCCGGGCACGGCCTGTCTAGGGACATTCACGCTGGTCCGTGACCTGACACGAAATGACAACAAACGGCCACGGTGGCGGGCCCCATGATGAAAGGACTTCACCGCCGGCTCGAGTCCGGCGGTGAAGTCATTGGGAGGTGGCTGAAGAGGATCAGGCGAGGGACTCGGTGTGGTCGTTCGACGTTGCCTGGGCGTCACCACTAGCGTCGTGTCCGGTCGACCCGGAGTCAGATCCGGTGTCGGTCGAGGCTCCGGCGTCGTTGGTGTCGCCGGACAGGTCGGCGCCCTTGTCACTATTTGTGTCTCGAGAGCTCTCGTGCCGGCTCTCTCTCGAGGTGTCCCGGCCACTCCTGTCGTCTGCATGGCGAACAGCGTGCGTAGCGGCAGATGCGGTAGCGGTGGGCAGGGCTGCGACCGAGCCGAAGCCGACGAGGGCGATGGCTCCGGTGGCGATGAGGCTGCTGATCCGGTTCGGTGACATTAGGGTCTCCTTGTTTGTAGGGGTGGGTGTACCGATGCCAGTGTGCGACCCGTCCATGAGGCCGACGTTGGAGATCAATGAGAGTCCTCTCATGAGGTCGGTCTACAGATACTGAGCCGGTCCGGTCCGCATATGAGGAGGTGGATCTTCAAGGGTCCGAATTCTGACCCGGTTCTCCCCGTGGCCCCCGAAACGGAAGGGCCGTTAGCCCCTATCCCCGGCCTGGAGGCGATCGCGACACTTTGAGAGTGACCTGCATGCCCAGGGAAGAGAACTAGTCCCGGAACCGAGTGGTAGCTCTAGATGATCGAACGGTGCCGTACACCTCTCCTGGGCCTAGCCTCACGAGCCATGCGCCACATGAGGCCCGCAATGGAACTGGGCGGGTGTTGAGACTTCCCGGTTTCTCCACCCGATTCCGGATCCTGCTCTGGTGCACGCTCCTTGTGGCCCTGGCGCTCAGTGCGTCGGTCATTGCAACCCGGATCGTCCTTCTCCATCACCTGTCGCAGGAAACTGACAGTCAGCTCACCCATGAGCTGGATGAGATCGGATTGGGACATGCCCCGAAGGGGTCAGCATCGCTCAGCCCATCGGTTGACCTCGACCGGCAGCTGCAGGCTGTATTGCGTCGTGCCACTGCAGCCCAATCGCAAGAACTCCTGGCGATCTCTGATGGGAAGGTGCTGGCCCGAAGCCCGACTCGGCCCCTCCTTGCACTCGAATCTGACGCTGCTCTGGTTCATCGATGGGCCGGCGTCCACGGACCAACGTTCGGTACGGTGCAGACGTCAGCGGGTGCCGTGCGGTTCTTGGCCGCACCCATCTCTGTGATTCCGGGATCGCAGGCCGGCTCCGACATCTTCGTGGCAGCATCATTCGTCGATCCCGGGCGCGCCGACGTGAACACGACTGTAGGCATCGCGTCCACAGTCGGACTGGTGGCCTTGGTCGGGGCCATTCTCGTGGCCTGGGTGATCTCTGGACGAATCCTGGCGCCCGTTCGGGACCTGGAGTTGGCGGCTCGGTCAGTAACCGAATCGGACCTCTCCCATCGCCTGGAGATCAGGGGAAACGACGAACTCGCCCGATTGGCGGGAGACTTCAACGCGATGCTCGATCGCGTCGAGTCGGCGTTCCGTTCGCAGCGGCAGTTCATCGATGATGCGGGTCACGAGCTCAGGACTCCGCTTACCGTCGTCCGTGGTCACCTCGAGTTGATGGGGGACGATCCAGTCGAACGCGAAGAGGTTCGATCCATCATGACCGACGAGCTCGACAGAATGGCCCGCATGGTCAACGAGCTGCTCGTCCTGGCTCGTGCCGAACGGCCTGATTTCCTGCAGCTCGCGCCGGTCGACATCACCATGCTCACCTCCGAGGTGGAAGATAAGGCAAGCTCATTGGCAAGTCGGCGGTGGCGGGTTGGCGGTAACGCGGAAGTTGAGATGCTCGCCGACCGGCAACGACTCACCCAGGCCTGGATGCAACTTGCCCAGAATGCAACCCAGCACACGGCGGAAGGAGGCATCATCGAGCTCGGCTCGCGGGTCGCTGGTGACTGGGTCGAACTCTGGGTTGCGGATGATGGGGAGGGTCTGCCTCAAGATGCTCGCGCCTCGATCTTCGAAGGCTTCTCCCGGACATCAGGACATCGTGGCACTGGCGAGCACTTCGGCCTCGGACTGCCCATCGTCCGGGCCATCGCCGAGGCCCACCACGGCCAGGTGTCCGTCGCGGACAGTTCATTCGGCGGAGCCCTCTTCGTCATCCGCCTGCCCCTGACCGCTGCGCCCTCGAAGGCCTCGGTATGAGCCGCATCCTGGTGGCCGAAGACGAGCCGGGGATTTCGTCGTTCGTCGTGAAGGGCCTCAAGGCCGCCGGGCACGCTGCATTCGTAGTGGAGGACGGAGACAGCGCTCTGTGGGAGGCGCGCTCGGGCGAATTCGATCTCCTCGTACTCGATCTTGGTCTGCCCGGGATGGATGGATTGTCGGTCCTGTCCTCCCTTCGCAAAGGAGGTAATCAGATTCCTGTGGTCATCCTGACTGCGCGGGATGACGTCGACACATTGGTCACCGGACTGGACCTCGGAGCAAGTGACTTCATTGCCAAACCATTCCGGTTCGACGAACTGCTCGCTCGTATACGGTCCCGACTTCGTGATATCGGCCACATCGAGTCCAAGAGTTACGAGCTCGCTGATGTCGTGGTCGACGTCGCCGCCAGGCGTGTTCAGAGGGCAGGTCGGGCCGTGGAGCTGACGGCCAAGGAATTCCTCCTTCTCGAGACGTTCCTCACCCACCGGGGCCAGGTCCTGTCACGACAACAGCTTCTCAGCCATGTCTGGGGGTACGACTTCGAAACGGGTTCCAACGTGGTCGACGTGTACGTCCGGTACCTCCGGAAGAAACTCGGGTCCGGCATCATCACAACGATTCGGGGGGTGGGATATCGGATGGATACCCTGGATTGAAGATGAGAGCATTCTCATCCGGTCCCAACGTGGGTCTCATGGGCGCATCCGATAGTGGTGGCAGTAACCCCCCAACCCATCAAGGAGACCCAATGACAACGAACCGCATCAGCCGCCTCGTTCTGGTCGGAGCAGTCGGAGCCGCCGGTCTCGGCAGTTTCGCCCTTCTCCCCGTCACCCAGTCCGGAGCAGCCGCGTCATCGATCAACATCAATGCCAAGTGCAGTGGGACCAGCGTGGCCAATCTCCAAGTCCAGAGGGAGGACACCGGCAAGCTCAGCGTCGATTTCGGCGTCGACATGGCCCGCCATACCGCCGGCGTTCCGTGGAAGGTCACCGCGTCCAACAACGGGTCGCTATTCGTGAGCACCACCACGAAGACAATTGCCGACGGCTCGTTCAGCATCTCCCGTCTGATCGCTCCGAAGGCCGGCACCAACACGGTGGTCGGCAAGGCAGTCAACCTGGTCACCCACGAGACCTGCAAGATCACGGGATCGCTCTGACCCTGCCGGTCACTCTCGCCACCGCTGGCGGCTCCGCCTCCGCCAGCGGTGGCGCTCTTCCTCGGGCGCCGGATCCCGCGTTGATGGCTGATCGTCCTGAGCCATCATCGTGACACGGTCGATTCTCCCCACCGATTCTGTTACCGTGCCCGAAGCGTCAAGAACCAATGACAGTCTTTCGTGAACCTCGTGACGGAGGTCGAGGGACCGATGGAGAGGATGCCACCATGCACCGACCTGCTGGTCTGCGCCCCACCCGCTCTCTTCTCGCCGGGTTCGTCGTCATGGGCGCGATCCTGGCGACGTCAACAGCGGCGTCGGCCGCATCTCCGCTGAACCTGACGGTCAACTCGACGGCCGACACCCACGCAGTAAATCCAGGCAGCGGTAGGTGTGCCGACGCCCAAGGGCACTGCAGCTTACGGGCGGCCACCGAGGTGGCCAACGCCCAGGCCGCCGGCAGGTTGGTCAACATCAAGGTGCCGGCTGGTACGTTCAAGGTGTCCCACGGGTTTCTCACTCTCAAGCACAATCCTGTCGTCGTCACCGGGGCCGGTGCCACCACAACAGTGGTCACCGCACAAGGGGTGAGCCGGGTTCTCACGGTTGCGGCCAATGCCAAGGTCACCCTCAATCATCTCGAGCTGACCGGGGGCAGATCCCAAACCGGCACATTCAGCCAAAACGGCAGCAACGGGGGCGGCATCCTCAATGCCGGTTCCTTGACGATCGCGAACAGTACGGTCACCGGGAACACCGCCGGCTCCGGAGGGCAGGGATTGAACGACACGGCAGGGAGCGGTGGGAACGGAGGCGGGATCGCCAACACCGGCGTCCTCTCCGTCGCGGGCAGCACGATCAGCGCCAACGCCACCGGCTGGGGCGGGATCGGGCTCTACGGGAACGAGCTGTCCGGAAACGGTGGCCAGGGTGGTGGCATCTACTCAGCAAGTGGGTCGGTCACGCTCACCAACAGCGTGGTCTCGGGCAACGCGTCCGGTAACTCCGGTCCGTCGGGCGATGGTCCGGCCAACGCCGGAGACGGTGGTGGGGTCTGGAGCTCCGCAACGCTCATCGTGACCGGCAGCACGTTCTCGGCCAACATCGGCGGGAACGCCACAGGCGCCGGAGCCAACGGCGGTGGCATCTTCTCGAGCGGCACCGCGACCGTCTCCTCGTCGATGTTCAGCTCCAACACCGCAGGGCAGGGCGACCTCTCCGCCGGCAACGGCGGTGCCATCGCCAACACAGGGACGCTCTCAATGACGAAGTCGACCCTGTCGAAGAACGCCGCCGGTGCGGGCGTAGGCGGCGCGCCCGGCGGCAACGGTGGCGGCCTCGACTCGAACGCCGGCAAGGCGACGTTGACCGGTGACACCCTCAACGCGAACGCAAGCGGGAAGGGCGGGGACGCCATCATCGTCGATCCCGGGTGCTTCGCTCCCGGTCGCGGCGGCAATGGCGGTGGGATCTACTCGTCCGCCGGACTCGGTGTGACCAACACCACCCTGTCCGGGAACACCACCGGGGCTGGTGGCTTCTACCAGCTCCCGTGCGCCGGTCAGGCTCCTTCCGGAGTCGGTGGCGGCCTGGCCACCGCAGGCGGTACCGCGACGATGTCCTACGCGACCGTGGCCGATAACGCCGATGGGATCGTCAACCTGGCCGGCACCGTGACCCTGGGCGGCACCATCGTCGCCGACAGCACGCCGAACAACGGCACGACGGCCAACTGCACCGGCGTCATCTCTGAAACCGTCGGCTACAACCTTGACACCGGCACGACGTGCGGACTGGGTGCGATCACCGACATCACTGGAACCGAGCCGCTCCTCGGGGTGCTCGCCGCCAACGGTGGTCCCACCTACACCCAGGCCCTGCAGGTAGGAAGCCCGGCCATCGACCACGGCGGCACCGCCGGTACCGGCTGCCCGGCGGTGGACCAGCGCGGCTCAAGCCGTCCGGACGAAGTCGGGGACGCAGGCACCTGCGACATCGGCGCCTATGAGTCCCAAGGGATCGGGTAGAGCCCGACCACATCCAATTCGCCCGTTGAGGGCCAGATGAGGGACGGCTCCTCTCGTCCATCTGACCCTGTGAAGGAATGCCGTTGCGGGGCGGCCGATCATTGCTCGCCCGCTGGGGTGGCTTGCGCTGCCACCGGGACGGGGGCGATTCCCTCCGTGGGTGACCCCGGACCCACCTGTGCTGCGAGATGCTCTGCCCTATTCTTGATGCCGAGGAGCATCTTGCGCTCCATGACGAGGCTGCCCGGCTCCATCACCAGGACCCCGACGACCCGTTGCAGGGCCCCGGCTCCAGGGGTGGCAATGCGGTTCCGGCTGACGAGCCTCGTGCGGTCCGGACCGGCCGGGTAGAGGCAGAAGGCCCAGACCCAGTTGCCGTCCTCGGAGTGCAGCACCATGGCCCGCTCGGGATCGAGGATGTCCACCCGCAAGCGGGGACCGTTCTTTCCCAGCTGCTCGACGTCACCGACCTTGCGGTCTTGGAATTGCGGCAGGATCTCGTCGACGCTGTGCATGTGGAGGCCGAACAGGTTCTCGATCCAGTCATACGTGTAGACCCCGCCCTTCCCGCTACCCATCTGCACCAGCCACGGCCAGATCGACCGCGGCGGCGCCTCGACAGTGATCGCACGAGTCGAGAGGAGGTCCGGGCGCTCCAGGAACTCGTCCCCCGGCATGCTCCGGTCCACCTCGTCGGGCGTGGCGCCCCAGGTCAGGCAGGGCTGGCGACCGACGCGGACGTAGGCCGCGGCAGCGCCAGCCACGAGTCCGACGGCCACCACGCCCATGGCAGATCTCTTCACCGCATCCCTCCCGAGTCGTTCTTCGCCGCCGCATGGCCACCACGTGGCGGCATGGGCCTCGCGATCCCCGGGCAGGCGATTCTGCCCAGATCACCGGTATCGACGAGCACGTCGTGCGTCATGGGGATAGCGGCCTCGATGAGGGCAGCGAGCCGCGGAAGCCCGAAGTGGCGATCGCACCGCCGATGAGGAAGTAGGCGGGTTGGAGCCACGAGAAGGAGCGAATGATAGCCATTTCGACGACGATCCAGCCCATCAGTACCAGGCCCGCACCGACAGCCACGTTGTCGGCTTGCTGCGAGCCTCGCCAGCTCAGCGCAGTCCCGGCGGCCATGGGCAGAGCGACCACTACCGCCAGAGCGGCACCCCCGAATGCCGGGCTCCTGAAGGGGAGGCGAGCATTGATGGTGGGCCCGAGGTCGATCGAGCCGCTTCACCAGTCCGATGGCACCGGCGATCGCCGACACGCCAGTCAAACCCTCGCCCAAGGCCAGACCGCGGCGTCGCCGCGGATTTGCCGAGCGGGCTACGCCAGAAGCCATGGAACCAGTGTCGGCCGGACCGGGGTGGGGTGGCAGGGCCGAAAGTCCCCGATACGCGGGTGATACCCGTCGTGAGATGGCCGTTTGGAGCCACCCCGACGTGTCAGGGACCGATCTTGCGCCTGTCAGCTTGTCGGTGCGCGGTGTTGGTCGATCACGCCGGGAACGGCAGGAGCGACGTCGTCGGCGAGCGAAAGGTAGCTCTCCTCCTCCTGTACGGTGTGCAGCGCGAGGATGGCGTGCAGTCCGTATAGGAGACGCTGCAGGTCGGCGATGTCCTCCTCATCGGGACCGTCAGGACCGATGTCGTCGAGGAGTGCGCCGAGGCGTCGAATCTGGTGGGCGATCTCGACGTGCGCCCTGCTCATGGGACCGGTGGGGTCCCGGCCGCCGATGAGGCGGTCGAGCGCCGGGTAGAGCACGTCCTGCTCGGCCTCCTCGTGAGGCTCGACCTCATCGACGAGGAGCCGGTGCACGCCGCGCAGCCGGGCCATAGCCGCAGCCGGGTCAAGATCGCCCAGGGCGTCGGCCGCCGAGCGCACCTCGGCGATGTCCGCCCGAATGACCCGGTGCTCGCCCTGAAAGCGTCGGGTCAGGGCGGCGTCCTCCTCGGCCAGATGGACAGTCCCGGAGGGGACGAGCGCGCGCAGGGCGTTCAGGATGACAGCCGACGTCGATGCCCTCCTGGAGCAGGGCGCCCCAGACCGCAGGCAGGAGGCCGGCCGCTGCCGCCGCCATGGCCACCAGGGACATGCTCATGCCGGCAATCACGCTCTGCAGAGCGATCCGGCGGGTGCGTCGGGCAACGGCCACGGCCTCGCCGACCCGATCGAGCCGGTCGACGGTGAGGACGACGTCAGCCGCCTCCGAGGACGCCGTAGCGCCGCGCGCCCCCATCGCGACCCCGACGTCTGCCAGGGCCAGGGCAGGAGCGTCGTTGATCCCGTCGCCGACCATGATCGTCGGTGCCCGCTGGCGCTCTCTGCGCACTGCATCGAGCTTCTCGGCGGGGGAACGGTCGGCCAGCACCTCGTCCACGCCGATCACCGCCCCGACGGTCTCGGCGACCTCGGCGCGATCGCCGGTGAGCATCACGACCCGCTCGATGCCGTCCCGCCGGAGGGTCCGGATGGTCCGGGCGGCGTCGGGTCGGAGCGGGTCGTCGAGCACGAGCGCCCCGGCCGGCCGGCCGTCGACCCCCACGAACACGGTCAGGGCGCCGTCCAGCTGGGCCATACGACGAGCGACCCGGGCCCACCGCGGCATCCCGATCACCCCCACCCACTCGGCCTTGCCGAGGGCGACCGGGTGGCCGGCCACCGTCCCCCGGATCCCCCGCCCGACGACCTCCTCCACGTCGCTGGGAAGGGTCAGATCACACCCCCCGTCGACGGCCGCCCGAACGATTGCGGTGGCCAGCACATGCGGCGAGACCTGGTCGAGAGAGCCGGCCATCTTCAGGACCTCGCGAGGGGCTAGCGATCCGGCGATCACTACGGTGGCCAGTGCCGGACGCCCGCTGGTCAGGGTCCCGGTCTTGTCGAAGAGGAGGGTCCGGCAGCGGGCCAGCTGCTCGAGCACGCCGCCACCTTTCACCACCACGCCGCGGCGAGCCGCCAGTGAGAGCCCCGAGACCAGCGCCACCGGGACACCCAGGATGAGGGGGCACGGCGTCGCCACCACGAGGACGGCCACGGCTCTGTAGGCGCCGGCGACGACCCACGCTCCTCCGGCCACCGTAAGGGTGAGCGCCAGGAACCAGAGGGCGTAGCGGTCGGCCAGCCGCACGAAGGGCGCTGGCGAGGACTCGGCTTCGGACACCAGGCGGACGATCCCCGCGTACGTGCTGTCGGCAGCGCGGGTCGTGGCCCGCAGGTCGAACGGCCGCCCGGCGTTCACGACCCCGCTCCGGACCGGATCGCCCGACCCCCGCTCGACCGGGAGGGCCTCGCCGGTCAGCGCCGACTCGTCGAGAACGGCCTCACGGGTGAGCGTTCCGTCGACCGGCACCAGCTCGCCCGAAGCCACCATCACCAGGTCACCTGGCACCACCTCGTCGAGGTCGACCGTCTCCAGGGTGTCGCCCCGGTAGCGGTGGGCGTTCTCGGCGCCCGCGCCAGGAGCGCCTGGAGGTCCCGGCGGGCCCGCCCGGCGGCCCAGGCTTCGAGCGTTCGCCCGCTCGTCACCATGAGACTTATGACCGCCGCCGCCAGGTACTCGCCCACGGCCAACGCCCCGACCAGCGCCAGGAGGGCGATCACGTCGACCCCGAGCCGCCGGTGGCGGAGGCTGTCGAGCACCAACCAGCCGGCGAAGAGGCTTCCAAGAACACCCGAGACGATCCAGGCCATGTTCCCCGCGCCACCTGCTCCTCCGAGGTGGAGGGCGCCACCGGCGACGAGGCAGCTCCCGGTCAGGGCCAGAAGGAGCCCTGGTGCCACCGGTCCGAGGCGAACCGTTCGGTGAGCTGTCGGTTCGACCACACTTTCCACCCTGCTGTTTCGACGACGGCGGCACCAGGGTCGAATGTCAGGGATCCGCCAGGGAGCTCGGCTCGGGCGGGCCTTGCGGAGCTGGAGCCGTACCCCGGTTATGCCGCGACGGCCGCATGAACCGCCAGGAGGTAGTCGGAGCTTCCCTTCGTCTCGGACAGTGTCACCGAACGCCAACAGCGACAGGCCGCTTCAGGAGGACGATGGGATGGACGAAGCGCCAGCCCACGCCCCACGATGACAGCATCGCGACGGCCTCCCACCCATCGCGACCGAGCCGGTTGAGACCCTCAGTCTCCGTGCTCCGTTTCACTAGGTCGAAGGTCATGTACTCAAATGCCTGCGCCTCCCCGTCGTCGCCCTTGATCCTCCCTTCTCAGCTAGGCGGTCGCTCACGGCTCACGGTCCCACAGGACTCCGCGATGCGAAAGGGCCGAAAGTCCCAACCGACGGTGCGCCGCGCTTGGCGGGTCACTCCCGCGCCGTTTCGGGAGACGGACCCCTAAGGCCGTTCGACCAGGCTCGGTGCCAGTCTTTCCGACGTCGGAGGCCGAAGACGCGCCTCGAGTCGGGCTCCGATGCCGACGAGAACCCACAGAAGGGGTACGGCGACCATGACGATGCCGGCCGTAGCCCAGAGTGCGTCCGCCGGTGGCGATTCGAGACTGAAGATCCGCCGCGAGAGCGGCAGCGCCCATGTGAGGACAGCTCCACCGGCCATGCACCCGACGAGAACAGCCCGCGCCCCGTTCAATGGCCGGGCGACCAACACCAGAACGGCGAGGCCGATCGCCACGAGGGCGAGCGTCGCCACCGTCCGGGCCTCGGCCGTGGTCGCGTGGGCGGGGCCGCGGGCGACCAGATAGGTGGAGAGGGTGACCGTCGCAGCAACGACCCCCGCTGGGACGGTGAAGACGAGGACACGCCGGACGAATCCCGGATGGGCAGCGCGGAGCGCCCGAGGAGAGGGCGAGAAAGAACCCGGGGACCCCGATGGTCAGGGTGCTCACGATGGTCAGGTGACGGGGGTAGAAGGGGAACGGGATGGCGCTGATCCCGACGACGACGGCCAGGATCGCCGCGTAGACGGTCTTGGTGACGAAGAGGTTGGCCACCCGCTCGATATTGGCGATGACCCGTCGACCCTCGCCCAGGATTCCCGGGACCGCGGCGAACGAGCTGTCGAGAAGGACGATCCGGCCCACGGCGCGGGTCGCCTGGCTCCCCGACCCCATGGCGAGGCCGAGGTCGGCCTGCTTGAGTGCGGGCACGTCGTTCACGCCGTCACCCGTCATGGCCACGACGTGGCCGCGGCTCTGCAGCGCCGAGACCACGGCCTTCTTCTGGTGGGGCTGCACCCGGCCGAAGATCGACGATGCCTCGACGACCTGGGCCAGAGCGCCGCGGATCGTCGGGCAGTTCCGACGCGTCGACTGGCGTCCGCTGATCCCGGGATGCCGACCCGTCTCGGCGACCGAGGCGACGGTCCGCGGGTCGTCGCCCGAGAGCACCTTGATCTCGACGCCCTGGCGAGCGAGGTACCCGATCGTGGCATCGGGCCTCGGGACGGATCCGCTCTTCGAGGACCACCAGGCACGACCGGCTCGAGGCCTTCGGGGAGGGCTTCGCCGTCCAAGGGGCTCGTGGCTCCGCGCCACGAGGAGCACCCGGCCGCCCCGTGCGCGAAGGTCTCGATCCGAGCCGAGAGCGAGGCCGGGAGACGACCGTCCGCGGCCACGACGTCGGGCGCCCCGAGCACCCAGGTGCCGCGCCCCGAGAACTGCGACGGCGCTCCACTTTCCGGGCCGAGGAGAATGGGACCCGTGCCTCGGCGCAGCCACATCCGCAGGGACCGGCAGGGTCGCCAGCGCCTGAATGGTGGCGTTGGGCGACGGGTCGCTGGCGACGAGTGCTCCCGAGGGCCTCCTCGCGCCGAGGTGTCCCCGAGCGTCTCGATCGTGCCGATCTCCATACCCGGCTCGGTCAGCGTCCCGGTCTTGTCGATGCACAGCACATCGACCCGGGCCAGTCCTTCGATGGCCGCCAGCTCCTGGACCAGCACCCGCTGCCGAGCCAGTCGAATGGCGCCCGAGGGCGAAAGCGAGCGTGGTCAGGAGCACCAGCCCTTCGGGCACCATGGCGCCGACTCCGGCCACCGACGCCCGGAGGGCGTCGTCGAGGGACTGGCCCGGAGCGCAGGACCTGGCTGGTGACCAAGCAGCACGCCGGCCGGGATCATGACCCAGGTCACCATGCGCAGAATCTGGTTCGTCCCCTGCTGCAGCTCCGAGCGCACGAGGCTGAACCGGCGGGCGTCACCCTGCAGCTTCTGGGCGAAGGCGTCGTCGCCGACCCGGATGGCCCGGATGCGGCCGGTCCCCGAGACGACGAAGCTCCCCGAGCGGACCTCGTCGTCCTGCACTTGACCACTGGGATCGCCTCGCCGCTCAGGAGCGACTCGTCGATCTCGAGGCCGTCGGCGGAAAGGACCAGGCCGTCGACCACGATCTGGTCGCCGGGACGCAGCTCGAGCACGTCGTCGAGCACCACGGCGTCGGCGGCCAGCTCGACGGGCGGCCGTCGCGGACCGCGTGGGCGGTGGGAGCGGTGAGCACCGCCAGGCGGTCCAGCGTTCGCTTGGCCCGCAGCTCTTGCGCCGACGCCGATGACCGTGTTGACGACCAGGACCACGCCGAACAGGCCGTCTTGGAGCGGGCCGACGAAGATGACCACGACCAGCAGCGACCCCAGGATGGCGTTGAACCGGGTGAAGACATTCGCCCGCAGTATCTGGGAGAGCGAGCGCCCACCGTGCCGGTCGCTCGCATTGGCCTTGCCAGCGGCGACCCGCTGGGCGACCTCATGCTCGGTGAGCCCCGCTCGGAGCTGAGACTCGGTACTCATCTCAGAGCTGACCAGAGCCCGAAACAGGGTTGCGATACCGCCGTCTGGCCAGGGTTCGTCGCTGCACCAATCCCAGCAACCGGCTTCCGTGCAGGACCGGCAGCGCTCATTTCTCTTCCCCAGGGTGTCCCGGTCGCTCGTGGCGATACCGGGCCGGTCTGAGGAAGCACGCGTCGACGTGGGGCTCGGGAGCGTCACACGCCAATTGTGCCGGGCGGAGTCGGCGCGGCCCAGAGTCCCAAGTCCCCAGTCCAGCGCCCCGGCCCTGGTGCCGGCGGCCTGGGAGGGACCAAATGCCCTGTTCACCGTCGTCCACGAGGGGTGACACTTGGAGTCAGACTCACCAAAGGAAGTCATATGGTCACCGTGGATCGCTCGCAGACGAACGGGCCCGCTGCAGCCGAAGATCGTGGTGGGCGTCGACGGCTCGCCGTCCTCGCTCGCTGCTCTCGAATGGGCGGTCCAAGAGGCCCGCCTACGGGGGTGCCACCCTTGAGGTGGCACACGCCACGGCCTTGCGCCGCGAGGCACTGGAGCTCGATTCCTTTGCAGATCTCAAGAGGCGCGACGAGTCCATCCTCGATGCAGCCGTCGCCAAAGCCAGGGACTTGGCGCCGGATATCACTGTTATCGGCCGCATGGGCGATCCACCGGCGGCCAGAGTTGCTCGTCGACGTCAGCAAGGACGTTCAGCTGCTGGTGGTCGGCTCACGCGGTCTCGGAGTGTTCAGGGAGTTCACGCTCGGTTCGGTGAGCCAGGACTGCGCCCGCCACGTCCAGTGCCCGCTGGTCATCGTCGGGCCGGCGAGGTAGCACAAGGGCATTGTCGTCGCGATCGGTGTATTCGGCCCACGACGACCCGGCCGTCCGTCAAGGCTGCCTTTCCGACGGAAAGAGGGAAGCGCCCTCGGTGCTTGGGGATTGCCCCGGCTTCGGGATGATGGGCCGGTCCTCGGACGTAACCATCGGTCCGCTACCTGGACTGTTGCGCATCGACTGGATTGGGCCGGATGACCTGAGCAAGAGTTCGACTCCCGCTCCGGGCACCGGCCGGCGGCATCCCACCGCCTTCGGCGTCACCGGCCAGGTGACCTCGCGGTAATCAGGTGTTCCCGGCACAGTCGTGTCACACTGGGCCGTCCGCCACAGCCGGCGTCGGCCGGGATCGTTCGAGAGGAGCCGGCAGGTGCTGGCCTTCACCTTCCCAGGCCAAGGGTCCCAGCGGTCCGGGATGGGCCACGCCTGGATCAAGCACCCCTCCTGGGAGGTCGCCGGCGAGGCCTCCGAGATCGCCGGTCGCGACCTGACCTCGCTCCTCCTCGACGCCCCGATGGAGGAGCTGACCCGGACGGCCAACGCCCAGCTGGCCACCTTTGTCATGAGCCTGGTGGTGCTCGATGCGGTCGAGCGGGTCGGCCTCTTCCCCGGCGCCTGCGCCGGCCACAGCCTCGGCGAGTACACCGCGCTCGTCGCCTCCGGCGCCCTCTCGCTCGCCGACGGGACCTCGCTGGTCATCGAGCGGGGTGAGGCCATGCAGGCCGCGGCCGACGAGCGGCCGGGCACGATGGCCGCCCTCATCGGGATCGCCGACGACGACGCCGAGGCCGCCTGCCAGCTGGCCGAGGCGGAGGTCTGGGTGGCCAACTACAACGCCCCCGGGCAGGTGGTCATCGCCGGCTCGGCCGAGGGAATCGCCGCCGCCACCGACCGGGCCAAGGAGCTCGGAGCCCGCAAGGTCCTCCCGATCCCGGTCTCGGGGGCGTTCCACACCCCGATGATGCTCCCCGCCCGCGCCCACCTGCGCGAGCGGCTCGCAGCCGCGACGTTCCACGCACCCGAGGTCCCGGTGGTGGCCAACGTCGACGCCCGGGTACACACCGATCCGGCCGAGTGGCCGGGCCTCCTCTCGGCCCAGCTCTGCAGCCCGGTCCGATGGCGCCACTCCCTCGAGACCCTCGCCGGACGCGGGGCGACGACCATGGCCGAGCTCGGTCCGGGCGGTGTGCTGACCGGGATGGTCCGTCGGGCGACCCCGGACGTCCGCGGGGTCACGGTCGCCGTGCCGGACGACCTCGACAAGCTCATGGACACGATCGCCGGCGCCGAGGAGTGGACTGCTTCGGGACCGAGCCACCAGGGTGAGCACCTCTACACCTCCGAGCGCGTCGTGGTCAGCCCGGCTCCGGGGGTCTTCGAGCCGGCCGTCCATCTCGCCGCGCTCGAGAGCTCCGCCCTCGCCGAGGCGACCGCTGCCCCGGGCAGCGGCGACGGAGCCGAGCCCGGCTCGCTGCTGGGGGTGGGCGACCTCATCGGCACTGTCGGCCTGACCGACGTTCGCACCCCCTTCGACGGCATCCTGGTGCGCTGGCTGGCGATGCGCGGAGAGCGGGTCGTGGAGGGGCAGCCGATCGCCTGGATCCGCAGCACCGAGATCGGTTGATGAGCCCGGCGGATCGGTTGACGAGCCGAGACCGTTTCCCGAGCCCGCCCGTTGCATGATCCGGTCGGCCGCATGACCGGAGACAACCACGGTGGAGACCGATGCAACCGGGAGGGTCACCATGGTCACCGGGGGCTCCCGGGGGATCGGGCTGGCCTGCGCGGAGTGGTTCCTCCGGCGGGGCGACCGGGTGGCGATCACCTCGCGGACCGGGAAAACCGAGCGCGACCTCGGCGCCGGGCCCGACCGGTTCCTCTCACTGACCTGTGACATGACCGTTCCCGACCAGGTCGAGCGCGGCATTCGCCGCCGTCGAGGAGGCCTGGGGACCGGTCGAGGTGCTGGTCGCCAATGCCGGCGTGACCCGCGACACCCTCGCACTGCGGATGAGCGAGGACGCCTGGTCCGAGGTCATCGACACCAACCTGACCGCCGTGTTCCGGGTGACCAAGCGGGCGCTCGCCAAGATGCTCCGGCTCCACCGTGGGCGGGTGATCCTGATCTCGTCGGTCGCCGCGTTCATCGGCTCGGCCGGCCAGGCCAATTACGCGGCCTCCAAGGCCGGGCTGGTCGGGATGGCCCGGTCGCTGGCGAGCGAGGTCGCCAGCCGGACCATCACGGTCAACGTGGTGGCGCCGGGCCTGGTGGGAACGAATATGCTCTCGGCACTCGGTGAGGTCCGGGTCGCCGAGTTCGCGGCCCGGGTGCCGCTCGGTCGGGTCGCCCGACCGGAGGAGATCGCCGAGGTCGTCGGGTTCCTCGCATCAGCCGGGGCCGGGTATGTCACCGGGGCGGTACTCCCGGTCGACGGTGGCCTGGGCATGGGTCTCTGACCTCGGCGGGCGAGCGGGAGACACGGGCGGGTGCACGGGCACCCTGCCGGTGACCGGGCCCCCGCGACCGTGCCGGGAGGTGTGGGACCGACGCGGGACGACGAGAGGGCGAGGGCAGGGACGCAGGACAGCAATGTTGGACCTCGATCAAGGAGAGACGGAGTGAGCAACGACGAGACGTACGAGAAGTTCAAGGAGTGTGCGGTGGAGGTGCTCCAAGTCCCCGCGGACAAGATCACCCATGACGCGCGGTTCTCCGAGGACCTCGACGCCGACAGCCTCGACCTGGTCGAGCTGGTCATGGCCCTCGAGGAGCAGTTCGACGTCTCGGTCGAGGAGACCGAGCTCGAGGGCATCGAGACCGTCGGGCAGGCCTACGACCTGATCGCCGCCAAGCTCTGATGCTGCTGGGAGCCGGCGCGCACGGGCCTATCCCCGGCCGCCGGGTGGCGATCACCGGTCTGGGCGTCATCTCCTGCTGCGGGGTGGGCACCGAGGCGCTCTGGGCGGGGCTCAACGGTCCGCCGCCCACCGGCGAACGCCGGGTGCCCGGCTTCGATCCGGCGCCCTGGTTCTCGGCCAAGGAGGCACGACAGGTCGACCGGTTCGCCCAATTCAGCGTGGCCGCGGCCGTCGATGGCCCTCGATGACGCGGGTGCGCTCGACGCCGACCCGGACCGGTCGGGGGTCATCATGGGGACCGGCGTCGGCGGCCTCGAGTCGTTGGAGACCCAGATCCTGGTGTTCGGCGAGAAGGGGCCGAAGCGGGTTTCGCCGCGGCTTGTGCCCATGATGATGTCCAACGCGGGCGCTGCCGCCGTATCCATCAAATTCGGCTGGCATGGACCGTCCGAGACTGTCATCACCGCCTGCGCCGCCGGAGCCCACAGCATCGCCCACGCGGCCCGGCTGGTGGCCTCGGGTCGCTGCGATGTTGCCCTCGGTGGAGCCGCCGAGGCCGGCATGACCGGAGTCGGCATCGCCGCCTTCGCCAACATGACCGCCCTGTCCACCTCGGGACATTCCCGTCCGTTCGACCGTGCGCCGGGACGGGTTCGTGATCACCGAGGGGGCCGGCGCACTCGTACTCGAAGAGTGGGACCGGGCGACGGCCCGCGGGGCGCGCATCTACGGCGAACTCGCCGGGGCGGCCAGCACGGCCGACGCCCACCACATCACTGCTCCGGTGCCTGGCGGATCCGGCGCGGCCCGGTGCATGGTGCTGGCCATGGAGGACGCCGGCGTCGCCCCCGCACAGATCGGCCACATCAACGCCCACGGGACGTCCACTCCTCTCAACGACAAGGCCGAGGCCGACGCCATCTGCACCGTCTTCGGCGTCGACGCGCCACCGGTGACTTCGACCAAGGGGATCACCGGCCACGGTCTCGGAGCAAGCGGGGCCATCGAGGCGGTGGCCGCGGTACTGAGCATCGAGCACCGGCTCATCCCTCCGACCGCCGGCTACGAACAGCCCGACCCCGAGATCCACCTCGACGTCGTGGCCGGGACCGCTCGTCCCTGGGAACCCGCCCCCGTGCTCTCCAACTCGTTCGGCTTCGGCGGCCACAACGGCTGCCTGCTGATCGCCCCCGCCTGAGGCCTCTACGAGACAGCTTGTCGATGGGTGACGCAGAGCGCGATCGGGCACCTCCCTCCACGCCCTACCGTTGAGGACCCATGGTCGAGCGCCTCACCGACGCGGCGGACGTAGCCGACGCACCCGACGGGCCCCGTCCGGGGACCGGCGTGGCATCCGTGCAGGCGAACGCCGGCCACAGCCCGTCCGGCCCGCCGGCCGATCTGGCCATCGGGGCCTTCACCCGGGACGCCCCCTGGATCGTGGACCCCGAAGCGATGCCCTGGCGGTTCGCCAAGGACGGCGGGGACGGCATCGACGCCCTGCGGGAACAGGCCGCCGACCTGGCCCGCACCCTGGTCCGCCCTGCGCACATGCCCTCCCTGCTCCGGGTCGCCACTGTCGGGCGGTACCTCGGCGGGGCCCTGCTCGGCTGGAGTACCCACGAACGGGGCACCCCGGGATCCCGGGCCGGCCTCTCCCGCCGGCTCCGGCCGGCCTTCGAGCGCCTCGGGCCGACGTACATCAAGCTCGGTCAGATCATCTCCTCGGGAGAAGGGCTCTTCCCCGAGGAACTGGTCGAGGAGTTCCGGCTCCTCCGTGACCGGGTCCCGCCCGAGCCGTTCTCGGTGGTCCGCCGCACCATCGAGCAGGATCTCGGCCGGCCCCTCGCCGAGCTCTTCACCTCCATCGATCCGACCCCGATCGCCTCTGCCTCGATCGCCCAGGTCCACCCGGCCACCCTCCGCACCGGCGAACGGGTGGTGGTGAAGGTGCAGCGGAGCCGAGTCGCCGACCTGGTCCGGCTCGACATCGCCGCCATGGCATGGATCGCCCCGCAGCTGGTCGGCCGCATCCCGGTCTCCGCGCTGACCAATCCTCCCGCCCTCATCGAGCTGTTCGCCGAGACCATCGTGGAGGAGCTCGACTTCCGGCTCGAGGCCCAGAACATGCTCGACATCGCGGCCGTCTTCTCCGGCACCGGGCAGCGGGCGATCGTGGTCCCCCGGCCCCACCCGGAGCTGGTCACCCGTCGGGTGCTGGTCATGGAGCACCTGCACGGGTTCGCCTGGGGAAACGCCGAGGGCATGCGCGCCGCAGGCATCGACACCGCCGCCGTGCTCCGCTCGAGCCTCATCGCCTTCCTCGAAGGCGTGCTCATCTACGGCGTCTTCCACGGCGACCTGCACGGGGGGAACCTGCTGGTCCAGCCCGACGGCACGGTGGCACTGCTCGACTTCGGGATCACCGGGCGGCTCGACGAGCGCAAGCGCCAGGCGTTCCTCCGGCTCGAGATGGGAGCCAGCACCAACAACATCCCCATCCAGATCGAGGCGCTGCGCGATCTCGGGGCCCTGCCGGCGGATGTGGACGTAGCACAGGTCATCGACGACCTCGGGCTCGACCGTCCACCGATCGACCCGACCACCCTGACCGCGGACGAGATGGTGGACGAGCTCCGGGACATCACCAAAGCGCTCCTCGGCTACGGCGCCCGTCTTCCCAAGGAGCTCATGCTCTTCGTCAAGAACATCCTCTTCCTCAACGGAGCGATGGCGTCGATGGCACCGGACATCGACATCCTGGGCGAGATCGTGGCCGTCGTGTCCTACTTCAGCGAGCATCACGGCGAACGGATCGCCCGAGAGGTCGGGATCGAGGTCACTGTCGACACCCTCGACCTCGACTCCTACCGGGCGGCCATGGGGTTCGCCGACAGCGGTCACTCCGACGCGATCACCTTCCGCGATCTGCAGGAGCGCCGCGAGCTCATCCGCAGGCGGCTCGAGCATCGTTCCGAGCAGCGAACACGCACCTCGACACTGCAGGCCGCCTGGAGGCTCGTGCAGCGCCGGCGGCGCTGACTCCCGACGTTCCGGCTCACCTGGACCGGGTCAACCCGCGTCGATGGCCCCCCGCAGCCCCGACACGAACGCGGCGGCCCCGTCGGGCCCGTCCCCCTCGAGCAGCCGGCGCACCAGGGCCGAGCCGACGACCACCCCGTCGGCCACCTCGCACACCGCCGCGGCCTGGTCCGGCGTCGACACGCCGATGCCCACACAGACCGGCAGGTCGGTGACGGCCCCGACCCGGGCCGCCACCTCGCGGGCCGAGTCGGCCAGGTCGGCCTGCTCGCCGGTGACCCCCATCCGTCCCACCGCGTAGACGAAGCCCCGTGAGCGCTCGCAGATGGCGCCGATCCGGTCGGCGGGCGTCGACGGCGCCACCAGCAGCACGGTGGCCACGTCGGCCGCGTCGGCCGCCGCCGCCCAGGGCCCGACCTCCTCGAGCGGCAGGTCGGGGATGATGGCGCCCGACACGCCCGACCCGTGCATGAGGCCGGCGATGCGCGCGTGGCCGGCCCGGAAGACGAGGTTGTAGTAGGTCATGACCACCAGGGGCACCCCGACGTCGACGCCGGCTGAGGTCGGCGAGGATCCCGTCGGGCGTGGTGCCCCGGTCGAGAGCCCGGAGGGACGCCTCCTGGATGACGGGCCCGTCGATCATCGGGTCGGAGAAGGGGATCCCCACCTCGATGGCGTCGGCCCCGGCGCCGGCCAGCGCCTCCAGGACCAGCAGCCAGCTCGTCGTCCATGCCGCCGGTGACGTAGGGCACGAGCAGCTTGTGGCCGGCGTCGCGCCGGGCCCGCGAGTGCCGCCTCGAGCGTGCTCGGTGCACCGGGCGGTGCGCGTCATGCCCGGCCGCCGCAGGATGTCGCGGACCTGGGCCACGTCCTTGTCGCCCCGGCCGGACAGGTTGACCAGCACGGTCGAGCCCGGCGGCGATCTCCCCCCGTGCCGGCGGCCGCCGCGACCCAGGCCAGGGCGTGGGCCGACTCGAGGGCGGGGATGATCCCCTCGGTCCGGGCCAGGAGCTGGAACGCCTCGAGCACCTCCTCGTCGCCGGCCGACACGTAGCGGGCCCGTCCGATCTCGGCCAGGTGGGCGTGCTCGGGCCCGATGCCCGGGTAGTCGAGCCCGGCCGAGATCGAGTTCGCCTCCAGGATCTGGCCGGCCTCGTCCTGGAGCAGCGCGCTGCGCATGCCGTGGAGCACCCCGGGGATGCCCGTGGTGACGGCCGCGCCGCCGGCGGCCTCCACGGCCACCAGCTCCGAGCCGGTGGCGTCGGCGAACCCGGCGAAGATCCCGGCGGCGTTCGACCCGCCGCCGGCGCAGGCCACCACCAGGTCGGGGTCGGCGCCGTCCGAGGAGCTCCCGGCACTGGCCCCGGGCCTCGTCGCCGATGACCCGCTGGAACTCGCGGACCATCCACGGGTAGGGATGGGGGCCCATCACCGAGCCCGAGGCAGTAGTGGGTGTCCGCCACCGAGGCCACCCAGTCCCGCAGGGCCTCGTTGACGGCGTCCTTCAGGGTGCGGCTGCCGCTGGTGACCGGCCGCACCTCGGCGCCGAGCAGCTCCATCCGGAAGACGTTGAGCTCCTGGCGCTGGGTGTCCACCTCGCCCATGTAGACGACGCACTCCATGCCGAACAGGGCGGCCGCGGTGGCCGTGGCCACCCCGTGCTGGCCGGCCCCCGTCTCGGCGATGAGCCGGCGCTTGCCCATCCGCCGGGCCAGCAGGCCCTGGCCGATCGACGTTGTTGATCTTGTGCGAGCCGGTGTGGGCCAGGTCCTCGCGCTTCAGCAGGACCCGGACCCCGAGCTGCTCGGACAGCCGGCCGCACTCGGTGACCGGGGTCGGCCGGCCGCCGTAGTCGCGCAGGATGCCGTCGAGCTCGGCCCGGAAGGCCGGGTCGGCCCAGGCGTCACGGAAGGCCGCCTCGAGCTCGATGCAGGCCGGCACCAGCGACTCGGGGACGTAGCGGCCGCCGAACTCGCCGAACCGGCCGGTCGGGCCGGGGTCGCCCATGATCCGGAGGCGTCGGGGTCATCGTCGGGTCCTGCCAGGTCGGAGAGCCCGGACGTGCCGTCGATCGGCGGCAGGCCCGGTACCCTCGCGGACGGTCACGCGTCCTGCCAGTCGAAGATCGGGGCGCTCGGCCCGCCGGTGCCCGTCGGCCACCCGCCGTCGACGGCGGCCGCCTCGGCGTCGCCGGCGGCCAGACGAAGTCGCGGAGCTTACCGGGTCCTTCACCCCGGGCGACGCCTCGACCCCGCTCGACACGTCCACGCCCCACGGGTGGAGGTGGGCGACGGCCCCGCCCACGTTGTCGGGGCGGAGCCCGCCGGAGACCATGAGCCGGGCCGGGTCGACCACCCCCTCGGCCAGGCGCCAGTCGAACAGCTCGCCCGACCCCGGGGTTGGCGCCGTCGATCAGCAGGGTCTGGGCGCCGTACTCGCCGAACCGCTCGATGTTGCGGTGGCCGGCCGGGAAGGCCTTGATGGTCCAGTCGACCCGCTCGGCGATCCACCGGGTGTCCTCGGCCGACTCGAACCCGTGCAGCTGCACGGCCCGCAGCCCGATCTGGTTGGCGATCTCGACGACCCGCCGGGGCGCCTCGTCGCGGAAGACCCCGACGGTGACCGTCTCGTGGGGCAGGCGCTTGACGATGTCGGCCACCGCGGTCGGGGCCATCTGGCGGGGCGAGGGGGCGAAGACGAACCCGACCGCCGACGCGCCCATGCCCACCGCCAGCAGGGCGTCGGCCTCGGAGGTGATCCCGCAGATCTTGACGAACAGCTCGGCCTCGTCGGTCGGCGCCGGTCGCGGATCCGCTGCGACCGGTCCGCGCTCACCGAGCAGGTCCCGGCGACCGCGCGCGACGCCGGTCGGCCGACCGCACCAGGGTCTCCCCCACCAGCACGGCGTCGTACCCGGCGTCGGCCAGCCGCTCGACGTCGGCCGCGTCCCGGATCCCCGACTCGGCCACCGCGACCACGCCGGCGGGATCCGCCCGGCCAGGCGCAGCGGCCCGCTCGTGGTCGACCTCGAAGGTGCGCAGGTCACGCTGGTTGACCCCGACCAGATCGGCGCCGGCGGCCAGGGCCCGGTCGAGCTCGGCCTCGTCGTGCACCTCGACCAGCGCGGCCAGCGCCGAGGGAGCGGGCCAGGGCGAGCAGCGGCCGAGCTCGGCGTCGTCCAGGGCGGCCACGATCAGCAGCACGGCGTCGGCGCCCATCAGCCGGGCGTCGCAGACGTCGAGGGCGCCGACGGTGAAGTCCTTGCGCAGCACCGGCAGCGAGCAGGCCGCCCGGGCGGCCGCGCAGGTCGGCCTCGGCTGCCGCCGAAGAACTGCCTGGTCGGTGAGCACCGACAGGCAGGCCGCCCCGCCGGCCTCGTACTCGGCGGCGACCGCGGCCGGATCGAGGTCGGGGTCGAGGTCGCCCTTCGACGGCGACCGGCGCTTGATCTCGGCGATCACCGCCATCCCGTCCCGCTCGGCGGCGGCGCAGAGGGCGGCCGCGAACGGGCGGGGACCCGCCGGACCGGGGTCTGCCCGAGCTCGGCGGTCATGGCTCTGGCCGCGGCAACGGTCGCGTCGAGGTCGCGGCGGTCGGCCGCGGCAGCGGCGCGGTGGGCGGCGAGGATCGAGTCGAGGTAGGCCGGCATGGCCTCCGCAGCCTACCGGTGCCCTGCGTCCGCAGCCGGTGTTGGACGGGCACCCGGAGCCGGGCCGCATCACACTTCCCTAACGCTGTCCGATGGGCGGGCCGGAGCGGTGGCAGGCTGGTCCGGTGGCGACGACCGAAGCAGTGCGTGGTGGTGATCGAGGACGACCACCACATCTCCGACCTCGTGGCCATGTACCTCCGGCGCGACGGCTTCCGGGTGCTGCAGGCCGACGACGCGCGAGTCGCGGCCTCGCGCCGTCGACCGGGAGCGCCCCGAGCTGGTCATCGTCGACATCGGCCTGCCCGGCGAGCTCGACGGCTTCGACGTCTGCCGCCGACTCCGAGGCACCGCGGGAACAGGCTCCGCCGGTTCCGTGCCGGTCCTCATCCTGAGCGCCCGCGACGACGAGGTCGACCGGGTCCTCGGTCTCGAGCTCGGGCGCCGACGACTACGTGACCAAGCCGTTCTCGCGCCCGCGAGCTGGTGGCCCGGGTCCACGCCATCCTGCGGCGGACGGACGCTCCGGCACGCCGGCGCCGACCGCGGTCGTCGAGCTCGGGGACATCGAGGTGGACCCGGGCCGCCGGGAGGTCCGGGTCGCCGGCGACGGTGGTCCCCTCGCCACCCGCGAGTTCGACCTGCTGGCCTTCCTGGCCGACAACCTGGGCCTCGCCCTGTCCCGCCGCAGCTCCTCGACGGGGTCTGGGGCGACGGACTGGTACGGCGACGAGCGCACCGTCGACGTCCACGTCCGCCAGCTGCGCAAGAAGCTCGGCGACCGACCTGCCGCTGGCCACCGTCTGGGGCGTCGGCTACCGACTGGGATGAGACGCCGGCTGACCATCGCCATCCTGGCTCGCTGGTGGCGGCCTCCCTGGTGGTCACCAGCTTCGGCAGCTACGTCCTCATCCGCCGGGCCGCCGTCTCCACCGCCCAACAGGAGCTGGCCGGCCAGGCCCGGGCCATCTCGCGCCACGCTCTCCGAGCGGACCACCCTCACCGGGGCCGCCCTGCGCCGGCAGGTCGCGTCATCGGAAGGCCGGCGACTTCCGATCCGTCCAGTGTGGTCCTGCTGCACCGGAACGGCACCATCACCGGCGACCTGCCCGACCGGCCTCACCGTGGCCGAGCTCCACGTCCCGTCGCTGCTGGCCGGGCACCAGACCAGCCGGGCACACCCCCTCGCTCCTCGCCTACTCCGCCGTCCCCACCCCGCTCTCCGGCGTCACCGCCGGTACGTGCCGGTGCTGGTGGTCACCCGCCAGATCCACAACCCGGCCAACGGCTTCCGCTACTTCCTCCTGGTCGGGGCCATCGGCCTGCGTGGTGGCCGCCATGGTGGCGGCCGGCGCTGGCCCGTCGCTTCACCCGACCGCTGGTGGCCGCCGTCGCCGCCACCCGGCGGATCGCCTCGGGCGACCTCGACGCCACCGTGGCAGTCCGGCCCCGCGAGGATCCCGAGTTCGCCCAGCTGGCCGAGTCGATCAACGCCATGGGCGCCAACCTGGCCCGGGCCCGCGACCAGGAGCGCCAGTTCCTCCTGTCGGTCTCCCACGAGCTGCGGACGCCGCTCACCTCGATCCGCGGCTACGCCGACGCCGTGCTCGACGGGGCGACCGACGACCCGGCGGCGCCGCCGCGGTCATCAGCGCCGAGGCCCGGCGGCTCGAGCGCCTGGTCCAGGACCTGCTCGACCTGGCCCGCCTGGACGCCGACCGCTTCTCGCTTCGACCTCCGGCCGATCGACGCCGCCTTCGTGGTCCGCGCAGGTGGTCGACGGCTTCCGGCCCCGGGCCGCACGAGCTGGGCCTCGACCTGCACACTGGCGCCCGGCTCCGGGGACCCCGTGCTGGGTGCCGGCCGACGCCGACCGCCTGGGCCAGATCGTGGCCAACCTGGTCGAGAACGCCGCCTCGTTCGCCAGCCGACCAGGTCGTGGTCGGGACCGCCGCGGCGGTCGCACCGGAGGGACGCCGTCCTGTGGGTGGACGACGACGGGCCCGGCATCCCGCCCCGACCAGCTGGCCCGGGTGTTCGAGCGCCACTTCACCTCCGACCGGGCACCGGGGGCGCAGGCAGGGCTCGGGCCTCGGACTGGCCATCGTCGCCGAGCTGGCCACCGCCATGGGTGCCGCGGTCGAGGCCGAGTCCCCGGTCGGCCGTGACCCCGGGACGCGGATGGTGGTCTCTCCGCCCGGCGACCCCGCCGGGAGTGGTGCCGTGCGGGAGCTCCGGCGATGCCCGGCCGCCGCCTTCCGCCGAGCCCATCGGCCCCGCCTGTCCCGGCACCCTCCCGGTCGGCCGGCGCCCACCCCCCGGCACGGACGTCCGGGCTGGCGGATCCCACGACACCACGGACCCTCGGCGTGGTCACCCTGCCGGCTGACGTCGGCCGGTGCTGATCAGGACCGACGATCCAGCCGGTCACCAAGTCTACCCGACGGTTCGAGGGTTCCTCATCCTCACATTAGACCGAGCGGTCGCCCCTGCCGGACACTGCATCGCCCCTACTCAGAGGGCGACGCCCTCCCAGTAGGAGCCGTCGAGCATGCCGGCGCAGGGTGGCCCGGTGGATGATCAGGTCGTCGATGTCGTCGGGCCGCTCGGCCTCGCCGAAGTAGATCGACCGCTCGGTCACCCGGCGCATGATCACCCCGTGGCGCATGGCGGCGATAGGCGATGTGCCAGCGTGAGGTCCCCCGGTTCGCTGTCCCGAGGCCGCCGCGTACGTGGCCCGGACGTCGGCCGGTCGGAACATGTCGGGGAGCCCGGGGGCACCGAGGTCGACGGCCAGGTCCTGGAAGAACAGGTGCAGGTAGCACATCCACCCGAGGTCGACCTCGGGCGGGGCCACCGCGGCCATCTCCCAGTCGAGCACGGCGACCACCTGATTGTCCCGGAACATCATGTTGCCGATGCGGCCGTCACCCCAGGACAGCGCGTCGGCGCCCGGCGTCCGTCGGGCAGGTTGTCGGTCAGCCAGGCGAAGCAGTCGTCGAGCAGGGCGGACCGGTCGTCCCCGACCACCCACTCGTGGTAGGCCTTCCAGTGGTTGAGGCTGCCGCTCGAGCGCGGTCGCCCCCGGCTGGTCGAGCTCGAGGAACGCGAGGTCGTGGTCGGCCGGGGTGATCGAGTGGATGCCGGCCATGGCCCGACCGCCGACTCCTGGATCGTGCGCGCTCGCGTCGTCGGTGGCGTCGAAGACCCAGTTGTCGCCGAAGGTGTACGGCAGCACGTCGGGAGGGACCAGGCCGTCGACCCGGGCCATCACGAAGAACGCGCCGCCGAGCACCGACGGGTCCGGCTCGTACCAGTAGGTCTCGGGCACCGGGCACCGTCGGTGTGCTCGGACACCAGGCGCATCACCCGGAACTGCATGTCGAGGTCGTAGGTGGTGAACACCGGGTAGTCGGTGGCCGGCGGCTCGATGCGGGCCACCAGGCGGCGGGTCGACCTCGGTCCCGTCCTCGGTCCAGGCCGCGTCGAACAGCAGGGTCTCCGACGACATGCCGTTGCTCTCCGGGCTGGTCACCTCGGTGATCACCGGGGTCGCTGCCCGGCGGCAGCGTGCGCGCCAGCCACCGCTCGAACTGGCGCGGCCATCGGCGCCGGGTCGCGGGTCGAGGTGGTGATGTGCTCGGCGTCCATCTCGACGGACCGCTCGGGGTGGCCACGGCCGGCTCCGGTGCGGGTCGGTCTGGTCATCTGGTCTCCCCCACTCCCGGCGCTCCCGCCCGGTGCCGTCCGGCAGGCGCCGGCCTGCGGTGGCCGGGCTCAGTCTCGCGCTCCCCGGGACGGCGGAGCCGCCCGACGGCGTGGTCGCTCAGGCGACCAGCGGCAGCGGACGGGCCTCGGCGGCCGCCAGTCGGTCCCGTCCGGTCTGCCACCGGACCACCACCGGCTCCGGCGGGGTCCACCCGTCGGTGGAGGGTGGCCAGGGCCACCACGGCCGCCGAGCCCTGGAGACCAGGCCACCGAGGAGAGCGACCGACCTCGTGGGCCCGTCGGCGGTCCAGCACCGCGGCCCCGACCGGGGGACGGTCACCCCGGGGTCGAGGGTGCCCGCCACCACGCCGCACAGCCGCCGGGCCACCTTCGAGCCCCGGGCGTCGAGCCGGGCCACCAGCTCCTGGCCGGTGAAGCACCCCTTGGTGAACGACACGGTCCGGTCGACCAGTCCGACCTCGGCGGCGATGGTCCCCTCGGTCATCTCCCGCCCGCCGACCGGCACGCCGGCCTCGATCCGGGCCGCCTCCCAGGCTCCTCGTCGCACCGCACGCACCGCGTCGGTCGACCCACGCCAGCGGTCCGGCCTCGCGGTGGCGGGCCGAGCAGGTCGACCCCCGACCAGACCCGGCCACGCCACCGGCAGCACCAGCTCCGGCGCTCCCGTCCGGCGCCCCGGACCAGGGCCGGCGACGCGGCCGGCCCCCGCACGCGACAGGCACACCCACTCGAGCGGGCTCGATCGTCACCTTCGTCCGCAGCCGGAACCGCTCGAGGCGGGCCCTGGCGGCAGCGCCGCATCCCGGATCGGTGTCGAGGACGAACGTGCTCGTCGCCGGTCCGGGTCACCCGCACGTAGGCGTCGACCTTGCCCTGCGGGCTGAGCAGCAGCGCCTCGGCCGAGCCGCCGACGGCCAGGCCGGCGAGGTCCTGGCTGCACTGGCCCTGGAGGTAGGCGGCGGCGTCGGGACCCGGACACCGACAGCACGTCGCGGGCACCACGCGGGCGGCCGCCGCGTGCGCAGCGCGTCGTACGCATCGCCCGGCGCCGAGGTCGGCGGGTCCCGGTCCCCGCCGCGGCACCGTCGGTCGCAGCCGGCGGCTGCCCGGGCCATGGCCACCGCCGACAGGATGGCGGCCGCCTTGTGGGCGCACTCGGCGTTCTCGGAGGCCGGATCGCTGTCGGCCACGATGCCGGCCCCGGCCTGCACCGACGCCCGCCCGTCGGGGGCCACCGTCATGGTGCGGATGGCGATGGCCGTGTCGAGGTTGCCGGAGAAGTCGAGGTAGCCGACGACCCCTCCGTAGACGCCCCGCTTGGTCGGCTCGAGGTCGTCGATGATCTCCATGGCCCGCACCTTCGGCGCCCCGGACAGCGTGCCGGCCGGCAGGGTGGCCCGCAGGACGTCGATCGGACCCTTGCCCGGGAGCCAGGCTCCCCGACACCTGGGAGGTCAGGTGCATGATGTGGCTGTAGCGCTCGACCACCATCATCTCGTCGACCGCCTCGGTGCCGAAGCTGACCACCCGCCCCACGTCGTTGCGGGCCAGGTCGACCAGCATCACGTGCTCGGCGACCTCCTTCGGGTCCTCGACCAGCTCGCCCTCGAGCCGGCTGTCCTCCTCGGGCGTGCCCCCCGCGGGGCCGCGAGCCGGCGATGGGCCGGGAGACGACCGTCCCCTCGCGGAGGCGCACCATCGGCTCGGGCGAGGCGCCGACCACCGTGACCTCGGGGAAGCGGAGGAAGTAGAGGTACGGGCTCGGGTTGACCAGCCGCAGCACCCGGTAGACGTCGAAGGGGTCGGCGCCCAGCTCCGCAAGGTCGAACCGCTGGGACAGCACCACCTGGAAGACGTCGCCCGCCGTCACGTGCTCCTTGGCCGCCCGCACCGCGTCCTTGTAGAGGGCGTCGGACATGGTCCGGGGGACGTCGGCGGGCGGCGGCTGCCCGGGCCGGCAGCGGGCGGGGCGGCTCGTCCACCGGGCGCACGCAGTCGGCGGCCAGCTGGTCGAGACGGGCCTGCGCCGCCTGGTGGGCGGCGTCGAGCTCGGTCCGCGTCCCAGGCCGGGTCGACGACCACGTTGTCGATGAGCACCACCCGCTGGCGCCAGTGGTCGAAGGCGGCCAGCTGGCCGATCACGGCCAGGATGGCGTCGGGCTGGCCGAGGTCGTCGGGCGGGCCGTCGGGCAGGTGCTCGACCTCCCGGACCACGTCGTAGCCGAGGTAGCCGACCAGCCCGGCGTGGAGCGGCGGCAGGTCGGGGAGGTCGGGTGAGTCGAAGGCGTCGAGGATCGCCTCGAGGGCGGCAAGGACCCCCTTCGACCCGCTCACCCCCCCGCCGGTGACGGCGTCGAGGTCGAGCGCGCCCTCGGTGGGACCTCGTGCCGTGGGCGGTCACCGTGGCCAGCGGGTTGCGGCCGATGAACGAGTAGCGGCCCCACCGCTCCCCGCCCTCGACCGATTCGAGGAGGAAGCCCGGCGTCTCACCGGTGCCCACGATCTGGAGGAAGGCGGCCACCGGGGTGACCGTGTCGGCCACCAGCTCGCGCCAGACCGGCACGATCCGGTGGCGGCGGGCGAGGGCCCGGAAGCCCTCCGTCCCCGGGCCGGAGGCGGGGGTCACCGACAGCGCCTGATGCGCACAACCCGGTCGACTCCGCGTGACCTCCGGTCACGGTCGACCGAAGGCGCGGAAGAAGCAGGTGCGGTTGCCGGTGTGGCAGGCGCCCGCCCCCTCCTGGTCGACCGTCACCAACAGCGCATCGCCGTCGCAGTCGTAGCGGACGCTCGCGCACGTACTGGCGGTCGCCGGAGGTCTCGCCCTTGCACCAGAACTCCTGGCGGCTGCGGCTCCAGAACCAGGTGCGGCCGGTCTCGAGGGTCCGGCGAAGCGACTCGGCGTTCATCCAGGCGAACATGAGCACCGTGCCGTCCGCGGCGTCCTGCACGATGGCGGCAACCAGGCCGTCGGCGTTGTAGGTGACCGCGTCGAGCTCGGCCTCGGTGAACGGGACCGGGGTGGCCGTGAAGGCGGGGGTGGGCACGGTGCTGCTTCCTTTGGATCGGTCCGGTATTCCCGGTCGTGCGGTTCGGCGCGGTTGCGGGTCAGAGGTAGAGCCCGGTCCCGCCGTCGAACCGGGTGGCGGCAACGGCATGGATGTCCCGCTCGCGGAGGATGACGTACTCCTCGCCGTGGACCTCGACCTCGAACCGGTCCTCGGGGTTGAACAGCACGTTGTCCCCGACCTTGATCGACCGCACGTGGGGTCCGACGGCGATCGCCTCGGCCCAGGTCAGCCGCCGGGAGACCTGGGCGGTGGCCGGAATGAGGATGCCGGCCCGGGACCGGCGCTCACCATCGGCCTGCCCGACCTGGACGAGGACCCGGTCGGCGAGGACGTTGATCGGCAGCTTCGGCCCGTCGCCGTCGCCGTTCCGGCTGGTCGCTGGCGCCTCGGAGGTCGTAGAAGTCACTCCCCCAGGCTACCGCAGGCCCCACGCGGCCCTACCGGAGCGGTCACGGGTGGCGCGCCATGCGCGCGCCGTGCAGGACGGTCAGGCCGGGCGCACCGCAACCCCGGCCGACGCCAGGTGCGCTTTGGCCTCGGCCACCGTGAACTCCCCGAGGTGGAAGATGGAGGCAGCCAGGACCGCGTCGGCGGCACCCTCGACGGCCCCTTCGACCAGGTGGTCGAGCTCGCCCACCCCGCCGGAGGCCACCAGCGGGACCGGGCAGCGGTCGGCTATGCCCCGGGTGAGCTCGAGGTCGAAGCCGTCGCGGGTCCCGTCACGGTCCATCGACGTGACGAGGAGCTCGCCCGCACCGAGGGCCGCGCACCGCTCCGCCCAGACCAGGGCGTCGAGACCGGTTGCCGTCCGACCGCCGTGGGTGAAGACCTCCCAGCCCACCCCACCGTCTGTTCCCGGCGGCCGGCGCCGCGCGTCGACGGCCACCACCACGCACTGGCTCCCGAACTCGCCGGCCAGCTCGGTGATCAATCCCGGCCGGTCGACCGCCGCCGTGTTGACCCCGACCTTGTCCGCCCCGGCCCGGAGCAGCCGGCGCGCGTCGTCCGCGGAGCGGACGCCGCCGCCCACCGTGAAGGGGATGAAGACGACCTCGGCGGTCCGGGACACCACCTCGACCATGGTCTCCCGCCGGTCCGAGGAGGCGGTGATGTCGAGGAACACCAGCTCGTCGGCTCCCTGGCGGTCGTATCGGGTGGCCAGCTCGACCGGGTCGCCGGCGTCGAAGAGGTCGGTGAACCGCACCCCTTTGACCACCCGGCCGGCGTCCACGTCGAGGCAGGGGATCACCCGGACCGTGCGCATGCCGCCACCCCTTCCTCCACCGTCAGCCGCCCGTCGACGAGGGCCCTGCCGATGACAGCCCCGACCAGACGGCGCGTCCGGCCGGACCCACGACCCGCGGCGTCCGTCGCCACCTCGAGGCGCGCCAGTGCCTCGAGATCGGCGGCCGACGAGACCCCGCCGGACGCGATGACCGGGATGCCGGTCGTGGCGAGGACCGAGCAGAGGCCCTCGAGATCGGGGCCGGCCAGCATCCCGTCGTGGGCGATCGAGGTGACGACCACTGCGGCCAGTCCGGCCCCTGCGACCTCGTCGAGGAGGTCCGCGACGGTGCGTCCCGAGCCTTCCTCCCAGCCGCGGACGGCCACCTCCGCTCGGCCGTCCGGTGTCCTGCGGTAGTCGAGCCCGAGAGCGATACGGCCCGGGAACGCGGCCACGGCCCTCGGGACCAGGCCCGGGTCCTCGAGCGCGGCGGTACCCAACACCACGCGTGCCACCCCCCCGCTGAGCAGCTCATCGACATCCGACCTCGCTCCGTACCCCGCCGCCGCTCTGGACGGGGACGTCGACCGCGGCGGCCACGGCCAGGACCGAGGGCCGGTTGACCGGGCGGCCGGTGCGGGCCGCGTCGAGGTCCACCACGTGCAGCCAGGGCGCACCGGCGGCCGCGAAGCGGGTCGCCAGAGCGACCGGATCGCCATATCCGGTCTGCCGATCGAAGTCACCCTGGAGCAGGCGGACCGCACCACCGTCGCGGATGTCGATGGCCGGGTAGAGGTCCATCAGGCCGCTGGCCCGGTCGGGGCCCCCCGAGCGCCGGCGTCGGCGACCGCCCGGACGAAGTTGGCGAGGATGCCGAGGCCGACCGTCCCGGACTTCTCGGGATGGAACTGGGTCCCCCAGATCGGGCCGAGCTCCGCGGCGGCGGTCACCGCGCCGCCGTAGTCGCAGGTCGCCGTGGTCTGCGCCGTCTGCTCGGGTGCGTAGGAGTGGACGAAGTAGACCCAGGCGGGCTGCGCGACGCCCTCCAGCAGTCCACCCGGCGCATCGGCCGGGAAGTCCGGGCGGGGCACCGGGGTGAGCACGTTCCACTGCATCTGAGGGTGCTTGACCCCGGGAGGCAGGCGACGCACCGTGCCTGGAAGGACACCGAGGCCGGGTACCCCCGGATCCTCCTCCGAGGCTTCGTAGAGCAGCTGGAATCCCACGCAGATCCCGAGGAACGGCAGGCCCCGCAGCACCGCGTCCTCGGCGACAGCGGCCAGTCCGCTCGCGCGCAGGGCCTCCGCGCAGCGCCCGAAGGCACCGACCCCGGGCAGGACCAGGCCGTCGGCTGCGGCGGCGATCTCCGGATCGTCGATCAGCCGGCCGTCGGCGCCGAGATGCTGGAGTGCCTTCTCGGCCGAGCGCAGGTTGCCGATGCCGTAGTCGAGAACCGCGATCACCGGTCGCGGCGCATCATCGGCTGGCGCCGCGTCGACCGGCACCGTGGACATCGCAGGCGGCGATCGCTCACAGGGTCCCTTTGGTGGAGGGGATGTCCCGACCCTCGACCCGCTCCGCGTCCCGCAGGGCGCGTGCGACCGCCTTGAACGAGGCCTCGATGATGTGGTGGGTGTTCTTCCCCGACACCAGCCGCACGTGCAGTGTGATGCCCGCCGCGGTGACGAACGCCCGCCAGAACTCCTCCGCGAGCTGGGGGTCGAACGGCGGCGACCCGAGCCCGGCCGTGTCCGGGGCGAATTCGATGCCGTAGGCGAGGTAGGGGCGCCCCGACAGGTCGACGGCCACGTCGACCAGCGCCTCGTCGAGCGGCACCGAGACCGACCCGAACCGCCGGATCCCGGCCTTGTCCCCGAGTGCGGTGGCCACGACCTCGCCGAGGGCGATGCCGACATCCTCGACCGTGTGGTGGGCGTCGACCTCGAGATCGCCCTCGGCATCGACCCTGAGGTCGAACCCGCCGTGGCGGCCCAGCTGGCCGAGCATGTGGTCGAAGAAGGGCAGCCCGGTCGAGACCTCGGTGACCCCGGTCCCGTCGAGGTCGATGCGGACCTCGATCGCCGTTTCCTTCGTGGAACGCCCTACCTCGGCCGTGCGGTGGGTGGTGGCGGGTCCGTCGGGTGTCAAGGAGCTCATCGCAGGCTTTCGGTCAGGGCGGCCAGGAACCGGTCGTTCTCGGCGGGGAGGCCCACGGTCACCCGCAGGCATCCGGTGAGTCCCGGCCACTCCGAACAGTCTCGCACGAGCACCGAGGCCTCCACGAGATCGGACCACACCGCACGGGCGTTCTTGGCGGTCGGACGGAAGAGCAGGAAGTTGGCGTCCGACGGCCAGGTCTCGACCGGGAGGGCGGCGAATGCCGCGGCGATCCTCCCGCGCTCCTCGGCGACCAGTGCGACCCGCCGCTCCATCTCGGGCACGTGCTCGAGCGCGAGACGGCCCGCCAGCTGCTTGGCGGCGTCGAGGTGGTAGGGCAGGACCACCTGCTCACAGGCCCGCACCACCTCTGGCGCGGCCACCAGGTAGCCGAGCCGGGTCGCGGCCATCGACCAGGTCTTGGAGAAGGTGCGCACGACCACCGTCCGCTCGGCGCCGGCCCCGCCGTCGCGAAACAGGTCGAGTGCCGAGGACGGGGCGAACTGCCCGTACGCCTCGTCCACCACGAGCAGCCCTGGGGCCAGGGAGGCCACCTCGGCGATCTCCTCGGGCAGGTCGGCGCGCCCGGTCGGGTTGTTGGGTGAGCAGAGGAAGGTGAGTACCGGCTCGGAGTCACCGATCACCCGCCGAACCTCGTCGAGGTCGAGCGCGAAGTCGTCCCGGCGCGCTCCGGCTGCCACCTCGGTGCCCGTGATGCGGGCGATGTGCCGGTGGAGGGTGTAGGTCGGCTCGAAGAGCGCCGCGGTCCGTCCGGGTCCGCCGTAGGCGAGGAAGAGGCACTGCAGCACTTCGTTCGAACCGTTGGCGCAGAAGACCCGGTCGGCATCGACCCCGTGGCTCTCGGCAAGGGCGGAGCGGAGGGCGACGGCCTCCCGGTCCGGGTAGCGGTTGAACTCGATCCCGGCGATGCCAGCGGCCAGGGCTTCATACCACTCCAGCGGCGGGGGGAGAGGTGATTCGTTGGTGTTGAGACGGACCTCGACCTCGACCTGTGCCGAGTGGTAGCCGGTCAGCGCCCTGAGGTCGGGGCGGACCGGCGGGAGCGGGCGAGCCGCGGACTCCGGTGCGGGTGGGACCGGATCGCCGGGGCCGGTGCCCGGCGACTCTCCGGCTAGCCCGGCCATCTCAGTCGCACCGACTCGGCGTGGGAGGGCAGGCCCTCGGTCTCCGCCAGGGTCACCACATAGGGGCCGAGGGTCTCCAGCGCAGCGTCGTCGACGGAGACCGCGTGGATGTGCTTGCGGAAGTCGTCGACACGAAGTGCGCTCGCGAAGCGCGCCGTTCGGTTGGTGGGGAGCACATGGTTGGGCCCCGCCAGGTAGTCCCCGACACTGGCCGGTGCATTCACGCCGAGGAACACCGCGCCGGCCGAGGTGACCTGCCCGAGCAGCGACCACGGCGTCACCGGTCAGGATCTCGAGGTGCTCCGGTGCGACCACATTGGAGACCGCGCACGCCTGGCGGGCCCCGTCGACCAGGACGACGTAGCCGCCCGTGCCGAGCGTCGCCTCGAGATCGGACCGGCGTGGGGACCGCTCGACGATCCGCTCGACCTCGTCGGCGACCGCGTCGGCGACCTCCTCCGACCAGGTGATCAGCCAGGCCAGGCCATCGGGGCCGTGCTCGGCCTGCACGACCAGATCGATGGCCGCCAGCTCGGGCGGGGTGTCGGGACCGGCGATCACCACCACCTCCGACGGCCCGGCGAAGGCCGAGGCGATGCCGACCACTCCCGAGACCTGCCGCTTGGCCTCTGCGACGTAGCGGTTGCCCGGGCCCACGACGACGTCGACAGCCCGGATGCTCTCGGTCCCGAAGGCCATGGCCGCGACTGCCTGCGCCCCCCCGACCCGGTAGACCTCGGTGACCCCGGCCACCGCCGCTGCGGCCAGGGTGGCGTCGTCGACCCGCCCGTCGGGTCCGGGGGGCACGCAGAGCACGATCTCCTCGACGCCTGCCACCTGGGCCGGCACCGCGCACATGATGACGGTCGAAGGGTACCGGGCACGACCGCCAGGGGCGTAGCAGCCCGCCCGGGAGACCGGTCGGACCAGGTGGCGTACCGTGATCCCACCCGAGGCGAAGTCCCCGGCCGGACCGGCGGCCTCGTGTGCGTGGTAGGCGAGGACCCGGTCGTGCGCGACGTCGAGGGCGTCCTGCAGCGCGACCGGGATGCGTCCGAGGGCGGCCTGGATCTCCGCCGCGGGCACGAGGAGCTCGTCGACATCGACCTGATCGAAGCGGGCGGTCAGCGCACGCAGCGCGGCATCCCCTCCGGCCCGCACCTCGGCGATGATGGCGGCCACCTGATCGGAGGAGCGGTCCTGCTCGTCGACTGGTCGGGGCAGGACGGCTGCCAGCTCGCGCTGTCCGCCGGTGAAGCCGCGGAGATCCAGCCGACGGAGACCCATAGCCCGACGATGCTACCGGAAGGTCGCGTGCGCCCTCGGGGGTCGACCGGTCCGCGTGAGCCATCCGGGGTCGCCGCGAGGGTGCCATGATCATCCGATGGCAGCCAGCTCCGCAGAACTCTCCTCGCTCGCGACCGCGCTCGACGAGCTCAACCGGCGGGTGACGGCTCACGCCGAAGCCGCGCAAGCGGTCAAGGACGAGGAGACGGCGAACGAACTGTTCGCGGTCGAGCGCGCCCTCGACCGCGCCAACCGGAGGCTGGCCCGTCTCGCGTTGGCCGTGAGCCGCAGATAGTCGGCCGGTCGGCAGGGCGAGCGGCCTGGTCGGACGGCCGCACCACGGGGGTCAACGGCTCCAAGGCAGCGGGCCGTGGCCGAACGTACGCAGACACTTCGCTGCTCCCCAGTTCGACGCGTGGTGCCGGATCATCGATATATAGGAATACAATACCGGGCTAACTCTGTATACGGACTATAATCCGATTAGGAGGTAATACACGTGAAGCGCACCCATGCATATCTTCCACAGACGATCGACGCAGCCCGGGTGCTCGGTCTCCAGATCACAGCTGCACGTAGGCGGCGCCGCATGACCGCAAAGGACCTTGCAGACCGGGCCCACATCGATGAGAAGACCCTGAGCAAGGTGGAGCACGGGGATCCGACCGTTGGTCTCGGAACCGTGTTCGAAGTCGCCGGCCTCGTCGGCGTGAGCCTCTTCGCGCCAGATCCGGCCGAGCTTCCGTCCATTGTCCGCCGCCAGGAGGACCGGCTCGCTCTGCTGCCCAGCAGGATCGTCGACACTCGTCCAGAGTTCGACAATGACTTCTGAGGACACCCAAGCCTTCGTCTGGGTCTGGCTGCCCGGAATGACCGAGCCCGTCGTGGCCGGACGCCTGGACCTCGTGGGAGATGTCATCACGTTCGTCTACGGGCGAAGGTATCTGGAGCGGCCCGAGCGGGTGCCCTTGTTCCTCCCCGAGCTCCCATTGCAAGACGCCGTCCTCTATCCGCTCGACGGGATGCACACGCCGGGGTGCATCGTTGACTCCGGTCCCGACAGCTGGGGGCAGCGCATCATCATTCGACGACGCCTGGGCGCCGAGTCCGTCGAACAGAACGTCGGCCGGATCGGACTGCTGACCTATCTGCTCGACTCCGGAACAGACCGGTTCGGGGCGCTCGACTTCCAGCCGAGCCCCACTGAGTACGTACCCCGCGTTTCCAAAGTCCCGCTGGACGAGCTGCTCACGGCCGCCACTCGCATGGACGCCGGCTTGCCCCTTAGCCCGGCGCTCGAGCTGGCCCTCCTTCATTGCTCATCCCTCGGCGGTGCCCGGCCGAAGGCCCTGCTCGACGGCCCTGATGACCGGAAGCTGATCGCCAAGTTCGCCCGCCAGTCGGATACCTTTCCGGTCGTCAACGCCGAAGGCGCGGCCATGTACCTCGCCCGATGTGCCGGCCTCGACGTCGCGAACACCGAGGTCGTCCACTGCCTCGACGCCGACGTCCTTCTCGTCGATCGATTCGACCGGAATGAGATCCCGTTGGAACGGAAGATGGCCGTTTCGGCGCTCACCATCCAGCAGCTCGACGAACGCTGGGCGAGGTACGCAACGTACACGCGGCTCGCTGAGACGATCCGCCTCCGATTCACGGATGCAAAGGCCACGCTGCGTGAACTGTTCGCTCGGGTCGCCTTCAACATCTGTGTCGGCAATACCGACGACCACGCTCGGAACCACGCCGCCTTCTGGGATGGCCGCGCCGAAAGGTTGACGCTCACGCCTGCCTACGACGTGTGCCCACAGCAACGCTCGGTCGGCGAGGTGAACCAGGCGATGGCCTACGGCCCCGACGGCGAGCGCCGATCACGACTTCAGCCACTCGTGCGCGCCGCACCGCTGTACCTCCTCGATCCCAGCGAGGCCCGACAGATCGTCGACCGGTTGGTCGAGGTGATCAGGACCGAGTGGAGCGACGCCGCCGATCGCGCCCGGCTCACCGATACAGACCGGAACCTGCTGTGGGAGTCCCAGATTCTCAACCCGTCGATCTTCTACACAGATTGAGAGTCAGCCATCGAGCGGGGAGGCAGTGACCGGCACCGTTTCGTCAGAGGTCGTCGAGCAGCCGCTCGACGACCTGCTCCTCGAAGACGGCAACGCCCGCCTCGGACATCGCCGCAGAGAGCGCACCGTCCCACGGCGAGTCCGTCGGCCGTCCTGTCAGGGCAATGCCGTTCCGGCCATCACGGAGAGCCCCAAGGTAGTCGTCGGCACCGAACCGCCAGGCCGAGACGTCCAGGCGTCGCCGCAACGTTGAGAAGATCGACAGACCATCCCGGACAGCGTACGCAGTCGCAACGCGGCCACCCCGCATCACGATCACTGTCGGCCCCTCGGGTCGGGCCGCCACCACATTTATCGTGGTCAACACTCACAACGGCGGCCCTACACGCGGCGAAGGCACCCCGTAGGGTGCCTTCGCGCGAGCGGGTCGGGCGGCGGATCCCGAACACCGCTCTGCGGAACCAGCTGGCGGGAACCGGTTCCGACCGCTTCAAGGAGAGCACGTTCTCGAACGGATTTCCAGTCAGCCGGCGTCACCCGCGTTGGGAATTGGCCGACGGAGCACGCTTTAGTGATCAGAACACCTGCTAGGCGCTCATTTCCATCGCAAATGTCATATGTAGCGACTATTGACGAGCGGTGCCGGATCTGTGACGTCGTCCCTCGGGGGAGCCCGGGACCAGGGGCGACCGGGACCGGGGAGCGCCAGGGGTGCCCGGTCCTTTTGCGCCGGTCCCCGGGAGTGTGGCCGACGGGCAGAAGTCGGCGAGCACGCAGTCCGGGCACCGCGGTGACCGGGCCTTGCAGGTGGCCCGGCCGTGGAGGATCAGACGGATGCTGAACGCTCCTCTCCGGGACGGCGGGATCATCGCGTCGAGGTCCGCTTCGACCTTGACCGGGTCGGTCTCCTCGGTCAGCCCGAGGCGCCGGCTGACCCGCTGGACATGGGTGTCCACCGGCAGCCCCGGAAGCCCGAACGCGACACTGCGCACCACATTGGCCGTCTTGCGGCCGACGCCCGGCAGGGTCACCAGGTCCTCCATCCGGGACGGCACGGCGCCACAGAACCGGGTCACCACCGCCGTCGCCATGCCGATCAGGTTGCGCGCCTTGGCGCGGAAGAACCCGGTCGAGCGGATCAGCTGCTCCAGCTCGGCTGCGTCCGCGGAGGCCAACGACGCCGGATCCGGATAGCGGGCGAACAGCGCCGGCGTGGTGAGGTTGACCCGCTCGTCCGTGCACTGCGCCGAGAGGATGGTGGCGACGAGCAGCTGGAAGGCATCGGCGTGGTCGGAGCGCGCAGAGCTCGGCTGCGGTCCCGGGGAAGAGCTGTCCGAGGCGATCGTCGGCCACACGGGCGCGCCCGGCCGGGGTGCGGGGTCGGGCCATGGCCGGAGACTACCGGTAGGTTCTCCCCCATGGAGGCAGTGGAGGTGGGCGCCGACCATGCGCCGCAGGCCCCGGTGGTGGCCGAGATCGGCGAACTGCTCGAGCGGGTGGGAGCCGCCTCCGGCCGTCGTCCCCTCAGCTCGGACCGGTGGAGAGCGCTCGAGCACGTCTCGTCACGCCCGCCGGGTCCGGACGGGGCGGACGGGCGGACAGATCTCGGGACCGGCCCCGACGCGTTCGTTGCCCTGCTGGCCAGACGCGGTCCCGGTCGCCCGCTGGTGGGCTATGCACAGGTCGATGCCGGGGGCGGGCACGATCCCGCAGTGCCCTACGTCGTCGAGGTGGTCGCCGAGCCCGGACCGGGTGCGGGCGAGGTGGCCGACGTGCTGGTCGCCGCTGCGGTACGGGCCGTCCGGGGTTCCGGCGGGGGCAACGTGCGTCTCTGGACGCCGGGGGCGGCAGAGGCGGACGACCGGCGGGCCGCCACCAACGGGTTCGCCGCTGAACGCGACCTCCTCCAGATGCGCTGCCGGCTCCCCCTCGATCCGCGGGCGCAGACCGGACGGCCGAGGGTCGCCGTCCGCACCCGACCCTTCCGGGTCGGTGTCGACGAGGACACCTGGCTGGCCCTCAACAACCGGGCCTTCGCCACCCATCCCGAGCAGGGCCACTGGGACCTCGCCACCCTCCTCGAGCGCGAGCACGAGCCGTGGTTCGACCCGTCGGGGTTCCTGGTGGCGGAGGAGGCGGGCCGGATGGCCGGGTGGTGCTGGACCAAGGTCCACGCCCACACCCGGCCGCCGATGGGCGAGATCTACGTGATCGGTGTCGACCCCGAACTCCAGGGCCGAGGGTGGGGCCGAGCCCTCACCCAGGCCGGCTTCGACTGGCTCGCCGAACAGGGTCTCGCCGTGGGCATGCTCTACGTCGACGCCGCCAACACCGCTGCGGTCTCCCTCTACCGGTCCATGGGGCTCACCGTCGACCACGTCGACCGTTCGTACGTGGCGTCGGTCGATGGCACGGTCACACCGTCCAGTGCCGGATGACCCGGATCGGCTGCATCAGCTCGAGCCGATGAAGTGCCCGATCGTGTAGGTCACGACGGCGGCACCGCCCGAGATGAGCAGCTGCCGGGCGGCCGACCACACCCAGAGGCGGCCGGTGAAGACGGCCAGGGCGGCGCCCACGCCCAGGGACGCGAAGGCGCCGAGGGCGACCGACCAGAGGATCGCCGGAGTTCCGCCGATGAAGAACCACGGGAACAGGGGGATCACCGCGCCCACCGCGAACGCCGCGAACGACGAGACGGCGGCCTGCACCGGGTTCCCGGTCTGCCCCGGCGTGTAGCCGAGCTCCTCGCGCGCGTGGGTCTCGAGCGCCAGCTGGGGATCGCGCATCATCTTCGCCGAGAGCTCCTCGGCCAATCCGGTTTCGAGGCCGCGGCTCTCGTAGATGGCCGTCAGCTCCCGGCGCTCGTCTTCGGGGTCGTGCTGGATCGCCTGGCGTTCGACGTCGAGCTCGCGCTCCATGAGCTCGGACTGGGCCCGCATCGAGACGTACTCGCCCGCCGCCATCGAGAAGGCACCGCCGATGAGCCCGGCCACGCCGGCCAGCCGGACCGCTGCAGCCGAGGAGTGCGCACCGGCGACACCGAGGATGAGCGCCACGTTGGAGACGAGGCCGTCGCTGATGCCGAAGACAGCTGCCCGCGCGCCGCCGCCCCTCAGATCGCGGTGCCTGTGGTCGCTCACCCCTGCGATCGTACCGACGACCGCACGCTGAGGCGGCGCTGCAGCGGGGCGGTAGGGATCCCTCACCCCGACGGCCCTCGGCGGGTGGTCCGCACTCCCCGAGTCCCCTACAGTCTCGGCCATGGCAACCACCGTGCAGGGCATCGACGGATTCAAGGAGCTGATCGGCACCCACCTCGGGTACAGCGGATGGCACCGCATCGACCAGGACCAGGTCAACCGCTTTGCCGACGCGACCGGCGACCACCAGTGGATCCACGTGGACCCCGAGCGGGCCAAGGACGGACCGTTCGGTGGCGCGATCGCACACGGGTACCTCACCCTCTCGCTCGGCCCGGTGCTCCTCGGCGAGGTCATGACCGTCGAGGGCACCACGATGGGTATCAACTACGGCTGCAACAAGGTGCGCTTCCCCGCGCCGGTGCCGGTCGGGAGCAACCTCCGGATGGGGGTCACCGTGGCCGGGGTGGAGGATGTCACGGGCGGGGTGCAGGTCGCTCTCGACCTGACCTTCGAGACCGAGGGCGCCTCGAAGCCGAGCTGCGTGGCGCAGGTGGTCTTCCGCTACTACAGCTGACCGGGCGAATCCGCAGGCCAGCGCCATGGTGGGTGGCCGACTCGTACAATGCGAGCAGGTACTCCTAGAGTGGGTGCGTGGAGATGCGGGTCGAGCAGCTCGCGACGAGTGGCGGGGTGCCGGTGGACACGGTCCGCTACTACCAGAGCAAGGGGCTCCTCGACCCGCCCCGGCGGGAGGGCCGGATCGCCTGGTACGACGAGGGGCACCTGGCCCGCCTGTCGCGGATCCGCGCACTCCAGCAGCGCGGGTTCACCCTCGCCACCATCGCCCGTCTGGTCTCCGGCGAGCTCGACGCGGCCGACGAGGCGCTCCTCGGGGAGCTCTCCGGTCTGCCCCCCTCAGCCCCCCAGGGAGACAGCGCCGCCGTAGAGCCGGGCATCGGTGCACCTGGCGACCGGAGCGATCGTGGGTTCGCCGGCCCGGACGGTGACGGTCCCGGTGAGCCCAGGACCTACTCACTTGCCGAGCTCGCTGCACAGACCGGGATCCCGCTGGCCCTGCTCAAGGCCGTCGAGGCCGAGGGGCTGCTCATCCCTCGCCGGGTCGGCGGGGTCGAGCGCTACACCGACGACGACGTGGCCGCGGCGAGCGCCGGCCTGCTCCTCCTGGAATGGGGAATCCCCCTCCCCGACCTCCTCGACCTCGCCCGTCTCCACCGCGAGTCCACCGAGGAGGTCGCGCGCCAGGCGGTCGACCTGTTCTCGCGGTTCGTCCGCGACCCGCTACGTGCGGACGCCGCCGCCGGGCCGGCGGCCCGTCCGGCCGTCCGGCGGGGCCACGCCGGGGTTCCTGCGGTCGACCGGCTGCTGCAGGCCTACGCCGAGCTCCTCCCGGCGGTCAGCACCCTGGTCGCCCACCATTTCACCCGTACCCTGGTCAAGACGGCCCTCGACCACGTCGAGCAGGTGGGCAGCGAGCCGGAGCGCCGGGCCATCCGCGAACGCATCGCCCGGGACGGGTTCGACGGTGCACCGCCGGCGGACCGGACGGCGGCCGGACGGTGAGTTGCGCCGCAACCGGAGCACCGGAGCCCGACGGCAGCGCAGCCCCCATAGCCATCGGAACCGCTGCCCGGGCCCGGGACGCCGGCCTTCCGACGGGTGAGGAGAAGACCGCATCGGTCCGTTCGATGTTCGACACGATCGCTCCGCGCTACGACCTGGTCAACCGCACCATGACCTTCGGCCTGGACCAGCGATGGCGCAGGCAGTCCCTCCGGGCGCTCGGCCTTCCGACCGGCTCGGTCGTCCTCGACCTCGCCTGTGGGACCGGGGACTTCCTCCGGATGCTCACCGACGCCGGGCAGCGGCCGTTCGGAGTCGACCTCTCCTGCGGGATGCTCGCCCACAACCACGCCGGCAGACCACTGGCCCAGGCCGATGGCGCCGCCCTGCCCGTGGCGAGCGCTGCGGTGGACGGGGTCACCTGTGGCTACGCGCTCCGCAACTTCACCGAGCTCGCAGCCGTCTTCGGTGAGCTGGGACGCGTCGTCCGGCCGGGGGGACGGATCAGTCTGCTCGAGGTCGCCGAGCCGGAGCGCGGTCCGCTGCGGTCCGGCCATCGACTCTGGTTCCGTCAGGTGGTCCCGGTCATCGGGGGGATCCTCTCCGACCGCTCCGCCTACCGGTACCTTCCGCGATCGACCGCCTACCTGCCGAGCACCGACGAGCTCCGGGCCATGCTCGACCAGGCGGGGTTCTCGACGGTCAACCGGCGCGCCCTTGCCGGCGGCCTCTGCCAACTGCTCACCGCCACGCGGCGGGGGATGCCGTGACCGTCCCGACCGACGTCGCCTCGCGACCTGGTGGCTCTGCGAGTTCCACTGACACCGGGCCCGCCCCTCGACCCCTACGCCCTGGCCGGTGGGTCCGGTGTGCTGGTCGCTGCCGAGGGACGACTCCAGGTCGGGCTCGGCGTCGCCGCCATGCTCGCGCTCCCGCGTGGGCCTCACCGCGGTCGGCGATCTCGACCGCCTCCTCGGCGACCTCGGAGCGATCCGCTGCGAGGACCGCCTCGAGGGGCCGACCCTCACCACCGCGGGGCATGCGGTCCGAGCCTTCGGGGCGCTCCCCTTCGACCGAGCCGCGGCGACCGGCCTCAGCGTCCCCGCCCTCCTCTACGGCCTCGAACCCGACGGGAGCGAGTGGGTGACCCTCGTGGCAGACGACCCCGTCGGCCTGCCCGATCCCGACCGCGACCCGGATGTCGGCGCCAGCCTCCGCGCCCGACTGCTGGACACCGCCGCCCGCCACCGGACCGGTGGCGCATCAGCCGACCCGAGCGGCCCAGGGTCGGCCAGGGTCGAGCTGCGCTCTTCGGACGACGACTTCCGATCCGCCGTCGCCGACGCGGTCACCGCCATCGACTGCGGCGAGCTGGTCAAGGTCGTCCTCTCCCGCCAGGCCGACGTGACCCTGCCCCGACCGGTCGACGTCGCCGGCCTCCTCCGCAGGTGGGACACGCTGGAACCGACCTGCACGCTGTTCTCCCTCCCCACCCCCGACGGTCAGTTCGTCGGGGCCAGCCCGGAGCTCCTGGTCGAGCGCGTCGGGGACCGCTTCCGGTGCCTCCCACTCGCCGGGACCACCGGACGTCCCGACCGAGGGGACGGGCTCCCGCCCGAGCTCCTCGAGTCGGCGAAGGACGCGGAGGAGCACCGGCTGGTGGTCGAGGGCGTGCTGGACGCGCTCGGGCCGCTCTGCGTGCGGATCGAGGTTCCCGAGCGACCCGACCTGGTCCACCTGCACAACATGACCCACCTCGGCACCACGCTCACCGGAACGCTCGCCCGCACGGACGGCCCGCAGGCCGGAGACCGGGGAGGACCACCGAGCGCACTCCACCTGGTCGCTGCGCTGCACCCGACCCCGGCGGTCGGGGGCGTGCCGAGAGACGCCGCCCTCGACGCAATCGCCCGACTCGAGCCCGACGGCCGGGGGACCTACGCCGGACCGGTGGGATCGGTCGACGCGAGGGGGGACGGCAGGTGGGTCATCGGGATCCGGGCGGTCACCGTCCACGGGCGCACAGCCCGGATGTTCGCCGGCCTCGGCGTGGTGCGCGGGTCGCGCCCCGAAGCCGAGCTGTCCGAGGCGACCCTCAAATTCACGGCGGTGTTCGACGCGCTGGTTCCCGGGCAGGCTTTCGCCACGTCCGCCGGCGCACGGGAAGCCGACGGCCCGACACCCCGGGCCGCGGTGGGCTGAGCCGGGCCGGTCGCCCGGTGTCGGGGACGGGGTGCCGCCCGGATCAACGGGCGGGCCGCTCGCGGGCCGGCCGCCGTCCGTACCTCGTGATGACCTGTGCGAGGAGCTCGGGTGCGTCCCGGGCCACGAAGTGCCCGGCCCGCGGCACCGGCACCAGCTCCGCGCCGGACACGGCCCGAGCCAGGGTCCGTCCCGCCGCCGGCCGCACGACACGGTCCCACTCCCCGACCACCACCGCGGTCGGGACCCGGATGTGAGCGAGGGCAGCCGTGACCCCCGGGAGCTCCTCGACCAGGGCCCGCTGCTCGGTCAGGAAGGTCCGTCGCTGGCGACCGAGCGCCCGCGCTCGACGCCCAGCACGCCGTGGTCGGGCAGGGCGGTGCGGAGCTGTTGCCGGTAGCGCGACGGGGCAAGGCGCACGAGACCGCGCAGCCGGGGAAGCACCTCACCGAGCGCGACCAGTCCTGTCACGGTGAGCACCTCCCCCAGTCCCGGCACCACCAGGGCGCGGTCGAGCGCGTCCAGGCTGTCCGGGGTGCATGCGGCGCCGACCAGGACGAGCGCGGAAACCAGCTGCGGGTGGGCGTCGGCCAGCAGCACCGCGACACCGCCCGACCAACTGTGGGCGACAACGGTCGCCGGACGGGCACCGCGCTCGTCGATGAGGGCGGCGACCAGATCCGCGTTGGCGGCGAGGCCGCGCGCCTCGCCGGCCGTGGCCCCGTAGCCGATGCGGTCGGGCACCAGCAGGCGGAACGACGGCTCGAGCAGGCTGACGACACGATCCCAGGACGCGTGGGTGCCGGGTTGGCCGTGGAGCAGGACCACCGGCGGGCCAGACCCCCGGTCGGCTGTAACGAGCACCGGCGGCGCTAGTGGCGCGCCACGGTGCACAACCACGCGAACCGATCGGAGCGGATGGGGAGGCGGTCGACGGGGACGCGGGTCGAGCCGTTCACGCCACGGGCATCAGGTGCGCACGACCTCGGGACGGCGGCGATCGACGCCGAAGACCCGCCTCACCCCCCACCAGGTGACCAGTGCCAGCGCCTCGACGACGATGAACGTGGACATCTTCGACTCGCCCTCGACCCGGTCCACGAAGCGGATGGGGATCTCGAGGATGCGGGCCCCCTCGCGCCTCGCCTCGTAGGTCATCTCGATCTGGAACCCGTAGCCCTCGGCTCTGATCCGGTCGAGGTCGATCCGTTCGAGAATCGAGGCGGCATAGGCCCGGAACCCGGCGGTGGCATCGGCGACCCCGAGACCGAGCAGCCCGGACGCGTAGAGGTTGCCGCCCCGCGAGAGCAGGCGACGGTGCCAGGCCCAGTTGGGGATCGAGCCGCCGGGGATGTACCGCGACCCGATGACGAGCTCGTTCCCCTCGGCCAACCCCTCGACCAGACCGGGGAGCGCCTCCGGCTCGTGGGAGAGATCCGCGTCCATCTCGACGCAGGCGTCGAAGCCCCGTTCGAGGCCCCAGCGGAACCCGGTCCGATAGGCGCTGCCCAGTCCCGACTTCTCGTGACGGCGGAGGACGTCGATGTTGCCGAGCTCCTTGCCGATCCGCTCGGCCATGTCCGCTGTCCCGTCGGGGCTCCCGTCGTCGACCACCAGAACGCTCGCGGCGGGTACCGCCGTGCGGATCCGGCGGAGGACGTGGTCGATGTTCATCGCTTCGTTGTACGTGGGGAGCACCACCAGGACGTCCATCACCGCAGCTTACGGGACCGTCCGGGCGACGGACGCGTCAGGGTGCGTGCCGTGGTCGGTCGGCCCTGCCGCCCCCGCCCGTGGGCCGGAGCACCCCTCACCGGTCGCTCGAGACCGATTCGACCTGTGAGACGCCGTTCCTTCCGAGCGCCGCCTCCGCCGGGCCGCCGTCCTGCCCGGGGATCTCCGGGGCTGCCGTCTCCGGTGTCTCCGGGAAGCCGGCCGGATGCGCCGGGGACGCCCGGGTGCGATCCCAGACCTCGCGGAAGACGACCTGGATCGCGCCCCCCACCGGGATCGCCATCAGCGCCCCGGTCAGCGCACCCGAGCGAGGAACCGAACACCCCACCGAGGTTGGCCCCGACCAGCACGGCCAGCAGCACCCAGAGCGGGTTCATCCGGACGGTCCGGCTCATCACCACCGGGTAGAGGAAGTGGTTCTCGACGAGCTGGAACCCGACGAAGACGATGAGGGTCACCACGCCGGCGGTGGGCGTGTGGAGCGTCGCCAGCACGACGCTGGGCACGGCGGCGATCAGGCCACCGACCAGGGGGATCATGGCCACGAGCGCCACCCAGAGACCGATCAGGAGGGCGAAGGGCACCCCGAGGACGAGCATGGTGACGAAGATCACGAGGCCGAAGAGGAGCGAGAGGGCGATGGTCCCGAGCACGTAGGAGGTCACCGACCGGGAGACCGTCGTCGCGATCTCCTCGATGGTCTGGCGCAGGCCGGGGTTGATCGCCCCGAGGAAGCCGCGACGGAGCTGGGGGGCCTCGAGCAGCATGAACAGCGAGAGGAAGGCGATGGTGCTGAGGGCCAGGATGGTCGTGAAGACCGCGGAGGCCAGGTTGGTCCCGACCGACAGCGCTGGCTTGCCGAGGCTCTGGGCGGCGGCCTTCAGGCGGGGCGCGTTCTTCTGCACCCAGGTCAGGAGGTGGAGGCGCTGCAGGGTGTGGGCGAGCCAGCCGTGCCCCTTCTGGACCTGGTCCACCATGGTCGGGAGGCGCTCGGCCACGTGGGTGAGCGAGTTCACCAGGGGGTAGCCGAACAGGGCGAGCAGGCCGGCGAAGGCGAGTGCGGCCGCGACGAAGACAAGACCCACCGCGCTGCCCCGGCGGAACCGGTGACGCTGCAGGAAGACGACCGCGGGGTTGAGCACCAGCGCGATGAACGCCGAGATGAGGATCCAGAGGATGACCTCGCGGAGGCGTCCGATGAGCCGGTAGAGCGACCCAGGTGGCGATGACCACCGCGTCGACGGTCAGGATCGTGCGCAGTGGGATGCCCTTGCCCGAGGCCGCGGCGAAGAGGCGCTCGCGGCGGGGGGCGTCAGGCCCGACCGCCCGGTCGGCGAGCTCGGCCGTGGTCTCGCTGACGATGGTCGTGGCGCCCTGCACGGTGTCCGGAGCGGCCTCGCCGGCCGGATCCGGCGGGCCCGGCCCGGGCGTCCCCGCCGCCCCCTGGGCTCCTCGCTCGACACGGCCACGCCCTCAGCATGGCAGGTCCGGGGGTCGCGCCGTGCCAACATGGGGTCATGGCGCGCCGATCCGGAGGAGACGACCTACCGCACCGTCGCTGGTGGCACCGGGGTCCCTTCGTGCGCAGGGAGGTCCGCCTCAGTGTCGGCACCGTCCTCGTCTTCCTCTTCTTCTTCTACGTGGCGATCCCCCTGCGTGGCCAGCCACCGCAGCCAGGTCGGCGACCTCGCCCACGTCAATGTCGCCTGCCTGGCCCTCGGCGTCCTCCTCGAGATCGCCGCCCTCGCCGCCTACACCCAGCTGACCCACTCGGTCCTTCCGCCGGGCGGACCGAGGAGGTTCCGCCTGTTCCGGATCAACCTCTCGACCCTCGCGCTCAGCCACGTCTCCCCGGGCGGCACCGCTCCGGGTGCCGCCCTCGGCTACCGGCTGCTCACCCAGTCCGAGGTCACCGGGGCCGACGCCGGGCTTCGCCCTCGGCACCCAGGGGATCGGCTCGGCGGTCGTGCTCAACGTGATCTTCTGGTGCTCCCTGGTCGCCTTCCTGGTCGCCCACGGCTTCCACGCCCCGTCCGGGCTCCACGGGCACCAGTCCGAGTCGGCGTCGATCCTGGTGATGGTGGCCGCCGCCGTCGGGGTGGTCCTGCTCGGCGCCTTCGGCGGGCTCTTCACCCTGCTCACCCGGGGCCAGGAGCGGGCCAGCCGGATCATCCGGCGGGTGTCGGGCAGGCATCCGCTTCCTCGACCCCGATCGGTTCACCTCGCTGGTCGAGCGCCTCGCCCAGCGGTTCGCCGTCCTGATGGAGGACAAGCGCCTGCTCCGCCGTGCGGTGGCGTGGGCCGCGGCCAACTGGCTGCTCGACGCCGCCTCGCTCTGGGTGTTCGTGGCCGCCTTCGGCCACGTGATCTCGCCGATCGACCTGCTCACCGCCTACGGCCTGGCCAACATCCTGGCCGCCATCCCCATCACCCCCGGTGGCCTCGGTGTGGTCGAGTTCGTCCTGGTCTCGATGCTCGCCGGCTTCGGCCTCACCGACGGCCAGGCCCTCTCGGCGGTCCTCGCCTACCGGGCCGTCAACTTCTGGCTGCCGATCCCCTTCGGCGGGCTGGCCTACGCACCTCGAACTCGAACGCAAGGCCACCGTCCGCCGCCTCCGCCTCTATGCGGCCCGGGCCCGGGCCGCAACGGTCGCGGACGCGCCCTTGCCAACGCCGGGCGGGTCCGGGAGCGGACCGTCCGGATGGTTTCTGGCCGGATCACCCGCCCCGGCGGATCCGGCGCCGCCACCACGACCACGTCCCCGATCGCGGTCGCCGGCCCGCGGATGGCCGCTGCTGCGGGCGGGCTGTCGGGGTCACCGCTGACGGCGGACCGTCCGGTGGTCGCCGGCCTTCCCGCGGCGGCCCCACCTCCTGCCGGGAGCGCCGGTCCGGGGTTCGAGGCGCTGGCACGGGCCGGACGGCTCTCGGCGACGCCGCAGTGCTGTCGAGCGCCAGCGCTCGGCACTGATCCTGCAGGCTGAACCCGAGGCTGTCGGGACCCCGGTCCGGTGCCGACCCGCCGCCAGGTTCCGTCGGCTCCGAGCTTCCACGAGTTGGCCTCGTCGCGCAGGGCGTCGTCGAGCATCGCCACCAGACGCCGCTGGATCTCCGGGTCCACGGCCGGAACCACGACCTCGACCCGCCGGTCGAGGTTGCGCTCCATCAGGTCGGGTGAGCCGAACCAGAATCCGGACCGGCCGCCCGTGCTCGCCGCCGAAGCGGAACATCCGCGAGTGCTCGAGGAAGCGGCCCACGATCGAGCGCACCCTGATGTTCTCCGACAGACCCGGGACCTGTGGACGCAGGCTGCACCAGCCCGCGGACCACCAGATCGATCGCGACCCCGGCGGCCGAGGCCCGGTAGAGGGCGTCGATGACCTCCGGATCGGTCAGCCCGTTCGTCTTGAGCACGATTCGGCCGTGGCTTCCGGCGGCAGCCTCGGCGTCGATGGCCGCGACGACCTCGGCGCGGGTCGAGATCGGCGACACCAGCAGGCGCCGGAAACCGGCCTGGACCCCGGACCCGGTCAGAAGGTTGAACACCTCGGCGACGTCGGCGCCGATGTCGGGGTCGGCGGTCAGGAGGCCCGATGTCCTCGTAGGTGCGGGCCGTGAGCGAGTTGTAGTTGCCGCTGCCCACGTGGCAGTAGCGCCGGGTCTGGTCGCGCTCGCGCCGGATGACGAGAGACATCTTGCAGTGGGTCTTCAGCCGGACCAGGCCGTAGACGACCTGCACGCCCGCCTCCTCGAGCGCTCTGGCCCAGGCGATGTTGGCCCGCTCGTCGAAACGGGCCTGGAGCTCGACCACCGCGGTCACCTGCTTGCCCGCCTGGGACGCCCGGATGAGCGCGGCCACGATCGGGCTGTCGTCGCCGGTCCGGTAGAGGGTCTGCTTGATGGCCACCACGTCGGGATCCTCGGCCGCCCGCGCGACGAACGCCTCGACCGAGGCGGCGAAGGACTCGTAGGGGTGGTGGAGCAACACGTCGCCTTCGGCCAGCACCTCGAACAGGTCGGACCCGGCCGCCAGCCGGGGCGGGACGAGGGGGGTCCAGGGCTCCGGCTCGAGGTCGGGTCGGTCCAGGCCGGCCAGCTGGCGCAGCCCGCCGAGATCGATCGGCACGTCGAAGAGATAGACGCTGTCCTCGGGGACGCCGACCTCGGCGATGAGCATCTCGAGCAGCTCGGTGGAGATGCCGGCGGACACCTCGAGGCGGACCGCCTGACCGAACCGCCGGCGGTGCAGCTCGAGCTCGACGGCGGCCGGGAGGTCCTGCGCGTCGTCCTCGTCGACGGAGAGGTCGGCGTTGCGGGTCACCCGGAAGACGTGGTGCTCGGCGATGGCCATCGACGGGAAGAGGCTCTCCAGGTGGGCGGCGATGACCTGCTCGACCGGCACCAGCCTGTTCCCGTCGGGCAGGGCGACGAGGCGGGGCAGGAGGGGCGGCACCTTGACCCGGGCGATCCGCTGCTCGCCGGTCGCCGGGTCGACCACCCGCACGCACCAGATTGAGGCAGAGGTCGGAGATGTACGGGAAGGGGTGGCCCTGGTCGACGGCGAGCGGGGTGAGGATCGGGAGGATCTGGCGGTCGAACACCTCGACAAGATGGCCGCGGTCACCCTCGTCCAGAGTGTGCCAGTCGGCCACCACGACGCCGGCCCCACGCAGTGCGGGCGCCAGGTGGTCGGAGTAGATCCGGCTCTGCCGCTCGACGAGACCGGTGACCAGACCGGTGATCGCTCCCAGCTGCTCGGCCGGGCTGAGCCCGTCGGGCGACCGGGTGCGCAGTCCGGCCGCGACCTGGTCCTCGAGACCGGCAACCCGCACCTGGAAGAACTCGTCCAGGCCCTCGGTGAAGATGGCCAGGAACTTGATCCGCTCGAGGAGCGGCAGGCGCCCGTCGGCAGCCAGGTCGAGGAGGCGGGCGGCGAAGTCGAGCCACGAGAGCTCGCGGTTGATGAAGCGTTGCTCCGCGGGAAGTCCGATCGCTCCGGCACCGCCCTGTTCGGGGCCGGGCACCGCCTCGGGCCAGGAGTGGTCGCGTCGGCGGACGCTCGGGGTGTCTGCCACGGCGGTTGCAGCCGGCGGACTGGGCGAGGTGCGGCGCCGCGCGTCGCTTCGGGGCCCGACCTCCGCGGCGGGGGCCGGCCCTCCTGCGACCTCGGGGGGAGCGGTGCGCGGCTCGATCACGGACGCGCCCCTTCGATCCGGTCGGCGCGGTCACGGCAGGGGCCCATTCCGACCGATCGTATCCCGCGTCGTACCCGGCGGTCCGGGGCGCTCCCGGTCAGCGCCGGGGTCGGTCGGCTCCCCCTCCGGGGTCGCGCGCGCCGGTAGGCTCGCCGCGGTGCCGGTGCTCACCCTGCGTTCTCACTCCCGACGGACGCGGCGCGGGGTCAAGGCCCGGCGCCGCACCGAGCTGGGCCTCCTGGTGGCGGCCGGGGCCATCGTCGTCGCGGCGTACAGCCTGATGATCCTCGGCAACACCTCGAAGGTCCCCTCCGACGTGATCCCCCTGCTGTTGGCAATCCTCGCCCTCGGAGGGGTGGCCCACATCGCCAACCGCATCTTCGCGCCCGACGCCATCGCGATAGTCCTCCCGATCGCCTTCCTGCTCAACGGGCTCGGGTACGTGATGATCCTCCGGATCGACCTGGCGACCAACAGGAACTTCGCGCCGCTGCAGGCGGCCTGGACCGCTGCCGGAGTGGCCGCCTACGTGCTCACCCTGTTCGTGATCCGCCGCAGCCGGGACCTGGACCGCTACCGCTACCTGCTCCTCGGCTTCGGCGTGGCACTGCTGCTGGTCCCACTCATCCCCCATCTCGGCGCCAACATCAACGGAGCCCGGCTCTGGATCCAGCTCGGCAGCTTCACCTTCCAGCCCGTCGAGCTGGCAAAGATCGTGCTCTGCGTGTTCTTCGCCTCCTACTTCGCCGAGAAGCGCGAGCTGCTGACCATCCCGACCGCTCGTTTCGGCAACCGCCTGATCCTCGATCCGCGCCCTCTGGTGCCCATCATCCTGGCCTGGGGGTTCGCCATCGGTGTGATGAGCCTCGAGCACGACATCGGGTTCTCGGCGCTGCTGTTCACCCTGTTCATCGGGATGCTCTGGCTGACCACCGGGAGGACCGGCTACCTCGCGCTCGGGCTGCTCCTGTTCGCGGTCGGTGCATACCTGGCGAGCCACTACTTCTACCAGACCCACGTCAGGATCGAGATCTGGCTCGACCCGTGGAAGGTCATCCCGCCGCTCGATCCCGGCGGCCAGCTCCGCGAGGCGTGGTACGCGATGGGGTCGGGGGGGATCGTGGGATCGGGGCTCGGCCTCGGGTTCGGCGCCTACAGCATCCCCAACGTCCGAACCGACTTCATCTTCGCCGCCATCGGCGAGGAGATGGGGCTGTTCGGCTCCACCATGGTGGTCGTCGCCTTCCTGCTCCTGGTCGGCGCCGGCCTGCGCATCGCGCAGGCGGCCCGCTCCGAGTTCGCCAAGCTGACCGCGGCGGGGCTCACCATCATCATCGGCTTCCAGGCCTTCTTCATCATCGGTGGCGTGGTCCGGCTCCTCCCGCTCACCGGGATCACCCTCCCCTTCGTCTCCTATGGGGGCTCGGCCCTCATCGCCAACTACATCCTCATCGCCCTGCTCATGCGGATCTCCGACGAGGGCACTGCCGCCGCGGACACGGCCGAGGAGACCGAGTACGAAGAGCAACAGGAGCGCCGGCACCGACTGCTCACCGGTCACTAGCGCGGACCGGCATCCGGTCCGGCGCCTGCTCAGCCTCCGGCGCCCCCCGGCTCGACGTCGCCCGGTCCCTCGAGGAGCCGCTGGTCGATGAGGATCGGTACCGGCACCGGCTGGTGGAGGGCCAGGGTGAGGGCGTCACTCGGCCGGCACGAGTGCACCGATCGACCGCTCCGACCCCGCAGGTCGAGCTCGGCGAAGTAGACCGCGCCACGCCGCCCTACGATCCGCACCGCCACCAGGTCGATGTCGAAGCGCTGGAGCACCTCGCTCATGAGCTCGTGGGTGAGCGGCCGCGGGGCCGGGATCCGGCGGAAGGCATGGGAGAGCGCGACCGCGTCCGGGAGCCCGATCGAAAAGGTCAGCTGACGTCGCGGAGTCTCCGTCTCGCGCAGCACCACGGTCGGGTGCTGGTTGGGAAGATCGAGGGTGACCGAGGAGACCAGGGCCGTGCGCAGATCGGTCGCGGGCGCGGCACCCGGATCCACCACCGGGTCGACATCGAGGTCGCTCACCGCGCGTTCCGGTACTGCACGCTCGCCACGAGGCCGATCGCGGCCATGAAGCCGATCATGGCCGATCCCCCGTAGGAGAGGAACGGCAGGGGGATCCCGGCCACCGGCATGATCCCCATGTTCATTCCGACGTTCTCGAAGATCGAAAACGTGAGCAGGGCGAAGACGCCCGAGCAGATGAGCCGCCCGAAGGTGTCCTTCGCCAGCTGGGCGACGCGGAGCACCCGCCAGGCGAGAATGCCGTAGACGACCAGCAGGATGCCGGCCCCGACGAATCCGAGCTGCTCACCCACCGCCGAGAAGATGAAATCGGTCTGCTGCTCGGGGACGTAGGCGAGGTTGGTCTGGGCGCCCTTGAAGAGGCCCGTCCCGAACACCCCGCCGTGGGCGATTGCGGTCTTGGCCTGGGTCACGTTGTAGGTCACGTCCTGGCTGGCCCCGTTGGGGGAGATGAAGCTGGTCAGCCGTTGGATCTGGTAGTGCTTGACCAGCCCGAGGTTGAGTGCGACGAAGACCACCGCCGCCGCCCCGATCACCAGCAGCACGAGGTAGCGCCCGGGCATCCCGGCCACGGCCAGCATCACCAGCAGGATGACCGACATCACGATGGCGGTGCCCAGGTCGGGCTGCTTGATCACGAGGAGGATCGGCAGCGCCGCCATGAGGACCATCCGGACGAGGTCCCGGAAGTCGAGACCCTCCGGACGTCGGGTGCAGTAGGTGGCGATTGCCACGATCAGGACGAGGGTCGCGAACTCCGAGGGCTGCAGCTGGAGGGGCCCGAGCGAGAACCAGCGCTGCGACCCGAGCGCGTGCGAACCGAAGGGAGAGAGGACCGCGAGGAGTCCGAGAAGGATCCCGATGTAGAGGATCGTCGCGATCTGCTCGAGCTTGCGGTAGTCGAAGAAGGCGACCGCGACGAGCACCACCAGGGAGAGCACGAAGAAGGCGGCCTGGCGCTTGAGGTAGTAGTGAGGGTCCTCACCGGCGAGGGCCAGCTTCGCCCTCGTGGCGGAGAAGATCATCACGATGCCGGTCACCGCGAGCAGCACGGTGGCGCCCAACAGGACCGGGTCGATCCGAACCGACAGGTGGCGAGGGCGCGTCGCGAGGGTGTCGGTTGCGTAGGTCACCAGGGTGCTCCGGGCATCCAGGCTACCCGTCTGTCGGTGCCCCCCCGGGGCGGCGGGGCGATCCCGGGCCCTGCACCGCTTGCCACATCTCCTCGACCGGCGCCGCCCGCCCGGTCCAGCGCTCGACCTGGAGGGCGGCCTGGTGGACGAGCATCCCGAGGCCGTTGGAGACCGTCGCCCCACGCGAACGTGCGGCCTGCAGCCAGGGTGTCTCCGCCGGGTGGTAGACGAGGTCGACCACAACCTGGGAGGCGTCGAGGAGTCCCGGATCGAGCGGCCAGGAGGGTGGTTCCTGTCCACCGACGCCCATGCCGGCCGGGGTGGCGTTGACCACCAGCCGGCTGGATCGGGCATCCTCCGCCCTGCCCACCCGTCCGGTCGGTCCGGCCAGGGCCGCGGCTCTCGCCGCCCGCCCGGGGGTGCGATTGACGACCACCACCTCGCGGGCACCGGCGTCCGCGAGAGCGGCCACCACCGCCCGCGCCGCGCCCCCGGCCCCGACCACCAGGCACCGCTGCCCTGCCGGGTCGAACCCGTGGGCACGGACCAGCGCGGCGACGAAGCCGGCACCGTCGGTGTTGTCACCGAGCCACCCGCTCTCGCCGGCGATGACGCAGTTGACCGCGGCGAGCCGTGCTGCCCCCGGCGTGAGCTCGTCCACGGCCACCGCCACCGCCTCCTTGTGGGGCATGGTCACCGACAGGCCCCGGATGCCGAGGGCGCGGGCTCCCGAGAGCGCCTCGGCAGCCGACCCCGCTGCCACCGGGAACCCCACCGAGACCCAGTCCACCCCGAGAGCGGCGAACGCGGGGTTGTGCAGCAGCGGCGAGAGCGAGTGGGACACCGGGTCGCCGATGACCCCGACCACACTGGTCGCCGCCGAGAGATCGGGGACGCGCCCCGGTCCGGGCGCGGCGTGCCGGCCGGGGTCCGGAGTCGGCGCGACGGTCGGCGGCATCACGGTGCAGTCTGGCCCGCTCAGCCGAGACCGCGCGGCGGCCAGCGCCTCGTTGGCCTGCTGTCCGGCGAACGTGTCCGAGAAGGCCTCGGTGCCGTCCGACTGGACGACCACGAAGTAGAGCCAGGATCCGGCCGGTGGGTCGAGGGCGGCCTCGAGCGATGCCCGGGACGGAAAGCAGGTCGGCGTCGGGGGGAGCCCCGCGTGCAGATAGGTGTTGTAGGGCGTCTGGGTCCTGAGGTCGGCTGCGGTCACCGGGCCGCCGTCCCGACCGAGCGCGTAGAGCACCGTCGAGTCCATCTGGAGGGGCATCCCCCGGCCGAGACGGTTGAGGACGACCCGGGCGACCGGCCCCAGGTTCTTACCGATCACCCCTTCCTTCTCGACGATCGAAGCGACGGTGACCACCTGGTAGGGGGTGAGACCCAGGCGGGCCGCCCCTGCTGCGAGGCCGACCTGGGCGGCCAGCGCGTCGAAGCGGTCGACCATCTCGACGAGCAACTGGTGGTCGGTCTGCCCGGGGAGAACCACATAGGTCCCGGTTCCGAGGAGCCCGTCGAGGTTGGTCGAGCCGGCGGGCTGCCACGGCGAATGCACGCTGCCGTTGGTCGCGGCGGTCCGGAAGCCGGCCGTGGTGTGACCGGGCAGCTGGCCGATCCGCCCGGCGAGCTCGGCGACGGTGAAACCCGCGGGCACCTGGATCGGAAAGACGTTGGGCCCGGAGGCGAGGATCCCGTTGACTGCGACGAAGCTCGAATTGCGCCGGAAGGCGTACGAACCGGCGAGGACCCCGGGAAGGCTGTGGAACTGGGACCAGATCCGGTAGGCGAGCGAGCTGCCGATCACCTGCTGCGCCTCGAGGGTCCCCGCGACCTGGTCCAGACCTGAGCCGGACCGAACGCTGACCACCACCTGGACCCCCGGGGGGCCCGAGGGCGAGGCCTCCGAGACGACCCAGAGGGCGACCCCGACCACCGAGGTGCAGAGCACCACCAACACCGACAGGACGGCGATCCTCCACGGATGGCCGCGCAACCAACGGGAACGGGAGTCCCCTCCCCCGCCCCCGGCGGCCCGCTCGTCAGGGCGTCCGTAGATGCGAGGGCCGACGGCCACCCCGCCCGTCACGCCGGTGGCTCCGGCGTCGGGATCGGTCGGTGCACCAGGGACCGGTTCCTCGGGGCCCGGTCCGCTCACGGTCGGGGGCCCCGGCTCTCGAGCCAGGCACCGAGCAGCACGGCGGCGGCCGTCCGGTCGACCACCGAGCGCTGCCGGCGGCCTCTCGTCCCGGCGGCACGCAGGGACTGCTCTGCGGTCACGGTCGTCAGGCGCTCGTCGAAGAGCTCGACGGTGACGCCGCTGCCATCGAGGAGGGTGCGCAGCGCGGCGGCCTCGGCCTCGGCCGCCGTCGCTGCCGCACCGCGCGTCCCGTCGAGCGAGAGCGGCAGGCCCACGACCACGGTGGTGGCCTCCTCCTCGACGATGAGGTCCACCAGGGTACGCCGGTCCCGATCGGGGTCACCGGTGCGCATCACCGTGCCCAGCGGCGTGGCAACGGTGCCCCCGGAGTCGCTCACCGCGATGCCGATGCGGCGGGTGCCGAGGTCGACGCCGACCGCCCGTCCGCGTCGCTCCACGCCGTTCGTCCCCACGGAGCTCAGAGACCCCCGAGCACCCGTCGGGCCTCGTCGAGCGCACGGTCGACGCCGCCCGGGTCCTTGCCCCCGGCGACGGCGACCTCGGGCGAGCCGCCGCCCCCGCCCCCGAGCAACGGGGAGAGCTGCTTGACGAGGCCTCCGGCGTCGACCTGTCCGTCGGCGACGCCGGTGCGGTCGGCCGCAACTGCGAGCGACGCCTTTTCGCCGTCCGGGCTCCCGCCGAGGACCACCGCCCGGAGCCGGCCGGTCGACCGGACGGTCTGGGCCAGATCGCGGAGCTGATCCGGGCTCAGGCCGTCCCTCCGGGCGACCACCACCCCGCCGGACGACGCGGCGACCAGCGCGTCCGCCTCGGCCCGGAGCTCGCGGGAACGTGCCTGCTCGAGTGCCTTCTCTGCGGCGCGCTGGCGGTCGAGCAGGCGTTCGATGGCCTCGCCGACGTGCTCGGGATCGGTGCGGAGCTGGGAGGCCGCCGTTGCGAGCAGCAGCTCCCGCGACGCCGCCCGCTCGAGCGCACCCGTGCCGGTGACCGCCTCGATCCTGCGGGTGTTGGAGCCGATCGAGGACTCGGAGATCACGGTGATCGGGCCGATCATCCCGAGGGCGGCGACGTGGGTGCCGCCGCAGAGCTCGGTCGAGTGCGGCCCGGCCTGCACGACCCGGACCCGCTCGCCGTACTTGTCCCCGAAGAACGCCAGTGCCCCCATCGCCTCGGCCTCTGCTCTCGTGTGCTCCTCGACCACCACCCGGTCGTCGGCGAGCACGTCGGCGTTGGCCAGGCTGGTGACCTCGGCCAGCTCGGCCGGCGCGACCGCGGCATGGTGACTGAAGTCGAAGCGGAGGCGGTCCGGCGCGACCAGCGAGCTCTGTTGGCGCACATGGTCACCGAGCACGCTGCGCAGGGCCGAGTGGAGGAGGTGGGTGGCAGTGTGGCTGCGCCGCAGGGCCTCGCGCCGCGGTCCGTCGATGGTCGCGATCGCGTCCTGCCCGGCGAAGATCTCGCCGGTGACGGTGGCCCGGTGCGAGGTCAGCCCGGGCAGGGCGGAGACCGTGTCGTAGACGAGCGCGGTGCCGGTCTCGGTGACAATGGTCCCGGTGTCGCCCATCTGCCCCCCGCCTTCGGCGTAGAACGGGCTGCGGTCGAGGAAGACCTCGACATGGCCGGCGTGGTCGGGTGCACGGTCGGTCAGCACGGCCACCACCCGGGCCGGCGCGGTGTACCCGTCGGGGCGCTGGCCGACGAAGACCGTGCGGCCTTCGATGTCGAGGATCGACCGGTAGGCCTCCTCGCCGACAGGGGCACGACCGGCCCTGGCGGCGGCCCGCGCCTGGGAGCGCTGGCGGTCCATGGCCGCCTCGAATCCCCGGAGGTCGACCGTCCGCCCCGCTTCCTCGGCGATCTCGACGGTGAGCTCGACCGGGAAGCCGTAGGTGTCGTGGAGCTGAAAGGCCACCGCCCCCGGGACGGTCATCTCCCCCGTGGCGAGCTGCTCCTCGAGGATCGCCGATCCGGTGGCCAGGGTGCGCAGGAAGGCATCCTCCTCGCGGGCCACCACGTCAGTCACCAACTGGTGCTGCTCGACGAGCGACGGGTAGGCCGGGCCGAGCACGCCCACCGCGGCGTCGACCAGGCGTCCGCCGCAGGGAGTGTCCACCCCGAGCTGGCGCGCCCTGCGGACCGCCCGGCGGATGATCCGGCGCAGGACGTAGCCGCGTCCCTCGTTGGCCGGCAGGACGCCGTCGGCCACCAGCATGGCCATGGCCCGCCCGTGGTCGGCCATGATCCGGAGGGCGACATCGGTCTGCTCGTCCCGTCCGTAGGCGTGCCCGGTGATCGACTCGGCGGTCTCGATCATGGGCAGGAACAGGTCGGTGGCGAACAGGGAGTCGACCCCTTGGACGAGCGGGAGGATGCGTTCGAGTCCCGCCCCGGTGTCGATGCTCGGCCGGGGCAGGGGTTCGGTGGTCCCGTCCGCGCTGCGGTCGTACTGCATGAACACGAGGTTCCAGATCTCGATGAACCGCTCGGAACCGCCATGGGCGGGCCCCCCGTCCGCACCGTGGGCCGGGCCGGTGTCGAAGAAGATCTCCGAGCTCGGCCCGCACGGCCCGGTGTCCGCCATCTTCCAGAAGTTGTCCTCGCCCATCCTCTGGATGCGGCCGGCCGGGACGCCCACCCGGTCGCGCCAGATCTGCTCTGCGTCGTCGTCGCTCTCGTGCACGGTGACCCACAGGCGGTCGCCGTCGAGACCGAGCACCTCGGTCACCAGTTCCCAGGCATAGGGGATCGCCTCGGCCTTGAAGTAGTCGCCGAAGCTGAAGTTGCCCAGCATCTCGAAGAACGTGCAGTGGCGCAGCGTGGTGCCGACCACGTCGATGTCGACCGTGCGGAAGCACTTCTGGACAGAGGTGGCGCGTGGCCACGGGGGAGCCTCGTCACCGAGGAAGAACGGCTTGAACGGCACCATCCCGGCGATGGTGAACAGCACGGTCGGGTCGTGGGGGATGAGGCTCGCCGAGGGCACCGGCGTGTGGCCGCGCTCGGTGAAGAAGCCGGTGAACGCCGCTCGGAGGTGGTCGGCGTCGGGCGCCGTGCCGGAGGTCACGACTGGTGATCCTAATAGCCCAGGTGAGAGGCTGATTCTCGCCTCGCGGCCCCTATGGTCCCCGTACCCGGCGGGACGCGGTCGGGGACGGACGCGCCGGTACCGGCCAGCTCGGACCAGAGCTCCGACTCCCGGCGCTGCTTCTCGGTGCGTCCGGAGTCCACCGCCTCCCGCACCCGCCGGCCGGCCGTGCCGGCCACCTGGCGGGCCGATCGGCCGACCTCTGCCGCGAGGGACTCGGGCTGCAGCCGGGCCGCGGCCTGTTCGATGGTGCGCCGGACCTTGCGTTCTGCCCAGAGGGCCGAGCCCGCCCCGGCCACCGCTCCGGTCATCAACCAGAGCACACGCCGCGGAACGATCACCGGCTCCGGTCGCGGGGCACCGGAGTGCCGTTGCGGGCGGTGTTCCCCGATGCGAGCCGACGGATCCCGGTGGCCGCGCCCGCACGGACGGCGAGGACCTTGACCACCGGGTTGGAGAACGCGCGGTAGGCGAGGCGGGAAGCCGAGTCGACCGTCGCATGCACCGCTTCGGTCGACTCGAGGACGGCGCCGACCCGCTCCATCTCGGAGGCGGCCTGGTCGACCACGCGGTGGGCGTCCGCGACGAGGGGCACGGTCTGCCGGCGGAGCTCGTCGGCCATGGTGCCGATCCGCTCCACCTGGTGACGGAGCGAGGCGATCGCCACCAGGAGGCCCACCACGGCGGCCACGCAGGCGATGCTGGCCACCAGGACGGCGATCTCTCCAGCGGTCATGATCGGAGCAGCTTAGATCGCCCCGACTTGGACCCGGTGTCCCGGGACCACTCCCCCGGTCAGGTCGACGCCATCCCGACCACCGGACGGTTGAGGGTGAGGTTGCCGGTCGAGCCGTAGAAGCCGGCGTCCCCGTAGGCGAAGATCCCCCCGTCGGATGCGACCAGCCAGTAGCCGCGGCCGGTCAGCGAGGGAGCCATCCCGACGACCGGGCGGTTGAGGGTGAGGTTGCCGGTCGAGCCGTAGAAGCCGGCGTCCCCGTAGGCGAAGATGCCCCCGTCGGAGGCCACCAGCCAGTAGCCGCGGCCGTCGGGGGTCGACGCCATGCCGACGACCGGGCGGTTGAGGGTGAGGTTGCCGGTCGAGCCGTAGAAGCCGGCGTCCCCGTAGGCGAAGATGCCCCCGTCGGAGGCGACCAGCCAGTAGCCGTGGCCGTCGGGGGTCGACGCCATGCCGACGACCGGGCGGTTGAGGGTGAGGTTGCCGGTCGAGCCGTAGAAGCCGGCGTCCCCGTAGGCGAAGATGCCCCCGTCGGAGGCGACCAGCCAGTAGCCGTGACCGTCGGGGGTCGACGCCATGCCGACGACCGGGCGGTTGAGGGTGAGGTTGCCGGTCGAGCCGTAGAAGCCGGCGTCCCCGTAGGCGAAGATGCCCCCGTCGGAGGCGACCAGCCAGTAGCCGTGATCGTCGGGGGTCGACGCCATGCCGACGACCGGGCGGTTGAGGGTGAGGTTGCCGGTCGAGCCGTAGAAGCCGGCGTGACCGAAGTCGAAGATGCCTCCGTCGGAGGCGACCAGCCAGTAGCCGGGCAGGGCGTAGGTGTACCGGTCGGAGGTGACCGTCGGGCTGGTCCCGTCCGGGGAGGTCACCGAGACGTCGACGGTGGCCCCACGGGGTGGGCCGGGGGGCACGGTGGCCACGATCGAACTCCCCGAGGTGACTCTGAACGAGCGGGACGGGGTGGCGCCGAAGAGGACCGTGGTCGCGCCACCGAAGTCGGAGCCGGTGATGGTCACCCGCCCACCTCCCGTGGTCGGACCTCTGGCGGGCACCACCGAGGTGATCCGCGGGGAGATGAAGGTGAAGGTCGCCGCGGGCACCGCGGCGCTCGTGCCCGCCGCCGGACCGGTGGTGGTGACGGTGACCACCGACTGCTGACCCCTCACCACGTCCGGTGTGGTCACGGTCACCGAGGTCGGGGTGTGTGCGACGAGGCTCGCCACCGTTCCGCCGAACCGGACCGTCGGAGTGCCCGTGCCGAAGCCCGAGCCTCCGATGACCACGGTCTGGCCTCCCGACGCCCTCCCCGAGGAGGGGGAGAGCCCGGTGACCGCCGGGCAGCCGGCGGGCGACCCGGAGAGCAGCCCGAGCAGGGAGCCGGCCCGCGGGCTCCCCCATCCGGAAGCCAGGTCGTAGCCCGGGCGAGCGCCGAACTGCCCGCCGGTCATCCCCGGAAAGATGCTGTTGTTCCCCGTAGTCACGTCGTTGAAGGCGGGTGCCGCCCCCGCGGAGTAGAGCTCGGGTCCGAGGAGCCCGGCCGGGGTGTCGCAACCCTGGTCGGTGACCGCCACGAGCGCGGCCCAGAGTGGAGCAGCGGCACTGGTCCCGCCGACTGCCCCCCAGCGCCCGTCGAAGAAGATCACGTCGCCGTGGTCCGGGTCGGCCGTTGCGGCTACGTCGGGGACCTCGCGGCACTGTCCGGTCCCGTGCGGGGGCGGACAGGTGAACTGGGTCGTGCCCGGGATCTGGGCGCCGGGCACCTGCTGCCAGGCGGGTGCCGAGAACACCGTCGAGTTGCCCCCGCCCCCTGCACCGCCGGTCCCGTTGTTCCAGACCGTCTCGGTCGGAGCGCCCGGGTTGGCTGCGGTGAGCGAGGTGCCGCCCGACGCCGGTCACGTCGGGCTGGTCTGCCGGGTCGTCCACCGCCAGCCGTCTCGGGGCCGCCCGTATTTCAGGTTGTAGCAGTCGCTCGAGCCCGAGTCGCCCGAGGCCGCGAGCACCGTCTGTCCCTGGGTCGCCGCCTGAGCGAACAGCATGCTCTCCGCCATCCGGTCCTCCGGCGGGATCATCTGCCTCGCACTGTCCCCAGCTCGTCGAGAGCACCTTTGCCGCATCGTCGTCGACCATGGCCGTGTAGGTGTCGACGGGTCCCGGGTCGGTCGGCGGGCCCGGTGTAGACGATCGACCGAGGACGAGGGCGCGAGCCCCGCCACCGCCTCGACGTCGAGCGCCGCCTCACCGTCGTCGGCCGGCGGGCCTGCGCCACCGTCGACCGTGACGTCGGTCACCGGAACGTCGAGCCCGAAGCAGGACTGGTAGGTCTGGATGTCGCTCGGCAGGTACGGCTCGAGCTCGAAGACCCCGACGCTCTGGCCGGCCCCCGACCGTCCCCCGCCGTACAGGGTGGAGAGGCCGTAGGTGGAGGCCAGCTGGTCGGCGGTCCAGGGCCCCTGGCCCCCGCGGAGCGAGGCGGCCGCCGGGCACGGCGATGGCGCGACATGCGCGACCGGAGCGGTCGTCCCGCGCGGAGGTGCCATTGCCGCGCCGCCCATCGTCCCCGCTCCGCCTCCACCGAGCACGATCCGGGGTTGCACGGGCAGCGCTCTCGGACAGGCCGATCACCCCCTGGAAGGCCGACGCGAGCGAGGCCGGCACCTCGGGGTCGCCGACGCCGACCCGGGCCATCGCGCCGGTCGGCCAGCCGTGCCTCGACCAGCGAACGGCGAAGGCCCGCTCCACCTCGGCGACCGGACCCGACACGGGGACGAAGAGCCCGTCCGACGAGGTCTGGCCGACCTCGAGCCCGCTCGACGAGAGCCAGTCCCGGATCGCGGCCAGGGTCGCGCCGGCGCGGCCCGAAGATGGTTCCGAACCGGCCCCGCGGCAGATAGCGGTGGAATTCGCGGGCTCCCGGGGGTGGAGACCGCCCGGCACGAACGCGTCGAGCGCCGCAGGATCTCGGGGCCGGAGGACCACCTCGGCATGGACGGTCGATGCTGGAGTCGGCCGGACCCTCCACGGTGGCCCCCGTCGGCAGGGTCGATCCGGTCCCGACCAGCCGGACCATCGCCCGGCCCTGCGCCGGACCGGCCGCCGCCGCGCCGGCCACCCCGCGACCGGCACCGATCCGACGAGCGCACGAGCGCGACGAGCACGCTGAGGACCCGGCGGGGCGCCGGGACCCGGGGTGTCGAGGCCGGCATCCGGTCAGTCTTCCCCATCGGCCGCCGCAGGGGACGGCCCCGGATCCTCCCCCGGTGCCGCACCGGGCTCCGCGCCGGACCGCCAGTGTCGGAGTCGCTCGGCCACCACCGCCTCGTGGCCGCGGTCGCTCGGCTCGTAGTAGCGGTCGACGACCCCGGCCGGCCGGTACTCCTGGGCGACAAAGGCGTCCGGGTGGTCGTGGGGGTAGGCGTAGCCCTCGCCGTGGCCGATGGCCGCGGCGCTTCGGTAGTGGGCGTCGCGCAGATGGGCGGGTACCTCGCCCCGCGGTCCCTCCCGGACGTCCCGCACCGGCCCGTCCGAGGGCGACGGTGACCCGGTTGGACTTGGGGGCGCAGGCCAGGTGCACGACCGCCTGGGCGAGGTTGAGCTGGGCCTCGGGCAGCCCCACGAACTCGACCGCCCGGGCGGCTGCATCAGCCACCACCAGGGCCAGCGGGTCGGCCTCCCCGATGTCCTCGCTGGCGAGGATCACCAGACGGCGGGCGATGAACCGGGCGTCCTCCCCCGACTCGAGCATCCGGGCCAGCCAGTAGAGGCCGGCGTCCGGGATCGGAGCCCCGGACCGCCTTGATGAAGGCGCTGACCTGGTCGTAGTGGTCGTCCTCGCCGTAGTGCTGGAGCCGGGTGTGGCGGGCCCGCTCCACGTCGTCGAGCGAGACCGGCCGCGGCGCCGGCGAGGGCCAGGGCGACCTCGAGCGTGGTGAGCACCGCCCGGGCGTCCCCGTCGGCGAGTCCCACCAGGGCGGCCACCGCCTCCGGTTCGGCCGAGGCGCCCTCGGCGTCGAGTCCGCGGGCGACCACCTCGGCCAGCTCGTCGTCGGAGAGGGGCTCGAGCCGCCAGAGGGTCGACCGCGAGAGCAGCGGCGCATTGACCTCGAAGAAGGGGTTCTCGGTGGTGGCCCCGATGAGCACCAGCAGGCCCTCCTCGACAGACGGGAGCAGGGCGTCCTGCTGGGCACGGTTGAACCGGTGGACCTCGTCGAGGAAGAGGATCGTGCCCCGACCCTGCTCCCCGAGGAGCCGTCGGGCGCCCTCGACCACCTCACGGACGTCCTTGACCCCTGCGGTCACCGCAGAGAGCGGGACGAACTGCTTTGCCGTTGCCGTCGGCGACCACTGCGGCAAGGGTGGTCTTGCCGGTTCCCGGTGGACCCCACAGGATCGCCGAGGTCAGCCGGTCCGACTCGATGAGCGCACGCAGCGGTGCGCCCGGTCCGACCAGGTGCTGCTGGCCGATGATCTCGTCGAGGGTCCGCGGTCGCAGGCGGGCCGCCAACGGGGCCCGGGCGGTGAGGCGCTCGACGGCCGCCCCGGAGAACAGGTCGTCTCCCGGCAACGCCTGCGCCTCACTCCGGCGTCGGGCCGGAGCGACAGCCCGAGCTCGGCGAGGGCGGCGGCCGCCAACGGCTTGGGAGCGTCGGTCATCGGGTCCCAGCCCGACTGGGTCTTGGGAAAGGCGATGACCTCTCGGATGTTGTCCTCTCCGGCGAAGATGGCGGCCAGGCGGTCGATCCCGACGGCGAAGCCGGCGTGCGGGGGCGCGCCGTACCGGAAGGCGCCGAGCAGGAAGCCGAAGCGGGAGGCGGCCTCCTCCTCGTCGATGCCGAGGACAGAGAAGATCCGGCTCTGGATGTCGGCCCGGTGGACGCGGACGCTGCCCGAGCCGAGCTCCCACCCGTTGAGGACCAGGTCGTAGGCCTGGCTGCGCACCGACGCCGGTTCCGACTCGAGCCGGTCGATGTCCTCGGGGTGGGGCATGGTGAAGGGATGGTGGGCGGCGATCGGGTTCCCGGCGTCGTCGACTCCGTCGAACAGCGGGAAGTCGACCACCCACAGGTACCGGTAGGGACCCTCGCGACACCGGCCGGCCGCCGAGTTCCTGGCGCGAGCGCGCCGAGGACGGTGCAGGCCGTGCGGTGCTCGTCGGCCACCACCAGCACCAGGTCGCCGGCGGTGGCTCCGGTCGCGGCGAGGAGCCCGGCGCGCTCGTCGTCCGAAAGGAACCGGTCGAGCGGGGAGTCGAGGTCGGCTGCCGCCGTCCGCCCCCCCGGTCACCCGGAACCAGGCCAGCCCCTTTGCCCCGAGCGCCTTCGCCCGATCGGTGAGCCCGTCCAGGCGGGAACGACCGACCGTCGCGCCCCCCTCGACCACGATGGCCTTCACCCACGGCGCCCCGAACGCCTTGACCTCGGTGGTGGAGAACAGCTCCGAGAGGTCGACCAGCTCCATCCCGAACCGGAGGTCGGGCTTGTCCGTGCCGTAGCGGTCGATCGCCTCGGCCCAGGTCATCCGCGGCACGGCGGCCGGGCGCTCGCCGGTCACCGCCTCGGCTGCGTCGAGGACCGCCTCGGACACGACCGCGAGGATGTCCTCCTGCCCGACGAAGGAGGCCTCGACATCGAGCTGGGAGAACTCGAACTGCCGCTCGGCCCGGAGGTCCTCGTCGCGCAGGCAGCGGGCGATCTGGTAGTAGCGGTCGACCCCGGCCACCATGAGGAGCTGCTTGGCCAGCTGGGGGCTCTGGGGCAGGACGTAGCAGGACCCGGGGTGCAGCCGGCTCGGCACGGCGAACTCGCGGGCGCCCTCCGGGGTCGGTGCCCAGAGCATCGGGGTCTCGACCTCGCACGAACCCCTGCCGGTCCATGGCCGCCCGCAGCGCCCGGTTGACGGTGGCGCGCAGTCGGAGGTTCGCCTGCATGCGGGGCCGGCGCAGGTCGACGAAGCGGTGGGTGAGCCGCACCACCTCGTCGACCTCCACCCGGTCGTCGACGGCGAAGGGCGGCGGCTCCGCGGCGTTGAGCACGGTGACCGAGCAGTCGCCGATCTCGACCTCGCCGGTCAGGAGATCGGGGTTGACCGTGCCGTCGGGGCGGTGCCGGACCTCGCCCTCGACCGCCACCACGTACTCGCTCCGCACGTCGACCGTGCCCGGGACGACGCACTGGACGATGCCGGTATGGTCCCGCAGGTCGACGAAGGCCAGGTGCTCGCCGTGCTCCCGGCGTTTGGCGACCCAGCCGCACACCCGCACCCGGCTCCCCACGTCGCCGGCGCCGAGCGAGCCGCACATCCGGTCGCGCATCGCGGTGGCCCCTGTCGTCGACGGCGGCGGGACGGGTGGACTGGTCAACGGGGGTCCTTTTCGATGACTGGCTCGGATGACGTCGGGTGAAGGCCGGTCTCGCGTCCGGTCATTCGGGTACCCGACCGGCGGTCTCGGCCGGTCGGGTCGCCACGCGCACGGCGTCGACAACCTCGGCGACCGGCACGGTGCGCTGGTCCCCGGCGGTCCGCAGGGGCCGGAGTGACACCGTACCCGAGGCGACCTCGTCCGGCCCGACGATGAGCGCGACGATCGCACCGGACCGGTCGGCAAGCTTGAGCTGGGCCTTCATCGAGCGGTCGTCGAATGCCCGGTCGGCGGCGAACCCCGCCCTGCGCAGCGACGCCGTGAGGTCGCGGGCGGCCGTCCCGCCGGTCGTGTCGACCACGAAGGCGTCGAGCGGAGTCGGGGCGACCGGGAAAGTCCCCTCGGCGTCGCAGGCGAGGAGGACCCGCTCGACCCCGATGCCGAACCCGATCCCCGGCGTGGGCGGACCGCCGAGCATCTCGACCAGCCCGTCGTAGCGGCCTCCCCCCCCGATGCCGTTCTGGGCCGTCTCGAGAGCGACCGACGAGAACTCGAACGTTGTCCGGGTGTAGTAGTCGAACCCCCGCACCAGCCGGTGGTCGAGCGCGAACGGGACCCCGAGGGCGTCGAGACCGGACCGGACCCGCTCGAAATGGTCGCGGCAGGGTTCGCAGAGGTGGTCGACCAGGCGCGGGGCGTCGAGCGTCGCTTCCCGGCAGGCGTCGAGCTTGCAGTCGAGCACCCGTAGCGGGTTGGCCACGAGGCGGTCCGTGTGCTCGTCGCAGAGCCGGTCGCTACGGGACGCGAGGTACCCGCGCAGGATGTCGAGGTACGCGGGACGACAGGTCTCGTCGCCCATCGAATTGAGCCGCAACGAGGAGGCGGTCAGCCCGAGCGACCGGAAGAAGCCGTCGGCCAGTGCGACCACCTCGACGTCGAGGTCGGGGTCGGCCGGCCCGAGCGCCTCCACCCCGAGCTGGTGGTGCTGGCGGTACCGGCCGGCCTGGGGACGCTCGTAGCGGAACGCCGGGGTCGCGTACCAGGCCTTCCAGGGCACCGGCGGTCGGTGCTGCACGAAGGCCCGTACCAGCGGGGCGGTCCCCTCCGGGCGCAGGGCGAGGAGCCGGCCTCCGCGGTCCTCGAATTCGTACATCTCCTTCCCCACCACATCGCTCCCCTCGCCGATCCCCCGGCGGAAGACCGTCACGTCCTCGAAGGTCGGGGTGTGGGCGAGGCCGTACCCGGCCCGCTCGACCAGATCGGCGAAGCGGGCGAGCAGGGCCTCCCACCGGGTCGACTCCGGATAGAGGACGTCGTGGGTGCCGCTCGGGGCGCGCGCCGCCACCGCCTTGCCGGGCACGCGGCCTCAGTCCTTCTTGCCGGGGAGGATCCGGTACACGTCGTAGACCGCGTCGAGGTGTCGGATCAGGTTGAGCACCGACTCGAGGTGGGCGGGGTCTGCGAGCTCGACGTCGAACCGCATCCTGCTGATCCGGTCGGAGTCGGTCTGGGTGTTGGCGCTCACGATGTTGAGGTGGTGCTCGGAGACCACCTTGGTCACGTCGCTGAGCAACCGGGAGCGGTCGATGGCCACCACCTCGATGGTCGCGACGAAGACCCCCGAGGACCGGTGGTCCCACTCCACCTCGATGAGCCGCTCACGCGACCGGCTGGCCAGCGAGGCCGCATTGGCGCAGTCGGCCCGGTGGACCGACACCCCCCGCCCCCGGGTCACGAAGCCGACGATCTCGTCACCGGGCACCGGGGTGCAGCACCGGGAGAGCCGTACCATCAGATCGTCCAGCCCCTCCACATAGACTCCGACCGCCGAGCCCCGTCCCGGTCGGACCGCGGTCGGCTGCTGGCGGGCGGTGACCGGGAGTTGCTCCTCGTAGACGCCGCCCCGCAGGTCACGCAGGATGCGCTGGGCGACCGCCCGGGCGGAGATCCGGTTGTCCCCGATCGCCGCGTGCAACGCGTCGACGTCGGCGAAGTTCATGGCCGTCGCCAACTCGGCGAGCGAGTGCTCCGACGCCAGCTTCTGGACCGGGAGGCCCTCGCGCCGGAGCTCTTTGATCAGCTCCTCGCGCCCGAGCTCCATGGCGTCCTCGCGGCGCTCGCGGGAGAACCACTGCCGGATCTTGGTCCGGGCCCGGGAGGAGGCGACAATGCCCAGCCAGTCCCGTGACGGGCCCGCGGTCGGGGCCTTCGACGTGAAGATCTCGACGGTGTCCGCAGAATTGAGCCGGGTGTCGAGAGGCACCAGGCGGCCGTTGACCTTGGCCCCGATGCACCGGTGACCGACCTCGGTGTGGATGGTGTAGGCGAAGTCGACCGGTGTGGCGTTGGCGGTCAGGGCGATGACCTTGCCCTTCGGGGTGAAGACGTAGACCTCGTCCTCCTCGAGGTCGAGCTTGAGCGCCTCGAGGAACTCGATCGGATCGGTCGTCTCGTTCTGGAAGTCGACGATCCGCTGCATCCACTCGATCTCGGCGGTGGTCGAGGAGGTCTCCCGGGCCAGGGCCTGGCGCTCGGCCCGGCGGTCGCGCTCGGCGAGGTCGGCGCGTTCGGTCGGGGTGATCGCCGACGCCTTCTTGCCCTGCTCCTTGCGCCTGCCCTCCGATCCCGCCTTGCTGCGGCCCCTACGCGGTCGGGTGGCGACGCCACCGGATCCGGGATCGGCGGTGCTCGATCCCCCTGGCGCCGGGCGGTCGGGCCGGCCCGGGTTCTCCTTGTAGCCCCAGTGGGCGGCGATGCCGTACTCGGCCCGGCGGTGCATCTCATTGGTCCTGACCTGGACCTCGATCGGCTTGCCATCGAGCCCGATGACCGTGGTGTGGAGCGACTGGTAGAGGTTGAACTTGGGTGAGTTGATGTAGTCCTTGAACCGTCCCTGGACAGGAGGCCAGATGGCGTGGATCGAGCCCGAGCGCGGCCCAACAGTCCTTCTCCAATTCGACGATCACCCGGATCCCCACCAGGTCGTAGAGCTCGTCGAACTCCTTACCCCGGACGACCATCTTCTCGTAGATGCTCCAGAGGTGTTTCGGACGGCCGGTCACCTCGGCGGTCACGCCCGAGGCGGCCAGGCGCTCGCGCACCGAGACCAGCACCCTGGCGAGGAACTCGTCGCGGAGGGGGGCCCGGCTGGCAACCATCTGCTCGATCTCTGCGTACCGCTTGGGGTGGAGGGTGGCAAAGGCCAGGTCCTCGAGCTGCCACTTGACCTCCTGGATGCCGAGCCGGTGGGCGAGAGGGGCGTAGATGTCCAGGGTCTCCTGCGCGGTGCGGCGCTGCTTCCACTCGGGCATGACCGAGAGGGTCCGCATGTTGTGGAGGCGGTCGGCGAGCTTGATGATGAGGACCCGCCAGTCGTCGGCCATCGCCACCAGCATCTTGCGCACCGTGGCCGCCTGCTGGGCCTCCTTCGAGTCGAACTGGAGACGGTCGAGCTTGGTGACCCCCTCCACGATGAGGGCGACCGAGGGACCGAAGTCCCGCTCGATGAGCTCGGTGGTGACCCCGGTGTCCTCGACCGCGTCGTGGAGCAGCGCGGCGGCCACCGTCTGGCCGTCGAGGCCGAGGTCGGCGACGATCCCGGCCACCGCGATCGGATGGGTGATGTAGGCCTCGCCGGACCGGCGCAGCTGTCCGGCGTGGGCCACCGTCGCGGTCTCCGCGGCGCGGACGATGATCGAGGTGTCATCCCCCGGGTGACGCCGCAGGAAGGCGTCGATCACCGGCACAAGGAGCTCCGCCTCGGCAGGGGGGAGCGAGGACCCGGCTGGGATCGAGTCGCTGCCGCCAGCGGCCCCCCCGGCGGGGACTGGTGTGGCCAGAGCCATCTCTACACGGTACCCGGGACCGCACCCCGAACGGTGCGGAGCGACCCCGGACCAGGGCCGCGACGGCTCAGCGCCGCTTGCCCTTCCCTTTCCCCTTGCCCTTGCGGGGCCGTGGCGGGGGGCGGTTGCCCGCTGGCCGGGTCGAGCCCGATGTGGACGGTCCGGTGCCGCCGGCACGCGCCGAGCCCGGCGACCCGCCATCCGTGGCGCCGCCGACGGCCGTGGCGGCGACCGCAGCGGCCGCCGCCGGCCCGCCGGACCGCTTCGAGGAGGTGCCCTGGCCGGGCCGGATGACGCCACTGGAGGTCCGGACCTTCGTGGAGCCCCGCCCGCTGCCGCTTCCGGCCGCTGCGCCGGCGAGGGCCGCGGCCGCGGCCGGGGTGAGGGCGGGGCCGCGTTCCCCACGCGCCTCGAGACGCTGGCGGATGGTCACGTATCGGGACTCCCGCTCCTTCATGAGGGCGAGCAGAGGCGAGGCGATGAAGATGGAGGAGTAGGCGCCGCTGGTGAGACCGATGACCAGGGCCAGGCCGAAGCTCTGGAGTGTCTCGGCGCCCAGGAGCACCGAGCCGATGACCAGCACGGAGAGCACCGGGATGATCGCGACCAGCGAGGTGTTGATCGACCGGGCCAGGGTCTGGTTCATCGAGAGATTGACCATGTCCGAGTAGGTGATCCGGCCCGAGGCGCCCAGCCCCTGGGAATTGTCTCGGATCCGGTCGAAGACCACGACCGTGTCGTAGAGCGAGTAGCCGAGCACGGTGAGCACCGCGATCACCGTGTCCGGGGTGACCAGGAACCCGAAGATCGAGTAGATGCCGAGCACGATCAGGATGTCGTGGAACACGGCGACGATGGCCGCGACCGCCATCTTGAACTCGAAGCGCAGCGAGATGTAGGCGGTCACCGCGATGAAGAAGACGATGAGGGCCTCGAGGGCCTTCTTGGTGACCTGCGAGCCCCAGGTGGATCCGACCTCGGTGAAGCTCACGTCGTTGGGGTTGCCCAGATGGGCGGCCTGGGCGAGCTTGTCCTGGACCTGGGTCTCGATCGCCTGTCGCTGGCTCGCCGACTTCGAGTTGAGGTCGACCGTGACCTGGATCTGTTTCTGGTGGTTGAGCTGGTTGGTGAGCTGGACCACCGTGGGCTGGGAGAGGCCCGCCGACTCGACCGCCGTCGTGGCCTCGGGCACGGTCAGCGTCTGGGAGGAGACGATCCAGGACTGCCCCCCTTGAAGTCGATCCCCTCGTTGAGGCCGCGGACCCCGAGCGAGATCACCCCGAGGAGGATGATCAGGGTCGAGACCCCGAACCACCAGCGCCGGTTGCCGATGAAGTCGAAGGAGGTCTCGCCCCGGTAGAGGCGCACGAAGGCGTTCGGCCGCTTGGGCCCGGAGGGTGCACCGTCGCTGCCGCTCTGCGGCGAGACCGAGCTCCTCGTCGAAGGCCTCGGCGAGCTCCTCCTCGGGGGAGGCCAGCTCCTCCTCGGGGTCGTCCCCGTTGCGGCCCGGGCTCACGTGACCGCCTCCGTGTGGATGCCGAGGCCGCGGGCGACGCCCATGCCCTTGGCTTCGGTGGCGCTCCGGCTCCGGCCGAGCAGGATGACGAACGGCCGGGTGAAGAAGTAGGTCACGAACACGTCGAGGAGGGTCGAGATGCCGAGGAAGAGGGCGAAGCCCTGGACCGGTCCGATCGAGAGCTCGTAGAGGATCACCGCGCCGAGGAAGGACACGAAGTCAGCGGCGAGCACGGTTCGGAAGGCGCTCTTGAACCCGCGGTCCACGCTGGTGCGCACGGTGCGGCCCGAACGGGCCTCGTCCTTCAACCGCTCGAAATAGACGATGTAGGAGTCCACGGTGATGCCGATCGACACGATGATGCCGATCACGCCGGCGAGGTCGATGGTGGTGTTGAGGGTCTGTCCCATGATGGCGATGATCGACCAGAGCAGCGCGCCGGTCACCGCCAGGCCGGCCACGACGACCACCCCGAGGAGGCGGTAGTAGAAGATCGTGTAGAGCATGACCAGGGCCAGTCCGAAGAGGCCGGAGATGAGCCCGGCCTGCAGCGACGACTTGCCCAAGGTGGGCGAGACCGTCTGGACGGTGAGCCGGTCGAGCTTGACCGGCAGCGCGCCGAAGTTGAGGTCGGCGGCGAGGGTCTTGGCCTGGTCCTCGGTGAAGCTCCCCGAGATCTGCACCTGGCCGTTGAATGGGGTGAAGGTGGTCTGCGATGGCTGGGTGATCGGGGCGGTGATCACCTGTCCGTCGAGATCGACCCCGATGATGGCGTGGAACTGCTGCTGGGCGAGGGTGTCCCATGCGGTGCTCCCCGCCGAGTTGAGGTTGAGGTTGACCACCCACTGCCCGCTCTGGACCTGGGCGGTGGCCGAGCGCACCCCGGTGCCCGACAGACCCGCAGGGCCGAGGACGTATCGGCCGTTGGACGCCGCCGCCCCCGCGCCCGGCAGCAGGACCGTCGAGTGCTCCTTGTCGTTCTCCGAGCTCGTGCTCGGATAGGGAGCGAACTGCGGGTCCTCGGGTGGTGACTTGGTGGCCTGGCCCGAGCTCGTGTTGACGGCGAGGTTGGCCTCGCTGAGCAACGAGGTCGGCGCGCACGAGGCCGGCAAGGGGCCCGTGACCGGCTTCTGGCCCTTCGCAACCTGGAGGTTGGGCGCGTAACAGAGAGCCGGCCGGAAGAACAGCTGGCCGGTGTTGCCGAGGGTCGCGAGGATCTGCTGGGAGTTCTTGGCGCCGGGCACCGAGACCGAGATCTGGTTCTTGCCCTGGCTCGAGACGGTGGCCCCACTGGTCCCGTTGCTGACCCGGTCGTTGAGGATGGTGACGATGGTGTCGAGCTCGGCGGAACTGACCGGGGTGTGGGTCTGGTAGACGACCGCGAGCCCGCCGTCGAGGTCGAGGCCCAGCTTCGGCGACCACCCGGCTGCCAGGGTCGCGCCGAGCATCACGACCGCGACGCCGACCACCGCCAGGAGGCTGATCCAGAGTGAGCGCTTGTCCTTCATGGCTGCCTCAGGCGGCCGGGGACCCGTCGGCCCCGCTGGGCTCGTCGTACCCGTCGTCCCGGTGGCCGCCGTCCGCGTGACCGGTGCTCTCGTGGCCCGTGTCCTCGTGGCCGTCCGGTTCCTCGTCGGCTCCTGCGTGTTCGGCATCCGCATCGACGTCGTGCTCCTCGACCGTCGCGACCGGCGGTTCGACCTTGCGGAGCACATAGGGCCGCAGCACGACGAAGGAGGCCCCGACACTGGTCTCGAGGGTGATCCGGTCACCCTCGATGTCGATCACGTGTCCGACGATGCCGCCGGCCGTGAGCACCTCGTCCCCCACCTCGAAGGTGTTCGTCCGCTCACGGACGGCCTTGGCCTTGCGCTGCTGGGGCCGGTAGATGAAGAAGTAGAACCCCACCCCGACGATGAGCAGGATGTAGATGAACGAGGAGCCGCTGCTCTGGGGCTTCGCCGCCGCGGCCACCAGGGCCCCGACCCGGATCGGGACGTCACTCATCGTGCGGTGGGAGAAAGGGGGTCGACGGTCGGCACAGCGCCCTGACACTAGCCCAGGGCCGCCCCTCCGACGGTGCCGGGCGGCTCAGTCGCCCCAGCGCTCTGCGGTGCGGGCGCGCAGCGCATCGAGCTCGCCCCGGGCGATCGCGTCGCGCGCCTGGTCCATGAGGTCGAGCACGTAGGTCAGGTTGTGGAGGGTGAGCAGGCGCCAGGCGGTCGGCTCGCCGACCGAGAGCAGGTGCCGCAGGTACCCCCTCGACCAGCGCGCGCAGGTCGGGCACCGGCACGAGGGATCGATCGGTCCGTCGTCGGTCGCGTGCACCGCGTTGCGGAGGTTGAGCCGCCCGACGCTCGTCCACAGCGCCCCGTGGCGGGCCAGCCGGGTCGGCGCCACGCAGTCGAACTGGTCGACCCCGAGGGCGATCGCCTCGAGCATCCCGACCGGGTCCCCGACCCCCATCAGGTAGCGAGGGCGGTCCACCGGGAGGAGGGGCACGGTGACCGCGAGGGCCTCGAGCATTGCCGGACGTGGCTCGCCGACCGAGAGACCCCCGATGCCGTAGCCGTCGAGGTCGAGGGCGACCGTTCGCTCCGCGCTCTCGGCCCGCAGAGCCGAGTCGGTGCCGCCCTGGACCACACCGAACAGCGCCTGGCCCTCGGGCCGGGCCTCGAGGCGCTCGTGGTGGCACCTGGCTCTCGCCGCCCATGCCGCGGTGCGCACGACGGCGAGGCGGAGCGCCTCGGTGCTGGCAGGCAGGGACTCGCAGACGTCGAGCACCATCTGGATGTCGGCGCCGATGAGCCCCTGGGCCTCGACGGCCGACTCGGGGGTCATCCGGACCACCGAGCCGTCGTAGACCGAGGCGAAGGTGACACCGTCGTCGTCCACCGCCGGACGCAGCGAGTGGACCTGGTACCCGCCCGAGTCCGTGAGGGTGTGCGCGCCCCATCCGGTGAACCGGTGGAGCCCGCCGAGCCGGGCGACCACGTCGGGCCCGGGCCTGAGCAGGAGGTGGTAGGTGTTGGCCAGCACCACCTGGGCCCCGAGCGCGTCGAGATCGGCGCTGTCGAGCGCCTTGACCGCCCCCCTCGTGCCGACCGGCATGAAGGCCGGCACCCGGTAGGAGCCCCGCGGGGTGACCACCCGGCCGGTGCGTGCCAAGCCGTCGGTGGCGGCGACCTCGACCACCAGCGGGTTCATCCGGGTCCCGCTGCCGGGGTTCCGTCCGCCCATCGGGGCCGGCCCTTCGGACCGGCCCGCCCGACGATCATTGCGTCACCGAAGGACAGGAAGCGGTAGCCGGCGTGCAGCGCGGTCGCGTAGAGGTCCCGCCAGCACGGGCCGCAGAAGGACTCGACCAGCAGCAGGAGGCTCGACCGGGGCAGGTGGAAATTGGTGACGAGCAGGTCGACGACCCGAAACCGGAACTCCCCGTGGATGTAGAGATCGGTTCGCCCCGACAGCACACCGGTGGCTGCGGCCGACTCGAGGGCCCGCACCGCGGTGGTCCCGACCGCGACCACCCGCTCGGCCGACCGGCAGGCGGCGACCGTCTCCTGCGGCACGGTGTACCGCTCGGTGTGGATGACGTGCTCCTCGGCCGTCGCCGCGGTCACCGGGCGGAAGGTGTCGAGCCCGATGGCCAGGTCCACCCGGGCGAGGCTGGCCCCGGCCGCACGGCAGTCGGCGAGCAGGTCGTCGGTGAAGTGGAGCCCGGCCGTGGGCGCAGCCGCCGAGCGGTCGGCCGGGGCGCAGTCGGCTGCGTAGACGGTCTGGTACCGGTCCGGGTCGGAAAGCGTCCTGCGGATGTAGGGCGGAAGCGGCATCGACCCCGCCCGGGCAACCACCCCCGGATCGAGAAGCCGGACCCGCCTGGTCCCCCGCCCGACGAGCGACTCGCCGACCTCGACCACCGCTCCCCCGGAGCGCCGGGCCGCCTCGACGAGCAGCGTGCCCGCCCGGAGCCGACGACCGGGACGGACCAGCGCCTCCCATTCGTCCCCCCCTCCTCCCTCGGCCCGGAGCGGCTCCACCAGTAGGACCTCGGCCCGACCGCCGCCGGGTCTGGCCAGGGCGAGGCGGGCGGCCAGCACCCGGGTCTCGTTGACCACGAGCACATCACCGGGACGGAGCAGACCCGGAAGCTCGGTCATCGTGGCGTGCCGGGTCCCCGGATCTGCGCCAACGCCGGGACCCACGAGCAGCCGGGCCGCCGAGCGCGGCGCCACCGGCTCCTGGGCGATGGCCGACTCCGGCAGTCCGTAGTCGTAGGCGTCCATCGGGGTCCAGCCGTCTCGGGTCGCGGCGTGGCGGTCGGGACCTCCGGTGGGCAGCAGGACCGGCCGGTGGTCGGGGGGCGCTGTCACCGGCCCATCGTGGCACCGCGGCCGGTGCCACGGGCACGGCTGTCGCCACGGGGCCCGCGGATGGGGCTGGTCGCCCGGCTGGTCGCGGCAGGTCAGGCGGGCCCGACCGGCGCGGACGGCCAGAGCGAGGGGGTGTCGACGGGGCTGAGCCCGAGATGGGCCCAGGCCGCGGGACCGGGGATCCGCCCCCGGGCGGTCCGCTGGATGAGCCCCTGCTGCAGCAGGTACGGCTCGTAGGCCTCTTCGATGGTGTCGGTCTCCTCGCCGATGCACTGGGAGAGGGTGGTGAGCCCCACCGGGCGACCGCCGAACCGCCGGCACAGCACCTCGAGGATGGCGCGGTCCACCTTGTCGAGACCGAGCACGTCGATCCCGAAGACCTCCAGCCCGGCGACTGCGGCCTCCGAGGTGATCGTCCCCTCCGCCCGGACCTCGACGAAGTCGCGCACCCTGCGGAGCAGCCGGTTGGCCACGCGGGGCGTGCCGCGGGAACGTTCGGCGATCCGGCGTGCGCCCCCGCCGTCGATCGGCACCCGCAGCAGGCCCGCCGAGCGGTGCACGATCGCCTCGAGCTCGTCGACGTCGTAGAGGTCGAGCCGCCCGACGAACCCGAACCGGTCGCGCAGCGGACCGGCCACCAACCCGGTGCGCGTGGTGGCACCCACCAGCGTGAACCGCGGCAGGTCGAGCCGGATGCTGCGGGCGGTCGGGCCCTTGCCGATGAGGATGTCGAGCTTGAAGTCCTCCATGGCCGGGTAGAGGATCTCCTCGACCGAGTGGTGGAGGCGGTGGATCTCGTCGATGAAGAGGACGTCCCCCACCTGCAGGTCGGTGAGCAGCGCGGCCAGGTCGCCGGCCCGGACCAGCACCGGTCCCGAGGTCACCCGAAGCCCCACGCCCATCTCGCCGGCGACGATGCCGGCCAGCGAGGTCTTGCCCAGTCCGGGTGGCCCGGCGAAGAGCAGGTGGTCGACCGCCTGATCCCGCCGGAGCGCCGCCTCGATCACGATCCGGAGGTGCTCGGTGAGCTGCCCCTGGCCCACGAACTCGTCGAGGGTCCTCGGACGGAGGCCGATCTCCTCGGTTTCCTCGACCGGGCCTGTGGTCGGGTCGAGCGGGCGCAGTGGGTCGGCGGCCAGCATCGCTCCCCCTCCTGGCGGAGGCAGTACCTCCCGACGGGCCCCGGTGGTCATCGTTGGTGCGCAAGCTCGCGCAGGGCGGCCCGCACGAGCTCCTCGACCGGCAGGTCGTCGTCCGCGCCGTCGAGCACCCCGGTGATCTCCTCGGGGGCGTAGCCCAGTTCGACCAGGGCGGCACGTGCCTCGCCGCGGGGCGTGCCGGACCGGGTCTCTGCGGTCCCGTACCCTCCGAGCTCGGGGAGGTCGAGGCGGGCCTTGAGCTCGAGCAACAGCCGGGCCGCGGTCTTCTTCCCCACTCCGGGCACCAGGCAGAGGGTGTCCACGTCGTCCTCGAGGACCGCTGTCGAGAGCGCGGCCGGCGAGAGTGAGGAGAGGATGGCCAACGCGAGTGCCGGACCGACCCCGTGTGCGCCGAGTAGCGCCTCGAAACACCGTCGTTCGTCGGCGTGGGCGAACCCGTAGAGCACGATGGCGTCCTCCCGCACGTGGGTGTGCACGTGGAGGAAGACCTCGCTGCCCGCGCCGCCGAGCGAGGCGAGCACCGAGGTCGGGACCGAGGCGCGGTAGCCCACTCCCTGGACCTCGACGATCAGCTCGCCGGTCGTCGGTCGCTCGAGCAGGGTCCCGCGCAGGGAGCCGATCACCCGTCACCTCCGGTCGACGCGGCCACCGCCCGGCGGAGCGGTTGCCCGGTGAGGTGGCAGGCGGCCAGCGCCAGCGCGTCGGCCACATCGGGCGGGCGGGGCGGCTCGGGCAGGCCCAGCACCGAGGCCACCATGCGCTGCACCTGCTCCTTCGTTGCGCCGCCGAACCCGACCAGCGCCTGCTTGACCTCGTTGGCCGTGTACTGGGCCACCTCGCACCCCGATGCGGCGGCCGCGGCGAGGGCAACCCCGGCGGCCTGTCCGGTGGCCATGGCCGTCCGCGCGTTCATCTGGAAGAAGACCCGCTCGACCACCACGGCCCCGGGACGGAACTCGTCCACCAGGGCGCGGAGCTCCTCGGAGAGGGTGTGCAGACGGTCCGGCAGCGGCATGTCGGGCGGGGTGCTGACGACCCCACCGGCCACCGCGACCAGGCCGCCCCCGCTGCGGGTGACCACGCCGTACCCGCAGCGCGACAGTCCGGGGTCGATCCCGAGGACGAACACGCGTTCGATGGTAGCCGGGCGCGTCCGCCGGTGGGGTGATCCCCGGCCACAGAGGCGGAGTTCGACCCGACGCCAGCCGTTTGACGACCGGGCGGGGTCAGCTCGCGTAGGCGGCCAGGATCTCGTCTGGGATGTCGAAGTTGGCGTAGACGTTCTGCACGTCGTCGTGGTCCTCGAGCGCCTCGACGAGGCGGAGCACGCGCTTGGCCTCGGAGTCGGATGCAACCTCGACCGTCGAGGTCGGGACCATCGTGAGCTCCGAGACACCCGGTTCGAGACCGGCCGCATCCAGCGCGGTTCGCACCGCTGCGAGGTCGGAGGGTGAGCTGGTCACCAGCCACCGCTCGTCCTCGTCGGTGAGATCCTCGGCGCCGGACTCCATGGCGACTTCGAGGACCCGCTCCTCATCGAAGGTGCGCGGGACCGCGATGACACCCTTGCGCTCGAATTGCCAGCTGACCGCTCCGGGCTCCGCCATGGTGCCGCCGTTCCGGCTGAAGAGGTTGCGGATCTCGGCACCGGTCCGGTTGCGATTGTCGGAGAGGCACTCGACGATCACGGCTACCCCGTCCGGGGCATACCCCTCGTAGGAGATCGACTCGTAGCGCACGCCCTCGAGCTCGCCCGATCCCCGCTTGATCGCCCGCTCGATGGTGTCGATGGGCACCGACGCGTCACGGGCCTTCGCGTACATCGTCCGGAGACCGGCATTCGCCGTCATGTCGCTCCCGCCCTCCCGGGCAGCGACCTCGATCTGACGGATGAGCTTGGCGAAGACCTTGGCCCGGGCCGCGTCCTGTGCGCCCTTCCGGTACTTGGTCGTCGCCCACTTCGAATGTCCCGACATGGCCTAGCCTCTCTCCTCTTTGCTCATCTCCACGAACAATCGGTGCAGGCGACGGTCCCCGGTCAACTCCGGATGGAAGGCGGCGACGAGCACGGGACCCTGCCGGCAGACCACCGCCGATCCCGGCGCTCCCCCGCCGTCGGCCCCCCCGGCGCCATCCGCACCGGGAAGCGTAGCCAGCACCTCGACCCCCGGTCCCGACGCCTCGACCACCGGGGCACGGATGAACACGGCGGGCAGGGGCTCCTCCCCCAGCCCGGCCACGGTCACCGCTGTCTCGAAGGACGCCGCCTGGCGCCCGTAGCCGTTGCGCCGGATGGTCAGGTCGATGACCCCGAACTGTCGTTGGTCGGTGCGCCCGTCGAGCACCCGGCCCGCCAGGAGGATCATCCCGGCACAGGTGCCGAACACGGTCATGCCGCCGGCAAGCGCATCGGCCAGGGGGTCGAACAGGCCGGACGACCCGAGCAGCAGGGAGAGGGTTGTCGACTCCCCCCCGGGGATGACCAGTCCGGAGAGTCCCTCGAGGTCGGCGGGCCGGCGCACCGCTCGCACCGGCTCCCCGAGTTCGGCGAACGCGGCCGCGTGCTCGCGCACGTCACCCTGGAGGGCGAGTACCCCGATGGTCATCGGCACGTGGCCCGGTGGGGCGCCGCGCCCGGATCACCAGCCACGATCGGCCAGGCGCACGCCGAGCGTGCCGATCTCCTGGCCGGCCATCGCTGCGCCCAGACCGGTGGAGACCTTGGCCACCAACTCGGCGTCGGCGTAGTGGGCCGTGGCCTCCACCACCGCGCTCGCCATCCGCGACGGGTCGGCGCTCTTGAAGATGCCCGAACCCACGAACACCGCCTCCGCCCCGAGCTGCATGACCAGCGAGGCGTCGGCCGGGGTGGCGATCCCACCCGCGCAGAAGAGCGGCACCGGGAGGCGCCCGGTGGACGCGATCTCCTGCACCAGGCCGATCGGGGCGGCCAGCTCCTTGGCCCAGGCGTAGAGCTCGGCCGAGTCCGCCTCGGTCACCTTGCGGATGTCGCCGAGGATCGATCGGAGGTGACGGACGGCCTCGACGATGTTGCCGGTCCCGGCCTCGCCCTTGGAGCGGATCATCGCCGCGCCCTCCGAGATGCGCCGGAGGGCTTCGCCCAGATTGGTCGCGCCGCAGACGAAGGGGATCTCGAACGCCCACTTGTCGATGTGGTGGGCCTCGTCGGCCGGGGTGAGGACCTCGCTCTCGTCGATGAAGTCGACCCCGAGGGCGGCCAGCACCTGGGCCTCGGCGAAGTGCCCGATGCGGGCCTTGGCCATGACCGGGATGGTGACCGCGGCGGTGATGTCCTCGATGAGAGCGGGATCGCTCATCCGGGCCACCCCGCCGTCACGCCGGATATCGGCGGGGACCCGCTCGAGCGCCATGACGGCGACCGCGCCCGCATCCTCGGCCACCTTGGCCTGCGCGGCGTCCACCACGTCCATGATCACGCCTCCGCGAAGCATCTCCGCCAGGCCGCGCTTCACGGTGAAGGTACCGGTCGGTCGGTCGGGACTCGGGGCGGCGGTCATCGCGTCATTCTACCTGCGGGTTCCACCGACCCCGCAGCCGCGACCGTGGCCACCCCGAGTGGGCACCACGGTCGCGCCTTGGCGTGTCAGTCTCCCCGAGAACCGCGGGACGGGCCGACTCCTCAGGACTGCAGGACGGCCTCGGCCTCGATCTCGATGTCGACCTTCTTGCCGACCACGAGCCCGCCGGCCTCCATCACCGCTCCGAAGGCCACGCCGAAGTCCTCGCGGTCGATGGTGGTCTTCGCGCTGAAGCCGACCCGGTGATTGCCGTAGGGGTCCTTCACGACTCCTTCGAGCTCGACGTCGAGTGTCACCTGCTTGGTCGTTCCCCGGATGGTCAGGTCGCCGTCGACCTTCCAGTCCGTCGCGTCCACAGGGCGGATCTCGGTGCTCACGAAGGTCCAGCTCGGGTGGTTGGGGACATCGAAGAAGTCGTTGGTCCGCAGATGGTTGTCGCGGTTCTCGTCGCGGGTGTCCACGCTGTCGGCCTCGATGGTGACCGATATCTTCGAGTCGACCGGATCCTCGGCGAGCTCGAGCGTGCCGTCGAACCGGTTGAATCCGCCGCGGACCTTCGAGACGGCCATGTGGCGTACCGCGAAACCGAGGCGGGTGTGGCTCGGATCCAACTTGTAGGTTCCCACTGCGGGGTACTCGGCGCCGTTGACGATCCTGGTTGTGACCTCGGTCGTGTCTGCCATGTCTGCTCCTTGGGGGTCTTGGGGTCACGGTCCGACTCGTTCCTGCCGTTCCGTGCTTGCACAAACAAGTATACCACAGGTATTTGTAGTCGCAAGTACTTCCTCTTCCCTGTAGGCTGCTCCCATGGGAACGAGCACGGACGCAGGGGACCCGGGCGACGAACGGCTGACCACGGTCGGTCTGCTCTTCGAGTCCGCCGCCGGGTTGCGCCGCCTCTTCGAACGGCGGCTCGAGTCGGACAGCCTCGCCTCGAACCAGTCGTTCGACGTGCTCATCCGCCTGGCCCGCACCGAGGGGAACGAGCTCCGGATGAGTGAGCTCGCCGCGCAGACCTCGCTCTCGCCGAGCGGCCTGACCCGCGCCGTCGACCGCCTCCAGGAGCAGGGCCTGGTCACCCGTCGGACCTGCCCTCAGGACAAGCGCGGATCGTTCGCCCAGCTCACGACTGCCGGCAAGGAGACGATGGACCGGGCCATCCCCGACCACCTCGCCCACATCGACGAGCTCCTGAGCGAGCTCTTCTCCCCAACCGAGGAGGCCCAGCTCGCCTCGCTGTTGCGGCGCCTGCGCGACCAGGTGCGCGAGCAGAACACCGGCGGTACCTGGACCTGCGAACCGCTCGACGACATGGTCATCTGCCCGACCGCCGGCTGAGTGGGCGGCGCCGACGGTCGTACGCCGGCTCAGTCGAGCGAGAGCGCGGCGACCCGAACCCGGGTGTGGTCGAGGTTCCCCTCCGACGGCGTCCCCGGGGAGAGCCCCGCCATCGGGTTCACCCAGAGCCACCGGGTGAGCGCGGCGACTCGGCCGGGCCCGGGCGGCCATCCTCCCGCCGGCGTGGGCGACTCCATCATTGTCTGGAGTGCGGAGCGGATGCCCGGCGGGTAACGCACCACGATTGCCGCGCGCTGGTCTGCCGAGAACTCCCGACCCGGGCCGATCAACCGGTGCACCGTCTCGACACCGGCCGACGTCCCACGCACGACTGCCCAGGACGCGGTGACCACCACCGCGACGCCGGCAAGCACCGTGTCGTGCCGTTTGATGTGCACCAGCTCGTGGGCCAACACCCCTTCGAGCTCGACCAGGCCGAGAACGCGGTCGAGCGCCGAGGTGACGACCAGGGACGCCGAGCCAGGGTCGCGGCCCACGGCCATCGTGTTGGGAACGTCGCTCTCCACCACCAGCACGGCCGGCCGGTCGAGTCCCATCGTGGCGCACAGGCCGTCCACAAGGTTGTGCAGTCGGGGGTGCTCCCACTCTTCGCACGGTCGAGCCCGAAGGGCCCGCACCACGATGGCCGGGGCGCGCCGCCAGAGCAGGGCGGTGACCACGGCCACCGACCCGACGAGGACGAGGGGGGCCACCAGAGGTTGACCGGCGGCGAGGAGGACCAGGCCGAGCACGATCCCGAGCACGGTGCCGGGGGCCAGGCAGAGGATCAGGGCCCGTCGCCGGTTGCTCGCGATCGCGGTCGCCTCGGTCCCGTCCGTCCGGTCGACCCGGACCGCGGGTACCGGTGCGCTCACCGGTACCGCTGCGGTGGTGGGCCGCGCACGGCTGTCGGAGGCGGCCCCGGAGGAGCGGCCCCGTCCCGGCCGGGCACCACCCGACCCGCCGGGCCGCCGGCCTCCCGTCGACGTCTGCGGAGGCCTCCCGCCCGACCCCCCACCTGAACGTTGGCCCGACCCGTTGGATCGAACGCCGGGCTTCCCGCCGTTCCGGCTTCCGCCGCTCCCCCCACCGCCACCCGAACCGGAGGACCGGGCCGAGGACGACGAGGATTGGGACGAGCCTCCGCCGCGCCGGCGTCGGCTGCGGGACCGACCACCCGATCCGCTTCCCGATCCGCCCGCGGGGCCTGGTTGTCCGGACCCGCCGCCGGACGCGCCACCTCCCGGGCCGGGGGGCCCTGGACGATCGGGGGCTTCGCTCATGGTCCGAGCAGTGTACGGCCGCTCAGCGCCGAGCCCCGACCACCGCTGCGCGATAGAGGCGCTCGTACCGCCCGGCCAGGGTCTCCATCGACCACTGCTCGGCCCTCTCCGACCCGCGGTCGAGCCAACCCTTCCGGTCCCGGGCGGGCTGCTCCCCGGTGGAAGGGCCCCCGGGCGGGGCGATCAACCCCCGAGCACGCCGGCCAGCGCGTCGGCCAGGGCCCCGGCGTCCCCCGGCGGCACGAGCACCGCGCTGTCTCCGGCTGCGGCCCGGTACCCGTCGATGTCGCTCGCCACCACAACCGTGCGCGCCGCCATCGCCTCGAGCAGCACCATCCCGAAGGACTCCCCCCCGAGCGAGGGGGCGGCGAGCAGGTCGGCGGCGGCCAGCCGCCGGACCTTCTCCTCCTCGCTCACTATCCCGAGCCAGCGCACGCTGCCCGACTCGGGATGTCGAAGCCGGAGGGACGCGGTCTCCGGGCCGTCCCCCGCGATCCACAGCACCGGAGCCGGGAGACCCGGGGCCCCAAGGGGATCTCGACCCCGGGCGAGCTGCTCGCCGGCCTCCAGCAGCACGCGCAGCCCCTTGCGCTCCTCGTGCCGCCCGAGGAAGAGGACGGTCGGTCCGGTGGTGGGCCAGGGCTCGGCGACGCGGTAGCGGTCGACCTCCACACCGTTGAAGAGGACCTCGTAGTGTCCGGGGAGTGCCCGCCGGGCGGTGGTTGCGGCCGCTTCGGAGACCGCGCACCGGACGGCGAGGCGACGCCCGGCGGCCCTGACGAGCGGTCCGAGCAGCGTGTAGAAGGCGCTGTCACCGCTCCGGTGGAATGTCGCGACGACCGGTGGGATCGCGTGGGAAACCAGGAGTCCGTACGGCAATCCCGGAGCGAACGGCTCGTGGACATGGACAACATCGGCGTCGACGCGCCGGAGTTCGCCCAGAGCCCGCCGGACGGCCGGGATGGAGAGGGTGACCGGGGCCACCGAGCCGTTGGCCCGGATGGCGACGGTGCGGCCGGTGGGTACCAGCGTGAACCCCTCGGGGGCAATGACCGCTCCGTCGGTCGGGGCGAACACGGTGACCCGGTGGCCACCCGCGCCGAGGGTGCGGGCGAGACCCAGCGACCTGCCCCTGGACGCCACCGGGACGGGAGAGGCTGTACGGGCAGACCAGCGCGACCCGCAATGCCGTTTCCGGCGTACCAGCTCCTGCCACCGACCGGGTCAGTCCGTCATTGCACGACGGTGGCGGCGGCGGCTCCATTTGACCCCGTACATCGCGTCGTCTGCCCGGCTCAGCAGCTTCGACGGATCGGTATCCGGGTTGTCGGCGAAGACGCCGCCCACCGATGCCTCGGCAACGAGGGTACGTCCCTCGATCCGGTAGGGCCGGCTCAACGCGTCGGAGATCCGCTCCCCGATCCGCAGCATCTCCTCCTCGCCGCTCTCGATGTCGCAGACCACCACGAATTCGTCACCCCCGAGCCGGGCCACCGTGTCCGAGGGCCGGACGATGGCGGAGAGCCGGCGGGCCACAGCTACGAGCATCTCGTCCCCCACCTCGTGACCCAGCTCGTCGTTGATCTCCTTGAATTCGTCGAGGTCGAGCAGGTAGACGGCAACGCCGGCGCTCCCCGCGACAACCGGCCCGGCGCCCGCCTCGACACTCCGGGCGAGGCTGTCGATCGCCTCCTGGAGCCGTTCGGCGAGAAGGGCCCGGTTGGCCAGCCCGGTGAGCGGATCGTGCAGTGCCAGCTCGGCGAGGCGCTCCTCGTTGAGCTTCTGCTCGGTCACGTCGTGCATGGCGACGACGGCTCCGAGCTTCCAGCCGTCGTCGTCGACGAGGGCCTGTCCGTTGACGCTCACCTTGCGCTGCTCGCCGTCCGCGGACTCGAGCAGGACCTCCGTGTCGCGGAGCCGCTCCCCGGACATGGCCAGCAGCAGTGGGCTCTCCTCGGGCTCGAGTGGCGTACCGTCCGGACGGCGCAGAAGACTGCCCGAGGGGAGCCGCCCGACCGGGTCGGCGTCCTCGGCCAGGCCGTGCAGGCGACGGGCTGCGGGATTGAACACGGTGATCCGGCCATCGGCGTCGCACGCGACGATGCCCTCGTCGAGCGTGTCGAGCAGCACCTGGAGAAAACGCTCCTCCTCGCGCAGCGCGTAGGCCGCTCCACGCGCACCGGTGATGTCGCTGACCGACCCCACCGCGCCGCTGACCGTACCGTCGGGCTCGAGGATCGGCGCAGCGTTGACCCGCATCCAGCGGGACGGCCCTCCCCGGTCCCGGAAGCCGAGAACGACACCGACCACCCGGCGCCCGCGGCGCAGGCTGACCAGCACGGGGTGGGCCTCGTCCTCGACGGTCTCTCCGTCTTCGTCGAACAGATCGAGTCCTTCTGCCCGCTGCAGTTGGAGCACATCCAGGAGGCGTCGACCGAGCAGCCGGACCCGCGGAACGGAGAAGAGGATCTCGAAGGCCTCGTTGACCCGGACGATCCGACCGGACGCATCGACCATGATCAACCCGTCGGCCAGCGACTCGACGATGACGTCCTGACGCCGGTCGACCGACCGCACCCGCTGCTCGAGCAGCTTGCGCTCGGTGATGTCGCGGATGTTGAGCACGATCCCGCCGATCGGGTCGTCGAGGTGGTTCGCAGCCACCAGCTCCAGGTCGATCGAACTCCCGTCGGCCCGGTTCGTCTCGAGCTCGAGCGAGAGGGAGAGCCGCCGCCGGGCGACCAGGTCGTTGAAGAGGGAGCGAACCGGCTCCACGCTGAGCGAGTCGAGGAGTCCGAAGGCGTCCCGGCCGATCGCGTTGCTGATGTCGTAGCCGAGCAGTCGCTCGGCCGACGCGCTCACGAAGAGGAACCGCCCTTCGGCCGAAACCACCGCGACGATGTCGAACTCGTGCTCCTCGAGGGTGTGGAACCGGGGCGGGGCGGCGGTCCCCGCGCCGTTGCCCTGGTGGGCGCCGTTGGGAGAGGTCGAACCGGCATCGGGCACCGGGAGCGGGGGAACGGGACGGTCGGCCCACCGCTCCCTCGGGCCTGGGCACGGCCGCAGTGCCCTGATCGGTGGCGCCAGGGGCGCGCTCGGTGCCGCTCATACCGGCACCCCGTCCGCGTCCCCGGTCTCCGTCGGCCGGTCGGCCACCCAGAGCGGCTGGAACACGTGCCACTGCTCGGGAGCACGCCGGATGAGTCCCTCCAGCCGGGTGGCGATCTCCTGGGTCAGCCGGGCCGCGTCGGCCCGCAGGCGGCCGCGCCGCTCGGTGTCGAGCGGTGGTTCGACGACGGCCCGGTGGTCGCGGCCGGGGCCGCTGTAGACAGCCCCGGTGACCAGGACCGCGCCGCTGCGGAGGGCAAGGGTGGCCGGGCCCGCCGGCATGGTGGTCGTCTCGCCGAAGAACTCGACCTCGACCCCGGTGCCCTCGATGTCGCGGTCGCAGAGAAGCCCGACCAGCCCCCCGTTGCGCAGGGTGCCCATCAGGGTGGCGCCCGACCCCTGGTCGAGGGGGACGATGGTCAGGCCCATGGCGGCCCGCTGCTCGACGAAGTAGTCGAAGAGCTCGGGGGGGTCGAGGCGCTCCGCAACGGCGGTCATCGGGAGCCCCTGTGTGGCGAGGAATGCCCCTCCGTACTCCCAGCTCCCTATGTGCGGCAGCGCCATGACCACACCTTTGCCTCGAGCCATCCCGTCGTGGAGGTGGTGGAGACCGTCCACGAACGTGCGCCGGACGATCTCGTCCTTCGGCGTGCTCGCGAGCCTGGCCCCTTCCACCCAATACCGAGCGTAGGCCCGAAACGCGCGCCGTGCCCACCGGTCGAGGAGCTCGGCGTCGGCGGGGCCGCCCCCGACGACCCGGCGGAGGTTGGCCGTGACCATCACCCGGTGTTGGCGGCGCACCCGGTAGAGGGCGCCGCCGACCACCGAGGCCACCCCCAGCGCGGCCGGCTCGGGCAGCGCGGCGAGGCAGCTGCCGAGGGTCTTGTAGGTATGGAGGACCAGCCGATCTCTCTGCACCGGACCTCAGCCCCGGACGGCGCGGCGCCGGGACCGGTCAGCCGTGACGGCGTGCCGCGCGCTGACGGAATCCCTGGCGGGCATGCCTGGCCCGCCAGGTCCGGCCGGACCGGCTCGCCAGCTCGCCCTGGCGGCGGGCACGCCAGCGGGAGGGGAACGACGAGGTGGTGCGGCCCCCCATCCGGGTACCGGTCCTGTCGCGCCGGGCGCGCCGGACGGTCGCCTGCGGGGCCGGTGGCTCGGCGAGGTGCCAGACCCTGGCGAACCGTCCCGCCGCAGTGGCAAGGGTGAGGACAAGCATCACCCAGAGCACCGGTACGAGGAACGACGCGGAGAGGAAGCCGATCCCGAGCAGGATCATCCGCTCGGCGCGCTCCATCAGACCGCCCTTGGCCGAGATGCCCAAGGACTCCGCCTTGGCGCGCTGGTAGGAGACGAGGGAGGTCGCCCCGAGAATGGCGAAAGGCAGGAGCACCAGGTGCCCGGGATCCGTCGCGACGAGGTACCAGGCCACGCCGCCGAGGATGAGCGCGTCCGAGACCCGGTCGGTCACCGAGTCGAAGAAGGCCCCGCGCACCGAGGAGGTACCCGACGCCTTTGCGACCGGTCCGTCCAACAGGTCGTGGAGGCCGGTCAGGATGAGCAGGATGATGGCCAGGTGCAGATGGCCGCTCCCGACCGCGACCGCGGTGGCCCCGGCGGAGACGAGCCCGGTTGCGGTCAGCAGGTCGGCGGTCACACCCATCCGCTGCAGCTTCCGCCCGACGGGACCGGTTCCCCGGTCCACCGTCTCGCGCCATCGCCCGTCGAACATCGTTTCCTCCAGAAGGTCCAGCTCAGCGTACCACCCGGTCAGCCGGCGGAGCGCGTCCGGTCCGGGTCCCCGGGCTGCAGCGGGCACAGTGTCGACGGGCTCACCCGCCGTCGCACGGCCAGGCCGCGTGCAGGCGTTCCCAGCTCGATGCGAGGGTCTCCGGAAGCACCCGGGTCTCGGCCACCGTGGTCATGAAGTTGGTGTCGCCGACCCAGCGGGGCACCGCGTGGAGGTGCAGGTGCTGGGGGATCCCGGCCCCCGCCGCTTTCCCGAGGTTGGCCCCGAGGTTGACGCCCTCGGGACGGTAGGCGGCCTCGAGGGCGGTGACCCCACGACGGAGAGCTGCCCACAGCTCGACGCCTTCGACGTCGGTCAGCTCGGCAAGCGTCCGGACGTGCCGGAGCGGCAGAGCCATCAGGTGCCCGCTGGCGTACGGGTAGGCGTTGAGCACCACCAGGGTGGTCGGCCCGATCCAGAGCACGCCGTTGTCGACCGACGGCGGACCGCTCGCCACGATCCGGCAGAAGACACAGTCGTCGGCGTCGGGCGCGCGTCGGGCGCGTCGGACTCGTCTCCGGATGCGTCGGTCACGTACGAGCTGCGCCAGCCGGCCCAGAGGCGGTCGAGGGTCACGCGCCGGCGGTCGGACCTGTCGTTTCGGGCAGCCGGCGCTCGGCGATCTCGCGCTCGAGCACCTCGGTGAAATCGGTCACCGGCACGCCCCGCTCGGGACGGTCGCCCCCCCGCCGGTTGACCCCGACCGTGCCGGCGGCCACATCGTCGTCCCCGACCACCAGGATGTAGGGCGTCTTGAGCAGCTTGGCCCGGCGGATCCTGGCGCCCAACGGCTCGTCCGCAGGTTCGGTGCTGACCCGTACGCCGACCGCGGCGAGGCGGTCGACCACTTTGTCTGCGTAGCCCTGGTGGTCGTCGCGCACCCCGAGGACCCGCACCTGCTCGGGTGAGAGCCAGGTGGGCAACGCCCCGGCGTAGTGCTCGAGCAGGATGGCGAAGAACCGCTCCACCGACCCGAACAGGGCCCGGTGGATCATGATGGGCAGGTGGCGGTTGTTGTCGGCCCCCACGTACTCGGCGCCGAAGCGCCTCGGTGTCTGGAAGTCGAGCTGGATGGTCGACATCTGGTGCGTCCTCCCGATTGCGTCCTTGGCCTGCACCGAGATCTTCGGGCCGTAGAACGCGCCACCCCCTTCGTCGAGGACCAGCTCGAGGCCGATCGCGAGCGCGGTGGTGCGGAGGGTGTCGGTGGCCTCGTCCCATTCCTCGGTCGACCCGACTGCCTTTCCCTCGGGACGGGTGGAGAGCTCGAGGAAGAATTCGTTGAGTCCGTAGTCGCGCAGCACCGAGAGCACGAAGGTGAGCGTCGAGTGGAGCTCGTCGGCCATCTGCTCGCGGGTGCAGAAGATGTGGGCGTCGTCCTGGGTCATGCCGCGCACCCGGGTCAGGCCGTGCACCACGCCGGACTTCTCGTACCGGTACACGCTGCCGAACTCGAAGAGACGGAGCGGGAGCTCGCGGTAGGAACGCTGGCGGCTCTTGAAGATGAGGACGTGGAACGGGCAGTTCATCGGCTTCAGGTAGTAGCTCTGCCCGCCGTCCAGCTCCATGGGCGGGAACATGCCGGCGGAGAACCAGTCGAGGTGACCGGAGGTCTCGAACAGCTCGGACTTGGTGATGTGGGGGGTGTAGACGAACTCGTACCCGGCGGCTGCGTGACGCTGGCGCGAGTAGTCCTCCATCAGCCGCCTGATCGTGCCGCCCTTCGGGTGGAACACGGGCAGTCCCGACCCGATCTCCTCCGGGAAGGAGAACAGGTCGAGCTCGGCCCCGAGCTTGCGGTGGTCGCGCCGCTCGGCCTCCTCCAGTCGGTGCAGGTGTTCGGCGAGGGCGTCCGTCCGACTCCCAGGCGGTGCCGTAGATGCGCTGGAGCTGCTGACGGGTCTCGTCCCCGCGCCAGTAGGCGCCCGCCACCCGCACCAGCGCGAAGTGGCCCAACCGGCCGGTGCTCGGCACGTGGGGGCCGAGGCAGAGGTCGACGAACGCCGCCGAGTTCCGGTAGGTCGATACCGATCCGCCCTGCGCCCCCTCCGCGGCGGCGTCGACCTCCTCCCCGCCGGCGGCGACCGCCTCGATGATCTCGCGCTTGAACGGCTGGTCCGAGAAGAGAGCGAGGCCCTCGTCGATCGAGTGCTCGTCGCGGACGAACGGCTGGTCCTCGGCGATGATCGCCCGCATCTCGGCGGTCACCCGCTCGAGGTCGTCGTCGCTGAAGTGCGCACCGCCGGGCAGCTCGAAGTCGTAGTAGAAGCCGTCCTCGATGACCGGCCCGATGGCGTAGCGGGCGCCCGGCCAGAGCCGGAGGACCGCCTGGGCCATGACATGGGCGGTCGAGTGGCGCAGCACGTCGCGGCCGAGGGGGGAGTCGGCGGTCACCACGGTCACCGCCGCCCCGTCGGGCAGGGCAGCCGAGAGGTCGACCGGTACCCCGTCGAAGGTGGCGGCCAGCGCCGCCTTGGCAAGGCGCGGGCCGATGGCCCCGGCGAACTCGAGGGCCGTCGTGCCCGCCGCGAACTCCTTGGTCGAACCATCGGGGAGTCGGACGCTGACGGCTGCCATTGGTATGCCTTTCTCGGAGCTCCGGCGACGAGGCGTTCCCGGTCGTCGACGGACGGGGCGACCCGGGGGCCGGACCGGCCGGTGCGCCGATCCCGGGACCGGGCTACAGGGTAACGCCCAGCAGCTCCGCCCCCTGGACCACGGGACGGCCGGCAGCGGCCTGGGCGTCGAGCGCGAGGAGGGCGACCGGCGTGTCGAGGTCGTCGTCGAGGGCCGCGCGCACCAGCTCGAGCCCTTCTTCCTCCGGCCCGGTACCGTTGCGCGCCAACCGCCAGGCCTCCAGGCGGGCGGCGGCACCGTGGAGATCTCCGTCCGACCACTCCCAGTCGGGCCGGTAGTGATGCGAGAGCAGCGCCAGACGCACCACGGCGGGCTCCCACTCCTTCAGCAGGTCGCGGACGAAGACCAGGTTGCCCAGGGACTTCGACATCTTGGTGCCGCCCATGCCCACCAGTCCGACGTGGAGCCAATGGCGGACGAACCGGGTGCCGGTCACCGACTCGGACTGGGCCGTCTCGCACTCGTGGTGCGGGAAGACCAGGTCCCGCCCTCCGCCGTGGACGTCCACGGTCTCCCCGAGCTCGCGCAGGGCGAGGGCCGAGCACTCGACGTGCCAGCCCGGCCGACCCGGCCCCCAGCGCGACTCCCACGACGGCTCGTCGGGCAGGGACGGCTGCCACAGCACGAAGTCGAGCGGGTGTCGCTTGTAGGGGTCGCCCGGGTTGCCGCCGTGCTCGGCCGAAAGCGCCAGCATCGCATCCGGCCCGAGGTGGCTGACCTCGCCGAACCGGGGGAAGGTGGTCACGTCGAAGTAGACCGCGCCGCCCGATCGGTAGGCGTGCCCCGACTCGAGCGCCGAGCCGACCAGCGTCAGGATCTCGGCGATCGCAGAGGTGGCCCGCGGCTCCGACCACGCGGGAAGGAGCCCGAGCGCGGCCATGTCGGCGTCGAACCGGGCGATCTCCTCGGCGGCCAGGTCGAGGTAGTGCACACCGAGATCGCGGGCCTTGCGCAGGATGTCGTCGTCCACGTCGGTGACGTTGCGCACGCACCGCGTCCCGTGCCCGAGGTCGCGCAGCCGGCGTTGGAGGACGTCGAAGGTCAGGTACACCTCCGCGTGCCCGAGATGGGCCGAGTCGTACGGGGTGATCCCGCACGAGTACAGGGTCACCAGGGGACCGGCCTCGAGCGGGGCGATCTCCTGACGAGCCGTGTCGTAGAGGCGGATCACCGGGGGCCGTTCCGTTCGCTCACCCGTCGACGAACCCGGCGAGCCGCACGGCGGTGTGCACCCTGTGGCGGATGTTGACCGTGACCAGCACGGCGGTGAACGCCTCGATAGCGGCCGCCTGCGAGAGGCTTCCGGCGTCGATCCCGCGCAGCCCTTCGATGCGGTCGACGAGGGCGAGTGTGGCGACCGTCGCCGCGGCGTGGTCGGAGCAGACCAGTACGTCGGCCTCCATCGGCTCGGTCAGCTGCTCCATCCGTGACGCCGGAAGGTGGTGCAAGGAGGCCGACACCAGGGCGTCGGGCAGCGCGGCCTGGAGGGTGGCGGCCATCGAGCCCCGCGGCGGCAGGAGCGCAAGGAACTCTCGTCCCTCCTTGACCAGGGCGGTGACCATCGACACGACCACTTTCCCGCGACAGCACGGCTGCGAGGGGACGGACCGTCGATGCGACCGCGTCCCAGGGAGTAGCCACGACGACCAGGTCGGCAGCTGCGGCCTCCTCGTTGGACGCCCCGGTGACGTCCAGCCGCCGGTCCGGCCATCCGTCGACCAGTCCAGAGGCCACCGCGGCGGCGCGTCCGGCGTCGCGGGACCCGATCACCACCCGGTCACCGGCGACGGCGAGCCGCACGGCGAGACCGCGCCCTGCCGGCCCGGTCCCTCCGAGAATTCCGATCTGCACCGTCCTACCCTTGCACACCGCCCCCCGGAGAACGGAAGCCGGGGGGTTCCGCGCGTGGGGGCTACCCTGTGCGCGCATGGGACTCCTCGAGGGAAAGCGCATCCTGATCACCGGCGTCCTGACCGACGCCTCCCTCGCCTTCGCGGTCGCCCAGTCGGCGCAACAGGAGGGTGCCGAGGTGGTGCTCTCCGGTGCCGGACGCGGGCTCTCGCTGACCAAGCGCACCGCACGCAAGCTCCCCACCGAGGCCGAGGTACTCGAGATCGACGTGACCGAGCCAGAGCAGCTCGCCGGGGCCGGGGCCCGGCTTGCCGAGCGGTGGGACCGGCTGGACGGCCTGCTGCACGCGATCGGCTTCGCGCCACCCGAATGCCTGGGCGGCGACATGTTCCAGGCGACCTGGGACGAGGTCCAGGTGGCGCTCCACGTGTCGGCCTACTCGCTCAAGGCACTGGTCGAGGCGTTCCGACCCCTGCTGGTTGCGGCCGGGGAGGGCGGCCGGCCCGGGGCGTCGGTGGTCGGTCTGGACTTCGATGCCACGGTGGCCTGGCCCGCCTACGACTGGATGGGCGTGTCCAAGGCGGCCCTCGAGTCGCTCTCCCGCTACCTGGCCCGGGATCTGGGCGCCCAGCGCATCCGGGTCAACCTGGTGGCGGCGGGACCGGTCAAGACGATGGCGGCCAAGTCCATCCCCGGCTTCTCCACCTTCGAGGAGAGCTGGTCGGAACGGGCGCCGCTCGGATGGGACGTGCTCGACACCGAAGTCGTGGCCCGCGGCTGCCTGGCCCTGCTGTCCGACCTCCTCCCCATGACCACGGGGGAGATCCTCCATGTCGACGGCGGGATGCACGCCGTCGGCGCCTGAGGGCATCCGGCCCGGCCCGGAGGCACCATGACCGACGCGGCCACCGCCATCAACAACCTGCTGTTCCGCTACGCGGAGCTGGTCGACGCCGGGGACTTCGACGGACTGGCCGGTCTGCTCGGAGGAGCAGCCATCGGCTCGGGCGACGCGGGCCCGACCGTGACCGGGCACGACGCGGTACTGGCCATGTTCACCTCGACCACCCGGCGCTACCCCGACGGCACACCGGGTACCAAGCACGTCACCACCAATGTCATCCTCGAGGTCGACGAGGAGACCGGCACCGCGGCCACCCGCTCGTACTGGACGGTGCTCCAGGCGGTCCCGGGCCTCCCGCTCCAGCCGATCCTGGCCGGCCGGTACCACGACCGGTTCGCCTCGGACGGGGGGTCCTGGCACTTCACGGAGCGCCGGTACCTCATCGACCTGGTGGGCGATCTGAGCCACCACATGCTGGGGCCGCTGCCGACCACGGGGACCTGAGCGGGGCGGGCGACCGGCGGTCTTGACCCCGCGAGCGCCTCCACCTACGTTCGACCCGACCGCGGCGGTCGACCGATCCGCCCGGGACGACCAAGGGGGACCGTCGGTGGGACGACTCGACCAGACCGTCGCGGTGGTGACCGGTGCGGCATCGGGGATCGGCGCGGCCTGTGCGGAGCGCCTGTCCGCCGAGGGAGCCGCCGTCGCCACCGTCGACATCTCCGAGGGGGTCGACCACGTCCTCGACGTGCGGGACGAGGCGGCGGTGCGGGCGGCCTTCGAGGCGGTGGTGGCCGAGCACGGTCGGCTGGACTCGGTCGTGCACGCCGCCGGCGTCGCAGGTGGCGGCCCGGTGCACCTGCTCGAGGCCGATGAGTGGGACCGGGTGATCGATGTCAACCTCAAGGGGACCTTCCTGGTCGACAAGTACAGCTCGATCCACATGCTCGCCCAGGGCAGCGGCTCGATCGTCAACATCGCAAGCATCGAGGGGATCGAGGGCACCGAGGGCGGCAGCGCCTACAACGCCTCCAAGGGCGGGGTGGTCATGCTGACCAAGTCGATGGCCATCGACTACGGGAGGCGCGGGATCCGGGTCAACTGCATCTGCCCGGGCGGCATCGACACCCCGCTGCTGCGGTCGATCACCGACTCGGACGGGCTCGACCTCTACCGCGAGCGGCTCCGCGAGGAGCACCTGCTCGGACGCTTCGGCCGCCCCGACGAGATCGCCGCCGCAGCCGCGTTCCTCGCCTCGGAGGACGCCTCGTTCATGACCGGGCACGCCCTGGTGGTCGACGGCGGATTCACCGCCGGCTTGCGGGTGGGTCTACTCGAGCAGATCGGACTCATGTGAGCTCACCGACCCGTACCCTGACCGGACCCGAGGCCGCGCGGTCGCTCCGAGAGGTGACTGCCGCCGAGGCCGGGGAGTCGGAGGTCGACCGCACGCTGACCGCCCGGATGGTCGACGCGCTGTGGGAGAGCGGGCTCATGGTGTGGGCCAACCCGACCGCGGCGGGAGGCAGCGAGCCATCGTTCGACGAGCTGATCGAGACCTGGATCGAGCTGGCCTGGCAGGACGGCTCGCTCGGGTGGATCGGGATCGCCAACCTCCCGTCCGCGGCGAGCTGCGCCGCCTACCTCCCCGACGACGGGTTCGCCGAGGTCTTCACCGCCCACGGCAACCGGGTGACCGTGGGGGGGCAGTTCTTCCCGAACGGCGTCGGCGAACGGACCGGAGGCGGCTACCGGCTCACCGGGTCGTGGAACTTCGGTTCGGGCACCGGGCATTCGGCCTACGTGGCCGCCGGGTTCATTCCGACCGTGGATGGACAGATGGAGGTCGGCGACGACGGCATCCCTCCCCTGCTGGTCGCAGTCCTCCCCCGGGAGGAGATCGTCTTCACCGACGGCTGGCACGTGCAGGGGCTCAAGGGCACCGGCAGCTACGACTACAACGTGACCGACTGCTTCGTCCCCGAGGCGCGGACCTTCGAGCTGTTCACCCGGTCACCGAGGCGCGGCCGATCGGCAGCGTTCAGGATGGGGTTGATCCCGATCACCGCCGCAGGGCACGCGTCCTGGGCGCTCGGAGTGTCGAAGAGCATGCTCGACGACGTCACCGAGCTCGCTGCGACCAAGATCCGGATGGGCGACGAGAGCGCGCTGGTCAACCGCGCCACGTTCCAGCGCGGGCTCGCCCACCACACGGCCATGTGGAAGGCGGCCCGGCTCCTGGTGCTCACCACGTTCGCAGAGGTGGAGAGGACGGTCCTCGGGGGCGGCGAGCTGACCCCTCGATGCGCGCGGACCTCCGGGTGGCAGCCACCTATGCGACCGAGGCCAGCGCGGGAGGTCGGCCAGTGGGCGCACCTCGCCGCCGGCACGACCGCGATCCGCGAGGGCTCGCGACTCGAGCGGGCCTTCCGCGATCTCTACACCGGCACCCAGCACGTCTTCATCGGCGAAAAGACCTACATCGACGCGGCCCGCATCCACCTCGGGCTCGCCGCGGACCAGATCGGGTTCTAGCGACCCTGGTCACTAGAGCTGCATGGACTTGACCTCGAGGAACTCCTCGAGGCCGAAGTGGCCGAACTCCCTCCCGTTGCCCGACTGCTTGTAGCCACCGAACGGAGCCATCGGGTTGAAGCCGCCCCCGTTGACCTCGACCTGGCCGGTCCGCAGCCGGCGGGCGACCCCCTTGGCCCGCTCCGGGTCACCGGACCAGACACCACCGGCGAGCCCGTAGTCGGTCCCGTTGGCGATCTCGACCGCCTCCTCCTCGGAGTCGTAGGGCATGATCGCGAGGACCGGACCGAAGATCTCCTCGCGGGCGATGGCCATGTCCGGGGTGACCGAGGAGAAGACGGTGGGCCGCACGAAGAAACCGGACCGGAGCCCCTCGGGCGGCTCCGTCCCCCCGGTCACCAGCGTCGCCCCCTCGCCGATGCCCTTGTCGATGTACACCGCGCACCCGGTCGCGCTGGACCGACGACACCAGCGGGCCCAGCCGGGTGGCCTCGTCGAAGGGGTCCCCGGTGGTGAATGTCTCGGCCGCGGTCCGGGCCAGCTCCTCGGCCTCCGCCAACCGGTCACGCGGCACCAGCATGCGGGTGAGGGCACTGCAGGTCTGGCCGGAATTGAAATAGCACTTGCCCACGCCGTCGGTCACCGCCGTGGCCAGGTCGGCGTCGTCCAGGATCACGTTCGCCGACTTGCCGCCGAGCTCGAGCGCCACCCGCTTGACGGTTGCCGCGGCCACCTCCGACACCCGCCTGCCGGCCCGGGTGGATCCGGTGAACGAGACCATGTCGATGTCGGGGTGGGCGGCGATGGCCTCGCCCACCACCGGACCGGGTCCGGACACCAGGTTGAAGACCCCGGCCGGGGCACCGAGCTCGTCGAAGATCTCGGCGAGGACGAAGGCGTTGAGGGGGGCGACCTCGCTGGGCTTGACCACCACCGTGCAGCCGGCGGCGAGGGCCGGGGCCACCTTGGCGGCGATCTGATGGAGTGGGTAGTTCCAGGGGGTGATGCATCCGACCACCCCGATCGGCTCGCGCACGACGAGCGAGTTGCCGACCGTCTCCTCCCAGGTGAACGCCCCGGCCACCTGGGCGATGGTGCCGAAGGTGTTGCGGGGCAGACCAACCTGGACCAGCTCGGAGAACAGGCGCGGCATGCCCACCTCGTGGGCGATGAGGTCGGCCAGCGCGCCGGCGCGCTCGCCGAGGGCCTCGCCCACCGCGGTCAGCAGCGAGGTTCGTTCCGCGACAGGGGTCGCCGACCACGCCGGGAACGCGTCGCCGTGCGGCGGCGACGGCCCGGTCGACGTCCTCGGCCGATCCGTCGGGCACGGTCCCGATGACGTCCTCGGTGGTCGAGTCGATCACCTCGATGGTGCCCGACCCGGCGGAGGGGACCCACTTCCCCCCGATGTACAGCATGTCCCGGACGACGGTCTCGAACGGCACGATGACCCTCCCTTGCTCACGTGGCGGCGGTGGCGGTGCAGGCACCGTCGCGCCCACTGTAGGGCCGCGCCCCGACCCGGGGCCCCCGATCTTGCGTAACGCTTCCGATATATGCTGTCCGCCAGCGAAGGGGCAGCCGCCCGCCAGGACGGCGAGCCCGGGACCGATGGGAGAACGTGCCCAGGACACAGCAGGATCGCAAAGCGGAGACCCGGGCACGGCTGCTCGCCGCCGCGGCCGACCTCTTCGCCGCCCAGGGGATCGACGCGGTCTCGGTCGACGCGGTGGCCGAGGCCGCGGATCGCACCTCGGGCGCGGTCTACGCGCACTTCGGCTCGAAGCAGGGCCTCCTGCTCGCGCTGCTCGACTCCTGGAAGGACTCGCTCCTCACCGTGCTGCTGGCCGAGGTGGCTGTGAGCGACTCCCCTGCCGGCCAGCTCGCCGCGGTCTGGGCCAACGTGGCCGACCCGAGCGGAGGGAAGGCGGCCACCTGGTCCCTCCTCGAGCACGAGCTCTGGCTGCGGGCGGCACGCGACCCCGAGGTGGCAGACGTGCTCCGGGTGCGCGACGCCGAGGCCCTCCGATACAGCGCACGCCAGCTGGAGAGCTGGACCGCCGCTGTGGGTGCCCGGCCGGCGGCACCGCCTGCCGACCTCGCCGTGCTGGTCAAGGCCCTCCTCACCGGCCTCGCCCTGCAACGGCGCCTCGCGCCGGGCTCGGTCCCCGACGACCTCGCGGTCCGGGGCCTCGCCGCTCTGGTCGGGCTGCCCCTCGACGGCGAGGCCGCGATCGCGGCAGTCCGATCACCCCAGTCCATCCCGTCCCCCACAACACCTACCGAGGAGCCCACCCATGCACACTGAGATCTGCGACACGCTCGGCATCGAATTCCCGATCTTCGCCTTCACCCACTGCCGCGACGTGGTCGCCGCGGTCACCAACGCCGGCGGGATCGGCGTCCTCGGCGCCATCGGCTTCACCCCCGAGCAGCTCGAGGTGGAGCTCACCTGGATCGACGAGCACGTCGGCGACAAGCCCTACGGGGTCGACATCGTGATCCCGGCCAAGTACGAGGGCATGGACGAGATGGACCCCGACAAGCTCGAGGCCCAGATCCGGGGCCTGGTACCGCCGCAGCACAAGGAGTTCGCCCTCAAGATCCTCGCCGACCACGGCGTGCCCGAGATCCCCGAGGGCGAGCGGACGTCGAACGGGATGATCGGCTGGACCGCGGCCCACGCCGCCGGCCTCCTCACGGTGGCCCTCCGCCATCCCAACGTCAAGCTCATCGCCAACGCCCTCGGCACTCCCCCACCCGACGTGGTCGAGCGGGTCCAGGGTGCCGGACTGCTCATCGGCGCGCTGGCCGGATCGGTCAAGCACGCCCTCAACCACAAGGCGGCCGGCCTCGACTTCATCATCTGCCAGGGCTCCGAGGGCGGCGGCCACACCGGCGACGTCGGCAGCATCGTGCTCTGGCCCGAGGTGGTCGACGCGGTCGCCCCCATCCCGGTCCTCGCCGCCGGTGGCGTGGGCAGCGGGCGCCAGATGGCAGCGGCCCTCGCGCTCGGCGCCCAGGGCGTCTGGTCCGGCACCCTGTGGCTGACCGTCGAGGAGGCCGACATCCCGCCGCAAGCAGATGGAGACCTACCTGGCCGCCTCCAGCCGTGACACGGTCCGGTCCCGTTCCTTCACCGGGAAGCCCTGCCGGATGCTCCGCAACGACTGGACCGAGGCCTGGGAGGCCGAGGACAGCCCCGACCCGCTGCCGATGCCCCTCCAGATGATGGTGGCCATCGAGGCGGTGTCCCGCGGCCACCGCTACCCGGATCAGGCCAAGGACGTGAACTTCAACCCGTGCGGCCAGGTCATCGGTCGGGCCACCACGGTGCGCAAGGCCAAGGACGTGGTCTTCTCGATGGTCGAGGAGTTCATCGAGGCCACCGAGCGTCTCCAGTCCGAGGTCACCGTCTGAGGGCATGTCGCCCCCGGCCGCCCGATCCGGCAGTGAGGGTTTGAGCGAATGTCCGATTCCCGCCGGCCCGGTTCATTACCGTTGCCCGAGTTCTGGGTTACCGTTTCGTGACGTCGCCCGCTACCGCAGGGGTGGCTGGACGATGGGAGCGTCGATGGGACCAAGCAGACGATTTGCCGTGGCGGCGGCTCTGGTAGGTGTCGCCGCGATCATCCTGAGCGCCTGCAGCAGTGGGAGCAGCTCGCCCTCCACCTCGGCGGCGAGTGCAAGTGCGGTCAAGTCCGGCGGGACCATGACCATGGCCCTCGACGAGAACCTGGCCGGGTTCAACATCAACACCTCGGCCGCCAATGAGTTCGTGCTCCAGGAGATCCTCGACACCGTCTGGCCCCAGCCCTACATCATCAACGCCGCCCTCAAGCCGGTCCTCAACACCGACCTGCTCACCAGCGTAACGATCAGCTCGAACCCCCAGACCATCACCTACAACATCAATCCGAAGGCCGTCTGGCAGGACGGCACGCCCATCAACGCGGACGACTTCATCTACAACTGGCAGGCCCAGAGCGGCAATACCATGTACACCGACGTCGGCGGACAGCCCTACGACACCGCGTCGTCGGCCGGCTACAGCCAGATCGCCTCGGTCACCGGATCGAACCCTCCCGGCGGCGCGGCCTGCGATCGCGGGCTCGGCGGCCGACAACAACGCCGGGCTCTGCCCCAACGGCACGACGGTGACCGTCAAGTTCTCGACGCCCTATGCCGACTGGCAGGGGCTCTTCATCAACCTGGTCCCGGCCCACATCGCCCGCACGGTCGGCTGGAACACCGGGTTCTCCGGTCCGACCCAGACCATCTCGGGCAGCTGGTACGAGATCCAGAGCTACAACAACAACCAGTCGGTTGTCCTGGTCCGCAACCCGAAGTACTGGGGGACGCCCGGCAAGCTGGACAAGATCGTCTTCCAGTTCTTCTCGGACGACACCCAGGAGGTGCCCGCCCTGCAGAACAACGAGGTCCAGGTCATCAACCCGGCCACGGTGAGCACGTCGATCGTCCAGAGCGCGGCCCAGGTGCCCAACACCACCAGGGTGACCGCGCCCGGGCTCGAATTCGAGCACCTCGACTTCAACGAGGCCGACCCGTACCTGGCCAAACTCCAGGTGCGCCAGGCCATCGCCTACGGGACCAACCGGCCACAGATCATCTCCCACACCGTCGGGGAGGTCTACCCCCAGACCGTCCCGCTGGGCGACCGGATGTTCGTCGCCTCGCAAGCCGCAGTACGTGGACAACGGCACCGCGTACGCCACGGTCGACACCGGGAAGGCGGAGTCGCTGCTGACCGGGCTCGGGTTCAAGAAGGGATCCGACGGGTACTTCCATCCCAACTACGGCCCCCAGTCCGGACAGGACCTCACCTTCACCATCCAGTCCACCTCGGGGAACTCCGTCCGGGCCCAGACCGAGCAGCTCTTCCAGGCGGACATGAAGGCGATCGGCATCAAGATCAACATCCAGAACTACGACGCCAACACCTTCTTCGGGACGAATCTCCCGCAGGGCAGCTACCAGATCGCCGAGTTCGCCTGGGTCTCGACGCCGTTCGTCTCCCAGAACCGGTCCATCTACTGCTCCTACACCAACGCCACCAACTGCGGGCAGAACTGGATCCACTACGCCAACTCGCAGGTCGACAAGCTGCTGACCGCGGGATCCTCGGCCACCTCGGCCAGCCAGGAGGCCAGCGACTTCAACCAGGCCGACCGGCTGCTCTGGGACGACATGGCCACCCTGCCCCTCTACCAGAAGCCCCAGTACTTCGCCTGGAACAACACGTACGGGAACATCATCCCCAACGTGTCCAACGTCGGCATCCCGTGGAACGCAAACCTGTGGGGTGTGAAGGCCTAGGACCGGACCGTCCGTGACCGGCAGGACGGGGACGGGGAACGAGCCCGTTCCCCGTCCTGCACACGGTGACCGACGACCGAGCCCCGATCCATGACCCGATACATCGTCAGACGCCTGCTCATCAGCGTGGTCGTGCTCATCCTGGCCACGATCCTGGTGTTCGTGCTGGTTGCCGAGTCGGGTGACCCCCTGGCACTGCTCAGGGCAAACCCGCACACCACCCACGCAACCATCCTGGCCCGGGAGAAGCTCCTCAACCTCAACCACCCGCTCTGGGACCGGTACTGGATCTGGTTCTCCCATGTCATCCACGGGAACTTCGGGACGACCGTGGCGGGTCAGTCGGTCGGGCCGCAGCTGGGCTCCCACCTCCTGGTCACCCTGCGCATGGTCGTCCTGGCCACGCTCATCTCGATCGTGCTCGCCCTCGCCGTGGGCGTCTACGCCGCGCTCCATCAGGGGAAGGTCAGCGACCACGTGGCGACCGTGACCAACTTCCTCTTCCTGGCCACCCCGGTCTTCGTCGTGGGGCTGCTGCTCAAGGAGTTCGTGGCCATCCCGATCAACGAGCACCTCAACCGCATCGTCTTCTACACGAACGGCGAGCAGAGTCCGACCCTCTCCGGGCCGTTCTTCTCCCGGCTCCCGGATTACGCGGCCCATACGGTGCTGCCGACGATCACCCTCATCCTGGTCAGCTACTCGTCCTGGGCGATCTACCAGCGGGCCTCGATCCTGGAGACCATGGACAGCGACCACGTCAGGCTGGCCCGGGCCAAGGGCATCCCCCCGCGCCGGGTCCTGTTCCGCCACATCTTCCGCAACGCGCTCATCCCGGTGACCACGGTCATCGCCCTCGACTTCGCGGCCGTCCTCGGCGGCGCGCTCATCACCGAGATCGTGTTCGGCTGGCAGGGTCTGGGCATCTGGTTCCTCAACGGGGTGAACGACCTCGATGTCAACGTGACCCTCGCCTACCTGCTGATCACCGCCACCTTCGTGATCCTGTTCAACCTCCTGGCCGACATCGTCTACGCCTATCTCGACCCGCGGATCCGGTATGTCTGAGCTCTCCGACCCATCGCCGCGTCGACAGCGCACCGACCGGGTCGGCACCGCCGAGGCCGGGATGCACACGCTTCCCGGGGTGCCGCCGTCCGCAGGGGCGGACGACTTCGATCTGCACGGGATGGGAGGCGAGGCCCGCGGCCAGCTCGCCACGGTGGCCCGACGGTTCCTTCACGAGCCCTTGGCCGTGTTCGGGATGTCCGTCTTCGTGGCCCTCGCCGTTGCTGCCATCCTGACCCAGCTCTTCTGGACCTACAGCTACACCGCCATCACCAACACCCTCAACGCCCCGCCGTCACTCTCCCACCCCTTCGGGACCAACACCATCGGGGGCGACATGTTCGCCCAGGTCATGCACGGGACCCTGCAGGACATCGAGATCGCCCTCACCGTGGCCGTCCTTGCCACGGTGATCGGTTCGCTGGTCGGCGCCATCGCCGGGTTCTACCGCGGACGGGTCGACACCGCGCTCATGCGCTTCGTCGACCTCATCCTGGTGGTCCCGGTGCTCGCCGTGCTCGTCGTGCTCGCCCATCTCGTCGCCAAGCAGTCGAGCAACTGGTTCTGGCTCGCAGTCATCATCGGGGCGGTCTCGTGGACCTACATCGCCCGTCTGGTGCGCGCCGACTTCCTCACCCTGCGCGAGCGGGACTTCATCGAGGCCTCGCGGGCCCTCGGTGCGTCCAACACGAGGCTGATCCTGCGCCACATGCTCCCGAACGCTGCGGGCCCGATCATCGTGAACGCAACCATCACGGTCGCTCTGAGCATCGTGCTCGAATCGACGCTCTCGTATCTCGGCCTCGGGATCCAGGCTCCGAACGTCTCGCTCGGCCTGCTCATCGACCAGGGCCAGGACTCTGCGACGACCGAGTGGTGGTTGTTCGTCTTCCCCGTCGTCTTCCTCGTACTACTGATCCTCTCGGTGTTCTTCATCGGGGACGGCCTTCGCGAGGCGCTCGACCCCAAGAAGTCCAGGGTCCGGGCCTGACGTGGACGAGTCCTTCGTCGTCGACGACCTGGTGGTCGACTTCGCCACGGGCGCCGGCACCGTCCATGCGGTGCGGGGCATCAGCTTCTCACTCGCCCCCCAGGAGGTTCTCGGCATCGTGGGCGAGTCCGGATCGGGCAAGTCGGTGACCGCGCTCGCCGCGATGGGGCTCCTGCCCAAGAGCGCCTCGGTCAGCGGGTCGATCACCTATGCCGGCCGCCAGCTCCTCGGCCTCAAGGAAAAGGAGTTCACCGAGATCCGCGGACGGAAGATCGCCATGATCTTCCAGGACCCGATGACCTCCCTCAATCCCGTCTACACGGTCGGCTGGCAGATCGCCGAGGCCGTGCGCGCCCACCAGGACGTGGGCAAGGACGAGGCCATGGCCAAGGCGGTCGATCTGCTCGAGGTGGTCGGGATCCCGAACGCCGCGGAGCGGGTACGGAGCTACCCGCACGAATTCTCCGGCGGGATGCGCCAGCGGGTGGTCATCGCCATCGCCATGGCCAACGACCCGGCCGTCATCCTCGCCGACGAGCCGACCACCGCACTGGATGTCACCGTCCAGGCCCAGGTCCTCGCCTCGCTCCGGACCGCCCTCGAGGAGACCAGGGCGTCCCTGCTCCTCATCACCCACGACCTCGGGGTCATCGCGGGCCTGGCCGACCGGGTCCTCGTCATGTACGCCGGCCGGCCGGTGGAGGTCGGCACGGTCGACCAGATCTTCTACCGTCCGTCGATGCCGTACACCCACGGCCTGTTGGGCTCGCTCCCCCGCCTCGACGGGGACGGAGCCGAGCGGCTACGGCAGATCCCCGGCTCGCCGCCCTCGATCGTGGGCTCCCTGCACGGACTGCCCCTTCGCCCCGCGGTGCCCGATGCGTGCCGAGATCTGCGACACCGAGGAACCCCCACTCCTCCGGGTCGCCGGTGATCCCGCCCCCGCCGCGGTGGCGGCGCCGATCCCCGGGGACGGCGAACCGGAGGCCGTCCTCGTCCCGAGCACCGGTCACCTTGCAGCCTGTCACTTCTCCGAGCAGGTGGCCGGAATGCCGATCGCCTCGATGTTCCCGGATTCCGCCGCCGACCACGAGGGCGTGGCGTGACCGCGACCGTCCCGCCGCAGCCGGCCGCCTCCGGCCCCGACCTCTCGCCGCTCCCGGAGGGGACCACGCAGCTGTTGGACGTGGTCGACCTGGTCAAGCACTACCCGATCCGCAGCAAGGCGTTCCGCCGACAGACCGGCACCGTGCACGCAGTCTGCGGGGTCACCTTCTCGATCGGGCGCGGCGAGACGCTCGGGCTGGTCGGCGAGTCGGGTTGCGGGAAGACCACCACCGGCCGGGCGGTTCTCCAACTCATCGAGCCAACCTCGGGATCGGTGCGGTTCGAGGGCAGGGAGCTGGTCGGCCTCCCGGCGAGGGCGATCCGGGAGGAGCGTCGCGAGATGCAGGTCGTCTTCCAGGACCCGTTCGCCTCTCTCGACCCGAGGATGCCGGTGGGCGATTCGATCGCCGAGCCCCTCCACATCCACGGCCTCTGGGAGCGGGGCACGGGCCGGCGCAAGGTGGCGGAGGTCCTGCGGCTGGTCGGCCTCGAGCCCCTCCACGCCAACCGCTTCCCCAACGAGTTCTCCGGCGGGCAGCGCCAGAGGATCGGCATCGCCCGGTCCCTGGTCCTCGGCCCCAAGCTCCTGGTGCTCGACGAGCCGGTGTCGGCGCTCGACGTCTCGATCCAGGCCGGCGTGGTCAACCTCCTGGAGGACCTCCAGCACCAGCTCGGCGTCTCGTACCTCTTCATCGCCCACGACCTCTCGGTGGTCCGACACATCTCGGACCGGGTAGCGGTCATGTACCTCGGACGCATCGTCGAGATGGGCACCCGGGCCGAGGTGTACACGCATCCCGAGCATCCCTACACCCAGGCGCTCCTGTCGGCCGTTCCGGTGCCCGATCCCCGAAAGGAGCGCACCCGGCGCCACATCGTCCTGGAGGGGGAGGTCCCCAGCCCCGAGGCTCCGCCGAGCGGGTGCCGGTTCCGCACGAGGTGCTGGAAGGCCCAGGAGATCTGTGCGCGGGAGGTGCCCGCGCTGGTCGACCGCGGCGGCGGCCACCCGGTGGCCTGCCACTTCCCCGAGCAGGCATCCGTCGTCTGAACGGCCACCGGACCTGCTGCGATCCTGGTCCGCGGTTTCTTTTCTGCCCGACTGGCGCGATGATTGCTGGCGGCCGCCACGCAGTGGGCGGATCGAGGTGCGGAGGGAACCTGCGCGCCGGAAGGGGAGGGACCATGCTCGTCGCCGCCATCCTCGAGGTCAAAGGAACCAGTGTCGCCACGGTCAACCGCGATGTCACCGTGGGGACGGTCGTGGCCGAGCTGACGCGGCACCGGGTCGGGGCCCTCGTGGTTTCGCCCGGCGACGGCACCATCGAGGGCATCGTCTCCGAACGCGACGTGGTCCGGCACCTGAGCGAGGTCCGAACCGACCTGCTCGACCAGCCGGTGACCGCGATCATGTCGAGCGACGTCCAGGTGTGCGCGCCCGGCGACGACGTGCAGTCGATCATGAACCTGATGACCCAGCACCGCATCCGCCACGTGCCGGTCGTCGAGGACGGCCGGCTGAGTGGGATCATCAGCATCGGCGACGTGGTCAAGAGCCGGATCGACGAACTCGAGAAGGACCGCAACGAGCTCATGGAGTACATCACCGCCCGCTAGGACCATGGTGCTTGCAATTGGCCGGTCCCCGCTGTGACAATGGCCGTGGGTCAAGATCTGGCCTCACGGCGGGAGCTCGGATGCGCAAGGACGAACGGCTGGAACTGCTGCGGGGCGTGGACCTGTTCTCGGGTTGCACGAAGCGCGAGCTCGGTGAGATCGAAAAGCTCACGTCGGTGATCGACGTTCCCCGGGGAACCGAGCTTGCCAGGTTCGGGACGCCGGGACAGGAGTTCTTCGTCGTCGTCGCCGGAACAGCCACCGCATCACGCAGGGAACTCACGCTCGCCGTGCTCGGCCCGGGGTCGTTCTTCGGGGAGCTCGCGCTCCTCGACGGCGGCAACCGGACGGCGACGGTCGTCGCGGACACCGACCTGACGCTCCTCGTCCTCTCGAGGCGCGAGTTCCGATCCCTCCAGGCAAGGGCGCCATCGGTCGCCTACAAGCTCCTGGTCGAGCTCGGTGCGCGGCTGCGCAGGGCAGACATCATGCTCGAGGAGCTCTCCGACCGGGAGCCGGGACAGGCACCCCCCGCTCTCTCGGAGACCCTCTCGACGATCTGATCGGCACACCCGGGCGCGACCGACGTCCGGGAGCCCCGGAGGTCACGACTTGTTCACCGAATCTTCAACCGTTCGTGACGGCGGCGTCACCGAGCGATTGTTAGAAGAGGTGGCGGTCCGAAAGCACACCCTCCCCGGTGCGATGTCGGCGGGCCGCAGGGTTGCAGCACCCCGTGCCGGTCGGGCAGGCCGGCACGGGGTCGCTCCCCCGCACCACACGGCCCCTCCCCGCGCCACGCGGCGAGGCCCCTTTCCATCGGCCCTGGTGTTGCCCCTCCATCGGCAAGAGCCCGCACCGACTTGAACTGCAGCAACCTTCGGCTGCAACGCCCGGAGCGACCCGTCGCCGGATGTGGTCAGCCGACCAGGACCCTCGGCGGCGGCAGACCCTCTGCCTCGCAGAGCGCCTCGTAGGCGGCGAGCGTGCCCGGTCCGTCGAAGACGCTCTCCACATTGCCGTCGGCGTCGAGGTTGAGGTTGACCCCGTACATCTGGAACCAGACCCGGGTCTCGTCTTCGATGCACTCGAGCGTGTGCTGCGAGCCGGCCGGCTCGTAGAGGAACGATCCGGCGCGATTGACGTATTCGTACTCCCTGTACCGCCACGCTCCCGAGGTGGTGTACGCGTAGACCGGCCCGGTGTGGCGGTGGGTCTGGACCGCATAGCCGGCCTGGAAGATGTTCTCCACGATCCAGAGTCCCTCCTGGGGCTTGACCTGGATCACCTTGAGCTTGTTGCCGTTGCCGATGTCGACGAAGGGCAACTCGCCGGTCCCGATGTGCACCGCCGTGGGCATCTCCACCTGGGTCATGACGATCGATCCTCCCTTCCAGTGCCGGCGGCGTGTGCCGCTGCCATGACGGGAGTACAGCACAAGATGGGGACCCGAGGAGCTATCCGAACGCGTGCACCCGGTTTGCTGACGGAGCGAGCAGCAGACCGTCCCCGATCGAGGGGGTCGGGAAATGGTTGGCGAGACTGCCGATCGAGAATTGCACCACCGGGGACCCGGTGATCCGGTCGAGCCCGAACAGCACACCACCCTGGCTGATGGTCCACACCAGGGAACCGGCCACGATCGGGGGGCCCGACGAGCCCGACGAGGACCTCCAGAGCACGGTCAACTTCGGCGGAGAGGCGCCGACCCGGACCGCCATGACACCGTTTGCGCACGGGACGTAGACGGTCTGACCGTCGACGGCGTCGCCCCCGTCGACGGTCGAACCGCAGAACGAGCCCAGCCGTACGAGTGGATGACCGACCCCGCCGAGGTGCGGGGCGCTCAGGAGATATGCGTTCTCCGACTTGCCGGCCTGGAAGACCAGCCCATCGGAGAGCAGCGCCGGCGACGATGATCCGAGATCCTTGTCACCGGCATTGTCGGCCGCCCAGGTCGCCGGGGCGAAGAACTGCAGCGGTCGCAGGGCCGACGACAACTCGATGACCGCGTCGCTGTAGTCCGGTGAGGAACCGGAGGTGTTGGACCCGTTTCCGGTCGCCACCCAGACGTCGCCGGAGCGGTCGACGACCGGTGCGGCTCCGCCCATCCAGACGGCTCCCTGGTCGTTCGGAGCAGCGCTGTCGACCTCGAAGGTGTGGAGGGTTCCGCCCGCGACCGGCACTCCCACCACCCAGCCGTGATACGTCGAGCAGTCCCCGGCATTTCCCCCGAACCCGACCACCACCTGGCCCCCCGCCAAGGTGATCGCGGCCCGCTGGAGCTGCGCGGCCGGGTCCGATCCCGGGGGATCCACCCGTTGGTCGAGGAGCACCTGCCCGGTGGTCAGCGAGAGACCCACCAGATGGTGGGAGATCGTCTTGCCGGTGTACTCGTCTGCAACCGCGAACACCTCGTTGCGGGCGGCATCGATCACCGGAGTCGAGGTGATCCCCACAACCGGATCGATGTCGCCGCACGGCAGCCGGCCGGCGGGGACCGGGGGTGCGAGATGTCGCGACCAGAGGATGCTTCCCTTGGTGGCCGCGTCGAGTGCGTAGACCGTGTCGTTCTCGGTGGCGACGACGACCGTGGAGCCGTCGACGAGGGGCTCACCGTACAGTTGCCCGTCGAGGGTCGTCGAGGTCCAGACCGGTTTCGCAGACTGATAGGACGTCGTCCCGGGTGCAACGCCGGAACCCGAGAACGAACGATGGTAGACGAGCCACCTCTGCGTCGATGTGGAGAAGGCGGCACGAGGTGCCGCAGCGCCCGGGAGCGCCGCCACGACCGTCCCGGCCACCACCAGAAGGGCCGACAGCACGACCAACCACCGTCTCGATCCACGAGACCGCGGGGTCGGCCGGTTCGGTTCCCTGTCGACAGACCCCATCATCGGCACCTCCACGATCGGACGCCGGTGGAGTCGCCTCCCGACCGGCTACTGCCGTCCCTTCCGGAACCTCTGTTCCGGACAGCCGCCACCCCATGATACGTACTCGCCGCCGGTGGCCGGAACGTCGCTCGACCAGGTCCGGAGCCACCCGCCGCTCCCCCACCAGGTCACCCTGCCGCTGGACGGCAGGCGTCCAGGACATGGCCGGTGGACAATGATGTGGCTCGAGGTCGACTCTCACCTGAGGTGTTCGACCACCCACCAGATGAACCCGGGTGAAGCGATGAAATTCGACACGCAGCTGACAGGGTGTGAGACGGCTCCTCTCGAGGCCCGACGACTCGAGGAGCTCGGCATCGACGGCGTCTTCACCTTCGAAGGGCCACACGACGTGTTCACCCCGCTGATCCTCGCGGCCGGGGCCACCCGTTCGATCGAACTGATCACCAACGTGGCCATCGCATTCCCCCGCAACGCGATCCAGCTCGCACACCAGGCGTACGACCTCCAACTCCTCTCGAAGGGCCGGTTCACGCTCGGACTCGGAACCCAGGTCAGAGCCCAGGTGGAACGTCGCTACGGCGCAGCGTTCGAGCGTCCGGTCGCCCGGATGCGGGACAAGGTCGCCGCGCTGCGGGCGATCTTCGACGCCTGGGAGACCGGAGGCCGTCTCGACTTTCACGGTGAGTTCTCCTCCCACACGCTCATGCCCCCGACCTTCAATCCCGGGCCCAACCCCTACGGGATGCCCCGCATCGCCATCGGGGGTCTCGGTCCCCAGATGGTCCGTCTGGCCGCGGAGGTGGCCGACATGGTGCTGGTGATGCCCTTCAACACCGCCGACCATTTCCGGGCGCGGACGCTTCCGGCGATCGACGAGGGCCTCCTGCGCGGCGGCCGTGCCCGCGGAGACCTCCAGGTCACGGCCGAGGTCATCGTGGGTTGCGGCCGTGACGACACCGAGATGGAGGCGGCGCGTTCCGGGGTCCGCTGGCTGCTCGCGTTCTATGCCTCCACCCCGGCCTACCGGCCGGTCCTCGAGGTCGAGGGGTGGGAGGACCTGCAACCCGAGCTCAACGCGTTGTCCAAGGCCGGTCGATGGGACGAGATGCCGGCCCGCATCGACGACACCATGCTGACGACACTCGGTGCCGTGGGCTCACCGAAGGAGGTCTCTGCGATCATCGCCGACCGCTTCGGTGGCACCGTCGACCGGGTTGGGTTCTACACGCCCTACCAGGTGGACGACGACACCCTCGGGGAGCTCGTCGACGCCCTCGAGGGCTCTCGCCGGTCGTATCCCCGCGGCGGGTCGGACGTGTGAGATACGGATCGATCCTCCTCGAGGTCGACGACGGCGTGGCGACGATCACCCTCAACCGTCCCGAGGTGCGCAACGCGTGGGGGCGGGCTGGGAGTGGAGCTCGCGGACGCGTCCGTGCCTGCGACCCGGGACAGCCGGATTCGGGCGGTCGTGCTCAGCGGCACGCCCCCGGCCTTCTGTGTGGGGGCGGACCTCTCTGCGGGTGGGGGAAGCCTCCGGACGGGCCATCCGCGCAGCGAACCCCCAGGCAGGAGAGTTCCTAGCGGGCCGGAGGCCACCACCCGTCGCCCGTCCGCGTTCTCCGGCACAATGGGAGCCGTCGTGCAACCCCGATCGCTCCTGGCCGGTTTGATTGCCGCGGCCCTCCTCGCCGGAGGTGGTGCGGCAGGCGTGCACGCGGCGACTTCGAGCGCGACGACTGCGTGCACTCCGCTACCCGGAGCGGTCGGGGTCGAACCTGCCTCGCTCGCCTGCCTCTCGTCCGCGACCCCGATCTCGTGGAATTCGATCGGGAACCCGAGCGCGGATCGTCGGCCGGGCGTTCGTTCATCGGGTTCGCGGGTCTGGACATGGACGGTGTCGCTGCCGGCGACCAGCAGCGGCCTCGTGTTCTCGGCCACGATGACCTTCTCCGGTGCCACCCTGATACCCCTCAAGGCGACGGCGAGCATCGATCTTTCCGGCTGCCAGAGCATGGACGTGTTCGTCGCCCGGACCCCCTACGAGACCCCCTATTCGGGCTTGCTGGCCGCCTGGTACGCCGGGAGGGACTACGCCGATGCTCCACCCAGCGTCTCGGGAACGGTGAGCGGCCTCTCGGGTCAAATTCGTGTCGCGATCGACTGCGAGGGCAGGAACCGCAACCCGGGGGGAGCCACACCAGCCGGGTCCATGACGCTCACCTTCGCCCAACTGGCGGCCGCGACGAACTACCTGTGAATCACGACGTTCAACCTGGTCGACCCGCGACGGCTCCGTTGGCCATCGCTCTCACCAGCTGGGAGTGGTCTCGCTCGTTCTGATCCGCATACAGGTGGGCGAACTGGCTGATCGATGCGGCGAACTTCTCACCCTTCCCGATGTAGCCATCAATGGCCACCGGGTCACCGGTGCGTGCGTGGGCTCGAGCGAGCGTCTCTCCGCAGGCGGTAGCGAACTCGACCAGACGAGGAGCGATCAGTTCCGTGGTTGGGATGATCTTCATGTCACGAAACTGTCGTACGTAGTAGTCCCTCCCGTGCAACGAGCCCCAACCGACGAAGATGTCGGTGGCACTCTGGACCAGTCGTTTGCCGGCGATCACCCGAGCGCCGTGGTTGTCGTGGCGGCTGGGCAGGAGATGGGCCTCGTACACGGACGGTCCAGCTTGCTTGACCTGCAAGAACAGAGGATCGGCGCCGGTGCGTCCCTCCATGAGCACCAGATAGACCTGCATGCCGACGCTGCCGACTCCGACGACCTGGCGCACCACGTCGGCTTCGGTGAACCGATCGAAAAGGGTCCGTCGATCCTCTTGGAGCGTCATTCGATAGCCAGCGAGGAGATGGTCGACGAGGTCGGCCTGTTCGTCATCGTTGATTGCCACCCGGATCGGTGGATCCTCGGTGATCCGGGGCCTCCCGTGCGCCACGGTGGTGAGCTTGGCGAATGCACCGCGGCTCGTGCGGCGGTTCTGTTGTCTCTCGATGTAGACCGACACCCGACCACGGTCGGCGGGCTCGAAGTAGCTGACCAAGCTGTCGACGTGCATTCCGTCGTACCAGATGTCGAGTTCGGGCATCGTCGTATACCGGCGGATACGTTGCCGGTACGACTCGATTGCCGCGGTCAGTGCCGTGTCCGCCCGGTCCCGCTTGATGCCATGTTCCCGCGCTACGACGACCACGCTGGCGGCAAGACGCTCGAGGTCCCACTCGAATGGGCCGGGCAGGGTTTCGTCGAAGTCCCGCAGGTCGAACACCAGGTTTCGCTCGGGAGTCGCCCATAGCCCGAAGTTGAGGATGTGGGCATCTCCACAGAGCTGCACCGCTATCCCACTGTTGGGCCGAGATGCGAGATCGCCGGCCATGACCGCTGCCGCACCCCGGTAGTAATTCCAAGGGGATGCCGCCATCCGCTGGTGGCGTAGGGGAACAAGTTCGGGGATTCGGATCTGATTCTGGGCCAGAATCGTCTTCAGCGGGTCGTGCCCGCGCTCCTCTTCCCGCCAGTATCCGAGCGTGCTCCGTTGGGCCCGCTTGCGCGCCGACTTTCCGGAGAGGCGTCGCTCGTTGCTCGTGGCCGGCAGATCATGCAGGGACGTGGGCGCTTGCGAAGGTTCCAGTGAGTCGGGCTCCATCTCGAAACCGCTGAAGTGACCCGTCTACGGAACGGAGCTGGTGGTTGTGCCCGAAGCGGCTGTCGTCGTGGTCGTGGATCCCGTCGACGGAGATGTAGACCCTGGCGGGGTCGACGAAGCTGTCGTGGGGGGGCTCTGAGAAGCAACGGTCGTCGGCGTCGTCGATGTGACCTGTGAACTGCTGGTCGAGGGTGTCGTAGCTTGGGAGGCGGTCGATGTACTCGGTTTCGGCGCCGCTGGAGAGGACTTCGGACCATCCGGAGACGTGCACCCGTTGGGTGGCGTCCCTGATCCTGTCTGGCCGGGCATGAGCACTGTGCCCGCACAACCAAAGTTGGAGAACGTCGCCTGCAACGTCACCGAGCCCCCGTCACCGAAGGTGTCGGTCGACTTCACCTGGCGGATGTACCCCGCAGCGTCGATGGACACCACGGACGAGTTGGCCGTGTAGCCCTGTCCCTTGAGAAGGATGAGCGCGGCCGAGATCGTCTGGGATTCGGGGCCGGTGGTGCCGGCCGCCGCGGCCAGTTGATCGAGGTTGTTGGCCACCTGGTAGACGGTGACCGGCGTGCCGTCGACGACCCCGGTGCCGGTCTTCGCAGCTGCATCGATGGCCGGCTGGATCAGGTCCAAATAGCCGGTTGGGCTGGCCATACCCATCATGGCCACGGCCCCCTCGCGAGTACCCAACGTGCCCTCGGTGATGCCGGCGAAGCCGGGAAGGTTCGTACCCGACGCAGAGGCATCAGAAGCCAGGGGGGCCAAGCCGGTGTCGCCGCTCGACCCTTCATAGACGTCGCTGCCATCGATTCGCACGCTCACGTTCAGGCCGTTCCCGATGTTCGCCGAAGCGACCATTGCCAGTGGCTGGGTGTTGATGACGCCGCCCCCCTGGACGACCGGATCGGGCGAGACAATCGGTCCATTGCACACCTTTTCGGTTTTCCACACGAATCCCGGCGGCAGCGCCGGCGTGACCCGGGTCGAGACCGGGCCGGTGGAAGCGGAGCCCGATCCGGGGACCGTCCCCGTGGCGAAGGTGCCGCCCCCCGAAGCTGGATATGAGTAACCAGAGGAGGATGCCGATGGGGTAACTGCGCCGCTCGAAGATGCCGACGCCGCCTCACCGCTCCTACTGACGACCAGCGGCATCGTCGCCACAGTGCTCTTCGAGCTCGCCCGCAACGAAGGGCCGGGGACCGGCACCTTGATCTGATCGCACGCCGTCGTGGGGGTGGTGGGTGCAGCGTGCGACGCGGGTGTGCTGGAGATGGTGTAGGAGAAGTCGAAATTGCCGCTGTTCGTCGTCGCGCTGAGAGCCGAGAGAACCTGGTGTTCGGCGGGGCCGTTGCCGAGGCGCGGATTCGGGCCCGGCTTGTGAGCGGCGGTCGGCGGCGAAGGCGAACCCGCCGCCACGAGGGCCACGGGCACCGCCACAACGATGAGGACGACGGCGGCGGCGGCAATGACGCCCGCCCGGCGCCACGCCGGGATGCGGTGCGAGCTCCCAACGGGTTCGTCGTCGAGCCAAAGTCCGTTCTCCGCCATGGCAGCATCCTCTCCCGATGGTGATTTGCCGGCTCGTCGCCACCTTACCTGACGGGTCCTTGCAGGGGAAGCGGGTTTATCCACAGAAGTAAAGTTGGTAAGCGGGGCTGTGAGCTGGTACTTCCCACCGGCTACCCTCTTCAGAACCCCGGCCTGGGCGGCCGAGGCGATCAGGCGGTCGGCAACCGTCTGGGACTTGGCCGACGTCTCTCCGAACTCCCCCTCGAGCCACGAGACGAGATCGGCAGGGAGGAGGCCACCCTGCCGCGCAGCGGCGTCGGCCACCGCTCGGAACAGCGGAACAGCCAAGAATGCCTCGCGGCGGGCAGTCGAAGCGTCGGGTTCCGCGCCCGCCAATATCCTTCGGCCCCGCTCGGTCGCCTCGAAGCGGGACCCCCGTCCGGTGACCACCCCGAAGAGGCGGGCGCTGGCAACTCGGGCCAGGTAGGCGCCGTTGTTGGTACCGGAATAGCCCAGCGCCGGGGCCAGGATGTCCGCCGCGATGGTGTCCCCTGCCGATTCGACCAACCGGGCCACCTCGACCGCGGCCGAAAGGTCGTAGCGCACGGAGCGGTACCGGGAACGGGCCACGTGGCCAGTCTCCCAGGTCCGTCGTCACGAAGGTAGCCCGGGCTCTGGGCAACCCCGGCTCCGTCCGCATCCATTTGTGGCCGTAGGCTGGAAGAACCTGGTCCTGCCGGTGGACGCTGCGTCCTCGCCGGAGTGGGGTGCACGCAGAGAGCTCAGAGGTACGACGACAGGAGATGACCGTGGCCCCCATTTCGGAGCAACAGCGGTCCGTTCAACCCGCTCACGACGACGCCACCAGATCGTTTGGCGCCATCGAGGCTTCGGTCTCCGTGGTGGTGTCCGCCGCACCCGGTACGATCCGACTCGCGGTCGCCTGCCTTGCCGGCGGCGGGCATCTCCTGGTCGAGGATCACCCGGGGCTCGGGAAGACGACCCTGGCCAAGGCGTTGTCGGGTGCACTGGGTCTCGGCTTCCACCGCCTCCAGTGCACCGCCGACCTCTTGCCCGCCGATGTGGTCGGTTCGACCATGCTCGGCCCCGAAGGGAGCGAGCCCGTCTTTCGTCCGGGACCGGTCTTCACCAACATCCTCATGGCCGATGAGCTCAATCGAGCCTCGCCCCGGGCCCAGTCCGCGCTGCTCGAGGCGATGGAGGAACACCAGGTCAGCGTCGACGGCACGACCTACCAGCTCCCACGTCCGTTCTTCGTGCTTGCCACCCAGAACCCCTACGACGCCGCGGGCACGTCACCTCTTCCCCACGGTCAGCGCGATCGTTTTCTGGTCCGCCTGTCCCTCGGCTTCCCGACGCGACCCCAGATGGACGCCATGCTTGCGGGGCCGGACCCGGCCGAAACGGTGCGATACCTCGAGCCATCGGTTTCCCCCGGGGACTTCCAGTCGCTCATGGATGCCGTGGCCGCGGTGCACGTGGCCCCTGCTGCCCGTTCGTACGTGCTCGACGTGGTCGACGCCAGCCGACACCACCCCCAGATCGCGGTTGGGGCGTCACCCAGGGCGGCTTTGGCCCTTGTCCGGGTCTCGGGGGCGTTGGCGATCGCGGCGGGGCGGAGCTTCGTCACGCCCGACGATGTGCAAGAGGCGGCGGGACCCTGTCTGGCCCACCGTCTGCTCCTGCGCCCCGGGGTGGAGGTCGACGGTCACGAGGCCGAGGCCCTGGTGGCGGAGATCACCGCCTCGGTCCCCATCCCGCTACGAGACAGCTGACCAGGGGTGGGACCGCGCCCCACGCTGCGAGGAGCGGGCGCAGTGGTTGCAGTTGCTCTCATCGTGGTCCTCGCCGCCACCACCGATACGCCCGAAGTCGTACCGCTGGCCGTGGTCGCCGGCGTTCCGCTCCTGGTGGCGCCCTGGCTCGCCCACCGCCGTGCCCGTCGGGCCCTCGAACTGGCGGCGTTCCACGCCCACGCCGAGCCGGCCACGGTCGAAGTGGGAGCGCCGATGGAGGTCGTCCTGTCCCTCACCAGCAGGGCGACCCAACGGCGCGTGCTCCCTCGCCTCGGACTCACCTCTGTCGAGAGTCGGTGGTTGGCCCGAGGCACCCAACCGGACCCTGGTGCCCGACGTCCTGCGTTTGCGCCATCCGGGTCCGGCCTGGTGGCGCTGCCCACCCCGGGGCCGGGCCGAACCCGCTCGTGCCGGCTGCCCGTACCGACCGGTCACCGGGGCGTTCTCGAGCTCCCACCGCTCCGCTCATGGGCATACGACCCGTTCGGCTTGTTCGGATCCCCCGGACCGGTGACGCCTGCCGTGCATGCCGTGATCCACCCGATCCCACGCGATCCCGGCCGATCCATCACCGGGCCGGGTGCGACCCGCGCCGGTGACGAGGCCGCCCAGGTCTCGAGCTCGGGCCGTGGACTCGGCGATCTGGAGGGCATCAGACCCTATGTGGCCGGCGATCGTCTGAACCTCCTCCACTGGCCTGCCAAGGCTCGCTACGGGACCTGGTTCGTCCGCCAGTTCGGCACCGAAGGGGCTGCTGTCGTACCCGTGGTCTTCGACGACCGCGCCGGGGTCCACCGGAGAGCCGACTTCGAGCGCCTGGTGTCGAGCATGCTGTGGGCCTTGGACGAGGCGATCCAGGCCGGACATCCCATCAACTTCCTCACCCTTTCCGGGAAGTCCTTCACATTGGAGCCCAGCGAGCAGGGACGGGCCATGGCGTCGCTCGTTCTGGCCGAGATCCAGCCGTCGCCCTTACGAACGAGGTGGCTTCCGATCCCTGCCGGCTCGGTGCTGCTCACCACTCGAAGCGGTGCTGCGCGATTGACCCAGGTGGCCCGGACTGGCAGTGATCTCGCCAACGGAGAGGCTTCCGTGGCCACCGGCGCGACCAATGGACAGGTCGTCGTCGTATGAGCCGCCGCTGGACGGTCGAAGGCGGCATGCTCGGAGCATCGCTCGTTGGCGCCTTCGCGGTGGCCAGGTTGGCATCGGGCGCCGGCTGGGCGGCCTTCGTCACCGCGGCCATCGGGAGCGTTGTGGTCGCCCTCCTTTTTCGTCGAGGTGCGTTGGCCATCGTGGCCGGAGTACTGGCTGTGGCGGTGAGTTCTCTGCTCTGGGGAGCCCACAGCGCGACCCGTGACGGTGTCCTCTCGATCCAAGGATTTTCGGCGGCGCGCCGTTCATTGCAGGCATCCCACGTTCCCCTGGCCAGATTCCACCTCCCCCTCATCCATAGCCCGGGCATCGTCATCTTGTGTGCGTTGGCTGCCGGGCTGGCCGCTGTCGCCGGTCGCGCGCTCGGGACTCGATACCCGGCCCTGGCACTGCTCCCTGCCGGTGGGCTCTTGGTGTGCTCGGCGATCCTGCTTCCCGCGACGGCAGCCGCCGTTGCCGGGCTCTTCCTCGGAGCGTTCGGGCTCCTTGTGCTCGCCGGTGATCAGGGTCCTGCTCTGCGCACGTCGGTCGCTGTGGCCGCAGTCGCTCTCGGGACAGCGGCGCTCACCCTGGTGTGGACCACCTCCGGATCCGGCTCGGGCGCTGTGTCCCCCGGGGGCCGGACCGTCCCCGCAGTCGCCCCTTCCGCACTGTCGCTCGCCAACGACCTCATCGGGATAGAGACCCGGGATGCGAACGCAGTCCTCTTCGAGGCAAAGACACCGATCTCCACCTACTGGCAGGTCACCTCCCTGACCCGGTTCGTCGATGACCGATGGGTCCCCGACGCGGCCACCGAGGCCGTCCTGGGGGGCCAGGCTCCTCCAGGTCTGCCGCCACCAGGCGGCTCCCGGCAGTTGTTCACCGCACGGGTCACCGATGCCGCCTACGTGGGCCGGTTGCTGCCTGTCCCACCGTCGACCGTCGCAGCCTCAGGGGCGTCGGCACCGGTGGTCACATCCGCGGGCGTGGCGGCTACCTCGCCGCTCGTGCCGGGAAGCAGTTACGAGGCAACGGCGGCGGTCCCGGCGGCGGTGGCGGACTCCCCGACCGGTGCACCCTTCGGAGAGGACACGGCTCTGGGTCCGATCCCCACCTCCGTCCGCACGCTGGCCCTCTCGGTCACCAGCGGACAGACGACCCCGCTGGAGAAGGCCGAAGCCCTGACCGACTTCTTTCGATCGGGCCGGTTCCATTACAAGGTGAGCGTTCCGTCTCCATCGGGCGCAGATCCGCTCGTGTCCTTCCTCACGCGAACCCAGACGGGGTCATGCGAACAATTCGCCGGTGCCTTCGCGGTGATGGCGCGGGTTTCGGGGCTGGCAGCCCGAGTGGCCATTGGATTCACTCCAGGACGTCCCGGCAACGGTATGAGCATCGTCCGCGGCAGCGACGCCCATGCGTGGCCTGAGGTCCTCGTCGGCGGCAGTTGGGTGTCCTTCGAACCCACTCCCCAGCTTCCCTCCGGGGAGCTCTCTCCCCCCGGTGTGCTCGGACCCTCCGGTCTCGGACACCCCAATCCCACGGGAGCGAGATCGTTGCCCCCTGTCTCCCTTCCCAGAGCGCCGACTGTGGCCCCGACCGTTCCTCCCGCCATCGTTCCGGCTCCGGTCGCCACCCACGCCGGCGACACCGGCGTGCTGTGGGGTCTCGGTGTGCTCACCGGGATCGTCATCGCCGCAGGTCTCTTGGTCTTGAGGATCTCCAGGCGACGCTCGCCGTTGGAAGACGTGGTCCGATCGTGGCGGGCGATCGACCGTGCATTGACACGACGCGGGTTGGCCCGGCCGATGTCCTCGACCCCGACGGGACATGTGGGCGCCTTGTCGGAGCGCCGAACCGACGAGCAGGCCAGCGCCACTCTCCAGGACATGACAACCGTTGCCGCGATCCTTCGGGAGGTGACCTACGGGTCTGCCGAGCTCTCCCCCGAAGACGTCGCGCGGGCCGCGCAGGCCAGTCGGCGTGCCCGACGAGCCATTCTGGACGGTGCCCTGTCCAGCCCGGTCGCGCCTGGGTTCGAGGTCGGAGTGCGCTAGGGAGGACCTCGGGCCCGACGAGTCGGTGGTCGCCGAGCGCGAGACCCATCCCTGCAAATCGACGGCGATGCCGAGACTCGAGGTTCGTGCCGCGATCAGAACCCAAGCGGTTCATTCACCAAGATTGCGGTGATCCGGCCGGGGGCGATCGCCTTGTTGATGACGAGGACGTTGTTCACTCCGCTGGGAACGCCGTAGGCCTGCCTGGCCCGCCGATCCTCAAGAGGAAAGCAGTACTCGTAGATGCGTCGCAGTCCTGTGTTGAAATCGGGAACGATCTTCTGCGCACCGATGACGAGTATCACGTGACCCGCTCCGGAGGCGATCGGACCGAGCTGGCTCCCGCTCGCGGACGCAATGAGGAGTGAACCCTCCTCCGTCACGGCGTGGACGCTCCCGACGACCCAATCGGGCGAAGCGGACAGCTGCCGCATCTCACGGGCCTGCATTTCGCGATCCATCTGGTAGAGACGGGGGCGAAGCGGCTGGTACTGCCCGGATCGCTCGATGTCCTCGGCGACGCCGATGACTTCAAGCGTGCGGGAGGTGTTGTTGTAGACCTCGGCTCCCACCGGGAGGATGGACCGCACAGCCCTTCTCGCCTCTTCGGCGGAGTCGACCACGGTGCAGGTGATTCCGTTGCGTTCGAGGGCGCCGGCCACAGCGCGGATCTGCTCTCTTGAGGCCGCTCGAGAGAACTCCGCCTCTGCCTCCTTGCTGGGACCCGCCACCGCCGGGTCTCCGGGTAGGTCGGTCGTCGGTGAGGTATCCACGTCATTCACCGCCTAGTTCAGCGAGGCGCTGGTGGACCAACGCAACCACCATGGATCCCTCGCCTATGGCAGCCGCGCAGCGCTTGATCGATCCACTCCGGACGTCGCCGGCGGCGAACAGCCCGGGCAGGTTCGTTTCGAGAGGCAAGGGTTGACGAGACAGCGGCCATCCGTCGAGCGCGCCAGCTGATGAGCTGAGTTCGGCCCCAGTGCGCACGTATCCGGCGCCGTCGAGAGCAAGTCCCACGGCAGCCGCGCCTTGGGTGCGCGGCACCCCTCCGATGCACACGAACAGCGCGTCGGCGGGCAGATCGAGCAACTGTGCCTCCTGACGAGACCATCAGTGCTCGCAGGTGAGTATCTGATTCGAGACCGACCACTTCCGTGTTTGTCCGAACCTCGACGTTTCCAAGCTCCTTCACCTGGCTGATCAGGTACTGGGACATCGATGCCTCGAGCGAGGCGACCCCGGACCAGCAAGGTCACATGCGCTGCGTACCGCGAGAACCGTATGACCGCCTGGCCGGCGGAGTTCCCTCCCCCGACAATGGCCACTCGGCACCCGCTGCAGGTGACCGCCTCGCTCGGGCCGGCGCCGTAGTACACACCGGAACCCAGGAGTTCATCGATGCCCGGAACCTCAAGACGACGCCAGTCGACACCGCTTGCCACGAGCATGGCCCGTGACCGCACGGCTGTACCATCGGAAAGGTGGGCGACATAACCCGGGCCGTCCCTGGTGATGTCCGCGAGCCGCCGAGCGAGAAGAACTTCGGCCCCGAATCTCTTGGCCTGTGCGGTTGCCCGCGTTGCCAACTCGCTTCCGCTGATCCCTTGTGGGAATCCGAGATAGTTCTCGATCATGGAGGTCGTCCCGGCCTGACCTCCGGGTGCCACGGCCTCGATGGCCACCGCGCGCAAACCCTCGGATGCGGCATACACGGCGGCCGCCAGCCCGGCTGGACCGGCGCCCACGATCGTCAGGTCGTACTCCGACAGCGATGGAGCCGACACCATCCCCAGTCCTGCCGCCACCCCTTCCAGCGTGGCCGGGGCAAGCCGCATTCCGTTGGGGAGGACGCAGACAGGCAGCTGGTCCGCTCCCCTCTCCCCTGCGGGCAACAACGCTGCGACCCGCGCCGCGTCGTCCACGTCAACCCACTCGTAGGGGACGCCATTGCGGCTGAGAAAGTCACGGATGCTGTAACCGACGGAGGACGCCCGGTGCCCGACCAGTAGGACCTGAGGGGTGACGGGCCTCGCGTCGTAGTCGATCATCGACATGGCGCCCGAACCCCCTTCAGGCCGTCAGATTCGCACATCCAGAGGCCGGCGCGCAGCCGGCGTCACTTCAGAGCCCGGCTCACCTCCGATTCGGCTCCCATCGCCTGTCGAATCGAAGACCGCTTCGCTCCGAGGCAGGTGTTTACGGAGTGGAGGTCCGAGTCTCCCTCCAGTCGGGGATCAGCTTGAGGAGGTCCTAACTCCGTGCTCGGGGTTCGGCAGACGTGTCCTCGAGATGGACGGCCACCTCGGCCAGGGCTTTCGCGACTACCCCAACGGCCGCTTCATCGATGCAGTCGAAGAAACGACCCCGCACGCTTGCGAGGTGAACCGGCCATGCCGATCTCAGTTTGGCCATGCCCCGAGGAGTGAGCCTCGCAACGTTGCCCCGTGCGTCGGAGGAACTTGCCGTCTTCGTCACGAGGCCACGCGATTGGAGATCGTCCACCAGACGGGTCATCCGGCTAGCGGACATGTCGGTAGCGTTCGCCAGGTCGGCCATCCGCAACTCGCGATTGGGAGCCTCGGAAAGATGCATGATCGTGGTGTACTCGCTCGACGTCAGGCCAGCTCCTCTGATCAGATCGCTGTCCAGATGTCGCGGGATCACTTTGACGATTCGCATCACGGCGCGCCAGAGGGTTTCTTCGGTCGGAGAGAGCGGCTGAACGCTGGCCATGCCGTCGAGGATAACTTGCTTCGTCAAGCAATCCTCGCACCCCCGATGCGACCCACCATCGACTGCCAGCAGTCTCGATGATCATCTGAACCGACGGACCCAGACATTGGGGCATCGTATGACGAGTGCCAGACTCTCAGCGGGCCCCGCGGCAATCGTGGCCGGCGCCGGCGGCGAGCTGGGTCATGCGACCGCAGTCACGCTTGCCGACCACGGCATGACCGTGGTGGCGGTCGATCGGAACGAGCCCGGCTTGGAAGGACTTTCCGACGGCGCGGGCTGACCCCAGCACTTGGCTGCCGTTGCCCAGTCAGTTCGGACCTTTGCGTCCCACGAGGTGGAAGACCCGACTGAGTTGGCGGTAGGGGTCTCGCCGGCTGGCTTCGAGTTCGACCGCGGCCGTCGCCGCTACCTGCGTCAAATCGCCGGGGTCCAACTCGGCTCCACTGAACTCGAGCCAGTCGACAAACAGCCATACCCCGTACCAGCGCAGAGGCTCCACGCCTTGGCTCTGCATGAGCTCGCTGAGCTCCTCCACCGTGTCGGCCCGGCCCGGCACCCCCAGCACCCCAATCTCAGCTCTGGCGTCAAACGCCGCCAGAGCGTCGTCCCACCGCCGTTCCAAGGCCGGGCGCACAGCCATCGCCTTGGCGTTGCCGGTCATGATCGAGACCACGCCATCGGCAGCTGCGCACCGGCACAGCTGGTTGACCAACGGCTCCGGCTGCTCTTGGTACCCGAGCACGCCATGGCACAACACGGCGTCGAAGCGTCGGCCATCCACCGCGTCGTCGGCGTTCTCGCCGTCGGCCTGCAAGAACGTCACCCGTCGCTGGGCCTCAGCAGGTAGCCGCTGGAGTCGCTGTTGAGCTTTGCCCAGCATCGCCGGCGACGGGTCGAGCAACGTCACGTCGTAACCGGCTTGGGCCAGCGGAAACGATTGATGGCCCGCGCCACCGCCGACGTCGAGCACAAGCGCCGGGGGCGGCGGCAGATGCTCGAGCAGATGCTGGTGCAACACATAGGTGCGCACGTACCCCTTCACCGAGGCATACGCCTCATCGGCAAATTGGTCAGCCAACGCGGCCCAGGTGTCATCGCTCACCACACCAAGATATTCATTATCAGTTCGCAACCAATGGTCTGACCACGTGGAGCGCCGCAAGAGGAGGCGGGACGATCGTGAGGCCGCCGTCACGACCAGGGTCCCGATGACGGTGCCGATCATCCAGAGTGGTGAGGGCAGGGAACTGCTGCCCTTGACTGCCGCCTTGGAAACAACCAGGTCAAGCCGAGTGGCGTATCCCACGCAATGTCGGCAGAAAGGCTCCTTCAGTAGTGTTGCCCACGTGCCATCACCACTGATGCCCGCCGCCGTCTATGTGGGCGACGGCAGAATCGCCGTCGAGCAGGTGCCCTGTCCGGATCCGGGACCGGGCGAGGTGCTCGTGGAGATTTCCGAGTGCGGAATCTGCGGCTCCGATCTGCATATGGTCCTGGAGCGGTACGCAAAACCGGGTGCCATTCTCGGCCACGAATGGTCAGGAATCGTGGCTGCCGCGCCCAGTGGCTCCGGCTGGTCTCCCGGCGACCGGGTGGTGGGGAACCCGGCTCCGGGGTGCGGCGTCTGCCGACCCTGTCGACGAGGCCGCCCTTCGGTGTGCCTGAACCGTGCCGCGGCCGACTTCGTCGGGTACCGCGGTGCCTTCTGCCAGTACAAGACGGTGGCGGCCGACGGCCTGATCCGGATTCCCGAGTTCTCTGCCGACCAGGCTGGCCGCGCTGGCCGAGCCGACGGCCATCACCTTGCACGCCTTGCGGCTGTCCGATGTCGGCCCGGACGATCGGGTACTTGTCACCGGGGCCGGACCGGTCGGCCTCCTGCTCGTCGCCGTGTTGCGTGACCAGGGGATCTCCGACATCACCGTGAGCGAGCCTTCCGCTGTCCGGCGCCAGCAGGCCCTCGAAGTCGGGGCCACCCGGGTCCTGACGCCCGACATGCTGGAGCAGCCGCCCGTGACCCTTCCTGTCGCGGAGCCCTACGCGGTGGTGTTCGAATGCTCGGGCCAGGCCAGCGCGGCAGAGGCAGGGTTCGGGCAGCTCGACTACGCGGGCACGCTCGTAATCGTCGGGACCGGTTTCGAACCGCCCCGGATCAACCAGAACCGCATGATCATCTTCGAGCTCGAGATTATCGGGGCCTACAACTACAACGACGAAGGGTTCCAGCCGGCCGTGGACCTCCTCGACGCTGGCACGTTGCCGTTCGACGCCTTGATCGAACCCGACAACATCCCACTCAGCGAAGTGATGGTATCCATGGAACGGCTCGCCCGAGGCGAGATAGCGAGCAAGGTAATGGTCCAACCGGGCCAGTCCTCATGAGCCCGACCCCGTTCGCCCCGCGGATCAATCACGTAGCGATCAGCGTTGATGCCGAGGTCATGGACGATGAGGGTCGAGCCGCCCTTTTGGACTTCTACTCCGAGGTCTTCGGTTGGATCGAGGGAGACAACAGCACCGAAGAGGGGAATCCCCTCATTCTTTACACCGGGTCGTTGGGCCAGTTCCTCTACCTGCTACCGGCCAAGGACGAGTTCATGGTCACGCCGAACATGGACCACTTCGGGATCGAGGTGTCATCCAAAGAGGAGCTGCTGGAGATTCTGGACCGGGTCAAGGCGTACCGAAGCAAGGACGACCGAGTTCGCATCACCGATGTCGGCGCGATGGTGACGCACTACCAGAACAACGAGTACACGCTCACCAACGCGTATATGTGGTTCTTGATCCCGCTGTGGATCGAGCTCCAGCACGTGGAACGGCGCACGGGCAGCTGACGACCGCCTGCCGGCGAGATCCCTCACGGAGACATGTGGCGGAGGAGATGGGTCGTCGAGCTCCCGATCGCTCAGGCCGGCACAGCCATGCCCACCGACCAGGCGGTCGAGGAGCCTGGTCCGAGAACACCCGGTTCGATCCCGACGACGCTTCACGCATCGTTCCGGTTCCTAGGATCAAGGCGTGACCCCTAGGGTTTGAGTACGGCTTTCTACTCCAGCAGGATGGGGGTTTCCGATGAACGCGATGTCCAAACCGGTGGTTGTCCTCTTCGATGTGGATGAGACTCTGGTTCACACCGGGGGCTCTGGAGCCCGAAGCTGGAGGGCTGCATTCGAGAAGCTCTATGACATACCCGCAGACATTGGGGAACACAGTTCGGCCGGGGAAACCGATCCCCAGGTGGCGAGAGCTACCTTCACGGCCGTCATGGGCCATGAGCCCAGCGACGTTGAGCTGGATCAGCTCTACGTCCAATACCTTCTCCACTTGGCGGACGACATTTTGGTCTCTGAAGGCTACCGAATGCTGCCGGGGGCAGATCAGTGTCTCGCCGACCTGGGGGCAGCCGGAGTTCTCTTGGGCCTGGTCTCCGGCGCCATGGAGGGTGCTGCACGCACCAAGCTCATCCCAGCCAATCTCAATCGGTTCTTCATCTTCGGAGCCTACGGATCTGACTCGCCAGACCGAGCCGAATTGACGGGTATCGCAATTGAGAAGGCCACTCGCCTACACGCCCGTCTGACACCTGCACAGGTGTTCGTCGTGGGAGACACTCCTCACGACGTCGTTGCGACACGCGTGGCTGGGGCTGTCTCCGTCGGTGTTGCAAGCGGTCGCTATTCGGTCGATGAGCTGATCGAAGCTGGTGCTGACCACGTACTCGGCACCCTCGCCGAGCCATTTCCCGGATGGTGAAGGGAGTCAGGCGTCCTCCAATCGCCGGCTCAGACGCGTCATCGTCGTTCTGACGCGATCTGTGCTCGCGCGACCCAACCTTGCCCCCACCGGCATCAGCGGGCGTGTGGATAACTGGTGAACCGCCGTCCGATGTGGTTGCCTACTCAGCGCTGCTTTCCCTGTCGGAAGAGGGAGACCGCCTTCTCGATACGCCGCTGCCTGGTCTCTGGTGTTTTGGCGCCGTTGATGTTGTCGATGTGGTAGCGCTGCAGGCTGTTCGGGAGCTTGGCGAAGAACGCGGCCGTGGCCGGTTCGGCGGCAAGAGCGTTGCCGAAGTCGTTTGGGAGTTCGACATTCCGAGGGGTATCTGCAACCGTGAGCTTTACGTGGATTGGGTCGCCCCCTTTGAGGCCGGTTTCCTTACGGACCGCTGCGCTGATGCTGATCATGTGCTTCCCGCCCATGACGCCGACCGTATTGCGGTACTCATAGTCGTTGACGTTGACAACCACAGATGGTCGACGTCCCGCATCGAGCTGCTCGATGAGCGCGTCGGGTACGACGATCCCGGTGTTGTTGCCAGTAGTTGCGACCGTCGTGTCGAACTCGACGTTTGCTGCCATTTTGTCTCCTCTCACATCACTACAAAACGAACGGCGGGAGTCCACACGGCTCGTGTCTGGAGCGGAGCGTTGGTCCGGACCCTATCCATCTGATCGTCATGTGACGGTTCTTCGACCATGATCGCCGGGCGGTGCACTATCGAAGGTATCGACTGGCACTTGCAGGCTAGGAGTCATTCCGACGGAGGGCTCGATCCCGATGCCATGATGATGGGATGGCGATTTTGTCGGGTCGGATAGCACGCGTCGAGCTACGTTACAGGTCATACCCTGGTTGTAGACGGAGGCTGGCCAAGCACCTAACCAACCGATGCCCTCGAAGGTGGTCAGGGGCAGACCTTGAAAGACTGTCGATGTGGACGAGATCATGCCAGGAGGCGTAGTAAACGCCGGACGTGTCGTGCGGCGTTTGCGAGTTCGTCCTGCGCCCTCGAACCCCCACTCGAACTCGGTGCAGAGGTGGCGCTACTCGAACGGCGTCACCATATCCCATTCCGTGCGCCAGTCGACCACAATCCGGATCTCCCTCTATCCCCGGATTTCGACAACTGAGTCCCTCGTGAGGCGAGGTGCCGCTCTAGACGTGCAGGTGAACGGTGACTACAACAGCGGTGTAATCAACAGCGTGGGATTCATCGCCATCATCGGCTACGTGACCGGACGCGGATTCCACCACTTCGCCAACGCCTCGGGCGCCGGTGGGTGAGGAACTCTGGCAAGGCGCGCCACTCGTGCCTGATTGAAGCGCATCGGAGTCATGCCCATTCGGATATGACGGCGTCAAAGAGGGGCGTCTGAACCCTCTGGGATCGCGATGGAGCGATGGATCCAGGGTGCTGAGGGTCGACGCAGAACTCAACGGGGCCGACTGAGCCTCTCGTCGACCCCGAGCACGGTCACGTCGCGGAAGCCGACCAGCTCTCACATGTGCGTCGTACGTCGGATTGCACAGGTGCTCTCCAGGTTCGAGCGGCTTAGGAACCTTTCGATTCTGAGAGCCCCTGCTACTCCGGACGGAGCGATAGCGCCAGGCGTGGCACGACGAACGAAACGAGAAAGATCGGCAAGAACCTCTTTCCTGTGCATCGGAAGGCGACGAGCTGGCCCTCGGCCGCGTCGAAGGTCAGAGTGCTCATTCCGGTGATTCCGTACACCCAGTCCGGAGTTTTCGGACACTGTGCTCGGAGGCCGCGTAGCGGCCGACGCTCAGAGAGACGTTCCCCTGAGGTCACCTCCTTCGTTGGTGATCGATGCCGACAGGATTCTGGAGTCGGAGCGAGGGCTGTCGGCAGAGTGTGACGGGTTCCCATTGTGGCTGACGCCGTCGGTGCGGTCCACGATGTAGCCGATGATCATGCTTCTTCTTGTCGTCGCCGGTCGGCGTCTGCTTCTTGCGCATGGACTCGCCACTGAGTTCGATGCGGTGGGGCTTCTCCAGCAGGCGGTCCAAGATGGCGTCGGCGACGGTCGGATCCCCCAAGGCTTCGTGCCAGAGGGAGACCGGCAGCTGGGAAGTCACGATGGTGGAGCGCAGATGGGCCCGGTCCTCGATGATCTCCAGCAGGTCACCGGCCTGTTCAGGGGTGAGGGGACGGAGCAGCAGGTCGTCGATGACCAGGACCCCCACCCGGGACCAGGCGGCCATGACCCGGGAGATCCGTCCGTCGGCCCGGGCGATGGCCAGGTCGTCGAACATCCGTGGTGCGCGGAGGTAGAGGGCGGTGTGGCCCCGGCGGATGGCCGAGTGGGCGAGGGCGCAGGCCAGGTAGGTCTTGCCGAGTCCGGTCGGGCCCACGATGACCAGGGCGTGGTGGGCCTCCACCCAGTGGGACTCGGCCAGGCTCATGACCTGGGACCGGTCGAGCCCCCGCCGCCGGCGGAAGTCGATGTCCTCGACCACCGCGGGCACGCGCAGCTTGGCCGCCTTCAAGGTGCGCTGCAGACGCCGGTTCTGGCGCTCGGTCAGCTCCTTGTCGACCAGCAGTCCCAGCCGGTCCTCGAAGCTGAGCCCCTCGTAGTCGGGGTGTTCCCGCTGTTCCTGCAGGCCGGTGACCATGGCCGGGAGTCGGAGGGCCCGGAGTCCCTCGATGGTGGAGTTGGTGAGCATGGGGAGGTCCTCTTTCTCAGTGGTAGTAGTCGGGGCCCCGCACGTTGTGGTGCGAGGGATGGGCACGGGGTGGTGTCTCTCCGGGTAGGGGCTGGCGGTCGAGGTCGTGCTTCAGGATCGACTCCACGCTCCGGTAGGAGAAGGAGCGGACAGCCAGGGCCCGTTGGCAGGCCGCCTCCACCCGGGACTGCCCGAAGCGGTCGCCCAGGCGGATGATCCCGAGGGCGGAGCGGAAGCCCTGTTCGGGATGGGGCCGGGCGGCCATGATCTCGGTGACCAGCTCGGCGGTCGACGGCCCGGTCTTCTCGGCCCAGGTAATGATCCGTGACGGGTTCCAGGCGGCGTGGCGCCGGTGGGACTCGGGCATGTGGGCGGGATCGGTCGTGTGGTGCCACCGCCGGTAACTGCGCAGGTGGGAGGCCACCCGCTTGCCCGAGCAGAACACCTCGACGGTCCTGGCCGTCATGCGGGCATCGACCTTCTTCCCCGCCAGTTGGTAGGGGACGGAGTAGTAGTGGCAGTCGAGCTCGACGTGGTAGTCGATGTTGACGGTCGGCACGCTCCAGGTGGCGAACTCGTAGCGCTCGGCGGGCAGGGGGCCCATGGCCGGACGGTCGATCTCTTCGAACAGGCTGGCTCTCGAGCCGTCCATCTTCTTGAAGGGACGGGCGTTGATCTCGGCCACGCAGGCGGAAATCGCTGCATTGGCTTCAGCCACAGTGGAGAACCGCTGGTGGCGGAGGCGGGCCAGGATCCACCGCTCGGCCACGAGCACGCCCGCTTCCACCTTCGCCTTGTCCCGGGGCTTGTAGGGACGGGTGGGCAGGATGGCGACGCTGTAGTGGGTGGCCATCTCCTGGTAGGTGGCGTTGACCTCGGGCTCGTAGCGGTGGGCTTTGGTCACCCCCGAGCGCAGGTTGTCCGGGACCACCAGCTTCGGCACGGCCCCGAAGAACTCGAAGGCGTGCACGTGGGCGGCGATCCAGTGGGGTAGCTCCTGGGACGGGAGGCCCTCGGCGTAGAGGTAGTTGGAGGCCCCAAGGACGGCCACGAACAGCTCGGCGTGGTCGATGACCGCCTGCTTCGCCCGGTCGTAGAGGGGGATGGTCTGGCCGGCGAAGTCGACGAAGCACTTCTCCCCGGCCCGGTGCTCTTGGCGCATGACCACGTCCAGGTGGCGCTGGAACTGGCGGTAGTGGAAGCAGAACTGGCTGTAGGCGTAGCCGTCGGGGTGGCGTTCCCTGTACTCGAGCCACAACAGCATGAGGGTCACCCCGGGACCCCGGAGCTCCCGGTGGACGGCGTGGTAGTCGGGCTGGGGCCGGACCTTCGCCGGGGCCGGTCCCTTCGGGAAGAGCAGGGCCTCGAGAGCGGCGTCGCTCAGATCGTCGGGCAGGGGCCAGGCGAGCCCGGCTTCGGCGGCCCGGCGCAGGTGGTCGGCCACGGTGGTGTGGGGAATGCCAAGTGAGGCCCCGACCTGGCGGCGGCTCAGGCCCTC
>CAVYNC010000009.1:0-224669 GCA_963769775.1 uncultured Acidimicrobiaceae bacterium | reverse complement strand
GGAGGCGCTGGCACTCTTCTCGGAGGCAACCGAGGAGTTCCGGGCCATCGGCAGCCAGGCGGAGGCGTTCGAGGAGCAGGCCCGGACGGCCGAGTGCCTGGCCACGAGCGGGGACCACGCCGCCGCCCTGGCCACCACCGACGAGGCGCTGGCCATGGCCCGCGCTCGGGGGGGTGCCGCCCCAGATCACCCTGCTGCAACGGGTCCGGGGGGCGGCACTGGCCAGGCTCGACCGGCCCGACGAGGCCCGGTCGGCGCTCGAGGCCGGCATGGCAGCGGCCCGGAAGCGCCACTCGGCGTGCGAGGCCGCGCTCACCCAGCTGGTCATGGCCGACACCGGGCTCCTGCCGGACGGCGTCGACGCCGGCGACCTCCGGAGCGAGGCCTGGGCCGTCCTCTCGGCCCAGGGCATGGTCTCGACCCCCGACCTCACCGGTGCGACCACCGGCCTCACGATGAACCGGTGAGAAGGACGATCTTCCCGAACTTGCCACCGGCGGCGAAGCGCTCGTAGGCGGCGGTCGCCTCGGCCATCGGGAAGGTCTCGGCCACCGGCACGCCGACCTCGCCGGCGGCCAACAGAGCGAGTGCATTCGCCTCGACCACCCCTGCCACCGCGGCCTTCTCGGCGTCGGACCGGGACCGCAGGGTCGACCGCGGATGGTCCCACGCAACCCCATCGCCGCGAGCAGGTCGAGCTCGAGCCGGGTGCCGCCCCCGACCCCGATGACAACGACGGGCACCGGTGGCGAGCGCCGGCAGCACAGCGGTGATCCCCGGTGCTCCGACCAGTTCGAGGGAGACGTCGTAGGGTCCGTGATCGGCCACCTCCCCGGGCAGGACGACCGTGTGGGCGCCGAGCCCGGCGACCCTCGCGTGCAGTGACGGGTCCCGCACCGTGGCGACCACCTCCGCCCCGGCGGCCCGGGCCAGCTGAACCGCAGCGGTCCCGACGCCCCCGGCAGCGCCCGAGATGACCACCCGCTCGCCGGCTGCGAGCCCGGCCTGGGAGAAGAGTGCGTCCTCCGCGGTCGAGAACGCCTCGGGAAACCCGCCCGCCGCTGCGTCGTCGACCGCGTCGGGGACCGGCAGCAGACACGATTCGGGCACCACCACGACCTCGGCCTGGCCACCACCGCCGCAGAGGGCCATCACCCGGTCGCCCGGGGCGAACCGGCCGGCGCCGGGGCCGGCCCGGAGCACCCGTCCGGCGAATTCCATGCCGGGCACGTCAACCGGCCACCCCGGCGGCGGCGGGTAGTGGCCCGCCCGCTGCAGGAGGTCGGCGGCGTTGATCCCGGCGGCGGCCACCGTGACCGCGACCTCGTTCGTTCGCGGGACCGGGTCGGGACGCTCCTGCCACCGGAGATCCCCGTCCACGATGGTGACCGCGTGCATCGTCCCAGGGTACCGGTGCACCGCGTCACGGATCCGTGCCCGGTCGGCGGGCTGCCCGTGCCGCGCCGCCCGACGGCAGCGGTGTCCCCGCACTCGTAGTGTGTGGGTGGGAGGCCCTGGTCATGACCATCGAGTCCACAGAGGAGGAGGGGGGGCAGGTGCCCGCCGCGCCCGCACCCGAGGAGCGCGGCGCGCACCTCGACACCCTGTTCCCCGAGCCGACCGCCGGGATGGTGCTCCACCGGGTCCTCGCCGTGGCCGCCCGCACCTTCCTGCTCAACGATGCAGGCGACCGCCTGGAGGACACGGCCCGCCAGGACGGGACGGCCGAGGGCCTCGATGCGACGCTCGGCACCCGTCCCCTGTGGGCCCAGTCCGCCGCCGGATCCCTCGAGGGGACCGAGCGGCGATCGACCCCCGTCGAGCGCATCCACCAGAGCCGGGTGTCCATGCGTCGCATCCGCTCGAACCTGCGGACCTTCCGGCTCCTGCTCGATCCCGGGTGGGGCACGTCGCTCCGCGCAGAACTGGCATGGTACGGCAAGCAGCTCGGACGCTCACGGGACCTCGACATCCTGGCGGCGGTCATCACCGGCACCGGGAACGACGTCCTCGACGCGGAGGATGTCGACCGTCTGCTGGCGGTCGTCGAGACCCAGCGACGGGTGACGTTCGACCAGATGGCCGCCCTGCGCACCGGGCCGCGACGCTCACGGTTGACCGAGCAGATCATGGTCCTCTGGGAGGGCCCCGAGTTCAAGCCCAAGGCCAAGCGGCCCGCAACGGACGTGCTCCCGCTGATGCTGCAGCGGGCCCGTCGCGATCTCCGGGGTACGGCCCGGACCGCCCGCAAGGTGCCTTCGGAGGCCAATCTCCACGCCGTGCGGATCCGGCTCAAGGACCTGCGCTACGGATGCGAGACGGTCGCCCTGGTCGAGGGCGACCCGGCGCAGAAGACGGCCAGGGCGGCCGAACGGCTCCAGAGCAAGCTCGGTGACCTGCACGACGCGGTCTACTCGCTCGACTGGTTGGCGACGCTGGCCCACGCACGCGGGGATCTCGCCGCCCCGATCGACGAGCTCGTCCTCGCGCAGCGTGCGAGGGCCGACGAGGCCCGGCGGGGGTGGAAGCGCGAGCTCAAAGAGGTCGACCGTCGTTGGCGCCGGTGGCAGAACGGCTAGCGCGGCGGGGGCGACCGGCGGGACGGACCGGTCCGACGATCAGGAGACCGGGTCCTCCGGTCGGTTGACGGCCACGTGGGTCGGCTCCCAGAGGCGGATGCCGCCCAGGATGCCGGCGGAGTTGTCGACGACGGTCACGTCGTCCGGCAGCTGGTGGCGGATCACGCGGCGCGAGTTGCCGCCCCCGAGGTAGAGGTGGTCGAAGAACATGAGGGTGCGCATGTTGCCGATCGCCCGCTGGACCCGCTTGTTCCAGCGCTCCTCCCCGATCTCCTTGCGGGTCGCCTCGCCGAGCTGTTCGTCATAGCTCTCCCCCTTGCGGAACGGCTGGTGGGCGATCTCGAGGTGGGGCATCAGCTGGCCCTGGTAGAAGAGGCCGGTCCCGAACCCGGTGCCGAGGGTGACGACCAACTCGAGCCCCCGACCCGAGACCACCGCGGCACCCTGGATGTCGGCGTCGTTGGCCACCTTGGTGGGGATCCCCAACGCGGTGGTGAGGGCGGTCGCCAGGTCGAAGCGCTGACCACCGGGCGAGGAGCTGACCGTCGACCGGGCTGCCCGGTCCGCTCTTGGTCGAGAAATGGGGGGCCGACAGCACGTGGCCGTCCCGGACCATCCCGGGGAACCCGACCGAGGCCCGCTCGGTCTCGGGGAGGGGCGCGATGAGCCGGACGAGCGAGGAGACGAGGGTCTCGGGGGGGATCGGATAGGGAGTGGGCATCTTGACCCGATCGGCCACCATCCTGCCCCCTGCGTCGAGGACCGACGCCTTGAGCCCGGTCCCCCCGATGTCCACTGCCAGGGTGAACGGATGCCGGGGGGTGCTCCCGGTGCCCCCGGCCGCAGAGCCGGGAACGGGTGCCGGGGGAGGACAGGACGTGGTCGCTCATCGGGCCCACGCTAAACCCGGGACCGCGCTCCGCGCCGTACCCGCCACATCCCGATGCGCCACCCCCGCGGCCCGGGTAGCGTCCCCGCGATGACCGCAGACCCCTGGCTCGGTGACGCCTGCTCGCTCGTCGAGGCCTTCCGGGCCGGCACCGTGCACCCCACCGAGGCGGTGGATGCAAGCGTTGCGACCATCGGGGCCTCCGGGCTCAACGCCTTCTCCCACCTCGACGCCGAGACCGCCCGGACGGTCGCCGCGTCGGCCGACGTCTCACTGCCCTTCGGCGGGTGCCGGTCGGAATGAAGGAGCTCGAGGCGATCGAGGGCTGGCCGTTCACCGAGGCTTCGCTCGTCTTCGCCGACCGGACCGCAGATCACACGACGACCCAAGCGCAGCGCATGCGCGCCGCCGGTGCGGTCCTGGCCGGCCAGACGACCGCAAGCGAGTTCGGTGGCATCAACGTGACGAGTACCCGCTTGCACGGCACCACCAGGAACCCGTGGAACCCCGCTCTCACGCCCGGAGGATCCTCCGGCGGGTCTGCTGCGGCCGTGGCGGGCGGGCTCGTGCCCATTGCGTCCGGTGGCGACGGTGGGGTTCGATCAGGATCCCTGCTTCCTTCACCGGGATGTTCGGCCTCAAGTCGACGTTCGGTCAGGATCCCGAAGGGCCCGAAGGCGCACCAGACACCTTTGACCGTGACCCTGGGTTGCGTCAGCCGGTCCGTGAGGGACACCGCCCGGTGGTTCGATGTGTGCAACGGGTTCGATTCTCGCGACACGTTGAGCCTCCCGAAGGTCCACGGTTGGGAAACCGGGCCTGAGCCACCGTTCGGAGTTGCGCGGCAAGCGGGCAGTGATAGCGATCGACCTCGGCGTGGCGATCGTGCACCCCAAGGTCGCAGAGTTCGTGACCGGAGCGGCCGAAGCCCTCATCTCCGACGCCGGTCTCGAGCGGGTCGACGTCGCGGTGAATCTCCCACCCGCCCTCTTCGAATGGGCGATGTCGAACCTGGTGACCTTGCGAGCCGACCTCGCCGACCGCTACCCCGCCTGCGAGGGCCAGCTCACGATGGAGATCATGTTCGGCATGAACATCGGCCATCACCATTACGACCTGGCGATGGCAGGCACCGCCGAGTCGTTCCGAGTGAGGGTGAACGAGACGATGGCCGACATCTTCGAGCAGACCGACTTCGTCCTCTCCGCCACGAACCCGGACCTTGCGTTCGCCGCCGAGGGACCGATGCCCATGAAGGTCGGCGACGTGGATCTCGTCGCGACCTACGGCTTCGTGCGGGCCCGGCAACAAGGGTGCCCTCACCTTCCCCGTCAACCTCGCCGGCAAGCCGGCGGTGTCCATCCCGGTCGGCTCGTGGACGACATTCCGGTCGGCATGCAGGTCATAGGTCGCCACCATGAGGAGGAGCTCCTCCTGGACCTGGCCCTGGCCGTCGCCGAGAGGAACAGGCCCTGGCCGCTCGTCGCCCCCGCGCCCCCGGCTGAGCCCCCCCTGTGGCCGCGTGCCACACCCACCCGACCCGCAGCTGCGGGTCGTCGAACCAGGTGCGGAGCTGCAGCCGCGCCGGCGGCAGGTCGCGTAGACGAGCACGGCGTCCCCGGGGGTACCCGGCGCAGTGCGTCGGCGGGGAGAGGCGACGCACGACGGCGAGTGGGTGATGCCGTCCTGCCTCTCCGCCGGAGGTCGTGGCCGGCAGAGCGGAGCTCCTCGTCTCCGATCATCTGGCTCGCGTGGTCGAGGGTCGGGGGGTCGGAGATCCCCGAGAGGAAGACCTTCGCCCGGTGGTTGTTGACGACCCTGCCGCCCTTCGGGCCGTAGCGCGCGTGATCTGGCCGAGGTCCTGCCAGACCGTGACCAGCTGCACCCCGTGGCCGGCGGCGGTCGACGCGAGCACGTCGAGGTCGGCGACGGGTGCCATGTTCGCCGCCTCGTCGAGCACCACGAGGAGCGGCGGGGTCGAGCGGCTGGCCGTTCGCGCGACCCGCCCGTAGGCCGGTCGATCACCTGCGCAGCAAGGCGACGAACAGGGGGTCAGCCGGCGCTGGTCCTGCGCCGGTGCACACAGGTAGAGGGTGTTCGGGCCCGTCGAGCAGCCGGTCGGCTCGACCGGTCACCCGCATCTCACCGTCGTCCCGAAGCGACGACCGGATCCGCCGAAGGGCTCGAGGAGCGGTCTCCACCGTCGTGGACGATCGAGCTTCGCTGGCGTTCCTCCTTGCCGAAGGCCGGCGGGCGGCGTCGAGCGCTTCGGGCACGCCGCTGCGTGTGAGCAGGTCGAGCACCTCGACCTCCTCCGCGGTCTCGACCCATCGGACGACGTCGGCCATCGCCCAGCGACCCTGGGCGGCGGCGAAGAGCAGCGGTGCGAGCATCCGGGCGGCCGTGGCGTACCAGAAGTCCCCGTCGCTCATGGTCCCGACCGACGTGCGGCCGACCTCGGTGAGGATGGCCGCCGCGCGACGCGCCCCGGGCCAGGTGCGGGCCGTGGGCAGCGGCGACCACGGAGAGGCGGGCATCCGGTCGCACCGGTGGGGTCGAAGCACTGGACCCGGCCGAGGGTGCGCCGGTGGACGGCCGTGTGCTCGAGCAGGTCCGACTTCACGCTCGCAGCGAGCACCGGGCCCTGCCCAGTCGAGGATGGCCGGGACCGCGAAGCCCGAGGTCTTGCGTGACTGGGTCGGACCGAAGACGATCACCGACTGGGACACCTCGGCGGCCAGCGACGCCGTCCCGGCCGGCCGAGCACCAGGCGCCCGGAGGGTGGGCGGCCTCCTCCGGGCACGATCAGCTCGCGGAGGTCACCGGTCCGGGCCCACCGTGCGCCCGTCGGGGGGACGCGGCCTCCCGGCTTCGGCCGGGCACGCGGGTGGCCGCCCGCTCCGCCGGCCGGCCGGGGGCACCGGGTGCGAGGGCCGCGACGGCGACCGCCGCCCAGCCGAGCACCATGCTGCCGAGCTCCATGGCCACCGACGGGGCGCTCACGGGCACGGGAGCGCACCGTCGCCAGGTCCGGTCACCACCCGATCGTGGATCGGCCGGCTCGGTCATGGCCTGATCGGTGTCGGTGAGCCACCGCTCCCCCGACGCCAGCCGGTGCTCGACGAGGAACGACCGTCGCCCGACCTTCCAGAGCGCGGTCCCCTGCCGCAGTTCGGTGACCAGCTCGGCCTCGGTCGCGGTGAGCCCGAGCAGCTCGCCGGTCCGGGCCACCTCCCCCGGGGACTGCGCGTAGACCACGCGGGTCTCCGAGTCGGCCAGGAGCCCTTCGGCCAGCCCGACCTGCTCGCGAGCCGGCGGAACCCACCGAGGCCAGGTCCGAGAGGCGGTGGAGCACGGCCATGTTGGCCACCCCGAGCGCCCGGGAGAGCTTCCAGGAGGACTGGAGCCAGCGGGCCACGCCGAGGTTCCCGAGAATCGCCCAGGCCTCGTCGACCACGAGGAGGATCCGGCTGCGCCGGCCGGCCCGGACCGCGTGCTGCAACCACGCCGCTGCGCAGGCCATGAGCACGCCGAGGGCCGGCGAGTGGTAGACGGCGGACAGGTCGAGCACGACCAGCGGGCCGTCGAGGCGCAGGCCCTCGGTGGTCTGCCCGTCGAACATGCCGTTTTACCCTATGGTTGAAGCCAACCTAAACTGTGGCTCATTGCGCCGCCGAACTGGTACGCAGGGGCGCCTGAAAGGCAGCTCGTGCTTCAGTTGTCGGTACCCCCTGACACGGACGGTCCGCAGATTCAACCTGGTTTCAGCCAATCGAAGCTGTCAGCCTTGGGGCTATTCGCCAGCGTCTGGAGTACTACGCAGTACCGCTCGGTCAGACGCAGCAACGTACCGAGTTGCTCCTCCGAGGCATCACTCTGGAGATCGAAAGACAAGCGAATATCCGAGAATCCGACCGGAGCGGACTTGTCTACGCCCAGCGTCCCTCGAAAGTCCAGGTCGCCTTCGGCTCTCACCGTGCCAGTTGCGATGATCCCAAGCGCAGTAGCCACTGAGCGCATCGTGACCCCTGCGCATGCGGCGAGTGCCTGGAGCAACATGTCTCCGGAACAAGCCTGAGTGCCATCGCCTCCCGTAGCTGGATGGAGTCCAGCTTCGACCAGTGCCCGGCCTGTTTGTACCGAGCACGAGAGGTCGTCACCCAGTTGACCTTCAGCTTTGAGTGTCACAACGGCAGTGTCCGGCTGTTCCCGATATCGCTCCTTGATGGGAGCCTGCATCGCCTTCAGCTCATCGCTGTTCATTGGCTCTCCCTCCGTCGATGATGTCGCACGATACCCGTGCGATCGGCAGATGGACCGAGGACAAGAGCGCTGGGGTGGGAAATCGGTATCCCACTGATCCGGCGATGTGGGGCACCCTTCGTAATCGGCACCGTTAGTGCGGTCAGGGTGACTGAGCGTCAACGGCCTTGGACTGGCCGGGGCGTTAGGGGACAGAGTGTGATGCCAGGCTCATGGGATTTGCGTCGCACAAGAAGAGGGGGGGTGCTACCATCACACCTACCGTATGCTGAGGTGCTCACGGCGTGTTGAGGAGGGGGAAGCACGTGCTTACTCGGAAATGGCGGATTCTGGTAGCGGGCGGACTCGTCGCTGTCCTCTCTGCAGGGGTTCTGGAGATCACGTCCCCGCACCAACAAGCGGCGACGAGTATCCGTGTGCAACACCACGCAAGCAGTGCAGTGCTTCTGGGCTGCGGCGACCTAGTCGGGACTGCTCAATGGTCGGGAACCTACGACACTGTTTCAAGTACCGGAGCTCCAATCCACGGCAACTGGACCGGGACCTGGACGGTCGCACCTGACGGGACAGTGTCGGGAACGGTTGATTCATCCATAACGGTAAGCGGGATCATCTCTTGCGGCACAATCGACCTCAGCCTCAACGGTGCAAACAACCAAGCTCTTGGAACGTACGCTGTCAACGGACAGACCGTGCCAGGGTCAGGCACGTTCGTCTACAACGGTTACAGCGGAACGTGGAGCGGAACTACAACGAGCTTCCTGCCAACCCTTTCGCTAACACCGTCTACTCTTCCCGTCGATTCCGGTCCTGTCACGTACACGGCGACTCTCAGCGGTGCCGATCCTGCGGCAACTGGAGAAGTCGACATCAGTGACGACCAAGGTGCATCGTGTTCGATCGCCTCGCTCACTGACGGCGCGGGAAGTTGCGATCTAACTGAGCAGGCATCAGACAGTCCCTACACCGTGACGGCTTCCTACTTGGGAGATGCGAACGACGCACCGGCTTCAACGACACTCACCAATACCTCAGTGGTTGCGACCGGAGGCACCATCTCCACGGGTTCTGCTCAGGTGCAAGCCACGGCTCAGGGTGGGACCCCAGGGGTCGACACCCTCAGTGAGACGCAGTACGGGACAAGCCCTGTCGGCGATCTCAATGATGGCACGAACTATTTTGATGTGGCTGCTTCGTCGGGCAATGCGTTCTCAAGTGTCGTCATTCAAGACTGCAACAACGTGACGGCATCTTCGGTCCTCAGTTGGTGGGACCCGACGGCGAACTCCGGAGCAGGTGGATGGTCCCCAGTCGTGGGCGACCCTGGTCCGACCTACGACCCAGTAGCAGGATGCCTTTCGGCCACGCTTGATGCAACGACGGTCCCGACGATCAGCCAACTCACCGGCACGGTCTTCGCCACGTCTATTCCAACCCCGGCCATCACCAGTGCTGGTGGTGCCACCGCACATGCCGGGACACCGTTCTCGCTCACCGTAACGACAACGGGGAGCCCGACGCCAACTCTCAGCGAGTCAGGCAAACTGCCCGCAGGGCTTCATTTCCAGGACAATCTCGACGGCACTGCGACCCTCTCGGGGACTCCCAGTGGCGCAACCGTTGGTGGGGTCTACAGCCCGACGTTCACCGCAACCTTTGGGAGCGGCGGCACCCAGCAAACCGTCAGCCAAACTCTTACCCTCTTCGTATTCGCCGCGCCCACGTTCACCAGTCCTTCCAGTACGTCTGTGAAGGTTGCTAGAACATTCAACTTCGTCGCCACCGCTCCCGGGTATCCTCCGGCGGCGATTACCGAGACCGGATCACTACCCAGAGGGTGAAGTTCCAAACCAAGTACAATGGGACTGCGGTCCTGTCCGGTACTCCGGCCCTTGGGACTGGTGCCAGCTACCCCATCACCTTGTCAGCGCACAACAGCGTCGGCACAGTGACTCAACGGTTCACGCTGACCGTCGTCGGATTCTACGTCTCGATCACCGCTCTCCCTGCTGGGAAGCGGGGCTCCATCTACAAGACCACGCTTGCAGCAATCGGAGGCGTGAAGCCTCTGACCTGGAAGGCCCTCTCCTCACCCCCAACGGGCCTCAAGCTGAGCTCGACCGGTGTGCTCTCAGGAACACCCAGCAAGTCGTTGACGGCCAAGACCTACACCTTCAAGGTTCAGGTGACCGACTCGACAAAGAGCAAACATCAAACGGCCGTCGCCATGGTGACGTTGAAGTTGACCTAAGAGACGGTCCTAGCACTGTCCATGCCCAAGCGTGTTAGAGGTAGGTCGCTAACCATGCCGACCAGGGGTTCGCCGGAGTGGGATTAGTCCACAGGCCCGAATGCCGTTGCGGGGCAGGCAACCCAGGAGCACTAAACTCATAGCCTGGTACCGATGCCAAGGGCACGGATCTTGTGCGCATGAGCCGCCCACCCCAGTGTGGTCAGGCCGTCGAACATGCCGCAGAGGTCCCCGTGCACGAGCCGGCGCAGCTCGAGCGCCACGTCCCGTGCCTCCTCCATGAGATCGGCCCGGGTGGTGCGCAGCGCCGAGGCGCTGTCGGCCCCGGGCGCGAGGAGCGCCTCCACCACCTCGGGCAGGGTGGGCGCTGCCCCCTCACGGTCCCTGGCACGTGCCGCCGCGGTCCCGACGGCTGCGTCGACCGCGGCACGCTCGCGAGGCAGCAGGTCGCGACCGAGGCAGGCGACGGCCAGCGACGAGGTCAGGTTGGTGCGCCAGCGGTGGTCGTCCCCGACCGGATCGGATCCGGATCCCTCCGCGTCACCGGATGGTCCCGGGGATGCGGTGTCCAGTGGGTTGAGGCGGATCGCGCCCCCCGGTCGCAGCGAGAGCGGGACGACCCCCCACGCCTCGGCCAGCGGGCCGTACTCCCCTTTGGGGTCGACCACCCAGGCATGGCGACCGAAGACGGCCTGGCGCCAGAGGTAGGACTTCACGAACGAGCTCTTCCCGCGCCCGATCTGCCCGATGACCACCATGTTGGGATTGGTCACCACGCCGGCCCGATAGAGAGCGAACGGGTCGTAGACGAACGAACCGCCGAGGAGATCCCGGCCGATCAGCACCCCCTCGTGCCCGAGGCCGGCCTCGCTGACCAGCGGATAGGCGGCCCCCAGGTGCCGGGTCGTCGCCACATGGGCCGGGAGCCCGGGAGGCAGCCGGCTCACGCGAGCCCGCGCCCGACGGGGACGCCGCAGAGCAACGCGACGTCCTGTTGCCCGTAGAGGAGACGGACCTCGAGGCGTGCCTGGCCTGCGGCCTGCTCCAGCGCGGAACAGGCGAGGGTGAGCTCTCCCCTCGAGTCGGCCGTCACCGTGAGGAACGCCGAGAACCGGAATTGGGCGTGCCCGTCGGCGAGCTCCTCGTCCCTCGCCTCGACGCTCTCCCTCTCGCGGGCGTGACGGGCGGTGACCAGGAACCCGCCCCGCCGTCGCAGCTCGCCGTCGGCCAGGTCGGCCGTGCGGGACTGGGCAACCTGGCGGGCGGCGCGGACCGGACCGACCGGCTCCATCACCAGCGAGAGGGACCGCCGGAGCGGGGCGAAGAGCAGCGGCCCGAGGAAGTCGGGGGTGACCTCCACCCGCGGCCACTCGGCGATCCAGTAGACCGCGTGCCAGACCCCATCGGTCCGGACCGCGTCCCAACGGGGCTCCACCGCCATCGGCCAGACCGCGCTCAACGGCCGGTCGGTGCCGCCGGATGGGTGGCGGTCCCGCGAACGGTCCCGGGACCAGGGAGCGGCGAGCACCTCGCAGAGCGCGCGGGGACCGAGGACGCCGTCGACGGTCACGTCGGCGCCCTCGAGGGCCCGTCGGAGGGCGTCGACCTCGCGGACCAGCACCGCGCCGGCACCACCGAGCCCTCCCCCGGCGGCCCGCACGGCCCGGGCCGCCCGCGCCGGACGCAGGGACACCGCGACCACCACCTGGTGCCGCCGGGTCACCGGAGACGATTCGTCGACCAGGGCGCGGTAGGTCGCGCCGGCCGGCGTGTCCGCCCCGAGGACCGCTCGCTCGGCCACGTACTCCCTCACCGCATCGCCGTCGTCGGGCAGGCAGGTCTCGACCCACTGGACGCGGTGGACGGTACTCCCCTCCCGGGCGAGGGACGCCAGCGCCCGCGACCACGCACCGACCCTCGCGTCCTGCTCCTCGGGCCCGAGCAGGGCGAAGCTGTGGCCGCGCAGCGCCAGCACCGCGGTCAGCGCGCGGCCCGGACGATCGACCACCACCCCCACCGGGCCGGTCGGACCCGCCGGATCGACCGGCAGGGCCTCCACCCGGAGTCCGTCGAAGACCGTCCCGCCCCCCGAGGGCGGGGGCACGCCGGGGGTGCGGCAGGTCCCGAGCCCGGGTGGGACCCTGGTCGCGTCCACCGCGACCGGGACACCCCGGCGGGGCCCCGGGTGCAACTGGCGGCGGTGACCCGCCGCCCCTGCCCAGACCCACCGGGCCACCAGCGGGAGCCACTGCTCACCGGTCCGTCCGCCGACCGGCCAGAACGCCAGCGCGACGGCCGCGGCCACCAGGGTCACCGCGACGAGCACCCCGGCGAACGACGGAGCGACCCGCACCGCGACCACCGCCAACAGCAGCCCGCCCGCCACCACGGCGATCTGGCCGCCCCGCCAACCGGCCACCACACCGCGCCGCTCGAGCGGCGGGAAGCGGTAGCGCACCCGCGCCGCCTCGCCGCGCCGGTCGCCTTCGCTCACCGGGCCGGCGGGTCCGGCGACTGACGGGCCGCGACGAGCCGGGGCCCGAGCGCATCGCGTCCGAGGGCGTCGGGCGCCAGCGCCCCGCTCTGGCGGGGAAGCGGACGCAGGACAGAAGCGGGGTCCGGGTCCCCCGTCCGGGACGCCGCCGGGACCGGGTCGTCGGCCGGATCCTGCTCCTCGAGCCAACGGCGGTAGACCGCCGTCGACCCCGGGTGGGGCTCCCACATCGGGATCCCGTCGCCGGGGTTCCGTCGGGTGCCCACCCCTCCGCTGCCGACGCTGGAGCCGCGGGCGGCGGACGTGCCGCGCGAATCGGACGGCCCCCCGGAGACACCGCCGGCGGCACCCGCGACGCCGATGCCCGCCGTGCCCGCGCCGGCCGCCTGCCGGCCGACCTGCCCGGTGATCTGCCCGGCCATCGATGCCCGCATTGCGACGGCGGCGAGGCCCTTGACCGGCGCGGCGGCCCGTGTGCGGGCCCTTTGTCCCAGGCCTTCGAGATGGCCGGCCGCGCCCGCCTCGACGAAGGGGATCAGCCGGAACAGAGCCCAGGGTGCGAGGGCCGCGAGCAGGAGCAGGGCTGCACCGGCGAGGACGGAGGCGAACCCGCCTCCCTGCGACGACGCGCCGGAGGGTACCGAGCCCACCCCGGCGGCAAGGGCACCCGCGGCCAGGCTCAGGACGGCCACGATGACGAACTTGGCAAGGATGAGCGCAACCAGCGTGTCGACGAGTCGCCGACACCAGTGGGAGATGGACGCCCAGGCGAGGCTGGCCAGCGCCAGCGGAAGGAACAGGACGGCCACATAGACGGCGGCCGAGCGGATGAGCAGCTCGATCCAGACCATCACCGCGCCTGCCACCACGGCGATCGCGCCGAGGAACACGACGAAGGTCGGCACCCCCGGCTGGCCGGCCGCCGCGCTCGACGACAGGGCATCGACCACCGACGAGAGGAAATGGCCGGCATCGAGACCGGCCCCTCCGGCGACCGCCGCGCACATCGCGTCGGTCACGGTGAGGCCGAGTTGGACGAGTGTCACGGCCACCGCGGTGAGCAGCAGCGCCAGCGGGGTGTGGACCAGGACCGACCGCAGGAGCGATGACGCGCTCTGGCGGTAGACGGCCTGGACGATCCCGAGCAGCAGTAGGGGGAGCACGACCACTCCGGCCAGTGCGGCCATCGTCTCGTAGTGGGAGACGAACCACGGGGCACCGAGGTCGACCGAGGTCGTGCCGGCCAGCACGCCGCCGATCTGACCGAGCAACCAGACCGCTCCCTGGGTGACCCACCCACCCACCGCGCCGAGGACGCTGTCGACCCCGACTCCGGCCACCTGGGAGGCGGCCGAACCAGCGGCGCCGGCCACGCCCGAGACGGCTGAGCAGATCGGCCCGAGGCCTGCGCCACCCAGGGCGCCGGCCGCCGGAGGGCAGGTCAGCGCCGGAACCGCCGGCAAGGCGACCAGGGCCGGCACTGTCAATGCACGCCCTGTCCGGCGTTGAAGAAGAAATTGACGATGGCCGGTCCTGCCCCGACGAGCAGGGCGGCGAGCCCGGAGATGAGCACTGCACGGCGGCCCACGTAGCTCTGCTGGTAGTTCTGCCCGTGGGAGCCGAGTGCCCAGGCGGCCGCGCCGACCAGCAGCCCGACCAGGGACAGGGCGAGCGCCCATCCCCCGATCCCGTTCATCAGGTGCTGGAGCACCTGGCCCCCGGGGAGGGCGTTGGTGTCGGGCGACAGGGTCACGTCGGTGGTACGGACGGCTCTGGCGGTCGACGGCTCGGGCATCGCCCAGCTGAGGCGCAGCAGAGCCGGCAGGGGGGAGAGGGGCGGTGGTGTCATGGGCTCACGATAGGGGGACAGTAGAAGTATTTCAAGATGTTTCATGTTTTTCCATGATGTTTACATCCCTATCAGCGTCGCGTTCCGACCGCGCCCGGCCTGTCATGCTGGGGCGGTGACGGGATACGCGATCGGGTACCTCGTGCTGGGCGCCGTGGCCGTCGTCGCAGTCGTGGTCGCCGCACGGCTCGGCCGGAGGGCCGGAAAGCGGAGTCTCCAGCAACGGCTCACCGCGCTCTCCAACCGTCTCGGGGTCGAACCGCCCGACGACGGAGGGGTCGAACCGGTCCTCAGCCACCTCGAGAAGATCACCGGGGAGGCCGCCGAAGCGGTCACCGAGGCCAGCTCGAGCGCCATCCGGCTGCGCCGTGCCCTCGACACGCTCATCCAGGGGGTCATCGTCTGCGACGAGAACGGGGATGTCGCCTTCCGCAACGCCCGTGCGGTCGGGCTCATGAACAACCGGCACGGCGACGCGCTCGCCGCCCAGGCGGTAACCGAGCTGCTGGAGAACGCCTGGCAGGAGGGCGCGGCCGAACGGACCCTCGACCTCTACGGTCCTCCCCGCCAGACCCTGACCGTGCGCACCCGGCTCATCGACGACGGTCGTCGCCCGCTCGGGGTCATCGCGATCATCGACGACGTGTCCGAACGCCGGCGCCTGGAGGAGATCCGCCGCGATTTCGTGGCCAACGTGAGCCACGAGCTCAAGACGCCGATCGGCGCGCTCGGACTCCTCGCCGAGACCCTCACCGTCGAGCCGGACCCCGAAGTGGCCCAGCGCCTGGCCTCCCGGATCCACGCGGAAGCCTTCCGGGTGAGCAGGATCATCGACGACCTGCTCGACCTCAGCCGCATCGAGTCGGAGGAGGCGCCGCCCCGCGAGCCGATCTACATCAACCTGGTCATGGCCGAGGCCGTCGAGCGGGTCCGGAGCGCCGCCGAACAACGCCGCATTACCATCGACCTCGATGAGCCCAACCCGCCGGTCCACGTGCTGGGCGATCGCCGACAGCTGGTGTCGGCCATCCACAGCCTGCTCGAGAACGCGGTGACCTTCTCCTACGAGGACAGCGCGGTGCAGGTCTCCGGAATCCAGGACAACGGCGAGATCCGCCTCTCTGTGGCCGACACCGGCGTGGGAATCCCCGCACGCGACCTCGAACGCATCTTCGAACGGTTCTACCGGGTGGACCACGGGCGCAGCCGATCCTCGGGCGGCACCGGGCTCGGGCTGTCGATCGTCCGCCACGTGGCGAGCAACCACCAGGGCCGGGTCGAGGTCGACTCCCGCGAGGGGGAGGGCTCGACCTTCACCCTCGTCCTCCCCAACCCGCCCGAATACGCCTCATGAGCAAATCGACGGTGGCGGATCCGACCCAGACCAAGGTCCTCCTGGCCGAGGACGACGAGTCGTTCATCGACGCGTTGGTGATCGGCCTGGCCCGCGAGGGGTTCGACGTGACCGTTGCCCGCGACGGCACCGAGGCCCTCCGCCTGTTCGCCTCCGTCGAACCGGATCTGGTGCTGCTCGACCTGATGCTGCCACGCCTCTCGGGCATCGACGTCTGCCGATCGATCCGTGCCCGCTCGTCCGTGCCGATCATCATGGTCACCGCCAAGGGCACCGAGATAGACACCGTGGTCGGTCTCGAGGTCGGCGCTGACGACTACGTCTCCAAGCCCTACCGGCTGCGCGAGCTGGTGGCCCGGATGCGGGCCGTGCTCCGCCGCACGCCCAACGGAGAGTCGCCGGAAGCGAAGCTGGCCTCCGGTGACGGGGCGGTCGTGCGCGGCGACGGGTCGGACAAGAGCGGGGCGACCGACGGCGGCGCGGCCGAGGTGCTCGAGGCCGGGGGCATCCAGATCGATCCCGATCGGCACCTCGTCTTCATCCGGGGCAAGGACGTCCATCTGCGGCGGAAGGAGTTCGAGCTCCTCTCGCTGCTGATGGAGAACGCCGGTCGCCTCCTCACCCGGGACGTGCTCATCGACCGGGTGTGGGGCTCCGACTACTTCGGGGACACCAAGACGCTCGACGTGCACATCAAGCGGCTGCGCAGCCATGTCGAGGAGGACCCGTCCTCCCCGAAGCTGATCACGACCATCCGCGGGGTGGGCTACCGCTTCGACGCGCAGCGCGACTGAGCCCAGCGCGACCCGACCCGAAGCGCGAGCTGTTCAGCCGCGCGCCGGGATGACCGTCTGCCCGCCCAGGTAGGGCGCGAGCACACCGGGCAGCTCGACCGAGCCGTCCTCCCGGCGGCCGGTCTCGACCAGGGCGGCCCAGATCCTGGCCCAGGCCAGCGCAGATCCGTTGAGCGTGTGCACGAAGGCCGGGCTCCCGCCACCGGCCGGCCGGTAGCGGATGACCGCCCGCCGGGCCTGGTAGTCGGTGCACCAGCTGACCGAGGAGACTTCCAGCCACTGGTCGACTCCCGGCGCGTAGACCTCGAGGTCGAAGGTCCGCGCCGCCGAATTGCCCATGTCCCCGGCGCACAGGTCGAGCACGCGGTACTGGAGCCCGAGCTCGCGGAGCAACCCCTCGGCTCTCGCCACCATCGACTCGAGTTGCGCGGGTGCCTGCTCGGGGGTCGAGTAGGCGAAGAGCTCGACCTTGTCGAACTCGTGCACCCGGAGCAGGCCCCGGGTGTCCCTGCCGGCGGCCCCCGCCTCGCGCCGGTAGCAGGCGGTGCCGGCGGTGAGCTTGAGGGGGAGGTCGGCCTCCTCGAGCACGTCGCCGCGCCACATCGAGGTCAGCGGGACCTCGGCGGTCGGGATGGCCCACAGGTCGTCGCGCTCGAGGTGGTAGGCGTCCTCGGCGAACTTCGGGAGGTGGCCGGTGGAGACCATGGTCTCTGTGTGCACGAGGGTGGGCGGGCGCACCTCCTCGAACTCGTCTGCATGGCTGTCGAGGGCGAAGGAGCTGAGGGCGCGGAGCAGTCGTGCACCGGTCCCACGGTAGAGGGGGAACATCGATCCGGAGAGCTTGGCCCCGCGCTCCATGTCGAGCATCCCGAGCTCGGCCCCGACATCCCAGTGGGGCACCCGCTGGGATGCTCGGTAGGCGGGCGGCTCGGGCGGCCAGGTGCGGGCGAGGACGTTGTCCTCCGGACCGGCCCCGTCGGGAGCTTCCGGCGACGGCAGGTTCGGGAGGTAGAGGAGGGCCTCGCGCACCGCCTCCTGGGCCCGGTCTGCCGCCGTGTGCAGCGAACGCTCCCCCTCGCCGGCGGTCCGGCTGCGTGCGGTGAGCTCTTCGGCCCGGGCTGTGTCACCGGCCCGCCGCGCCTCGCCCACCTCCTTGGAGAGAGCCTTGACCGTCGCCCGCAGGTCGTCCCGAACCCCCACCGCGGCCCGTAGGTCGGCGTCGAGCGCGACCAGACGGTCGACCTCGCCGGGATCGACACCCCGGCGTCCGAGTGCCGCCTTGACAGCGTCGGCGTCCTCGCGCACCAACCGGATATCGATCATGACCGCACAACGGTAGCGTGACCATCCGTGCACGGCGCCGACCCAGAGTCCGACCGGACCGTCGCGCCGGACCCGGGGGACGCGACGGCCGTCCGCTGCGAACGCCTGGTCATCCGCTACGGCGACACGGTCGCCGTCGACCACCTCTCCTTCGTCGCCCGCCGCGGCGAGGTCGTCTCCCTGCTCGGTCCCAACGGCGCCGGCAAGACGAGCACCGTGGAAGCCCTCGAGGGCTACCGGGCGGTCGCGGGCGGCACCGCGCGGGTGCTCGGCCTCGACCCGCGGCACGACCACACTGCGCTGGTCCCGCGCATCGGGGTGATGCTGCAGCGCGGTGGGGTCTACCCGATGCTCGGCCCGGCAAAGGTGCTCGACCTCTTCGCCAGCTACTACCGGGACCCCGAGGATCCCGCGGAACTGCTGGACCTGGTCGGTCTCGCCGGCGTGCGCCGCACGCCCTGGCGACGGCTCTCGGGGGGCGAACAGCAACGGCTGTCGCTGGCCCTCGCCCTCGTCGGCCGGCCCGAGGTGCTCTTCCTCGACGAACCGACCGCGGGGGTCGACCCGGAGGGGCGGATCGTGGTCCGCGAGATCATCTCCGCCCAGCGTGAACTGGGCCGCTGCGTGGTCCTGACCACCCACGAGCTCGCCGAGGCCGAGCGTCTGGCCGATCGGGTGGTCATCATCGACCACGGACGGCTGCTGGTCGAGGGCACCCCGGCCGAGCTCGCCTCGGGGAGCGCGGACGGCTCCATCCGGTTCTCGACCGATCCCGGCATCGACGCCGGCTCGCTCGGCGCGGCCCTCGGGGGTGGCAGCACCGTCGAGGAGGAGCGGCCGGGCTCCTACCGACTCCGCCCACCGGTGGGAGCGTCCACTCCCGGGATCGTGGCGGCACTCGCCGCATGGCTCGCCCAGCGCGACCTCTCCCTCCACGACCTTCGCACCGGTCAATCGCTCGAAGAGGCGTACCTGGCAATTGTCGGCGCCCACGACCGCGACACCCCCGAGGACGGGGGGTCGGTGGTGTCACCCGAACGCCGCGGGCGCGGCCGGCACCACCGCAGGGGGCGCTGATGCGCCCCCTGGTCGCCCAGCTCCGGGCCGAGGGGTCGATGATCTTCGGCAACGGCGAGACCCTCTTCCTCACGCTCGGGATCCCGGTCGCCTTCCTCCTCTTTTTCTCCGCGGTGCACGTGCTGCCCACCGGCAACGACCACGCGGTGGACTTCCTCGTCCCCGGCATCCTCGCCCTGGCCATCATGTCGACGGCGATGACCGCACTCTCCATCGGCACCGGGTTCGAACGCGGCTACGCCGTGCTCAAGCGCCTCGGGGCCACCCCCCTCGGGCGACCCCGCCTGCTCGGCGCCAAGATCCTGGCCGTCATCGGCGTCGAGATGCTCCAGGCGGCGGTTCTGGTCGGGGTGGGCTTCGCGATCGGCTGGAGCCCGGGGGGACCCGGCGGGGCGGGCGCCCTGGTCGGGGAGGCGATCTGCGCCATGGTGCTCGGGACGGTGGCCTTCGGGGGCATCGGGCTCATCCTGGCCGGGACGCTCGCGCCCCTGGTCAACCTGGCGGTGGTCAACACCCTCTTCGTGCTCCTCCTCCTGCTCGGGGGGATGCTCATCCCGCTGGCCAAGCTGCCGGCGTGGATGGCCGATCTGTCCCGCCTCCTCCCGCCAGCGGCGCTCGCCGACTCGCTGCACGGGACACTCGGCCACGGCACCCCGGTCGCACTCCACGACTGGGTGGTGCTCGGCGCCTGGGCGGTCGCCGCTCCCCTCGTCGCCGGCCTCACCTTTCGCTGGGAGTGATGTCCGGTCAGACCGGGCTGCCGAGCCGGCGGAGCCACCCACGGAGCTCGGCTGGGGTCACCGCCCCGATCACGTGGCCGAGCACCCGCCCCGAGGCGTCGATGAAGAAGGTGTTGGGCTCGCCGTTGAGTCCGTAGAGGACCGAGGTCACCTGGAGGGTCGAATCGACCCCCACCGAATAGCCGATGCCGGACTGCCGGACGAAGGCGAGGGCGGCTGCGGTCTGATCGGCCACGTCAACACCGACGAATTGCACGGTCGCTCCCCTGGCACGCTCCGCCCGTTCCGTGGAAGCGAGCAACGGGGTCTCCTTCTGGCAGGGCACGCACCAGGAGGCGAAGAAGTTGAGGACCACCGCCCGGTGCCGGTCCCGACCCAGCCCGTCGAGCGCCACCGGGGAGCCCCCGGTCAGCGAGGGCAGGTGGAAGTCGGGGGCGATCGACCCCGGACCGACCACCGCGCCCGAACCGGACCCCCCCTTGGCCGAGGTCCCCAGCCCCACGAAGAGGAAGACGCCCAGACCAGCCGCGATGACACACCCGATGAGCAGGGCACGCAGGCGTCGGGGGGGGCGTGGGGCGGGCGGCGTTGTGGTGGGCGACGCTGCGGGTGTGTCGGTCAATGGTGGATGAGGACGTCGACCGCCATGAAGACGAACAGCAGGGTCAGGTAGGAGATCGAATAGCTGAACAGCTGCATGGCCGCCCTCGGGGTTGCCCGCAGGCAGAGGCGGACCGACAGGCCGATGAACCCGAGACCGAGCGCGCTCGCAGCCACCAGGTACACGACACCGAGGTGCGCCACCGGAGCCAGCAGGATGGTGGTCCCGACCATCACCACCGTGTAGAGGAGGATCTCGAGGGCGGTGCGCTCGATGGTCGCCACCGCCGGGAGCATCGGCACGCTGGCGGCCCGGTAGTCGTCCCGGTACTTGACCGCGAGTGCCCAGAAGTGTGGCGGGGTCCAGACGAAGATCACGGCGAAGAGCACCAACGGGGCCCACGCCAGGCTGTCGGTCACCGCCGCCCAGCCCACCAGGACGGGCACCGCGCCCGCCGCCCCGCCGATGACGATGTTCTGGCTGCTGGTGCGCTTCAACCAGAGCGTATAGACGAACACATAGAACAGGGTGGCTGAGACCGCGAGCACCGCGGACAGACGGTTGACCCAGAACCAGAGCTCGAGGAACGCGACCACCTCGAGGATGACAGCGAAGACCAACGCGTTGCGGGGGCTCACCGCGCCGGTGACCAGCGGACGCGCCCGGGTCCGGTGCATGAGCTTGTCGATGTCCCGGTCCACGTACATGTTGATGGCGTTCGCCCCGCCGGCGGCCAGCGCGCCCCCGAGCAGGGTCGCCACCATCAGCCGCACCGGCGGCAGGCCGCGCTGGGCGAGGATCATGGTGGGCAGGGTGGTGATGAGCAGGAGCTCGACGATCCGCGGCTTGGTCAGCGCCACGTAGGCGCGGACACGCTCCGTGGCGGAGAGGCGGCTGGGCAGGGCCACCGCGGGTAGGGCCATGGGCGTCACATTAGTGGCTGCCACCGGGACCTACCGAGTCGGCGGCCACCGGAACGCCCGGAGGCGGCGGGTCCGCGGCGGGGAGGCGGCGCGTCCGGACCGGCCGGTACGATCGATGGGCGGTGTCCCTCCCGAGATCCGGTCCCCGATCGTTCCTCATCCTCTGCCGGTGCACCCTGGCTGCGATCGTGCTCAATGTGGCGACCGGCGCCGCCGTCCGGCTCTCGGACTCCGGGCTCGGTTGCCCGGACTGGCCGACCTGCTCGCGCAGTCGGCTGACGCCGCCGCTCGCCCTCCATCCCGTGATCGAATTTGCCAACCGGATGGTCGTGGCCCTCCTGGTCGTCTCGTGCGCGGCGACCGCGGTGGCCGCCTTCCTCCGGCGTCCCGGGCGGCGCGATCTGCGCTGGCTGTCTGTCGGGCTGGTCCTCGGGGTCCTCGCAGAGGCGGTCATCGGCGGGGTCGTCGTCTACAGCAAGCTCAACGCGTACGTGGTCATGACCCACTTCATGGTCGGCATCTCCCTCCTGACCGTCGGCGTCGTGCTCACGCTCCGGGCCGGGCACGGGCCCGGGCGGGGTTCTGTCGTGGTCGGCCGGCGGGCGCTGATGATCACCCGCTTCTACCTCGGCATGCTCGCGGTGGCCATCGCCGCGGGCACGGCGACCACCGGGGCCGGACCCCATGCGGGCGGTGCGGGGGCCAAGCGGGTGCCGATCGGCCTCTCCGCCATGACCCGGATCCATGCCGAGATCGTGCTGGCCACCGCGGCCACCCTCCTGGTGCTGCTGTGGGAGCTCTGGCGTTCCGACGCACCGGCCCGGGTGCAGGAGTCGGGGCGGGTCCTCCTCGGCGCCATGGTCGTCCAAGGGGTGATCGGCTACACCCAGTACTTCACCCACCTGCCGGCACTGCTGGTCGGGATCCACGTCCTCGGAGCGACCCTGGTCTGGTCGACCGCGATCTGGTTCCACCACGGCCTCTCCGATCATCGGCCCGAGCTCGCAGAGGACCCGGGCGCCAGGAGCGACCCGTCGACCCTGGCCGGCGGCGGCGACCGCGACCCGCTGCCGGGCGCGGCCCCGGTGCCGGAACCGGCGTGAGACTCCGTCGTCAGCGCAGATCGCCGGGGCCGGGGGATCGCGCCGGGTTCGTCCACGACCGGGCGGGGTCGGTCGGCGCGGTGCCGATCGAGACGGTCCCCGCCGGGGACGTCCGTACCGACATCGAAGAGCACGTCACGACCGACCGACCCTGGCTGGTGATCGTCTGGAACGATCCGATCAACCTGATGTCCTTCGTCACCTTCGTCCTCCAGAAGCTGTTCGGCTACTCGAAGGAGAAGGCCACCAAGCTCATGCTCGACGTGCACCACAAGGGGCGGGCGGTGGTGTCGTCGGGGACCCGGGAGCGGGCCGAGCTCGACGTCTACCGCCTCCACGAACACGGGCTCTGGGCCACCATGGAACAGTCGACGTGAGCGCGCCGATCCGTCGGCGACGTGACGGTCGGTTCGTGGTCAAACTCGACCGCAATGCCCGGATCGTCCTCGCCAACCTCGCCCAGCAGCTGCCCGACGCTCTGGAGAGCCGCGATCCGATGGTCCGGCGGCTCTTCCCGCCCGCCTACCCGGGGGAGACGCTCGCCGACGCGGAGCGCGAGTACCGGGCGCTGGTGGACACCGCTCTGGTCAACCATCACCGAGAGGCCCTCCAAGTCCTCATCCAGACGGCCGACGCCGACACCCTCGACGACGCACAGTTCGCCGCGTGGCTCGACGCGGTGGGCGCGCTCCGCCTGGTGCTCGGGACCCGGCTCGACGTCACCGAGGACATGCAGCCGCCGCCACCGGACGACCCGCGCGCGGCCGAATACGGGCTCTACGAGTTCCTCGGCGAGCTCCAGTACCTGATGGTCGAGGTCCTCAGCGCCGACCTGCCGGAAGAGGGGCGCCCCGAGGGAGGGCTCTGATCCCTCTGCTATCCTCCCTACGCTCCATCCGGGTTCGAGCCCCCATCGTCCAGCGGCCCAGGACGCCGCCCTTTCAAGGCGGTAACACGGGTTCGAATCCCGTTGGGGGTGCGGTATGCCCCAGCGCAGAGCAGCTGGTTGGGGACCTGTGGTGCAGTTTGGAGTGCACGCCGCCCTGTCAAGGCGGAGGTCGCGGGTTCAAATCCCGTCAGGTCCGCCACCCCGGTTCCACCGGGGCGAGGTCGGGTAGCTCAGTTGGTAGAGCGCGCGCCTGAAAAGCGTGAGGTCACCGGATCGACGCCGGTCCCGACCACCAGTTATCCTCCTGCCAGAGCCAGTGACGGGAGGATGCCGATGCCCGAATTCCCCGCTATCACCCATGTCGCGCTGACAGTCACCGATCTCGGGCGCAGCGTCCCTTGGTACCAGCGGTTGTTCGGTTCAGATCCGGTACTCGACGAGGACACCGGTCCGTTCCGTCACGTCGTCTGGCTCATGGGTGGCACGCTCGTCGGTCTTCACCAGTTCCCGGATCTGAAGAGCCGCGAACCGTTCGATGAGCGTCGCCCGGGCCTGGACCATCTGGCATTCGCGTGTGCCGACCGTACCGAGGTCGAGGCTTGGGAGCGCCAGCTCGATGAGCTCGGTTACGCGCACGGCGGCATCGTCGATGCAGCGTACGGTTCGGGCCTCTCGCTCCGCGACCCGGACAACATCGCCCTCGAGTTCTTCGCTCCCCCGGGATGACCAGCCCGGTCTGAGCCCCGACCAGATCGGCACTGACCTGTCCCGACCCTGGACACCCGTTGCCCAGGCGATCGGCGGTGCGGCGAACTACCTCGTCGCCGCCCTGTGCGCTGAGGTCGCGAGCCACCAACCGCCGGTCTGCACTGCCTCGTTCGTCGTTCCGGCACAGGCGCGCACGACCGCCACTCCGTGGTCGCCGGGTCCGGGCAACTGACCGAGCCAAGACCTGACCCCTCGACCGCTACCGCTTCCCCTTTTGCTGCTTGGCCAGATCGCCAGCAACTGCACCGACGACCCGCTTGGCGAGGGTTAGTGCGTCGCCGGCAACCTCGGCGGTGATGGTCCGAGATGCGAACTCTCCGTACTCGGCCGTGTGCCTCTCTCGTCTGAGGTCATCGAGGGCCACGATGTCGGCCTTTGTGATGACCGCAGACAACATGAACCGTGCGTACTCGACGACGAGTCTGTGGGCCCCGGCTTCGTTGGCGGTCCGATACCCGGCTGCTCGCATATGGGCCGAGATCGCCTGCCGAGCGGCGTCGTGACATGCCGACACGCACAGGGTTGGGTCCTTTGCGGCGATCATGCCGGCCGACTCGAGATGTGTTCGCGCCCTGCCGACCATCTCGGCAGCGGCAGGCATGCTGGGTTGTAGACGCTGGAGACGTCCGGTTGCTATCGCATCGGCCAACCAGGCAGCTGCCCCACGACTGCCCACGCCGCCTCCCGGTCCCTTCTGCTCAGGCACGGCGCCGGCTCTCAAAATCGAGCTGGAAGATCGGCCGCGATCTCAGTTCCTCGAGGAAGGGGTTGTCCGCGTTCTCCCACTCGTCGTCGCTCACGATCACCGGGTTGATCTCCAACCCCATCACTCTCTCCAGGGTCCGAAGCACCTGACGGACGTCCGCGAGTCGAGCCGGACCGACGACCAGGAGGTCGATGTCGTGCGGCGGAGGACCGACTTCACCCGCTTGCCGGGCCGCCCACGAGCCGTAGACGTAGGCGTCGTGAACTCCGTGGACAGCCCCCAGCTGCTCGACGAGCCGTGCCGGGAGACCCGCGGTGTGGGCCAGGATGCTTGCCAAAGCATCGGCCCAGGGAAGATCCCAGTTGGCCGACACGAGCCGGGAGCGTCCCACGTTCCGGGAACGGACGATGCCGTGGGCTTCGAGCCGCTCGACCTCGCGGCTGGCTGTTGCCACCGCCACGCCGGTGGTCTGCGCGAGGGCCGAAACCGACAGCTCGACGCCCCTTCCTCCGAAGAGGGTCGCCAAGATGGCCAGCTGCTGCGCCGACCTGAAAATGGGCAGCGATGCGGGCGCTAACGTTCTCATATACTCGATGATATCTTCGACTAAACAAGAATGTAAATACCTCGCCAGTGCCGCTGGTCACGGTCCTGCTCGCGTCATTGGCGGTCAGCACTGTCGTTCCAGAGGCGCTGAGACCCGAGCCGCCCGCGTAGTCTGCGGGAGTGGCCCAACAGATGATCTTCCAGCTCCGCATCAACATCGAGGGCATCGACCCGCCGGTGTGGCGGAGGGTCCTCGTTCCCGCCGGGGCGAAGCTCTCCAGGCTGCACGACATCTTCCAGGCCGCCATGGGCTGGACGAACTCGCACATGCACAGCATGACGGTCGGCGAGCCAGTTCGGGGTTTGCCTGGACGGCCAGGGTGCCTGTCCTCCCGAAGACGTGGGCGGCGTCGGCGGCTACCAGCAGTTCCTGGAGGCCCTTGCCGATCCGCAGCACCAAGAGCACGACGACATGCTGGTGTGGGTCGGTTACAAGTTCGACCCGGCTGAGTTCAACGTGGCGGCAGCCAATGCCGCTCTCCAACGAATTCGCTGATCAGGCGCCCTCGTAGGGGAACCCGAGGTCCGGCGCAGAGAGCAGCGCCCGGAACGCGAATCCCTCGGCGGCGGCCATCTCGGCGCAGGTGCCGCCGCGGTCGACCACCGCCAGCAGCAGCACCGGGACCGCACCGGCCTCGACGACCGCATGCGCCGCCTCGAGCAGGGAGGTGCCACGGGTCACGGTGTCCTCGGTGACCACGACCCGGTCGCCCGGGTCGAGTGCCCCGGCGATCCGGCCCCCCGCTCCGTGGTCCTTGGCCTCCTTGCGCACACTGAACGCCCTGAGCATCCGGCCACGGGTGGCAGCGATGCCCGCGACGACGAAAGCGACCGGGTCGGCGCCCATGGTGAGCCCCCCGATGGCGGTCGCGTCGTCGGGCACGACCGAGAGCACGCCGTCGGCGACCAGCAGCATCGCCTCGGGGCGGCAGACCGTCTGCTTCGAGTCGATGAACCAGCTGCTCGTGCGACCCGACTTGAGGACGAACGCACCCCGCTTGACCGAATGCTCGAGGAGATGCTCCCGCAGCGCTCCGAACTCGGTCTCGGGGAGCGGACCGCTCACCGATCTCGTGTCCCGGGCCCGCTGTCCGGCCAGAGCGCCGGTCCGACCAGCTCGACCCCGCGCTCACCCGCGGCCACCCGACCGACCACGACGGGCGCCAGCCCGGCCCCCGAGAGGGCGGCGAGTGCGTCGTCTGCGTCGTCGGATGCGACCACCAGGACCATGCCGAGGCCCAGATTGAAGACGCGGGCCATCTCGTCGTCGTCGACCGGGCCCAGGCGGTGGATCTCAGCGAAGATCCGCGGCACCTCCCAGGTTCCCCGCTCGACCACCGCCCGGCACCCCGGCGGAAGGGCGCGGGGGAGGTTCTCCTCGATCCCCCCTCCGGTGATGTGGGCGACCGCGTGGACCTCGGCGGCTGCCAGGGCGGCCCGCACCGCCGGCGTGTAGATGACCGAGGGCCGGAGGAGCTCGTCGGCCGCGGTCGTTGCCGCACCCGCCCAGGCCGGGGAGTCGAGGGTGAGCCCGGCCCGGTCGAACAGGACGTGGCGGGCCAGCGTGTAGCCGTTGGAGCGGAGTCCGGGGGAGGGCAGCCCGATGAGCAGGTCGCCGGGGGAGACCCGGGCCGGCTCGAGGACGGCGTCGCGCTCGACCACGCCCACCGCGAAGCCCACCAGGTCGAACTCGTCGGACGCGAGAACGCCCGGGTGCTCGGCCATCTCGCCGCCGAGCAGGGCCGCGCCCACCTGCCGGCAGCCCTCGGCCACACCCGAGACCAGCTCGGCCATCCGGGACGGGTCGAGGGCGCCGGTCGAGATGTAGTCGAGGAGGAAGAGCGGCTCGGCCCCCTGGCACACCAGGTCGTCGACGCACATGGCCACCAGGTCGATGCCGATGGTGCCCAGCCGGCCGGCAGCCCGGGCAACGGCCGCCTTGGTCCCGACCCCGTCGGTCGAAGCCACCAGGACCGGGTGCTCGTAGCGGTCGATGTCGAGACCGAACAGGCCGCCGAAGCCGCCGAGGTCGCCGAGCACCTCGGCACGCCGGGTGGAGGCCACCATCGGGAGGATCCGTTCGACCGCCAGCCGGCCGGCGGCGACGTCCACCCCGGCTCCCGTGTAGGTGGCCGAAGCCATGGGATCGGGAGGGGGTGCCTCGGTCGGCACGCTCCCGGTCACGCCCGCGTGAGGCCCGCAGTCTCGCGCAGCGCCGGTCGCTCGCCGAGCTCCACCCCGGTCACCGACACCGGGTAGTGGCCGGTGAGGCAGGCGTCGCAGAACCCGGCGCCCGGAGCGTCGATGGCCTGGACCAGGTGCTCGAGGCTCAGGTACTCGAGCGAGTCGACGTTCAGGAACTCGACGATCTCGTCCGGACTCTTGACCGCGGCAAGGAGCTCTGTGCGGTCGGGCGTGTCGATGCCGTAGAAGCACGGCCACTTGAAGGGTGGCGACGAGATGCGCAGGTGCACCTCGGTGGCACCGGCCTCGCGGAGCATGGTGACCATGGCCCGGGTGGTGGTGCCCCGCACGATCGAGTCGTCGACCACGACGACCCGCTTGCCGGCGATGTTCTCGCGGAGCGGATTGAGCTTGCGCCGCACCCCGCTGGCCCGCTCGGCCTGGGTCGGGGCGATGAAGGTCCGTCCGATGTAGCGGTTCTTGACCAGGCCCTGGCCGTAGGGGATGCCCGAGGCCACCGCGTATCCCTCGGCCGCCGGCACGCCCGAGTCGGGCACTCCCATCACCAGGTCGGCCGCGACCGGGAGCTGGGTCGCAAGCAGCTGTCCCATCCTCCGGCGGGCCCCGTGGACCTCGTTGCCGTAGAGGGTGGTGTCGGGCCGGGCGAAATAGACGAACTCGAAAATGCAGAGCTTGGGATCGAGGCGCTCGTCGGGGAACGGCCGCAGCGAGCGGACCTGCTTGCCGTCGATGACCACCATCTCACCGGGCTCGAGCTCGCGGAGGAATGTGGCGCCGATGACGTCGAGTGCGGGTGACTCGGACGCCAGCACCCAGCCCACATCGAACTCGTCGGTCGCCTCCAGCCGTCCCAGGCAGAGCGGACGGAAGCCGTTGGGATCGCGCACGCCGATGAGGCGGTCGGCGTCGAGCAGGACGAACGAGAACGCACCTTCGAGCTGCGGGAGGACGGTGAGCAGGGCCTGCTCCAGGTCGACCCCGTGCTCGGCCGGGGTGCGCTCGGGGAGGTCCGGCGGGAAGACCCGGGCCAGCAGCTCGGCGACCAGGTCGCTGTCGGAGGCGATCAGTCCGGGCAGCATGTTGGCCGACTCGGCCAGGATCGCGGTATTGGTCAGGTTGCCGTTGTGGGCCAGCCCGAAGCCCGCCCGGCCGACCCCGCGGAACGCCGGCTGGGCGTTGATCCAGTCACTCGAGCCGGCGGTCGAGTAGCGGGTGTGGCCGATGGCCAGATGGCCGCGCAGTCCGGACAGCTTGCGCTCGTCGAACACGGTCGTGACGAGTCCCATGTCCTTCATCGCCGTGATGGCGTCGCCGTCGCTGACCGCCATGCCGGCCGACTCCTGGCCGCGGTGCTGGAGGGCGAAGAGCCCGTCGAAGGTCAGGTGTGCCACGGAACGCCCCGGGGCATACACCCCGAAGACGCCGCATGCTTCCTTGGCCTCCATCATCCGTTGGTCACCACACGCACCGGGGTCGTCGGGCTCGTCAGCGACGGAAGGGTCCTACCTGTCCCCGAACCGCTCGCTCCCACTCTAGTGCCGCGGGCCGAGGACCGGTAGCGTCGGCCGTCGTGATCGACCTGCACACCCACTCGATCGTCTCGGACGGCAGCGATCCGCCCGAACGGGTGGTCGAGCTCGCCGCGGCGGCCGGGTGCAGCGCCATGGCGCTCACCGACCACGATTCGTTGGCCGGCATCGCCCGAGCCCGGGAACGGGCCGCAGCGCTCGGCGTCACCTTCGTCCCCGGGTGCGAGGTCTCCTGCGTGCCGGTGGCCTCGGGGGGCATGCACGTCCTCGTCTACTTCGTGGAGGACGACGGGAGCCCCCTCGGGGCCGAACTGGCCCGGCTCCGGGAGGACCGGCGTCACCGCAACCTGACGCTCGCCGACCGGCTGGCCGAGCTCGGCGTCCCGGTCACCTTCCCGATGGCGGCAGCCCGGGCCGGCAGCGAGGAGGGCACCGGGCGGCCCCACTTCGCCGCGGCCATGGTCGAGGTCGGTGCGGTCAGCTCGATCGACGAAGCCTTCGACCGCTACCTCGGGAACGGCGGCCCGGCTTTCATCCCCAAGGCCCGGCTCTCCGCGGCGGAGGTGGCCTCGTCCGCCGCCGCCTCCGGAGGGGTCGCGGTCCTCGCCCATCCCTACAGCCTCGGGGTCGAGGGGAGGGAGCTGGCCGACGTGGTGGAAGACCTGGCCGGTGCCGGCTTCGCCGGACTCGAGGTCACCTACGGCCGCTACTCGCCGCGCCAGCGCACCGAGCTCGGCCACCTCGCACGGCGCTTCGGCCTGGTGGCGACCGGCGGATCCGACTACCACGGCACGGCCAAGCCCGACCTGGCGGTGGGGACCGGTCAAGGCGACCTGCGAGTACCCGACCGGGTGCTCGAGGAGCTCGCGGCCCGCCGGCCGCACGGCCGGTCAGTTGGTGACGGGGGCCCGGTCGTCGAGCAGGTCGGGCAGCCGCCCCCGCCATGACCGGACCGCCTCTTCGAGGTCCAGGTCGACGAGGTCCCCGATCGAGATCCGGTCCCCCCCGGCGGCGCCGAGCACCCGGAAGGCGACCCCGGCCTCGGCCGCCCGCGAGGTGAGCTCGTGGCTGCGGGTCGTGCAGACGACCACCCGTGAGGGGGCCTCGGTGAACAGCTCGTGGTGGTCGGCGACCCCGGCAACCTGGACCCCGAGGCCGGAACGGACCGACAGCTCGGCGAGCGCCACGCCCAGGCCGCCGCCCGAGACGTCGTGGATCCCGCCGACGAGGCCGTCCCCACCGGCCACCCCCTCGGCGACCAGGGAGGCCACGAACGCCACCAGACGGCGGTGGCCCGCCAGGTCGAGCGGGGGGAGGGTCCCGTTGCGGTGGCCCAGCCGCTCGACCGCCCAGCGCGACCCGGCGAGGGACGGTGCGCCGCGTCGGTCGCCGGAGGTGCCGACGCCGGCGTCGAGGAGTACGACCGTGCCGCCGTCCACCAGGGTGATCCCGGGCGGGCGGACGGCCAGGCGGTCGATGAGCCCGAGGGCGCCGATCACCGGGGTCGGGTCGATGTCGGCCCCACCGCTCTCGTTGTAGAGGCTCACATTGCCCCCGATCACCGGGAGGCCGAGGGCGACACAGGCCTCGGTCATGCCGTCGATCGCCTCGGAGAGCTGCCACATGACCTCGGGATGTTCGGGGTTGCCGAAGTTGAGGCAGTTGACCACCGCCATGGGCACCGCCCCGGAGCAGGCGAGGTTGAGGGTGGCCTCGGCCACGGTGGCCGCGGTGCCGGCCCGCGGGTCGATCGAGCACCACGTCGGGTTCGAGTCGGTGGTGAGGGCGAGCCCGCGCTCCGAGGCCGGCAGCCCCGGTGCCGCCAGGCGGAGCACCGCGCCGTCCCCGCCGGGGCCCTCGACCGTGTTGAGGAAGAGCTGGTGGTCGTACTGGCGGTAGACCCAGGACGGGTCGGCCAGCAGGGCCAGGACGTCCGCGCCGCAGTCGGCCGGCGCCGGCAGCGCCCCGGGATCGTCGGCGCCGCGGGCCTCGTGGTCGGTCGGCCGGGCGAGCGGCCGGTGGTAGAGGGGGGCCTCGTCCGAGAGTGCGGCCGCAGGGAGGTCGCCGAGCACGGCGCCGTCCATGCCGTCCAGGATCCGCAGCCGGCCCTGCTCGTCCGTCCGGCGGCTCGGTGACCCGCCCCACCACCGCGGCGCGGACCTCCCACCGCCGGCAGACCTCCTCCACCCTGGCCAGGTCGGCCGGGGTCACGATGGCCAGCATCCGCTCCTGGCTCTCGGAGGTCATCACCTCCCAGTCGGCCATTCCCGGCTCACGACGGGGACGGCCGAGACGTCCACGTCCATCCCCAACCCCGCACGGGCCGCGGTCTCGCTGGTTGCGCACACCAGGCCGGCGCCTCCGAGGTCCTGGATCCCGACGACCAGCTTGGCGTCGAGCATCTCCAGGCAGGCCTCGATGAGTCGCTTCTCCTCGTAGGGATCGCCCACCTGCACGCTCGGGCGCTTGGACGCCTCTGCGTCGGCGGCCCCGTCGCCGTCCCCGAAGCCCGCCGAGGCGAGCACGCTGACCCCGCCGATGCCGTCACGGCCGGTCGACGACCCGAGCAGCACCGCCAGGTTGCCCACCCCCGAGGCCCGACCGAGCACCAGGCGCTCCGTGGGCAGCACCCCCATGCAGAGGACGTTGACCAGTGGGTTCTGCGCGTAGCAGGGAGCGAAGGTGAGCTCGCCGCCGACCGTGGGCACCCCCACCGAGTTGCCGTACCCGGAGACACCGGCGACCACGCCCTCGATCAGCCACTGCTGGCGGGCGTCTCCCGGGTCGCCGAAGAAGAGGGGTCCATCACCGCGATCGGTCGGGCGCCCATGGTGAAGATGTCCCGCAGGATGCCGCCAACCCCGGTCGCCGCGCCCTGGTAGGGCTCGATGGCCGAGGGATGGTTGTGGGACTCGATGCGGACGGCCACCGCGATGCCGTCGCCGGCGTCGATGACCCCGGCGTTCTCGCCGGGGCCCACCAGGACGTGGGGACCCTCGGTGGGGAGGCGGCGCAGGTGGACCCGCGACGACTTGTAGGAGCAGTGCTCGCTCCACATCACCGCGAACAGGGCGAGCTCGAGGCGATTGGGGGGACGCCCGAGGATGGCCTCGACCTCGTCGCGCTCGGCATCGGTGAGGCCGAGATCCCGGTGCAGCGCCGGGTCCGCAGCGGGACCGGTCGCACCGCACTGTTGCACCCGGCTCCACCCGACGGAGCGTACCCGCCGGCCCTGCCGCGTCCCCGGCCTGTCGGGAGGTGCCGTTCGGGTGCACCGGCGGACCCGCACGGGTCGGAAGGTCTGCGCATTTGGCGGGGTCCGGGTTCGGCACGGTCCTCCACCTTGGCTCGCACCCCACCGCTCTTATGAGCGGTGCCACAGGTTCCGTGCGCTCTCATTGACCACAAAGAGCGCTCGCTGTCGCAGGGAACCGGGTGCTCCGCCGGTGAAATCCCTGCTTCCAGGCGCTCATGGTCGCACGATTTGTCGGCGCCGTTCCTGTATATCGACAGCAATTTGCCCGGAATGGACCACTCTGAGAGGCTGACCGCATGGCAGCTACCACTGCGGGGAAATCCCGCAAGAAGACTCCGATGACCGACGCCCACAAAGCAGCGCTGGCCAAGGGACGCGAGGAGGGGCGCATCGTGCGCCAGTACCTCGAGGCGCTGGAGTCGACCAAGCCCCGCCGGGGCCGCAAGCGCACCCCCGACTCGATCCGCCGCCGGCTGGCGACGATCGAGTCCACCCTTGCCACGGCCGACCAGCTGACCAAGCTGCACCTCGTCGAGGAGCGCCGGCGACTCGAGGACGAGCTCGCCCACAGCGGTGACACGGTCGACATGGCCGCGCTCCAGAAGAGCTTCGTGAAGGTCGCCCGCCCCTACGGGCAGCGCAAGGGCATCTCGTACTCGGCGTGGCGGACGGTCGGGGTCAGCGCCTCGGTCCTCGAGCAGGCGAAGATCCCCCGCACCCGCGGCTGACCGCGCAGCGAGCTCCGGGTGCCGGCCCGTTCAGGCCGCCGGTGCGCCGCGAACGGCCCCCGCAGCGCCGAGCAGGGCACGGAGGAGAACGGCCCCGTCCTCTGCCCCGAGCAGCGGGTCGCACGCCCGCTCGGGGTGCGGCATGAGGCCCACCACGTTGCGCCCTGCGTTGCACACCCCGGCGATGTCGTCGACCGAGCCGTTGGGGTTCTCCACGTAGCGCAACACGATCCTCCCCTCGGCACGGAGGGCGTCCAGCGTGGCGGCGTCGCAGGTGTAGTTCCCCTCGAAGTGGTTGATGGGCACGGCCAGCTCGGTCCCGACCGGCACACCGGCGGTGAGCACCGTGTCGGCGCGCTCGACCCGGACCCGGGCCGTCGTGCAGAGGAAGCGCAGGCCGCGGTTCTTCTGGAGTGCCCCGGGCAGCAGACCGGCCTCGGTCAGCACCTGGAACCCGTTGCAGATCCCCACCACCGGGCCGCCCGCAGCGCCGAAGGCGGCGACCGCCTCCATGACCGGGGAGAAACGGGCGATGGCACCGGGCCGCAGGTAGTCCCCGTGGGCGAACCCGCCGGGCAGGACCAGCGCGTCGTAGCCGGCCACCGAGGTCTCCTGGTGCCAGACCAGGTCGGCGTCAGCCCCGAGCAGCCCGAGGGCGCGGACCGCGTCGTGCTCGCAGTTGGTGCCCGGGAAGAGGACGACCCCGACCCTCGGTGACATCAGCTCTCGGCGCCGGCGGGGTGCACCGTCACCACCGACTCCTCGATGACCGGGTTCGCCAGCAGGCGGTCGGCGACCACGGTGGCCCGTTCGAGCGCCTCCGCGTCGTCCCCTGCGACCAGGTCGAAGCGGAACGACTTCCCGGCACGCAGCGAGGTGACCCCGGGCAGCCCGAGTGCGGGCAGGGCGCGCTCGATGGTCGCGCCCTGCGGATCGGCGATCCCGTCACGGAGGAGCACCTCGACCCGAGCCGAGAACCGCCGCTCAGCGGCCATGCTCAGGCACCGTACCAGTCGTCGAGGGAGCGCCCGCAGATCCGTTCGTAGGAAGACACGTAGCGCGACGCGGTGGTCGCCACCACCTCAGGGGGCAGGGGTGGTGGTGGTGGCCGCTTGTCCCAGGGCTCGGCCTCGAGCCAGTCGCGCAGCGGCTGCTTGTCGAACGAGGGCGGGTTGGTTCCCGGGGCACAGTCGTCGGCCGGCCAGAAGCGCGAGGAGTCGGGTGTCAACACCTCGTCGCAGAGGGCGAGGTGCCCGTCGATGAACCCCAGCTCGAACTTGGTGTCGCAGATGACGATGCCTTGCCGTTCGGCCCGCTCCGCAGCCCGCGTGTACGCGGCCAGGCAGAGCACGGCAGCCGCCTCGGCGGCCTCCCTTCCGACGATGTCGACCGCCTCGGCCATCCCGATGTTGAGGTCGTGGCCTTCGGTCGCCTTGGTCGAGGGGGTGAAGATCGGCTCGGGCAGGCGGTCGGCATTGCGGAGCCCCGCCGGCATGGGCATACCGTGGACGGTGCCCGCCGCGTTCGTACTCCTTGTAGGCCGAACCGGCCAGGTAGCCGCGCACGATGCACTCGATGTCGAGCATCTCGGCCCGGTGGACCAGCATCGCGCGCCCGGCCAGGGAGGCCAGCCCTCCGGGGAGGGCCGACGCCCGCTCGGGGAAGTCCGCCGGGTCGGCGCTGATGAGGTGGTTGGGCGCGAGATCCGACAGCTCCTCGAGCCAGGCCGCGGTCATTGCGGTGAGCACCCGGCCCTTGTCCGGGATCGGTTCGTCCATGATCACGTCGAACGCCGAGATCCGGTCGGAGGCGACCATGAGCAACCGGCCGTCGCCGGCGTCGTAGAGCTCGCGGACCTTCCCCGACGAGAGCAGCGGGAGTGTGTCGGCGGAACGGGTCATGGTGCGAGCTCCTCCAGGGCGTCGGTGAACCGGTGTACGTGGCGCAGGGTGCGGGCGAGGTCGAAGGCCTCGTCGAGCCGGGCGGGATCGAGGGTCACCTCGGGGTCGTCATCGAGCACCTCCCGGAAGGGTCGATCCTTCTCCCAGGCGGTCCGGGCGTCCCGCTGCACGATGCGGTAGGCCGCGTCCCTGCCGTAACCACCGCGGACCAGGGCGAGGAGGACCGACTGGCTGAACACCAGGCCGTTGCTCCCGCCGGTGAGGGTGGCGAGTGCCCGGTCGGGATGCAGCACCAGGCCCTCGACCAGGCCGGTGGCCTTCTGCAGCATGTAGTAGGTGAGCGCGCTCGCGTCGGGGAGGACCACCCGTTCGACCGAGCTGTGGGAGATGTCACGCTCGTGCCAGAGGGCGACGTCCTCCAAACCGGCCGAGAGATAGCCGCGCAGGACCCTGGCGAGACCGCAGAGGCGCTCCGAGAGCACAGGGTTGCGCTTGTGGGGCATCGCCGAGCTCCCCTTCTGGCCCGGCCGGAAGGGCTCCTCGACCTCGCCGACCTCGCTCCGGGCCATGTGGCGGACCTCGGTCGCGATGAGCTCGATGGTCGCACCGACCGAGGCGCACGCCCAGAGATACTCGGCATGCCGGTCGCGGGCGACGACCTGGGTGGCCGGGACCGGCCGCAGCCCGAGCGCGTGGCACACGTGGGCCTCGACCCTCGGATCGATGTTGGAGAACGTGCCCACCGCGCCGGAGAGCTTGCCCACCGCGACCCGCTGGCGGGCCGCACGCAGGCGCTGCAGGTCGCGGTCGGCCTGGAGGGCCCAGAGGGCGAACTTGACCCCGAAGGTGGTCGGCTCGGCGTGCATGCCGTGGGTCCTCCCGGTCACCGGGAGGTCGATCGACTCCCGCGCGCGCACCTCCAGTGCCCGCACCAGCCCGGTCGCGGCCTCGATGAGGAGGTCCGCGGCGCGGGTGAGGGTGGCGCACAGGGCGGTGTCGACGACGTCGGAGGAGGTGAGGCCGTAGTGGATCCAGGACCCCTCCGGCTCGCCGATCGCGGCCTGGACCACGTCGACGAAGGCGGCCACGTCGTGGTCGGTCACCCGCTCGCGATCGGACACCCCCTGCACGAAGGCGGCGTCCACCACCGGGGCGCGGGACCGGCAGGCCTCTGCGACGGCTGCCGGCAAGTCGCCGACCATCACCCAGCCGTCGGTCGCCAGGAGTTCGACCTGGAGCCACATCGCGAACCGCGCCTCGTCCGAGAAGAGGGATGCCATCTCCGGTGGCGCGTAGCGCGGGATCACCGGGTGGCCCCGGCCCGCCGGCCGATCGGCGTGGACCCGCCGGGCAGCACGGCCTCCACGCGGGCGATGTCGGAGCGGTAGCGCACGCCCGGCCAGGACAGCTCGGCCGCCGCACGGTAGGCACGCTCCCTGGCCACCTCGAGGGAGGCGCCGAGGGCGGTCACGCCGAGCACGCGGCCACCGGCGGTCACCACCGGGCCGGAGCAGTCGGGGTCTGTCGCCGCGGTCCCCGCGTGGAAGACGGTGACTCCGTCGATCGCACCCGCTGCGTCGAGTCCGGCGATGGGATCACCCGCCCTGGGGGCCTCGGGATAGCCTTCGGCGGCGAGCACCACGCAGACCGCCGACTCCGCAGAGAACCGCGGGGTCGAGCGGAGCCTGCCGGCGGCCACCTCGGCGAGTAGGGCGGCGACGTCCCCTTGGAGGCGCGGGAGGACGACCTGGGCTTCGGGATCACCGAACCGCACGTTGAACTCGAGGACCCGCGGACCGTCGGGCGTGAGCATGAGGCCGGCGTAGAGGACGCCCCGGTAGTCGATCCCGCGTGCCCGGAGGGCGTCGACCAGCGGTGCCACCATGTCGGCCACCAGCCCATCGGCCAGGGTGGCGTCGACGACGGGGACCGGTGAGTAGGCGCCCATCCCACCGGTGTTGGGACCGAGGTCCCCGTCGTCCAGGCGCTTGTAGTCCTGTGCCGGCGCGAGCGCGGCCAGGCGCTCGCCGTCGCAGAGCACCAGGAGGGAGCACTCCGGGCCGGTGAGCCCCTCTTCCACCACCACCCGCCGGCCCGCGGCCCCGAACGAGCCGCCGGTGAGCTTCGCCTCGACGTCCGCCTCGGCCTCGGCGAGCGAGTCGGTGACCAGCACCCCTTTGCCCGCGGCCAGGCCGTCGGTCTTGACCACCCAGGGTCCGGTCAGGGTCCGCAGGAAGTCCCGTGCCGCGTCCACCTCGGTGAAGACGCCGAAGCGGGCGGTCGGCACTCCGGCCTCGGCCAGGATCTCCTTCATGAAGGCCTTGGAGCCCTCGAGCTCGGCGCCGTCCGCACCGGGGCCGAACACCAGCCTCCCCGACGCCCGCAGGCGGTCGGCGAGACCGTCGACGAGCGGGGCCTCGGGCCCGATCACGTAGAGGTCGGCCTCGACCCGCTCGACGGGTGTGTCGGTGCAGGTGACGGTGTGGCCCTCGGGGGACCGGCCGGCGATGCCGGGATTGCCCGGGCACACGACAACGTCGGCGGTGCGGGCCAGCACCCTGGCGAGCGCGTGCTCACGACCGCCCGAGCCGACCACGCACACGGTGCGGGGCGGAGGGGGCTCGACCGGTGAGCCGGGGAGCCCGCTGCTCATGCGGCGAAGCGGACGAACTGCTCACGGCCCGGGCCGACCCCGACCAGCCGGACCGGCGTGCCGATCTGCTCGGCCAGGAAGTGCACGTAGTCGCGGGCGGCCTGGGGGAGGTCGCCGATCTCGGTGGCACCCGAGATGTCCGTTCGCCACCCGGGCAGCTCCTCGAAGACGGGGGTGACCTGGTGGAAGGTCGACTGGTGGTAGGGCGGGTGGGTGAAGCGCTCGCCACCGGCCTCGTAGGCCACGCAGACCTTGACCGTGTCGAAGGTGTCGAGCACGTCGAGCTTGGTGAGAGCGACCTCGGAGAGGGAGTTGAGCCGCACCGCCTGGCGCATCATGACTGCGTCGAACCAGCCCGGGCGGCGCCGGCGCCCGGTGTTCACGCCGTACTCGTGGCCGCGCTCGACCAGGGTGTCACCGATCTCGTCGGTGAGCTCTGTCGGGAACGGTCCGCTCCCGACCCTGGTCACGTAGGACTTGGCGATGCCGATGACCTCGTCGATGAAGCGCGGGCCCACCCCGGCACCGGTGCAGGCCCCCCCGGCGACCGGGTTGGAGGAGGTCACGAACGGGTAGGTCCCGTGGTCGAGGTCGAGGAACGTGGCCTGGGCTCCCTCGAGCAACACGTGGGCACCGTGCTCGAGCGCCTCGTGGACCAACCCGACGGTGTCGGCCACCAGCGGCGCTATACGCGGGGCGAGCTCATCGAGGTAGTGCTCGCAGATCTGGTCGGCCGAGAGCGGGAGCCGGTTGTAGACCTTGGCCAGGACCTGGTTCTTCTCCTTGAGGACCACGTCGAGCTTCTGCCGGAAGATCTTGGGGTCGAGGAGGTCCTGGATGCGCAGACCCACCCGGGAGGACTTGTCGGCGTACACGGGTCCGATGCCGCGCTTGGTGGTGCCGAGCTTGTTCTTGCCCAGGTAGCGCTCGGCCAGCTGATCGAGCTCGTGGTGGTAGGGCATGATCAGATCCGCGTTGCCGCTCACCAGGAGCTTCGAGGTGTCGATGCCCTTCGACTCGAGGACGTCGATCTCGGCGAGCAGGACGCCCGGATCCACCACCACCCCGTTGCCGATGACCGGGGTGATGTGGTCGTAGAGGACGCCGCTCGGCACGAGCTGGAGGGCGAAGGTCTCGCCGTCCACCACGATGGTGTGCCCCGCGTTGTGACCGCCCTGGTAGCGGACGACCAGCTCCATCTCCTTGGCCAGGAGGTCGGTGAGCTTGCCCTTGCCCTCATCACCCCACTGGGTCCCGACGACGACGGTTGCCGGCACGCGTCACTCCTCCGTTGTGAAAGCGGATTACGCACCAGTGTAGCCCGCGGCCCCGTACCCGGACCGGGCCGCGGGCATCGGACGCTGCCCCCGCGGGCCGGCTCCGGACGGCACCCCGGCCGGGCTCGGGTGCGCGGAATCAGGTGAGGACGATCTCCCCGTCCTTCTCGTCGAGCGTGACCGTCGAGCCCTCGGGGTACCGACCCTCGAGGAGGGCCAGTGCGAGCCGGTCCTCGACCTCCCGCTGGATGACCCGCCGGAGCGGCCTGGCCCCGTAATCCGGATCGAAGCCGGCATGGGCGAGCCATGCCTCGGCGGCCCGGGTCACCTCGAGGCCGAGCCGGCGCTCGGCGAGCCGTCTCCGCAAGCCCTGCAGCTGGATCATGACGATCCGGTTGAGGTCGGCCTCGGTGAGCAGGTGGAAGCGGACGATCTCGTCGATGCGGTTGACGAACTCGGGTTTGAAATGGTCGATGGGCTCGCCCGGGATGTTGGACGTCATGATCAGCACGGTGTTGGTGAAGTCCACCGTCCGGCCCTGCCCGTCGGTGAGCCGACCGTCCTCGAGCACCTGGAGGAGGATGTTGAACACGTCGGGGTGGGCCTTCTCGAGCTCGTCGAGGAGGACCACGGCGTAGGGCCGACGACGGACGGCCTCGGTGAGCTGGCCACCCTCCTCGTAGCCCACGTACCCGGGAGGCGCCCCGACCAACCGGGACACCGAGTGGCGCTCACTGTATTCGCTCATGTCGATCCGGACCATCGCCCGGCTGTCGTCGAAGAGGAACTCGGCGAGGGCGCGGGCCAACTCGGTCTTGCCGACGCCCGTCGGTCCCATGAAGAGGAACGACCCGATGGGACGGTTCGGATCGGAGAGACCGGCCCGGCTGCGCCGGATCGCGTTGGAGACCGCCGAGACCGCCTCGTCCTGCCCGACCACCCGGGCATGGAGTGCGTCCTCCATCCGGATGAGCTTCTCGACCTCGCCCTCGAGCAGTCGGCTCACCGGCACCCCGGTGGACCGGCTGACCACCTCGGCAACGTCCTCGGCGTCGACCTCCTCTTTGAGGAAGCGCTGGTTCTTCTGCAGCTCGTCGAGGGTGGCGGTCGCCTCGGTGACCCGTGCCTCGAGGCTCGGGATGACCCCGTAGGTGAGCTCCGAGGACCGGGCCAGCTCGCCCTCACGGCTCAGCCGTTCCGCGTCGCTGCGGGTCTGTTCGAGCTCGCCCTTGAGCTCCTGGATCGAGGTGATCGCCTCTTTCTCCGCCTGCCAGTGTGCGGTCATCGCGCCGGCCTCCTCCTGGAGGTTGGCCATCTCCTCGTCGAGGCGGGCCAGCCGCTCGGCCGAAGCCGGGTCGGTCTCTTTGTCCAGCGCCATGCGTTCGATCTCCAGCTGGCGGATCCGCCGGGTGACCACGTCGAGCTCGGTCGGCATGGAGTCGATCTCGATCCGAAGGCGGCTGGCCGCCTCGTCCATCAGATCGATCGCCTTGTCGGGCAGGAACCGCCCGGTCACGTAGCGGTCGGAGAGCACCGCGGCGGCGACCAGGGCCGCGTCCTGGATACGCACCCCGTGGTGGACCTCATAGCGCTCCTTGAGGCCGCGCAGGATGGCGATGGTGTCCTCGACCGAGGGAGGCGGCACGAAGACCTGCTGGAACCGGCGCTCGAGCGCGGCGTCCTTCTCGATGTGGCGGCGGTACTCGTCGAGGGTGGTCGCCCCGATCAGCCGCAGCTCGCCGCGGGCGAGCATCGGCTTGATCATGTTGCCGGCGTCCATCGCCCCCTCGGATCCGCCGCCGGCCCCGACGATGGTGTGCAGCTCGTCGATGAAGGTGATGACCTCGCCCTCGGCGTCGGCGATCTCCTTGAGGACGGCCTTGAGCCGCTCCTCGAACTCGCCGCGGTACTTGGCCCCGGCGACCATCGCGCTCATGTCCAGGCTGATGACCCGCTTGCCCTTGAGGCCCTCGGGGATGTCGCCTTCGACGATCCGCTGCGCCAGCCCCTCCACGATGGCGGTCTTGCCGACCCCGGGCTCGCCGATGAGGACCGGGTTGTTCTTGGTCCGACGTGACAGCACCTGGATGACCCGGCGGACCTCCTCGTCCCGGCCGATGACCGGGTCCATCCGGCCCTGGCGGGCCAGGGCGGTCAGGTCGCGGCCGTACTTCTCCAGGGCCTGGAAGGTCTCCTCTGGGTTCTGGGAGGTCACCCGGTGGCTCCCGCGCACGTCGCGCAGTGCGGTGAGCAGCGCGTCCCGCTCGACCCCCAGCCGGTCGGCGAGGGCCAGCAGCAGGTGCTCGACGGAGAGGTACTCGTCACCCATGTCGACCCGTTGGCGGTCGGCCGCCTCGAGGGCCTCCCGCATGGCGCGGTCGAGGGTCGGATCGGCGCCACCCACGGCGCTGGGCAGCCGGGCGAGCTGGTCGCCGATGCGGTTGCGGACGACCGAGGGCTCGACCCCGACCCGGGTGAGGATCGGTCCGGCGATGCCGTCCGTCTGGTCGAGGACGGCGGCCAGGAGATGGTCGGGGGTGACCTCGGCGTTGCCCGAGGCCCGGGCCCGCTCCACCGCCTGGGAGAGGGCCTCCTGGGTCTTCATGGTCCAACGGTCCGGGTTGATGGTCATCGCGTACCTCCAGTCTGTCGTACGGGGCGACCGGACGGCCGGGTGGGTGCGGGGAGCTGCGAGAGCGGTACGAGGTCCCGCCGGTAGTGGCGGTGCGTGACCGCGACCGCTTCACGGGCGGCGGCCCGGGTGACGGCGAGCTCCTGCTCGAGCCGGGCTACCTCGTCCTCCAACTCCATGACCCGCCGAACGCCCTCGAGGTTGAGCCCCGCATTGGTCAGGTGCTGGATGTGACGCAGCCGTTCGAGGTCCTTCTCGCTGAAGCGGCGACTGCCTCCGCTGGTGCGGATCGGGTCGAGCAGGCCCTTGCGCTCGTAGACCCGCAGGGTCTGCGGGTGGACGCCGGCGAGCTCGGCGGCCACCGAGATCACGTAGACGGCCCGCGAACGGCCGTCGTCGGTCATCGCACACTCCCGAGGGTGTCTCGCTCCGGTGGCTCGATGACCTTTGCCAGGTCCTCGACGGCGGCGCGCTGCTCGTCCGTGAGGTCCTTCGGCACGGCCACCTCGGCGGTGACCAGCAGATCACCGGCCGGGTGCTTCCCGCCCGCGGGGACCCCACGCCCCTTGACCCGGAAGGTCCGGCCCGATGGAGTGCCGGGCGGCACCCGCAGTGTGACCGGATCGCCGAGCGTGGGAACGGTGAGCGTGGTGCCCAGTGCCAGCTCGGCGAAGGCCACCGGCACGGTCAGGGTCAGGTTGTGCCCCCGGCGACCGAAGAGGCCGTGACGGCCGACCCGGACCACGACGTAGAGGTCGCCGCTCGGGGCGTTGCCCCGCCCGGCCGCCCCCCTCCCCTTCACCCGAATCCGCTGCCCGTCCTCGACGCCGGCAGGGATGCGGACCTTCACCGCGCGGTTGCGGTGCTCGACGCCGGTGCCCGAGCAGGTGGGGCAGGGTGTGGTCACGATGGTTCCGCGGCCGCCGCACTGGGGACAGATCTGGCTGAGGGAGAACAGGCCCTGGTCGTCCTGGAGCGAGCCGGTGCCCCCGCAGCGCGGGCAGGTCGTCGGCCGTGTCCCGGGCGCGGCGCCCGACCCGCCGCAGGTGTGGCAGCGGGCGTCGGTGGTCACGTTGACCGAGGTGGTCACCCCGCCGACGGCGTCCTCGAACGAGAGGTGCAGCTCGGTCTCGACGTCGGCGCCCCGCTGGGGCCCGGTCTGCTGACCGCCCCGCCGGCCGCGCCCGAAGAGTCCGCCGAACAGATCGCCGAAGTCCATGTTGTCGACTCGGAAGGTGGTGCCGCCGCCGAACCCACCCGGGAACCCACCGGCGGCGGCCGGACCCATGGTGCGGACCTCGTCGTACTCCTTGCGGTGCTCGGCGTCACCGAGGACGTCGTAGGCGGCGGAGATCTCCTTGAACGCCTCGTCGCCCCCCGAGTTGGTATCCGGGTGGTGCTTCTTGGCCAGCTTCCGGTAGGCGCTGGTGATCTCCTTGGCCGTGGCCGTGCTCGGCACGCCGAGGGTCTTGTAGTAGTCCTTTTCGAACCATTCGCGCTGCGGCGCCACCGTCTCTCTTCTCTGCTGTGCGTGCTCTCGGTCCCCGCGTGCCGCCCATTCGGGGTCGCCCCGTACTGCGGTCGCTACCCCTGGACCATGACCATGGCCGGGCGGACCACCGCACCCTTCCACCGGTATCCCGCCCGCATGACCCGGGCAACCTGCGGCTCGCCGGCGGTCGCACCGGCCGTCGTTGCGGCCGTCGTTGCGGCGGCTGTGGCGCCGTTGGAACCCTCGGTGATCTGGTCGACCGTCTCGTCAGCCGGCACCCGGCCGACCGCCTCGTGGGCGGTCGGATCGAACGGCTCACCCGTCGGGTCGATGCGCTCGAGACCCTCCTTGGCCAGGACGCCGTGGAGGAGCCCGGAGGCGGCCACCAGTGCCTTGGCGTCGCCGGAGTCCGGTTCGCCGAGGTGCTCCGCGGCCAGGTCCAGCGCATCGAGCACCGGCAGCAGGCTCTCGACCAGGGACGCCGCGGCGCGGGACGCCTGGTCGGCCTGCTGCTTGGCCACCCGCTTCTTGTAGTTCTCGAATTCGGCCTGGAGCCGGCGCAGCGAGTCGAGGTACTCGTCGCGCTCCACCTCGGCGAGGGCGACCGCGTCGATCTCCGGCGCGGTGCCGTCGATGATCTCGGTGGTCACCTCGCCGTCCTCGTCGAGCAGCTCGGCATCGAATACGTCGGCGTCGGACCCGAGGCCGACGATCTCCTCCTCATCGGGCAGGCCGCCGCCCCGGTCGGGGCGCGACCCGCCTCCCATCGCCATCGACGATCAGCCCTTCTCATCGACGATCTCGGCGTCGACGACCTCGTCGTCGGACGCCTCCTCCGACTGGACCTCGCCACCGGGAGCCGACGCGTTCTCCTTGGCCGCCTCCTCGTAGAGCCGTTGGCTGAACGACTGGCTGGCCGTGAGCAGGGTCTCGGTCGAGCTCTTGATGACTTCGACATCGCTGCCGGCCAGAGCCTCCTTGAGGCTGGACAGCGCGGTCTCCACCTTCTCCTTCTCGTCGCCCTGGAACTTCTCACCCTGGTCCTTCAAGAGCTTCTCGGTCTGGTAGACGAGCGAGTCGGCGTTGTTGCGGACCTCGGCCTCCTCCTTGCGGCGGCGGTCGTCCTCCGCATGGGCCTCGGCGTCCTTGACCATGCGCTCGATGTCGTCCTTGGCCAGCGAGGACTGACCGGTGATGGTCATCGACTGCTCCTTGCCGGTGGCCCGGTCCTTGGCCGAGACGTGCACGATGCCGTTGGCGTCGATGTCGAAGGTGACCTCGATCTGGGGCACGCCGCGAGGGGCGGGGGGCAGGTCGACCAGCTGGAACTTGCCCAGGGTCTTGTTGTACATGGCCATCTCGCGCTCCCCCTGGAGCACGTGGACCTCGACCGACGGCTGGTTGTCGTCGGCAGTGGTGAAGACCTCGCTCCGCTTGGTCGGGATGGTGGTGTTGCGCTCGATGAGGCGGTGCATGACCGCGCCCTTGGTCTCGATGCCCAGCGACAGGGGAGTCACGTCGAGCAGGAGGACGTCCTTCACCTCGCCCTTCAGCACGCCGGCCTGGACGGCGGCGCCGATGGCCACGACCTCGTCCGGGTTGACGCCCTTGTGGGCCTCCTTGCCGGTCAGGGACTGGACGAGCTCCTGGACCGCGGGGATGCGGGTCGAGCCGCCGACCAGGACCACGTGGTCGATGTCCGACTTGGTCAGCCCGGAGTCGGCGATGGCCTGGTCGAAGGGGCCCTTGCACCGGTCGACGAGGTCGGCGGTGAGCTCGTTGAACTGGGCACGGGTCAGCTTCACGTCGAGGTGCTTGGGGCCCTCGGAGGTGGCCGTGATGAACGGCAGGTTGATCTGGGTCTCCTGGACGGAGGAGAGCTCGATCTTGGCCTTCTCGGCCGCCTCCTGCAGACGCTGGGTGGCCATCTTGTCGTTGGACAGGTCGACGCCCTCGGTGTCCTTGAAGGTCTTGACCAGCCAGTCGATGATCCGTTGGTCCCAGTCGTCCCCGCCGAGCTTCGAGTTGCCCGAGGTCGACTTGACCTCGAAGACGCCGTCGCCGATCTCCAGGACCGACACGTCGAAGGTCCCACCGCCGAGGTCGAAGACGAGGACGGTCTGGTCGGCGCCCTCCTTGTCGAGCCCGTAGGCCAGGGCGGCGGCGGTCGGCTCGTTGATGATGCGGAGCACCTCGAGGCCGGCGATGGCGCCCGCCTCCTTGGTGGCGGTCCGCTGGGCGTCGTCGAAGTAGGCGGGTACGGTGATCACCGCCTGGGTCACGGTGTCACCGAGGAAGGACTCGGCGTCCCTCTTGAGTTTTCCGAGGATGCGGGCCGAGATCTCCTGGGCCGTGTACTTCTTGCCGTCGATGTCGATGGTCCAGCCCGTGCCCATGTGGCGCTTGACCGAACGGATGGTCCGATCGGGGTTGGTGATGGCCTGACGCTTGGCCACTTCGCCGACCAGGACCTCGCCGGACTTGGCGAAGCCGACCACCGAGGGCGTGGTGCGCCCCCCTTCCGCATTGGGGATGACGACCGGCTCGCCGGCCTCCAGCACGGACACCACCGAATTGGTGGTCCCGAGATCGATACCTACGGCCTTGGCCATCGTGTTCCTCCTACTCCCGCGCCCTCTGCAGGCGCCGGATCTCCTTCTGTCACGGTACTCCGCTGATGCAGTATAGCAAACTTGAGTCTCTATGCAATAGGTTTATTCACAAAACTAGATCATATGCGGCCTGGCCCGGGGGTGCAGGCCGGGATACGCTCGCCCGTATGCCCCAGCTGGTCCTCCTCCGCCACGGTCAGTCGCTCTGGAACGCGGAGAACCTCTTCACCGGCTGGTACGACGTCGACCTCACCGCCCGCGGTGAGGAGGAGGCCCGGCAGGCGGGACGGCTCCTCGCGACCGAAGGCAGCCTCGACCTGCGGATTCTCCACACCTCGCTGCTGACCCGGGCCATCCGCACGGCCGAGCTCACCCTCGAGGTGGCCGGTCGGTCATGGCTCCCGGTGCGCCGGCACTGGCGGCTCAACGAGCGCCACTACGGCGCCCTCCAGGGGTTGGACAAGAAGGAGACCGCCGCCCGCCACGGCGAGGCCCAGGTCAAGGAGTGGCGGCGGAGCTACGCCACGCCGCCGCCGGCCGTCGAGCGGGGCGACCCCCACGATCCGAGCGGCGACCCCCGCTACCGGGACATGCCGGCCGGGGCCCTGCCGCTCACCGAGTGCCTGGCTGACGTCGTCGCCCGGACCGTCCCCTACTGGGAGGACGCCATCGTGCCCGACCTGCTGGCGGAGGGGCCGCGTGGTGGCGCGGTCCTGGTCGTGGCCCACGGCAACAGCCTCCGAGCCCTGCGCAAGCACATCGAGGGCATCGGCGACGAGGAGATCGTCGGTCTCGAGATCCCGACCGGAATCCCCTTCGCCTACGAGCTCGACGACGACCTCTCGGTCGTCTCGGCCAGGTTCCTCGGCGACCCCGCGGCGGCCGAGGCCGCGGCCGAAGCGGTCCGCCGCCAGGCCGGCTGAGCCCGGACGCGGAGAACGGCCGGCCCCGGAGGACCGACCGCTCCCGTTCCCTCACCCGCCGATCAGCGGCGGCGGGCGTGGCCCGTCGGAGATCAGCCGACGATCAGAGGGCGTCCGCCCCACGCTCGCCGGTGCGGACCCGGATGACCTCCTCGACGGGCAGGATCCACACCTTGCCGTCCCCGATCTTCCCGGTTCCCGCGCTGTCGACCACCGCGTTGGTGACCTCCTCGACCTGGGCGTCGTCGACCACCACCTCGAGCCGGATCTTGGGTACGAACTCGACCTCGTATTCGGCTCCCCGGTAGACCTCGGTGTGACCCCGCTGACGCCCGAATCCCTGGGCCTCGGTCAAGGTCATCCCGTGGACGCCGAGCGTCTTGAGGGCCTCCTTCACCTCGTCGAGCTTGAACGGCTTGACCACCGCTACGATCAATTTCATCTGCGTTGTCTCCTTGTTCTCGTAGAGGTTGGTCAGCTGCCGGGCTCGCCGGATGGTACCGGGTCGTCTGGCGCTCTGGACGACGACGGTGCGTCCCCGGCCATCGCAAATGCCCCGACCCGCTCGGCCAGCGTCTCGGCCGGGAAGGCCTCCTCGCCGTGGATGGCGAGGTCACCCACCTCGAGGACCTCATCCTTGTACCGAGCGCCACGGAGCACCAGGCCGATGAGCTTCATGAGGATGAAGGTGATCAGCGCCGACCAGAAGATGACGAAGATCGCCGCCCGGAACTGTTCCCAGAGCTGGTGCGCAGAGCCGGTATAGACCAGGCCGTTCACCGAGAAGGGAACGCAGTGGGCAAAGGTGCTGCCGTAGGTCGTCTGGCTGGTGGCTATCACCTGCCCCGCAGCGTCCAGGTGACCGCAGCCGTATTCGAGCATGTTCGGATCACCGAATATCCCGAGCAGTAGTCCCCCGAACAGTCCGGCTATGCCGTGCGTGTAGATGACCCCGAGCGCGTCGTCCACCCGCGAGAACGGCGGCACCTTGGAGAGGTAGTTCCACGCCACCCACACGACGATGGTGCAGATCCCGCCCACGTAGATGGCGCCCGCGCCGTTGACCCAGCCGGCACACGGGGTGATCCCGACCAGACCGCAGATCATGCCGTTGACGCCGCCGAGGAAGGTGGGTTTCTTCTCCTTGGTCAACAGGGCGTCCATGATCATCCAGACGATCACGCCGGTTGCCGTGGCCAGGTTGGTGTTGACGACCGCCGCGGCGGCGTCCGCCCCCGCGTAGTACGGGTCACCGCCGTTGAAGCCGTTCCAGCCGAGCCAGAGGATCCCAGCACCGACCCCGGCCATGACCAGGTTGTTCGGGTATCGCGTGTTGTCGGTCCCGTAGGAGCCGTGGACCGAGGACCCAGGCGGCCACGAACCCCGACACCCCGGCAGACATGTGGATGACGAATCCGCCCGAGAAGTCGAGGGAGCCTTCCTGGGCGAAGTAACCACCGCCCCACAGGAGGAAGGCATCGACCCCGTAGACGAAGGTCGACCACAGCGGCACGAGCAGGCACCAGGCGAAGAACTTGATGCGGCCGAGCACGCTGCCGAGGAACAGGAGCGGGGTGATCGCCGCGAAGACGAACTGGAAGTACGCCAACGATGCCGTCGGGAAGTGGAACGGGATCACCGTGTTGGCCGCCGACACGGCCTGGCCCTGTTCACCCGTTGGGTTGGTGATCCACCCCGGTTTGCCCAAGAAGTTGTCGATGAACTGGGTCCACCCCCCGACCCCGACCTGGGTCGGCACCCCGTTCTTGACCCCACCGCCGAAGGAGTTGGGACCAAAGCCCATCTTGTAGGTCCAGAGGAACCAGGAGACCATCACCAGCGAGAAGCCGGCGAACATCATAGCCATGACGTTCACCGCCCACTTCTTCTGGACGATCGAGGCATAGAGGACAGCCAGGCCGGGGAGGCTCATCAGGCCGACGAACGTCGCCGCGACGATCTGCCAGGTGTTGTCCCCGGTGTTGAGCCAACTTGGGTATGGAACCTGCGTTACCACTGCTAGCACTGTTGGGTGCTCCTCTCCTGAGATGCCTCGTACTGACTGCGTCCCGGGCATCCGCGCCCCGAGGGGTACCGGCGTGCGGCAGCCAAGACAGCCAGATTCGCTCTGACGCCGAAACAATGCAGGAGGGGGATTTCGGCAGGGTCACGCCAGTGTTACCAACGCGTGAACTGGCGCATCTCCGCAGGTAGGAGGGGTGGACGCCGGGAATGCCCGCCCCGCAGGGCGGAGGTTCAGCCTGCTGGCTGGTCGCCGCCGCGCTTGGTTCTCGGCGGCTTACCCGCTCCGTTGACCGGGGGCGTGTAGCGCTTGTTCGGCCGCGCCTGACCGCCCCCACCAGCAGAGGGCCCCTGGGCGAGCTTCAACTTCTGCTGCAGCCGGTACGCACGGACCAGATACCAGGACCCGAACAGCAGGAACGGGATCCCGAAGCCCCAGAAGTGCAGATTGAAGATGGCAAGGCCGTAGAGGGCCATCGCGATCCCGAGATAGAGCCGCTTGCGGAACCAGGCCGATGCCAGCATGACCAGGGCGAGCACCAGGAGGGTGAGGGAGAGGACGTGGTACACCGATGAGTAGGACTTCGGGTTGTTCGCGAGCAGGCTGCCGGTCACCAGTAATCCCACCATCCCGGCCACCGGAGCGGCGAACAGGCCGATCAGCCGCTCCTTGTCGTCGGCGTGCCGGATGGCCTCCTCGATCTCGTCGACCGTCGTCGGACCCTCGACAACGGGCCGTTCGGCGGTCTCCGCCTTGATCATCGCCCGGGTAAAGCGTTCGGAGAGCTTCGGCTTGTCCGGGTCTCGTGCGGCCATGCGCGAGGCTACCGCGCCCGATCCCGCTCGGATCAAGACGTCCGGTGCCGCGTTCGGACGACGACCAGTGCGACCAGACCGGCGAGCACGACGAGGAGGACCGCCGGGACCAGGTAGACCGTCCACGATGCGTGCTCGGCGTCCACGGTCGCCGGGGTCGAGAAGAGGGCGGGGTCCCCCGGCACGATGAGGCCGCGCACGGTCGTGCCGGGCGCGTGCAGCGTGTTGCCCGGGATGTCCTCGGTGTACTGGCGCCCGCCCACGGTGTAGGTGCCGCTGCAGTCGAAACCCGCCTGGTTGGAGCCGCTGCCGCCCATCAGACCGAGGCAACGGGTCACCGTGAGCTCGACCGGCACCCCGTGGGCGCGCAGGCTCTGGATCTGGCTGTTCTTCTGGTAGCCGGCCACGAGCAACACCCCCGCCACGACGGCCAGGGCAACCAGGGCCAGCCCGACCGCAACCCGGGCGGCCCGCCCCACGTCCACCTCGACGGCAGGGCCGCGGAGGTTGGCGACGGAGTCCTCTCGGTCGGTTCCCGGTGGTGCCATCATCTCCGGCGCGCTCGCTGCTCGGTCGGTCAGTCGGTGCGTCCCACGACTGAGGTGCTCGACCACCGGCGGCGGCCGGCCCGCGAACGGGAGATGCTAGCAGCGGGGTCGCCGTGCTCCTCGTGGCCGGGCGAGCATTGGGCGGCGAGCACCGCTGCGTCCTGAGCGACCGGTCCAAGACGTCTCGGGGTGCCCCCGGCTAGCCTCCTCCACATGGCGCGAGGCCCCCAGGCGACCGACCTCAAGGCGATCTGGCTGTTCTCCAGCTGCAGCGGCTCCGAGCTCCGTAAGATCCGGGCCTCACTCGACGAGCTCGAGGTCCCCGCGGGCAAGGTGCTGGTCGAGGAAGGCCGCATCGGGATGGAGTTCTTCATCATCGTGGACGGCACCGCCGCGGTGACCCGCAACGGGAAGCAGGTGACCACCCTCGGCGCCGGGGCCCACTTCGGGGAGCTGGCCCTGCTCGACCGCCGGCCCCGGTCGGCCTCGGTGGTCTCGGAGAGCCCCATGACCCTCCTCGTGCTCTCCCAGCGGCAGTTCAACGGGCTGCTCGAGACGGTGCCCACCATCGCGCGCAAGATGCTGGCCGCGCTGGCCAACCGTCTGCGCGAGGCCGACGCCCTCGCCTACGACTGACGCCCCTGCCTACGACTGGGTGAGGGACTCCTCGAGGAGTTGGGAGAGGTCCAGCACCCGGACCTCGTCCTCTTTGGCGTTGGCCCGGACCGCGTCGTCGAGCATGATCATGCAGTAGGGACAGGCGGTCGAGACCACGTCCGCGCCGGTGCCGATGGCCTCCTCGGTCCGCTCCATGTTGACCCGCTTGCCGATGTTCTCCTCCAGCCACATGCGGGCGCCGCCGGCGCCGCAGCAGAAGGCCTTTTCGCGGCAACGGCGCATCTCGATCTGGGTAGCGCCGGGGATGGCGTCGATGACCGAGCGCGGCTCGTCGAAGACACGGTTGTGGCGTCCCAGGTAGCAGGGGTCGTGGTAGGTGACTGAGCCGCTGTAGCCGCCGCCGGGGGTGATCCGTCCTGCCCGGACGAGGTGATCGAGCAGCTGGCTGTGATGGATGACCTCGAACTCGCCACCGAGGGACGGGTACTCGTTGGCCAGCGAGTTGAAACAATGGGGACAGGTCGCGATGACCTTCTTGACGCCCGCGCCGGTGAGCGTCTCGATGTTCATCCGGGCCTGCTCCTGGTAGAGGTACTCGTTGCCCAGGCGCCGGGCCGGGTCACCGGTGCACGACTCCCTCGGCCCGAGAATGCCGAAGGTCACCCCGGCCCGGTGCAGCATTCGGGCGGTGGCCTGGGCCCCCTTGCGGGCACGCTCGTCGAGTGCACCGGCGCAACCCACCCAGTAGAGGTACTCGATGTCGTCGGGAATGGTCCCGGTGATGATCGGGACCTCGAAGTCGAGGGACTCGGTCCAGTCCGTGCGCTTGGCACTTCCCAGGCCCCACGGGTCACCCTGGTTCTCGACGTTGCGGAGCATGAGCCCGGCCTCGGAGGGGAACTCGGACTCCATGAGCACCTGGTACCGGCGCATGTCGACGATGGTGTCGATGTGCTCGATGTCGACCGGGCACTGCTCGACGCACGCGCCGCAGGTCGTGCACGACCAGAGCACGTCGGGGTCGATGGTGGTGCCGACCAGGCCCTCGACCTCGACGCCGGCGGCCCGGTTCTTGGCCATCACCCGGTCGGCGTTGGCGAACAGGTTGTCGCGGAGATCCATGATGAGGAGCTTCGGCGAGAGCGGCTTACCGGTGTTCCAGGCCGGGCACTGCGACTGGCAGCGACCGCACTCGGTGCAGGTGGCGAGGTCGAGGAGCTGCTTCCAGGAGAAGTCCTCGATCCGGCCGGCCCCGAAGACCACCTCGTCGTCGTCGCCCACGTCCTCCATGGACATGTCCGGTGTGGAGGCCAGCGCACCGAGGGCGCGCGGCCGGCGCGAGGTGGCCACGTTGATCGGGGCGAGGAAGATGTGCAGGTGCTTCGAGTACGAGACGAACACGAGGAACCCGGTGATGATCGCGATGTTGGCCAGCAGGGCCACCGTCTCGATCACGCTGTTGACCCCTGTGCCGAGCGGTGCGAGGGCCTTGGCGAGGGCATGGGAGGCGAACGCCGCCCAGTTGTAGGGGAAGTTGCCGGTGTTGACCTGGGCCGCCCGGTAGAAGAGGAGGGTGACCATGACCCCGAAGATCATGAGGAGCACCAGCCAGGCCGCACCCGTGTGCGAGCCGAAGAAGCGGGAGCGGCGGTTCTCCCGGGACGGGGAGTGCTTGACCCGGATGCCGACGAAGACGGCGAGGGAGATGATGACGGCCACCGCGAAGAAGTCCTCGACAAACCCGACGACCGCCCAGCGGCCGATGATCGGGATGTGAAAGTCGCGGTCGAACAGACAGCCATACGCCTCGATGATGGTGAGGAAGAGGATGGTGAAGCCCCAGAAGGTGAAGGCATGGGCAAGGCCGGGCACGGTCCACTGGAGGAGCTTCTTCTGCCCACCGACCTCGACCAGTTCAGCCTTGATCCGCTTCGGGATGTCCTTGGCGCGCGAGGGCACGGCGGGGTGTCCGGCGGCGATGAGCCGGTACAGCCAGAAGAAGCGACGCCCGGCGATGGCGAACATCACCGCGGTGATGCCGAGTCCGAGGGCGAGTCTGAGCGGCACTTCGGTCCTCCTAGGGGCTACTGCTGGTCACGAATCGGTGGTTGGGGGTGGGGCGTCGGGGAGATGCGCCGGTCACGGACGGTAATTGTCCGAATACCGGCTCGGGGTCGGTCCCCACTGGCCCTGGTACTTGGAGCCGAGGCCGGCCGAGCCGTAGGGGTTGTCGGCGGAGGTGGTCATCTGCAGGAAGCTGATCTGCCCGATCTTCATGCGCGGGTAGACGGTGATCGGCAGGTTGGCCACGTTGGAGAGCTCGAGGGTGAGGTGGCCGTCCCAACCGGCGTCGACGAATCCTGCGGTCGAGTGGATGAGGAGCCCGAGCCGGCCGAGTGAGGACTTGCCCTCGAGCCGGGCCACCAGGTCGTGGGGCAGGGTGACCTTCTCGGTCGTTGAGCCGAGCACGAACTCGCCGGGGTGGAGGATGAGGGGATCCTCTCCCACGTCGACCATCTCGGTGAGGTCCTCCTGGTCTTCACGCACGTCGATGACCCTGCTGGTGTGGTTCCGGAACAGGCGGAAGTACTGGTCGACGTGGAGGTCCACCGAAGAGGGCTGGATGCACGACTCGTCGATCGGGTCGATCTTGATCTGGCCGGAGGCGAGCGCCTCTCGGATTGAGCGGTCGGAGAGCACCATGCCGGACAGACGTTAGTGGGGCAGGGGGCCTCCGGCCTATTTCCGCGCTCCTGGCGCCGCCTGGCGCCTGCCTGAGCTACACCTGGTCAGGCGATAGTCTGTCCACCTGTCTGCGGGCGTAGTTCAGAGGCAGAACATCAGCTTCCCAAGCTGAGAACGCGGGTTCGATTCCCGTCGCCCGCTCTCCAACAAATACCCAGTTCACAACCCATTTTTATGCGTCTTTCGGCAGCGGCGCGACTTGTTCGGGCAAGTTTCGTCAACGACATCCGTCGGCAACGTCCGACCCGGTAGAGGGTGCAGGCCTACGGAACGAACGCTGCCACGTTGTTGATGGCATCGAAGGTGTTCTTGGCGTCCTGCTGGGCGGCGGTCACGTGGCTATACCAGATCGTCCCCCCGACATTCGACCTGCCGGCGGCGTAGGCGAGCAGCTCCGTCACCCTGAGCTTGGGGGCGCCGCCCCAGGCGTTGTGACCGTCGGCCGCCGTGTTGGTGAAGGTGTTCGGGCAGGTCGAGCCTTCGGCGCTGTCGACCATGTTGCAGATCTTGGTCAGGTCGACCGAGAGCCCACCGATTGGCGCTGGTGCGGCGATCTTGTTGCCACCCAGTGTCGGGCTGCTGAAGTAGACGTTGAGGAAGGTCGCCAGCATCTGGGCCTTGAGCATGCCCGGCCCAGAGGTCAGCGCTGCGCCGATCACCTTGGACACGTAGGTCCCGACCGCGGCGCAGTCGGCCCTCGCGCTCAGGTCCTGGAACGGGAGGTACGTTCGGAGCCAGGTGGCCGAGTTGCACACCCCGCCGCGGCTCGCCCCACCGGTGATGACACCCTGGAGGGTTGTCTTCCAGGAGGTCATGGTCTGCGCTCCGGTGGCGGCCGCACCACAGACCTCGACGCTGGCCGACGCCGACTGTCCCGTCGGGACGAGGGTGGCCGTGTTCGGGTAGGTCAGGCAGTTGGGCTGGCCGCCGCAGCGGGAGATGGTCGTCTTCGCACCCTCGTAGAACTGCCCGTTCTTCAGGACGTCGTATTGGTACTGGCAGGTGGCCGAGACCGGGACCCGGACCGACAGCGTGCCGGACGTCCCCTTGTCGAAGGCCAGGGTGTGGCCGTTGGTCGCGGAGGTGAGCGCCAGCGTCCAGGTGCCTGCCGACGGGATCACGAAGCTGACCGCGGTCGGCGTGACCGTCGTGCCCGGCAGGACCCTCGGCGGGGTCAGACTCATTGGCACGGTGACCGACTGGGTGTATGGGAATGTCTCGGTGACCGGGTCGACCCCGACACAGTCGCTGCCGAGAGTTGTCGCCGCACCGCCGTCGAAGGCATCGGTGACGAGGGTGCACTGGTCGGCCATGGTCGGGTTGCCGGCGGTGCCGGTGCCGAAGGTGAAGGTTGCCTGGCCGGCGGCCGAGCCGTGCGGCGTGCTGGCCGCCGACCGGTCCCAGGTGGCGGTGGCGGTGTTCGTCCCGTTGGCCGAGGTGGGCGCCGAGGCGTAGGCGCAGACGTAGTTGACGGTCGCGGAGCTGGACGCCGCGACCGTGACCGGGTCGGAGGCCGATCCGTTCACCAGGCAGGTGCCCCCGTTGTCGATGGCGTCGCTCACGGTGGCGGCGATGGCCTCGTCACTGTTGGGGTTGGTCACGGTGATGGTGCCGGTCACCAGCCATTCGCTGTCGGTGTGGCCGGCCTGGGTGGCGGTCACCAGGAAGTTCGGCGTTGGCCGTGCCCCCGGTGAGCTGCTCGATGAGCGCAGGATCGGCCGTCTTGGTCACCGACCAGTCGTAGGTGCGGGTGAGGGTGGGATTGGCGGTTTTGGTGACCGACAGGTCATGCACGCCGTAGTAGCTGCTGTCGTCGCTGGCCTGGACGCTCCGGCTGGATGGCGTGGTACCGGTGGCGGTGCCTGTGTTGGTGTAGGTGCCGGCGACGGCGGTCCCGGTGGCCGTGCAGGTGACGGTGGCCCCGGGAGCCAGCGAGGGGATCACGTTGGAGCTGCCACCGCAGTTGATGGCAGATGCCGCCACCTGGTTGTCGGTGACCGTCACATCGGTGAGGGTCACGTTGCCGCTGTTGGTCACCTGATAGGCCCAGCTGACCGCCGCGCCTACCGGGATGTTCAGCCCGTCGGACCCGTTGGTGGTCTTGTCGATCGAGATCGAGGGACTCGAGGTGGCGGGCACCGTGGCCATCGAAGGGTTGGAGTTGACCGGGTTGTTGTAGGGGTCGGTGCCCGAGGCGGTGGCCGTGTTGGTCACCGAGCCGGTGTCGACGTCGGTCTGGGTGGTGGTGTAGCTCCCGGTGCAGGTCTCCGAGTCTCCGGGCGCCAGGGAGGTGTCCGGGCAGCTGACCGAGGCGATCACGTTGTCGGAGACGGCGATCGACGAGATGGTGGTGGTGCCGGTGTTGGTGACCAGGTAGTTGTAGTTGAGGGTCTGGCCCGGGACCGAGTAGCCGCTGGTGAGAGCGGTCTTGACCAGCGACAGGGCCGAGGTGGTCCCACGGGCCGGCACGGTCGCCATCGACTGGTTGGAGGTGACCGGGTTGTGGCGGGCGTCGGTGCCGGTGGCGCTGGCCGTGTTGGTCACATGGCCGGCATCGACGTCGGCCTGGGTGGTGGTGTAGCTCCCGGTGCAGGTCTCCGAGGCCCCGGGGGCCAGCGACGGCTGCGGGCAGCTGACCGAGGCGATCACGTTGTCGGAGACGGCGATCGACGAGATGGTGGTGGTGCCGGTGTTGGTGACCAGGTAGTCGTAGTTGAGGGTCTGGCCGGCGGCCGAGTAGCTGGGCGTGGCGGCGGTCTTGGCCAAGGACAGCGAGGACGTGGTGCCCTTGGCCGGCACGGTCACCGTCGACGGGTTGGAGGTGACTGGGTTGTGGTAGGCGTCGACACCGGAAGCGGTGGCGGTGTTGGTCACCGAGCCGCTGTCGACGTCGGTCTGGGTAGTGGTGTAGCTCCCGGTGCAGGTCTCCGAGGCCCGCGGGGCCAGCGTCGGCTGCGGGCAGCTGACCGTGGCGATCAGGCTGTCGGAGACGGCGATCGACGAGATGGTGGTGGTGCCGGTGTTGGTGACCAGGTAGTCGTAGTTGAGGGTCTGGCCGGCGGCCGAGTAGCTGCGTGTTGCAGCGGTCACCGACTTGGTCAGCGACAGCGAGGACGTGGTGTCGGCCGCGTCCACGGTCACCGTCGACGGGTTGGAGGTGACCGAGTTGTCACGGGGATCGGCGCCGGTGGCGGTAGCTGTGTTTGTCACCGAGCCGGCATCGACGTCGGCCTGGGTCACCGTGTAGCTCCCGGTGCAGGTCTCGAAGGCCGCCGGGGCCAGGGAGGCGTCCGGGCAGTACAGGTTGCCCGGGCCCACCAAGTTGTCGGAGATGGCGATGTTGTCGATGGTGGTGGTGCCGGTGTTGGTCACCAGGTAGTCGTAGAAGACGTAGGCCCCCGCCGCCGAGTAGCCGCTGGTGGTGGTGGACTTGACCAGGGACAGGGCCGAGGTGGCGCCCTTGGCCGGCACGGTCACCGTCGACGGGTTGGAGGTGACCGGGTTGTCGTAGGGGTCGGTGCCCGAGGCGGTGGCGGTGTTGGTCACCTGGCCGGCATCGACGTCCGCCTGGGTCACCGTGTAGCTCCCGGTGCAGGTCTCCAAGGCCCCCGGGGCCAGGGAGGCGTCCGGACAGCTGACCGAGGGGATCACGTTGTCGGAGACAGAGATCGCCGAGATAGTGGTGGTGCCGGTGTTGGTCACCAGGTAGTTGTAGGAGAGGGAATCCCCCGCCTTCGAAAAGCCGTTCGAGATGGTGGACTTGGTGAGCCCCAACGACGATGTGGTGCCGGACGCCGGCACGGTCACCGTCGACCCGGGCGAGACGACCGGGTTGCCATGGGCGTCGGTGCCGGTGGCATTGGCGGTGTTGGTCACCGAGCCGGCGTCGACGTCGGTCTGGGTGGTGGTGTAGGTCCCGGTGCAGGTCTCCGAGTCTCCCGGGGCCAGGGAGGCGTCCGGGCAGGTCAGGTTGGCCGGGGCCACCAGGGTGTCGGTGACGCCGATGTCGTTGATGGTGATGGTGCCGGTGTTGGTCACCAAGTAGTCGTAGTAGAGGGTCTGACCGGCGGCCGAGTAGCTGGGCGTGGCGGCGTTCACCGACTTGGTGAGCGACAGCGACGAGGTGGCCCCGCTGGCCGGCACCGTCACCGTCGACGGGTTGGAGGTGACCGGGGTGCTGGAGGGGTTCGGTGCCGGTGGCGGTGGCGGTGTTGGTCACCGAGCCGGTGTCGACGTCGGCCTGGGTCATCGTGTAGCTCCCGGTGCAGGTCTCCGAGGCCCGCGGGGCCAGCGACGGCTGCGGGCAGCTGACCGAGGCGATCAGGTTGTCGGAGACGCCGATCGCCGAGATGGTGGTGGTGCCGGTGTTGGTCACCAGGTAGTTGTAGGAGAGGGTGTCGCCGGCCGCCCCGTACCCCGGGGTGGTGGTCGACTTGGTCAGCGACAGCGACGAGGTGGCCCCCCTGGCCGGCACGGTCACCGTCGACGGGTTGGATTTGATCGGCGGTGTTGGAGGGGTTCGTTCCGGTGGCGGTGGCGGTGTTGGTCACCGAGCCGGCGTCGACGTCGGCCTGGGTGGCCGTGTAGCTCCCGGTGCAGGTCTCCGAGGCCCCCGGGGCCAGCGTCGGCTGCGGGCAGCTGACCGTGGCGACCAGGTTGTCGGAGACGCGCGATCGACCGAGATGGTGGTGGTGCCGGTGTTGGTGACCAGGTAGTTGTAGTTGAGGGTCTGGCCGGCGGCCGAGTAGCCGGGCGTGGCGGCGGTCACGACTTGATGAGTGACAGCGACGAGGTGGCCCCGCTGGCCGGCACGGTCACCGTCGACGGGTTGGATTTGATGGCGGTGTTGGAGGGGTTCGTTCCGGAGGCGGTGGCGGTGTTGGTCACCGAGCCGGCGTCGACGTCGGCCTGGGTCGTCGTGTAGCTCCCGGTGCAGGTCTCCGAGGCCCGCGGGGCCAGCGTCGGGCTGCGGGCAGCTGACCGTGGCGACCAGGTTGTCGGAGACGGCGATCGCCGAGATGGTGGTGGTGCCGGTGTTGGTGACCAGGTAGTTGTAGGAGAGGGTGTCACCGGCCGCCCCGTACCCCGGGGTGGTGGTGGACTTGGTCAGCGACAGCGACGAGGTGGTGCCGGCCGCGTCCACGGTCACCGTCGACTGGTTGGAGGTGACCGTCTCGTTCGTGGGGCCGGTACCGGAGGCGGTGGCGATGTTGGTCACGTGGCCCGTGTCGACGTCGGCCTGGGTGGTGGCATAGCTCCCGGTGCAGGTCTCCGAGGCCCCCGGGGCCAGCGAGGCGTCCGGGCAGCTGACCGTGGCAATCAGGTTGTCGGAGACGGCGATCGACGAGATGGTGGTGGTGCCGGTGTTGGTGACCAGGTAGTCGTAGTTGAGGGTCTGGCCGGCGGCCGAGTAGCCGCTGGTGGTGGTTGACTTGACCAGGGACAACGACGAGGCGGCACCGTTGGCCATCACGGTCGCAGTGGACTGGTTCGAGGTGACCGGGGAGTTGGAGGGGTTCTTTCCGGTGGCGGTGGCCACGTTGGTCACCGAGCCGGCATCGACGTCGGCCTGGAGCGTCACGTACGTTCCGGTGCAGGTCTCCGAGGCCCCGGGGGCCAGCGAGGGTTGCGGACAGGTCAGATCGGCCGGAGCCACCTTGTTGTCGGACACGGCGATCGAGTTGATGGTGGTGGTGCCGGTGTTCTTGACCAGGTAGTCGTAGGACAGGGTCTGGCCGGCAGCGGAGTAGCCGCCGGTGGTGGCCGTCTTGGTCAGCGAAAGGGACGAGGTGGTGCCGGCGGCCGGAACGGTGACCGACGACGGGTTCGAGGTGACCGCGAGGCCGTACTGGTCGGTGCCGCCGGCGGTGGCGGTGTTGGTCACCGAGCCGGTGTCCACGTCGGCCTGGGTGGTCACGTAGGTGCCGGTGCAGGTCTCCGAGGCCCCGGCGGCCAGCGAGGACTGCGGGCAGGTCAGATTGGCCGGGGCCACCTTGTTGTCGGTGACGGCGATCGAGTTGATGGTGGTCTTGCCGGTGTTCTTGACCAGGTAGTTGTAGGAGATGGGCTGACCGGCGGCCGAGTAGCCGCTGGTGGTCGAACTCTTGGTGAGAGAGAGCGACGACGGCTTGGTCGACACCGTGGCGTGCGACTGGTTGGAGGTCACCGCGGTGCCGGCGGAGTCGGTACCGGTGGCGGTGGCCACGTTGGTCACCGAGCCGGCCGTCATGTCGGCGGCCGTGGTCACGTACGTCCCGATGCAGGTCTCCGAGGCCCCGGCAGCCAGCGAGGACTGCGGGCAGGTCAGGTTGGCCGGGGCCACCTTGTTGTCGGAGACGGCAATCGCGTTGATGGTCGACGTACCGGTGTTGGTCACCAGGTAGTTGTAGGTGAGGGTCTGGCCCGCGGCCGAGTAGCCGGTGGCCACCGCGGTCTTGACCAGCGCCATGGCGGAGTAGGGGATCTTGACCGTGGACGAGGCGGTGACCTGCCCACCGTTGACGGTGCCGGACGCGGTCCCGGTGTTCGAGCGGGCGCCGGCCGAGACGTCTGCGGTCGTCGTGGTATAGGTGGCCGTGCAGGTCTCCGAGGCCCCGGCGGCGAGCGTCGTGCTCGGGCAGCTGACCGAGGGGATCACGTTGTCGGAGACGGAGATACCGGTCATCGACGACGTGCTCCCGTTGGTGACCAGGTACGAGTAGTGGATCACCTGGCCGGCGGCCGTGTAGCTGCCCGGACTGGCCGACTTGACGATGTTGATCTTCCCCAGCGTGCAGGTCTGCAGGCTGGAGGAGTTGTTGGCCGGGTTCGGATCGACCTGGTCGGCGGTGACCGAAGCGGTGTTGGTGGTACAGGTGCCGTAGGTGGACGGTGCGTTGGCGGTTAGCGTGATCGTGGTGCTGGCCCCGTCGGCCAGTGCCGCTCCGGCGCAGGTCACACTGGTGCCGGCGACCACGCAGCCGGAATTGGCGGTCACGTTGGTGTAGCCGCTGGGTACGTTGTCATCGACGGCGAATCCCTGGCTGTTGTCGGGACCGTTGTTCTTCACGGTCAGCGTCCAGGTCACCAGGCCGCCTGCCTGCACGGTCGCCGGACCGGTCTTGGCGATCGAGAGGTCGGTGGACGGCGGCGCGACCGGCTCGCAGGTGGCGCCGTCGTTACTCTGGCCGGCGACCGGCCCGGTGGACGAGTCGAGCAGCGCGAAGGTGGGCGTGTTGCTGCTCGGATTGGTCACCGAGATCTGGTAGATGTTGCCGTCCGCGTTGTTGGAGAACCCGAGGTTGCCGTTGTCGTAGGTCCACGCGGCACCGTAGTTGCCGGACCAATCGATTCCGGACGGGCCGGTGAAGGTGCTCACCGCGCCGTTGGTCAGGTTGAGGCGGTAGAGCGTGCGGTTGTACAGGCCCCACAGGAAGCCGCCGTTCAGCGTGAAGTCGATCGGCTGCCAGGACTGGCTGAGGGCGAGGGAGTTGATCACCTTGGGCGGGGTGGAGGTGACGTCGATCTCGTAGGCCGTGTTCGATCCGTTGCCACCGGTTGTCCAGTAGTTCCCCGACGCGTCGAACGCACCGTCGGCCGGCTGGTTGGCGACCGCCGTGTAGCCGCTGATGGCGCCGAGCGAGTTCGCTGTCCCGGTATCGTCGATCTGGTAGAGGACATTCCCATTGAGCTGCGTCGCGTACAGGTACTGGTTGGTCGTGTCGAAGCCAAGCGCGTTGTACACCTCGGGCTGGGGGGAGCCCAGGGCGGCGTAGATGGTCGCTCCCATTTCGGCGGTCGACGTGTACAGCTGGGTCTTGGTCGGGTTGCTGGCCGTCTGGGTTCCCTGGGACAGGAAGTAGGTCGGGACGGAACAGGTGAACGCCGGCCCAGGCCCGTGCGTCCACGCCGAAGCAACGGATCCGGAGACTACGACGGAGCTGATGCTCGCCACCATCACGGTGAGTACTGCCAGAACGAAACCCGCCCGACGATGAGCCTTCATTGTGCTCCGCCCTCCCCCGCCGCCCACGTCAAGAGATCCGCGCTCTTGACCGCTCGCATGATGGAGCAGCGGAGACGGCATAGCAAGTGAGGTCGCTGACCGGGGCAAACGGGCCCACTTCAGCCGGTGTCGGGCGGCGCCGATCCGTCCTCGCGCCGACACCGTACGGTCGCGTCGTCCCGGGCTCCGGCGTCCCGAGCGCTACAACCCGGAACCTGCCGTTGTCCGGTACAACCCGGACCGTGCCGTTGTCCGGTAGAACCCGGACCGTGCCGTTGTCCGGCGCAGGGGGGTGCGGGACCTGCGCGTGAGCGCGGGTGGTCGGCCATTCCGGCGCCGCATCCCCCCTTCGGTACGATGCCTCCGTGAGGACCGCCAGGGCATTGCACTCGAGGACGGCTCGTCGCGTTGCCTTGGCTGCCTGCACCGGCGTGAGCGCGACCCTTCTGCTGGCGGGATGCTCGTCGAGCGGCCCGTCGACCTCACCAACGTCCACCTCGTCACCGACTCCCGCCAGGACGAGCGCACCGACGACGTCTGGGTCGGTGACCACCATTCCGTTCAGCCTGGCCAAGAACGCTCGCCACGACGTGACCACCAACAGGCCCTGTGTCGAGACGGACGGCCGCTGGGTCCTGAACGGCACGATCACCAATTTCGGCAAAGACGTCGCGGACCTACCAGATCGTCGTCGACTTCGTCTCCCAGCCGGGCGACACGGTCCTCGACACGAAGATCGTGACCACGCCCAGTGTCGATCCCGGAGCAAAGTTGGCTTGGTCGGCGACGAGCACAAGCGGACTGACCGGTGCTGCGTGCGTGATCCGGCAGGTGCAGGCGCCGGCGTAGCTCCCCGCAGCCCGGCCAGGGAGAATTCGGGTCCGCGGTGCCGGAGGATCGGAGCGGTCTTCCGGAGGCTGACTGCTCTGAGAGGTCACCGCGTCTACGTCATCCGATATCGCGTGGCCCTGTTTGACGATCGGCGCATCACGTCGTCAACAGGCCGCAGTCCGGATGCCGTCATTCGCCTCTAGACGAGTGATTCCAAGGGCTCGGTGGTGAGCCCGGGTCCACCACTGACGCGAAAAAGGCGTCCAAGATCGGCGTTGCTCAAAGCCAACTCGACCAAGGAGGTCTTGTGGACGCCGATCTGGACACCCTTTGCACCGCACTTTACGTGCGGGTCGACGACGAATTGAAGATGCGCCCTGAGCTGGGCCCGCAGCGCCCGGCGGTGGGGATCGCCCCCAAGCTGAGCGACGCGGAACTCATCACCCTCGCCGTCGTCCAGGCGCTGCTCGGCTTCGGCTCTGAGACCCGGTTCTTGCGCTTCGCGCACGAGCACCTGTCCTCACCTGTTCCCCTACATCCCCAAGCAGTCGGGCTACAACAAGCGCCTCCGCGCCGTCGCCGACGCCCTCCACGCGCTGATCCGCGTCCTCGCCCAAGAGACCGACCTGTGGGGCGACCCCACCTGGATGGTGGACTCGACACCGGTCGAGTGCGGGCGCTCCCGCGAGACGGCGCAGCGTTCTGCGCTCGCCGGCTTCGCCGGCTACGGCTACTGCGCCAGCCACTCGCGCTACTTCTGGGGCCTGCGCCTGCACCTGGTCACCACTCCGGCCGGCCTGCCGGTCACCTTCGCGCTCGCCAGTCCCAAGGCCGACGAACGCGAGGTGCTGCGTGACCTGCTCGAGCTCGAGCCCGACTCTCGATCGCCGCCTGGCCAGGTGATCCTCGCCGACAAGGGCTACGCCAGCCGAGAGCTCGAGACCTTCCTCTCCGAGCGCGCCGCCACCTTCGTGCGTCCGGCGATGCGACGGACGAAAAGCCCCGCCCCGGGACCCGGCTCCTGCGGCCCCTGCGCCAGGTCATCGAGTCGGTCAACGACACCTTGAAGGGCCAGCTCGACCTCGAACGCCACGGCGGGCGCACCATGACCGGCGTACTCGTTCGAGTGCTTCAGCGCCTGCTCGCCATGACGGCCGCCATCTGGCACAACGCGCCATCGGTGCCTGGCCCGTGCGCTCGCTCTCGCCTACGACCACTGACCCCTTGGAATTGATCATCTAGTAGTACGGCAAAAGGGCCAGTCGCCGTGTCCGGAACAAGGCGGCGGAACCTATTTCAACGGACACGGCGACTGGCACTCACAGGCATCATAACGTCAATCGAGATTGCATGCAACCATCATTGCATGCAACCCGGGTTGCCCCCTAGATCTCGCCACGAGCCTCTTTGGCATATCGGGAGGCCATCTGTCGGGAGAACCCCCAGATTCGGCCCAATTCGTTGATCGACAGCCCGTGGTCCAGGGCAGACCTGAATGAAGCAATCCGTGATTCGCGTCGACGTTTCTCGAGCATGAAGAGAGCCTCACCGAGATCCGCCTGTTCCTCGCTCACATGGGCGTCCTTCACCGCCTTCGCATAGTCGAGCGCAGGCTCGCGGACACTTATCGCTCGTCGGAGAACTTCTTCCCGATGTTCGAGTACACGACGGAGGTCCTGCATCGCGTCGATGACCCGCTCCACACTACGAATGGCCTCCTTGTCATTCTCCGACAGCACGTCAGACCCCTCATCGCCTCTACGCGGTCAACGACACCGAGCCGCGATTGTAGTCTTGTTCCTGCTGGTCGACCTGGTGGCCCGGTGCTCGTCACCGCTCGCTGGCCAGGTGCGATGTCGACACGGCGGGCGTCAGAGGGGACGATGGTCTGGATGACCTGGGATCAGCTTCCTTCGTCGTACGACGTTGTAGCGCAGACCTACGAGGAGACGTTCCTCGATGAACTCGACGGCAAGCCCGAAGACCGGGCCATGCTCCAAGCCTTCATCGATGCGACGACCGGTCCGATTGCAGATCTTGGTTGCGGACCGGGCCAGATCGGTCGCTTCGTGCGGAGCCACGGTCGCACCGTGGTCGGCGTCGACTTCAGTGCCGAGATGGCGAGACTCGCCGCCAGGCGACTGGATGCTGCCCTTGTCGCCGATATACGCCAGCTTCCCTTCGGTCGCGGATCGCTCGGCGGAGTCGTGGCTCTCTACTCCCTCATCCACCTTCGACGGGAGGAGTTGGTCCCGGCTCTGGCCGAGATCCATCGCGTGATCTGTCCGGGAGGGCGTCTCCTGCTGTCAGCACATGAGGGCAGCGGTCTCGTCGAGCAGCAGGAGTTCCTCGGCAATCGTGTCCCTTTCGTGGCAACGCTGTTCAGCCTCGACGAGCTGAGAGATGCAGCTCGGAGCTCGGGCCTGCGGGTGACGATGTCCCGAAGGAGGGAGCCGTACGAATCGGAACATCAGACCGGTCGTCTCTACCTGGAGGCAGAGAGCCCTATTCCGGCCGCCTAGGGATCAGCCTGCTGCCATGAACTGCCGAACAGTTCGTCATTGTCGCGCAACCTGCTGGCAAGAGCCCTCATGATCCCCAGCGCAAAGGTGGGTGATTCGTGGACCAGAAAGAGGAAGACGCGTCGATCGATCTTTCCCAACGACGTCTGGCAGGTCGCAATGGCCGTCAGATTTCGAGGAAGTTGATCGATCAGGGCACGCTCACCGAAGACGTCGTCAGGTCCAAGTGATGCAACGACAACTGAGCCCTTGTGGAGGCTCACCGATACTGACACGATTCCGAACTCACTGTGGCGGGCGGGTCTTCCCACTCGCCTGCACGGTGTGGATGAGACTCCCCCGCGTCAGAGGGTCACTGACCGACCGAGTTCGATCTCCTTCGCATGCCGGTGGCTGTCTCACGAGGACCCCGCTCATCCTGGTCATCCCAGAGGTCGAGCCGGTGACTACCTCCGGGTTTCACCTCGTCGATGGCTCAGCGAGGTATTGCTCGGCCGCGAGGGCGATCCCCCGGGCGATCGCCTGCTGCCCGACGACGCTGTCGGCGACGGTCCCCTCGAAGGGATCGGTGAGGTAGAGCGGCTCGACGATGGCCCCCGGCATCGTGCTGGGCGTCGAGAAGAAGCCGGCCATGGACGGACCGATCAGCATCAGGTGGTCGTAGCTGGCCGCCTCGGCGTTGATCCCGCCGGGTGACGCGCCACCGCTGAGCGATCCGAGCCCCGGATCCGGTGCGACCCCGTCGTCGGGGATGGCCCACCCGTTGCTGTTCATGCTCCAGAGCACGTCGTTCTGCACGAAGGTCGCCAGGCGGAGGTTCGCCTGGGAGAAGGGCCGCACCGCGTCGTAGGCGGTGATGCTCCCTGCGTCCTGTGCCGAACCGCCGGAGTCGAAGTAGATCCCGACGAGGATGTCCGCCTTCGCGTCATCCGCACAGACGTCCCGGGCCGCCACCTCGTCGTGCACCCCCTGCTCGGTGAGGAGCTGCCCGCTCTGATCGACAGCCGCAAGACGCAGCACCGTCGTGTCGGTCGTCCGCGAGACGACCACCCGGTATCCACGGGAGCGGAGCAGCGCCGCAGTATCCAGCTCGACGGCGAGGGTTTCCGTCGACTCGAAGATGGTCTTGCCACCGAGGGTCACCCCGACCGCGCCGGGATCGATGCCCCCGTGGCCGGCATCGAGGAAGACCGTCTGGTGCCTGTTCCCGACCAGCGGTGGGAAGGACAGACACGACCCGGGGGTGAACATCCCCGGGTCGAGCGCCGTGCCGGTCGACCTGACAGTGGTCGGATGGCCGCCCGGGTGCGACGCGCTGGTCCCCCCGACGACGTCGGCGGTGGATGCGATCAGCAGCGCGACCACGCTCAGGCCGATCGCGACGAGGACGGCGAGTCCTCCGACGGCGAAGGCGGTGATCCGGCGGGGCGTCCCCGGTGGCGCCGACGAGCCGTCGTCAGCCGGACCCGCAGTCCGGCCCCCGGCGTGCCGGCCTGGTGTCATCCCGTTCCGTGCACCGACGACATGGTGATGAAGTCACGTCCCCACCAGGACTCGAAATACCTGCCCGGGGTCCCCACCATGTTCGGGAGGAGGTCCGTCCCGTTGGTCGCCGTAGCCGCCCCCGTCACAGTCGCCGGCGCGTAGCTCGCGAAGCTGACCCAGTCGGTGTTGATGTCCAGCTCCATGGCGCGGACGGCGCCGGCCCTGACGAGAAGGTTCGCCAGGTCGGTGATGTTGAGACCGGGACCGCCGACATAGACGAGCGCTCCGTTGGCGGTTATACCCAATCCCGATCGCCAGACATAGACGGCGTTGCCGAGCGTCGCTCCCCATTTCGTCGTGTCCGCGGCGTTGAGACCGGAGGCGGGTTGGCCGTTGTCGACGAGCAGATCCAGGTTCTGTCGTACGGAGACCACGTTCGGAGCCATCGAGACCTCGGACCCCCAGGCGCCGATGGACGCCTGACCGCTTGAGTTGACGACGAAGGACGCGACACCCGGGCGCAGGGGAACGATGGTGCGTCCATCGGTGTAGTAGCCGCCGTCGGCGGCGGGCATGAGGAACCCCGCGTTGAACGCTGCTACCAGGCTCGCCGCCGCGACGGGCTCGATCGGGGCGGTGTGGGTGAACGGACCGCCGCCGGGAATCTGACTTCCCGAGTACAGGGTGGCCCTGAGCAGCTTGGTGTCCATCCAGGCGACCCCGACTACGTAGCTGGTGTGCACCGGGTCCGGTCGGAGGGTCGTCACGTAGACGGCAGGGATGCCGCCGACCGGCCGCCCCGCGGGTGACCATTGCCCCTCGCCGGGGATCGGGGGGCTGGCGACCGGGGTGATCGGTCCGGGGGCCGGGAGATGCGCAAGGCCGGCAGCAGCGGTTGCCGGCAACGCCACGGCAACTGGACGGCGGATGGACCCTGGCGGCGGCTTTCCACCCTTGGGGGGTGGGTGGTGCGTGTACCACTCGTTCTCGATCCAGTTGACCGTGCTCGCACCGCCGTGACTCCGCGTCCACTCCGCCAGTCGGGCGCCGACTGAGCTGCCCAGTGCCGGATTGGTGAGCGCACCCCCGAGGGAGATGGCCAACCAGATCAGGAAGGCAGCCAGCAGGACGGCGATGACGGCAGCGATCCGGCGACGGTAGTAGCGGGCCCGCACCGGCCGGACCCGGCGGTGGAGGGGATGGGACGGGGTGCCCAGCGAATCCGTCAACGGCTCCGACTCACTCGCCCCCGCACACAGAGGTCACGCCCTTCCCGGCCGGGCCCGCCCGCCCGGGCCCGTATGTAGGCGCCGCAGCCCACAAGGAGGTCAAGGTCCATAGCGAAAAGGGTAGAGACGCTTGCTGACGGGAACATGACGGTTCGGCGATGACACGATGCTCCGTTCCCGGCGCAGGGCTTCTGCCTGCACCGCTCGTGTGGCGCCCCGCTGCATGCCCTGGGTGACAGTCAGTGCCGGGGGGTCGGGGGCCTGAACTCCGGGTCGGCCTCGAAGAACTGGCCGACGAGCGCCTCGAGCCCGGCTGCAAACAGGGTCCACTCCTGGTCCTCGCCACCGGGCCCGGTCGGACGGCTGACCCACTCGATGTGACCGTTGACCCGCTGGCGCAACGAGAATCCCTCGTTGAGGGCGCTCACGGCCTTCACGAACTGCGCGATCTCCCATGGTTGGCGGATGCGTAGCCCGAGGAGGCCGGCCAAGCCGGCGTAGACCTCCTCCCAGAACTTGTCGACTGTCACGTAGGCAGCGCGGAGCGCGTCCTGGATCCGAACCCGCTCGTCGGGCACCGCCGTCGCCGTCGCCATGGCCATGACGCTGATCCAGAGGGAGAAGCTGGTCGAGTCGGCGATGGCCGTGTTGCTGGCCTCACCACCGATCCGGCACACCTCTCTGATAGCCAACTCACGGCCTTCGGGAGTGGAGAGATCGAGGCGGTCGACGAGGGCGAGCAGCGCCTTGATGGTCAGTTCCGCCTCGGGTCGTCCCTCGTCATGGGCGATGGCGACCAGGACGTCGGCCTGGAAGTCAGCCTGGTTCTCCCAGACCCGCCTGATGACCGACGCATTGGTGATGCGGACCCCGGTCTGCTTCTCGACGCGCTCGAAGACCCGTTTGAAGGTGAGATTGCTGGAGCCGGTGTCCAGCCCCTCCTCGAGCAGGATCTCGCGACCGGCCTCGAGCAGGGTGGCCCGTAACTCGCCCCGAGTCAGCGAATGGCCTGCGCGGGGCGCTCACCGAGTCAGCTCCCTCCACGGCACCAATGGTACGGCAAGACTCCCTACTCCCATGCGGCGCCCCGCCGCCCTTCGGATCGCTACCCCGGGGTTACTACCCGCCTCAGGTGCCGTCGATCCAGCTCACCCCCAGGATCTCGGCTCCTCCGTGCGACCCGATAACCGCACCCAGCTGCCCCAGCCGGAGGCTCGCCCGGGGGAAGCGGGGGGCGATGAGCTCGAGGAATTCCTCGATGTCAGGCGCACCGCCGTGCATGACCGCCACCTGCTCGATCGTCCCCGCCCCGACCATTCGCTCGTAGAGCATCTGCATGGCCCGCTTGCGGGTGCGGGGCTTGCCGGCCTCCCGGACCGACCCGCCGGTGATGTCGACCAGCGGTTTGATCGAGAGGACCGAGCCGAGCATCGCCCTCGCACCGCCGATCCGGCCGCCCTTCTTGAGGTTCTCGAGCGTGTTGAGCGTCGCCAGCACGTGGGTGCGCGGGACGAGCTCCTTGACCCGCTTCAGGACGGCGTCGATGCCGGCCCGGCCGGCGGCTGCCCGGGCGGCCTCCAGCACCAGCGTGCCGAGGCCGCTCGAGACGGTCCTGGTGTCGACGACGTGGACGGGGAGCCGCCCCTCGCAGGCCGTGGCCGCCATCCTCGCCGACTGCACCGTGTTCGAGAGATCGCTCGAGATGTTGAGACAGACCACCGCGTCGGCCCCCGCATCGTGTGCCTGCGCGAACGCGTGTTCGAACGCGGCGGGCGAGGGGCAGGCGGTCTGTGGCAAGACCTCGGATGCGGCCATCCGCCGGTAGAAGTCCTCGACGCTGAGGTCGCGCCCGTCGGTGAACTCCTCCTCATCGAACCGGATGGTCAGTGGCACGATCTCGACGTCGAGATGGCCGATCTCGTCAGCGGTGAGGTCGCACGAACTGTCGCTCACGATATGCACACCGGACACGGACTCTGTCTCCTCGCTCTGGCCACCCACGCTGGCGGCAGACGACATCGAGAAGTCTGGCATCTCACCGCGCAGCCTGGCGCCTTTTCCGACCCGCGAGCCAGGGGATTCCGGACAGGGCGGCGAACGCCTTGTACGTTGAGAGCCACCTTCCGTTCGGGCCAACCGACGGCGAGAGGAGCGACCGATGCCCGATGCGCAGACCCCTTCTCCGGACGACCCGTCAGCGGTCGATGCGGCCTCCAGCGTCACCCACCGCATCCTGGGCACCGTCATGCCGGTGCTCCAGGTCGACCTTCAACCGGGCCAGAGCGTGGTCTCGCCCGGCGGTGAAGTGTCCTGGATGTCCTCGTCGGTGGAGATGTCGACGTCCACCGCCGGGGCCGGGTCCAAAGGGGTCCTCGGCGCACTGAAGCGGACGGTGGCCGGGGGCGGGCTGTTCCTTACCCGGTACGAGACCGCCGGCAGCCCCGGCACAGTCTCGTTCGCCGCCAAGTTGCCGGGCGAGATCCGACCGGTGGCCATTGCACCCGACCGCGAGTACCTCGTGCACCGTCACGGGTTCCTCGCCGCCACCGCAGATGTCAACATCTCGATCGGCTTCCAGCAGAAGCTCGGCGCCGGGATATTCGGAGGCAGCGGCTTCATCCTCCAACGGGTGACCGGCCAGGGAACCGCGTGGATCGAATTATCCGGCGAGCTCGTCGAGTACCACCTCGGACAGGGGGAGAACCTCCGGGTCATCCCCGGCCACGTGGGTCTGTTCGACGCCGGCATGAGCTTCGAGATCAAGATGGTGAAGGGCATCAAGAACCTGCTCTTCGGGGCAGAGACGCTCTTCCTCGCCTCGCTGACCGGTCCCGGCATGGTCTGGCTTCAGACCATGCCCATCTCGCAACTGGCCCACGCCATCACGCCGTACCTCCCCCAGCAGGAGAACGCCAACTCCGGCGGTGCCGGAGGAATCCTCGGGGGACTGCTCAACAACTGAGGCCACCGCTCACGGACGGCCGGCCAATACCGCCACACCCTCGCCGGTGAGCTCCGCGTGCGAGCCCTTGCGGCCGGTCATGGCGAGCACCAGTGCGAGCATCGGTCCGCTCACCTCGGGGCCATCCCCCCACGACCAGTCGGCGTCGGTCGCCCGCAGGCGGACCCCGGCGATCCGCCGCTTGGCCCCGATCAGCAGATTCGACTTCTTCCAGCTGTCGGCCAGCGCGGCCAGCGCGGCCTCGGGTACCTGGTGCCCCTCATCGCCCAGCGGTCTGCGGATGTCCTCGCCGTGGACCACGATCTCCCCGAGCATCGCCATCACCGGCGCGGGGGGATGGTTGGTGGTCGTCGTACGGACCCGGAGCCGTCGGACCAGTTCGCCGGGGCCGACCGCGGCGAGGCGCCTGGCCGCACGGTCGGCGAACACGTTGAACCGGAACCCGGCCTGGAGCATCTCCTTGTAGAAGTTGGAGGGCGTCTGCTCGGCCGCAGCCAGGACATGGCCGGCGACATCCTGCACGGTCCAGCCCTCGCACCAGGACGACACCGCCCACTGCCCGTCCGAGAGTCCCTCCCAGGTGTCGGCCAACTGGGAACGCTCACTGTGGATGTACCCCCAGGTCTCCGCGCTGTTCATACGGTCCCCCTGTCCGGATCGACGACCGGCGCCACGCTAACGGGGATCAAACAACGTTGTCTCCCGCAACGACCACCATCGCTGTGTTCAGGGTGAAGCCGGTTCCCGCCCGTGACGATCGGCAGGGGCCACCTCCGTGCGCGGATGCGCGGCCGGCGTCTACGCTCCGCCGGCGGAGGCCGCGAGAGCGAGGACCGAGCATGGGCCAGGCACACCGGTCGGAGAGGCCGGCCGGGTGATCGTCGTAGACCTCGTGCTCATCGCGGTCTCGCTCGGGTTGGAACTCTGGCTGATCGGCCAGGGCATCTACCTGATGGCCTCCTGAGGGTTCGCCTCGTGCTGCGCCTCAGCACACCGTCTGGCCGCTGGGTCGTTGTCGCCACCGTGCTGGGCTCGGGGATGGCGGCGATCGACGCCACCGTGGTCGGGATCGCCCTGCCCACGATCGGCCGGGAGTTCCATGCCGCGCTGGGCACCCTCCAGTGGGTGGTCACCGGGTACACGCTTTCGATGGCCGCGCTCATCCTGCTCGGCGGGACCCTCGGCGACCGGTACGGACGGCGCCGCGTCTTCTCCATCGGAGTGGCCTGGTTCGCGGTCGCCTCGGCCGCCTGCGCCCTCGCGCCCGGCACCACCGTTCTCATCGCCACCCGGGTCCTCCAGGGGGTCGGCGCCGCCCTGCTCACCCCGGGGAGCCTGGCCATCCTGCAGGCCTCGTTCGTCCGCGACGACCGCGGTCGGGCCATCGGTGCCTGGTCCGGGCTCGGCGGCGTGGCCACGGCGGCCGGCCCGCTCCTCGGGGGCTACCTCATCACTGCCGCGTCCTGGCGCTGGATCTTCCTCATCAACGTACCCGTAGGTGCGCTCGTGCTCTACCTCTCGGCCCGCCATGTCCCCGAGTCACGCGATCCGACAGCCGACCAGCCGGTCGACATCACCGGCGCGGTTCTCGCCAGTCTCGCCCTGGCAGGCATCACGTTCGGCCTCATCGAGGGCCCGGCGCGGGGGTGGACCGATCCCGCCGTCCTCGCCATGCTCGGGGTCGGCGCCGCGACCTCGGTGTGGTTCGTGGCGGCCGAGCGGACGTCTGCGGCACCCATGCTCCCGCTGGCGATCTTCCGGGTGCGCCAGTTCACCGTGACCAACCTGGTCACCTTCATCGTCTACGGGGCCCTCGGCGGCAGCCTCTTCCTTCTCCCGGTCCAACTCCAGGTCGTCGGCGGCTACTCGCCGTTCGAGTCGGGACTGGCTCTCCTCCCCCTCACCGCGGTCATGCTGGCCCTCTCGTCCCGTTCCGGCCGCCTGGCCACCCGGATCGGCCCACGGCTCCAGATGAGCGTGGGCCCGGTCGTGGTCGGCGCCGGGCTCGCCCTGCTCGGTCGCCTCAGCACCGATACCTCGTACCTGACCGGGGTCCTCCCGGCGGTCCTCGTGTTCGGGCTCGGCCTCGCCATCACCGTCGCCCCCCTCACCGTGACTGCCCTCGCCGCACTGCCCGACGAGCACTCCGGCCTCGCGTCTGCAGTCAACAATTCGGTGGCGCGGGTGGGTGGGCTCATCGCGGTCTCGGTGCTCCCGGCACTGGCCGGGATCTCCGGATCCGGCTACCTCGATCCCGCGACCCTGTCCGCGGGGTTCCGGATCGCGGTCGACATCGCCGCCTGTCTCTGCGTGGTCGCAGGAGCGATCGCCGCCCTCGGGATCCGCAACGAGGTCGGGACCGGTCCGGCGGAGGTTCCGGTCGAGGAGCGTCCGACCCGGTGCGCGTACTGTGCCCTCGACGCGGCGCCGCTCACCACCGAGGCCTGACCGATCAGGTCGATTCTGCGATCCAGGCGAGGTATCCGGCCGAACCGTCCGAGATGCCGAGGGTGACGACCTCCGGCGTGTCGTAGGGGTGGGCGCCGACCACGGCGTCGACCACCCGCTCCGCCAGGTCGGCGCGGGTCTTGAGCAGGACCAGCCACTCGTCGGCCCGCTCGAGGGTTCCATGCCAGCGGTAGTTGCTCACGACCGGGCCCAACCGCTGGCCGCAGGCCACCAGCCTGGCGTCCAGCAGCATCCCGACGATGGCATCGGCCCGGTCCGGGTCGTCGATGGCGAACTGGACCTGGACGAAGGTCACCGGGTGGGCCGCTCCGGAGGGGGGTCGATGCCCGGTACGCCGGCGTCGCTCACGTGCTCCGTCCAGGCCGTCCCCGACCAGTACCGCTGCTCGTGGCGCACGAACGGGTCGGTGAACCACCCGGCCGCGGTCCCGACCCCGGTCGTCGGCTCGACGGCACCCGCGCCCTCCCGTGGACCGGACGCCTGCCCACCCGGACCCGCAGTGAAGGACCTGCCGGCCCCGGGTGAACCGGGACGGTTCCGGCCCGCCCTGCGCCGTTGGTAGGAGAGGTAGCGCACCAGCGCTGTCCCGCCGAACACGAGGATGACAAGCCATCCCGATCGGCCGGCGTACATGCTCGGAGTCTAGGTGCCACCTCCCGGAGACGCTGGTCGGTTAGCGGTCGGAATCCCCCTCCCGCTACGGTTTGGCCCACCAAGCCGGACGGACGAGACGGAAGCGGGTCGATGACCAAGCAGATCCCACTGGTCGACTACCTGGTGCTGGGCGACCACCCACACCTCACCGCGCACGAGTGCACCTCGTGCGGCGCCCGGTTCTTCGACCGGCGAAACGCCTGTGCGAGCTGCGGGCAGACCGGATTCAAGACGGTCGAGATCCCAGACGTTGGTGAGGTCCGGGCGTTCACCATCGTCTCGTTCGCCGCTCCGGGGGTGCCCGTCCCCTACGTGGCGGCCCTGGTCGACTGCGGCGGCACCAGCGTGCGTGCCAATTTGATCAACGTCCCACCCGATCCCGAGCACGTCACGCTCGGGATGCCGGTGCGTCTGGCCACCGCGGTCATCGGCACCGACGACGAGGGAACAGAAGCGATCGGGTTCGGGTTCGAACCTCGAGGAGGGTGACCATGGCAAGCGACGACCTCTGGATCCTCGGGATCCACATGACCAAATTCGGGAAGCACCCCGACCAGGACCTGGTCGATCTGGCCTCGGAGGCCGTGCTCGGCGCGCTCGCGGATGGTGGGGTCACCATGCGTGACATGGACGTGATCGGCGCGGGGAACCTGATGGCGGCCAACGCCGGCATCGGCCAGCAGCTCCAGAAGCAGCTCGGCCAGACCGGCATCCCCGTCTACAACGTGGCGAACGCGTGCGCGACCGGGGCCACTGCGCTGCGGGTGGCGTGCATGGCCGTCAAGTCGGGCGAGGCCGAGATGGGCCTGGCCTTCGGCGTCGAGAAGCTCTCCGGGGCCGGCCTGCTCTCAGGCGGGAGCCGCAAGGAGGACGCCAGCACCTACGCCCCGGACGGACGCTACGGCGCGGTCCTGCCGGTCGACGGACGGATCGGCACCGAGATCATGCCCGGGGTGTTCGCACAGATCGGCATGGAGTACGGCCACCGCTACGGCGGCACCAGCTTCGAGCTCTTCGCCCGGATCAGCGAGAAGAACCACGCCCACTCGACGCTCAACCCGCTTGCCGCGTACACCAAGCGGATGACCCTCGAGGAGATCATGGGCGACGTCATGATCGCCTACCCCAATACGAGACCGATGTGCTCGGCCAATTGCGACGGTGCGGCGGCGGCCGTCGTGGTCAGCGGTGCCAAGTTGGGGACCCTCTCGCAGGAGCAGCGGCGGCGGGCGGTCAAGATCTCCGCTTCGATCCTGACCACCGATCCGTGGGAGGAGGCCTGCCAGGTCCTTCCCGACGTCAACACCCTCACCCGCAACGCGGCCACCCAGGCCTACGAGCAGGCGGGCATCGGGCCCTCCGACCTCGACCTGGTCGAGCTGCACGACTGCTTCGCGACGGCGGAGCTGGTCCACTACGACAACCTCATGCTCTGTGAGCAGGGCGGCGCTGTGGACTTCTTCAATTCGGGTGCCACCTGGCGCGACGGCGCCACGCCGGTCAACGTCTCGGGCGGGCTCGAGTCGAAGGGCCATCCCATCGCCGCCACCGGGATCGCCAACGTGTGGGAGGTCGCCACCCAGCTGCGCGGTGAGGCTGGCGACCGTCAGATCGCCGGGGCCAGGGTCGGTCTCACCCATGTCATCGGACTGGGCTCGGCCTGCGGGGTGCACATCCTCGAGAAGGCGGCCTGATCCGCTCACGAGGAGCGACGCATGGGAGCTCCCGGCTCAGGGGTGCGCGGTTGCGGCGAGCGACTCCAGGACCGACCCCGCCCACTTCCTGGCCCGCTCCCGCTCTCCCTCGACCAACTGGTTGGACCGGTCGACGAGGAAGCTTCGCGGGGCCGCGATCTCTGTGAACCCATGGTGACGCAGCCGACTGGCGATGCCCCGGGAGGCCCGCCCGGTGGCCACCGCCGGGCCCGAGAGCCGGGTGTCGAAGGCCGCCGCAGGTGTGCCATCGACGTATCCGACCTGGTGGAACCAATCCCGCAGCCCCGGTCCCTCGGCACCGGAGGCGGGCGACAGCTCGTCGTCCGCCTCGGCCTGCTTCGTCCGGGCATCCTTCGCCCCGGCCTCCCTGGTCGTGGACCAGGACATCCCGTGGAGGTGGGTCGGCCCTCCAACCAGCACGAGGTCGGCACCGTTGGCTGACAGGCCGTCCGCCTCGGACACCGCCAGGACCACCACCTCGCCGTGTTCGCGGGCCACCGCGGCCAACTCGTCGGCCACCGCGCGGGTCGCCCCGTACATCGATTCGTAGACGATCACGGTTCTCATGACACGTACCTCCCACTTCGATTCCCGAGCTGCTCTCATGTTGCGCTCACCCGCAGCGGTCCGGCTAGAGGAGAACGTCCCTAACCCGCGCACCGCCCGAGGTTGGGTCTGCCGGCGTCGGCGTCTCTGAGCCCGCAGCTCAGCTGGGGAGCACCACGCTCACCACGACGCCCGCGGCCGCCAGCAGCACCGTGCCGACAGTGATCAGTCGCAGGGTGTGCTCACCGAGGGGGGCGGCGGTCGGCGCCCCGGGGACCGACCCTCGGGACAGGCGCATCCCAACCGCCCAGGTCGCAGCGCCGGCGGCCGCGAGCCCGAGCGCGATCGCGGTGCGGACCCCTTCGAGCGGCCAGAGCCGCCGGAACAGGATGGCCATGACGACCGCCACCGCGAGCCCGGAACGGTTCCAGGCCAGCTCGGTGCGCTCCCGTGCGAGGCCGGGGTCGCGGCTGGCGTCCCCGCCGGCCCGGTCCCGGTCGGTCGCCGTCACGACCGGCCCCTACTTCGAGCCCACGATGGCCAGGACGACCGCGATCACCGCGACGACGCCGATGCCGATCGAGAGCACCAACGGCATCGGGGAGCGCGGCAGCGGTCGACCCAGCAGCATCGCCCGCTGGTTGGCCTTCCAGTGGGTGAAACTGGTCAGGGCCACCGAGCGCGCCGAGCCCGATCATCGGGAGCCCGAGGATCTGGCGCCCGCCAGAGACGTGGAATTCGGGGAGGAGCTGGGTGGCGGCTACGCCGGTCGCGATGAGCGCGAGCGCGGTGCGGTTCCAGGCGAGGAAGGTCCGCTCGTTCGCATAGGTGAAGCGAACGTCGGGCTCGACCTCGGCGGGGGCGGGATCCCGGCCCACGGGATCGGCATTCATGCTCGCTGCACCGGCGTCAGCCTATCGACCCCGCACCGCCGTCCCGGAGGTCGGTCGCAGGTCGTTGCGGCCTGACCCACGACCCGGTGCTGCACCGGTAGCGTGGATCTCGGCGACGGCCTGCTACCGCGAGCACCTCGTCCGGCGCCGGGTGGCCCGCAGATGTGGCCACCGACCGGCCACCCGCCTGACGGCGCGGACCCGACCCGTCGAGGAGGACCCGTGCCCACCACCGAGGAGCTGGCAGCCGAGCTCGCCGAGCTCAGACGACGGGTCGACACCTGCGAGTCGGTCCTCGCCATCCAGGCCCTCAAGGCGCGCTACGGCGATTTGGTCGACCGGCGTTTCTCCCGGGGGCGGGTGGTCGACGGCGAGCGGCTGAGCGAGCTCGCCGACGCGGTCGCTGCGCTCTTCACCCAGGACGGCACGTGGGACGGGGGCCCCGGTCTGGGGTCGGTGCAGGGCCGGGATGCCATCGCCGGCCGGCTGCGGTCCCCGACCCTGGTCTTCTCCCGGCACCACTTCGTGACCCCCCGCATCGAGGTCGACGGTGACCGGGCCTCGGGCCGCTGGGAGCTGTTCTCCCCCTGCAGCCGACCGGACGGAACGGCCTACTGGATGTGCGGGTACGAGGACGACACCTACGCCCGGGTGGACGGCGTGTGGCTCCACGCCACCATGCGCCTGACCACCGTGTTCTTCGCCCCGACCGGGAGCGGATGGGGACCGGTGCTGGCCTGAGCCCGCGCCCGGTCCCCGACCGCTCAGGCCGGCGGACCAGTGGTGAGGACGGCGGTGGAGGTGTGGGTCTGCCCGGACGGGTCGGTCCACCCGATCTGGACGGAGTCACCCGGGTGATGGGACTCGAGCAGGTTGGTGAGGTCGGAGGACGAGTTGACCGCGCTCCCGTTGAGCGAAGTGATGACGTCCCCCTGGGAGAGGCCCGCCAGGGCGCCCGGCGAGCCGGCCAGTGCGCTGTCCACGACCGCCCCGTTGGCCGAGCTGCCGCCCAGTCCCGAACCCAAGCCGCCGGTGGCGGACGAACCCGAGGCTTCGACGCGGATGCCCAGGAACCCGGTCGCTCCGATGTGCACGGTGGCGGTCTGCCGTCCGGCCTCGATCTGGCGGGCGAGCGTCACCGCCGTCGAGATCGGGATCGCGTAGGCCTGGGCGGTCGTCACCTGATAGGCGGTCCCCGTCGACGCCGCGGTGTCCATGCCGATGACCTGACCGGAGGTGTTGACCAGCGCGCCGCCCGAGTCACCCGGCTGGATGCCGGCGTTGATCTCGACGAGCCCGCTCAGTCGCTCGGTGTTGCCCCCGCTGTCGTCGCTCGCGGTGATGGACTGGTCGGTGGCGGTCACCGAACCGCCGGCTGCGCTCGGCGTGCCCCCGGTTCCGCCAGCGTTGCCCACACCCACCACGGACTCGCCCACCGAAACCGCTCCCGTGTTCGGTGTGACCGTCTGGAGGCCGCTGGCCCCGATGAGTTGGATCACGGCCACATCGCCGGTGCGGTCGTAGCCGACCACCGTCGCCTTGTAGGTCCGCCCGTTGCCCACGTCGGTCGCGCTGATGCTGGTGGCCCCGTCGATGACGTGGTTGTTGGTCAGGACCTCGCCGCTGGAGGTCAGCACCATGCCTGTGCCGGCCGCCTGCTCGTCCTGGTAGCTGAGATTGGTGTTGATGTCGACGAGACCGGGGTCTGCCTTACCGGCGATCGCCGAGATGTCGGCCGGGGCGCCGACGCCGGTCGACGAGTTGCCGCCGGAGCCGGAACCGAAGGGCGAGGTGCCCCCCGAGCCGGGGGACAAGGGGGTGGTCCCGGTGCCGCCACTGGCTGGGTTGGCGACGGCGCTTGTGGTCGTGTCGGTCGGCCAGGCCAGGTGCCCGATGCCCGCGCCGGCCAGCAGCGCGACCGCGGCAACCAGAGTGGCCACTCCGACCAGTGCTCCGGAACGGCTCCTTCCTGCGGGCTTGGCGCTGGGTGGGGGTGGGGGTGGGAGATAGCCGTAGGGCGGGGGCGGCCAGGCGCCACCCGGGGGGAGGCTTCCGCCGCCGGGCGCCGCCCAGGCGCCGGTGCCCCAGCCACCGCTGGGTGGGAGCGCGATGGGCGGAGGGCCGCCCAAACCCGCATCCTGAGGAGTCGCCCAGTGGCCACCCGGTGGGATCGGTACACCGGTTCCCGCCGGGGGAACCGGTGGCGCGTCGGCCGGGGGGGTCGGCGGGTACGCGGCCGTTGGGGGGGTCGGCGCGGTCGGGGGCCCTCCGGGATCAGCGGGTGCCGTGCCCCATGCCGGTGTCGGCTCGGGGGTCACCCCGGATTCCTGCTCGGCCGGCTCGCGGGATGGGTGCCAGTGCTCGCTCATGTCGTTCTCCCTCCAGAAGGCTCGGGCTCGAGGTCGAAGCCCACCCGGCTATTGGACCTGGGGCGCCTAAGGTCGCCGTGAGCGGACCATAGGAATCTCATAAGGAAGTCTGCCCGACCCGATCGGTCCCTCTCCTCGGAGCGGAGCACCCCGCCCTGCAACTATGGGTTGCACCGCACCCCCTGTTGCGTGCATACTGGTGTCGCGGGCGGCGGATCTACGACCTGGGGGCGTTTGCTCCCAGGTCTTTTTGCGGCGAAGGTGACCGGATCTCCGGGTCGGCACGGGAACGGTCACAGTGCGAACCAGGAGGGCCGACACACGTGATCACCCCTACCGGCGGACGGGTCCGGAACCGTAGGTATGCCTCAACCCGCACCGCCCACCCTGCGAGGAGCTCGCTGGTCGTCCCCGTGACGAGCGACGGGGTTGCGCCGTCAGCGGCATCCGCGGCGCAGCCGGCTCCCGCGGCGCAGCCGGCTCCCGCGGCGCAGCCGGAACCCACCACACGTCCGGCGACCGCGGCAGCCCGAGCCGGCACTCCGGCTCTCGGTGCGCTCACCGCCCCCGCCCTCGCGCTCCTGGCGGCGGCAGCCATCTTCGAGGGCTACCGGTGGCTGCACCTCGTCCCGGGTCACCCTTCGGCGTCGGACACCGTCCTCTTCGCCACCGTCGGCGTGGCGATCACCGTCGCGCTCACCCGTCCGGCCGTCTGGAGCCGACCCGGACACGTCCGCCGGGCCGTCCGGCTGAGCTCCTACACCGTCATCGGCATTGCGCTGCTCGTACGGCTGGTCGACGGGTCGGCAACCGATCGGCTCCTCGGCACGACGTCACTCCTGCTGGCCGCCGCCGCGCTCTGCGGGGCCGTCTCGGGTGGACGGCGGCGCCGACCCGACGATCCCGGTCGTTCCGCCCCGCGCTGATCGACCGGCACCGGTAGGCGGGTGGACACCGACCGGGGTAGTCCCTAGGGTCAGCTGGACCCAATGGAACAGTGCGAAACCTTCGAGGGTGTCATCGGGCGGACCCGCGAGGAGTCACAGCCGTGGTGGCCGACCCCGCCCCATCCCGGTCCGGACGCACCCAACGTCGTCGTGATCCTGCTGGACGACACCGGTTTCTCCCACTTCGGGTGCTACGGGTCCGACCTCGCGACCCCCAATATCGACGCGCTTGCGGCGGGCGGTCTGCGCTACACCAACTTCCACGTCACCCCGCTGTGCTCGCCGACCCGGGCCGCGCTGCTGACCGGACGCAACCACCACGCGGTCGGGATGCGGGCCCTCTCCAATTTCGACAGCGGCTACCCGCACATGCGAGGGGGGATCACCCGGCACGCCGCGACCGCGGCCGAGGTCCTGCGCGACCAGGGGTATGCGACGTTCGCGGTCGGCAAATGGCACCTGTGCCCGATGGAGAACGCCTCTGCTGCCGGCCCCTACGACCAGTGGCCGTGCCAGCGGGGCTTCGACCGGTTCTACGGATTCCTGGAAGGCGAGACCGACCAGTTCTCCCCGGACCTCGTCTACGACAACCACCGGGTCGAACCTCCGGCCGGTCCCGACGACGGGTACCACCTGAGCGAGGACCTGGTCGACCACGCGATCGAGTTCATCCACGACTCGGTGTCCATCCGACCCGACCGGCCGTTCTTCGCGTACCTGGCCTTCGGAGCCACCCACGCCCCCCACCAGGCGCCCCGCGAGTACCTCGACCGTCAGCGCGGACGCTTCGACGAGGGCTGGGACGCGGTCCGTGCACGGTGGTCCGCCCACCAGCTCGAGATGGGCCTGCTCCCACCCGACACCCGCCTCGCTCCCCGGAACCCGGGCGTCGAGCCCTGGGACTCGCTTCCGGACAACCAGAAGCGCCTCGCCGCCCGCCTCCAGGAGGCGTTCGCCGCTTTCCTCGAGCACACCGACGCCCAGATCGGCCGGCTGGTGGCCGACCTCGAGCTGCTCGGCCGACTCGACGACACCCTGCTCCTCGTGCTGTCCGACAACGGCGCCAGCCAGGAGGGCGGGCGGTTCGGGGTCCTGCACGAGATGAAGTACTTCAACTTCCTCGAGGAGAGTCCCGACGAGGCCGTCGAGCGGATCGACGACATCGGCGGGCCGCACAGCCACGCCAACTACCCCTGGGGATGGGCCCAGGCCGGGAACACACCTTTCAAGTGGTACAAGCAGAACACCCACGAGGGTGGTGTCCACGTCCCGCTCGTCGTGCACTGGCCGCGGCGCATCGCCGACCGGGGCGCGATCCGCGACCAGTTCCACCACGTGAGCGATCTCACCCCGACGATCTACGAGGCCACGGGGATCAGCGCGCCCGAGGTCTACCGCGGCTTCGAGCAGCTGCCGGTCACCGGGGTCCCGCTGGGCTACACATTCGACGCTCCGGACGCCCCCACCGAGAAGCACGTGCAGTACTTCGAGATGATGGGGCACCGCGGGATCTACGCGGACGGGTGGAAGGCGGTTACCCGCCACACGCCGAGGACCCCCTTCGACGACGACGTCTGGGAGCTCTACCACCTGACCGCTGACCGGTCCGAGTGCACCGACCTCGCCGCCGAGCAGCCCGAGACCCTTGCCCGGCTCGTCGCGCTCTGGTGGGACGAGGCCGAGGCCCAGGGGGTGCTCCCCCTCGACGACCGCACCATCGAGCTCTTCTCGATCCGCTACCGGGACCACTCACCCCACCCGACCGACCGCCGCTATGTCTACCGCCCCCCGATGGCCCCCCTGCCTGCGCAGGTGGCCCCGGCGCTCGGCGCCCGCGGGTTCGACCTCACCGCCACCATCGACCGGACGGCCGGTGCCGGCGGGGTGCTCTATGCCTCGGGCACCGCGAACTCGGGGGTGAGCGTGTTCATCCAGGGGAACCGACTGGTGTTCGACTACAACTGCTTCGCGGACCACCACCTGGTCGAGTCTGACGTCGTCGTCCCGACCGGCGCATCGTCGGTCGGCGTGCGGTTCCGCCGGACCGGGCGGGGCGGCGGGGTCGAACTGTCCATCGACGGCGTTGCGTGCGGCTCGATGACCGTGCCCGTCGCCATGACCATCATCTCGAGCGTCGGCCCGAGCGTCGGTTACGACCACGGAGGTCCGGTGAGCGGGCGCTACACGGGACGCTTCCCCTTCGAGGGCACCCTCCACACGGTCGTGATCGAGCTGCCCCGCGACGGCGGACCCGGCGCCGCGGCCGCGGCCGACGAGCGTGCGGCGATGTCGCGGCAGTGACCGATCGATCGGGGGGCGGGAGGCTCAGGCGCTGAAGCGGGCCGAGGCACCGGCGTCGACATCGATGACCGACCCGGTGATGTGGCGGGCTCCCTCCGAGCAGAGGAAGACGACGGCCGCGGTGATCTCGTCGGGCTCGAGCCACGGAACCGGTTGCACGTGGAGCCCGGCCATGGCGGGGGCCACGTCCTCCCTGGTCGGGTGCTCGAGGTCGGGCCGCATGAGCCGGTAGAGGGTCTCGTTGTGGATCATCTCGGTCGAGACGTTGCCCGGTGCGATCGCGTTGACCGTGATCCCCACGTGGGCGACCTCGTGGGCAACCGCCTTGCAGAGGCCGATGACCCCCCACTTCGACGCGGTGTAAGCAGCGATGCCGGGATTGGCCGAGCGTCCCATCATCGAGGAGATACCGATCATCCGTCCCCACCCCAGGCGGCGCATGTGCGGGGCGGCTGCCCGCATCGCGTGGAAGACCCCGGTCAGATTCACGTCGACCGTCTCACGCCACTGGACGGCGTCCATCGAGAAGATCGACCCGAGGGTGGACACCCCGGCGTTGGCGATCAGGATGTCGACCGAACCGAGCTCGACCTGGACGCGCTCGACGAAGGCGATCATCTCCTCGAGGTCGCGCACGTCGACTGTCGAAGCCAGGCACCGTCTGCCCTCGGCCTCGACCAGCTGCACGGTCTCGGCGAGGTCGTCCTCGGTGGCCATCGCGTAGGACACGGTTCCGAGGTCGGCGCACCGGTCGGCGAGGGCGATGTCGGCACCGAGGCGGGCGAGTCCGATGGCATGGCTGCGTCCCTGCCCGCGGGCGCCTCCGGTGATGACGGCCACCCGACCGGCGAACTGACCGTCCGCGCTGGGCTGCGACATGATCCCTCCTCGGAGAGGCGCCGTCGTGGCCGCGGCCGGCCGGGGTCGCCCGCCCGGGATCCTAGGCCGGACCTACGGTCCGCCCCCAGGCCTTGAGCACCTTGCGGTAGTTACGGTCCCAACGCTCGTAGGCATCCCGGAGGGCAGGGCCTGGCCATGACCCCCCGAGCAGTTCCTCGGGCAGCAGTGGATCGGCCAGCAGGTGACGCACCACGGCTGCCGAGAGCGCGAACCCTCGGGACAGGTCGTCGGGCCCACCGGTCACCGTGGTCTCGAGGCTGCCCCGGAGGCCCTCGGCACGGGCCGCCCAGCCGGCCAGGTCCCAGAGCCCGGCCGCAAAGAGGACCGGGTCCCCGTCGGGTACCGCACTGAAGAGGGCCAGGTCGGGGTCCTCGGACGGATCCGGCCGCAGGTCCATATTGTCGGGACGCAGCCAGACCCCCTCGCGCTGCTCGGCAAGACGCGCCACCACCAGCCGGCCGCGGCGGGCGGCGCGTTCCTCGGCCGACCTTCCGGCAGCGGTCACCACGACGACCCGCCATCCTCCATGCCAGGGTCGGGTGCGCCCCCGGAGGCCCTCGCGCTGGCGGCCCTGACGCTCGAGGAGGTGCCCGGCCAGCCGGTAGCGTCCCGCCCCGTCGGTGGTCGCCTCGCCGGACGCCACCATGCGACTGAGGGCGACCCGGGTTCGGTTGCCGCTGATCCCGAACAGTCCCGACAGACGGACCAGGTGGGAGACGGGAAGCTCGGGTGGGTCCTCGCCGAGCAGGGCGCTGGCCAGCACCGACCGCGCCGTCAGCGGGGTCCCGCCGTCCTGCCCGCCGGACGGTCCGGCCACCCCTCCACCCGATGCCGCCATATTACTCCGTTGTACCAGTTGATTTCATGTTGTAATATATCAGCATGACGACCACCATGGTGGCCGATCCGGCCGTCCGTCCCGCCGTCCTGCCCACCGAGCGGCTGCTCGACAACGGGAAAGCCCGCCCCGAACTGCGGCGCGACCTGCGACGGATCTCCGACGTCCGCAACGCCGTCACGGTGCTCTCGGTCTGGGCCTGGGTGGCGGTCATCATCGGCGGCGCGGTGTGGATCGACCGGTGGTGGGCATACCTGGCGGCGTTCCTCCTCATGGGTCCCATGTACGCCCGGTTCGCCATCCTCATGCACGAGTCGGCCCACAACCTGCTCTTCTCCAACAAACGGGCCAACGACCTCGTCGGCACCTGGCTCGTCGCCTACCCGTCCTGGACGCCGATCTCGCTCTACCGCCGCGGGCACTTCTCCCACCACCGGGAGGAGTTCGGCCCCGACGAGCCGGACGTCGCCTTCTACGGTGGCTATCCCTGCGACCGGCGCTCGCTCACCCGCCGCCTGGTCCGTGACGCGGTGGGCATCTCCGGGTGGAAGAACCTGGTCCCCCTGGTGACCTCGGTGCGGTCGCCCGCCTATCGGAAGGTCTCGCTCTCCATCCTCGGAGTCCAGGCGCTGTTGTGGGGCGTGCTCTGGGCGACCACCGGGAGCTGGTGGATCTACCCGCTCCTCTGGTTTCTACCCTGGATGACCCAGTGGCGGGTGCTCAACCGGCTCCGGGCCATCGGCGAGCACGGCGGGCTCGAGGCCAGCCGCGACCGCCGAGCCACCACCCACAACGTCCGTCAGCACTGGATCGCCCGCTTCTGGTTCGTCCCGTACAACACCGGATGGCACCTCTCCCACCACGTCGACATGGGGGTGCCCTGGCGGAACCTGCCCCGCTACCACGCCGAACTGGTGCGGGCGGGCTATATCACCGAGGGGATCACCTACCGCAGCTACCCGGCCCTCTGGAAGGCCCTCTCGTCGTCCTGACCGGGCGGTTCAGATCGGGCGGCCGCGGAGCTCCCGGTAGCGGGTGATCAACCCGGCCGTCGAGCTGTCCTCGCCGGCCAGATCGGGGGCGTTGTCTGCGGCGAGCGCGGGCGCGAGCGCACCGGCCATCACCTTGCCCAATTCCACACCCCACTGGTCGAACGAGTCGATCCCCCAGACCACCCCCTCGACGAAGACGGTGTGCTCGTAGAGCGCTATGAGCTGGCCGAGCACCGACGGGGTCAGCCGGGGGGCGATGATGGTCGAGCTCGGATGGTTGCCCGGCATCACCTTGTGGGGGACGGTCGCGGGCGGGGTCCCCTCCGCGGCGATCTCCTGTGCGGTCTTTCCGAAGGCCAGGACCTTGGACTGGGCGAAGCAGTTGGCCATGAGCAGGTCCTGCTGGTCACCCTCCTCGTGCGTCGACTCGGCGAACCCGATGAAGTCGCAGGGGATCAGGGTGGTCCCCTGGTGGAGCAGCTGGTAGAAGGCGTGCTGGCCGTTCGTGCCGGGCTCCCCCCAGAAGATCTCCCCGGTCTCGGCCCGCACCGGGGTTCCGTCCCACCGTACCGACTTGCCGTTGGACTCCATGGCCAGCTGCTGCAGGTAGGCGGGGAACCGGGCGAGGCGCTGGCTGTAGGGGAGCACGGCGTGGGTCTGGGCACCGAGCAGGTCCCGGTACCAGACGTTGAGCATGCCCTGGATCACCGGCAGGTTCGATTCGAGCGGGGCGGTCGCGAAGTGTCGGTCGATCGTGTGGAAGCCGGCCAGCAGCTCACCGAAGGCCTCTGGGCCGATGGACACCATCAGCGAGAAGCCGATGGCCGAGTCGACCGAGTAGCGGCCGCCCACCCAGTCCCAGAAGCCGAACATGTTGGCCGGGTCGATCCCGAACCCGGAGACCCCGGCCTCGTTGGTCGACACCGCCACGAAGTGACGGGCGACCGCCTCGGTGCCGCATTCCATGCCGTCGAGCAGCCACCGCCGGGCCGCGCGGGCGTTGGTCAGCGTCTCCAACGTGGTGAAGGTCTTCGAGCTGACCACGAAGAGGGTCTCGGCCGGGTCGAGATCGCGGGTCTGCGCGTAGAGGTCGACCGGGTCGATGTTGGAGACGAACCGGCAGTCGATCCCAGGCGCGGCGTAGTCCGCGAGCGCCGCGTGGGCCATTGCCGGTCCGAGATCCGATCCGCCGATCCCGATGTTGACCACCGTGCGGATCCGCATGCCCGTCCAGCCGGTCCACTCCCCGGAGCGGATGCGCGCAGCCACCGCTCCCATGCGGTCGAGCTCACGGTGCACGTCGGCGACCACGTCACGGCCGTCGACCTCGAGACTGGCGCCGCGCGGCATGCGGAGGGCGACGTGCAGCACGGCGCGGTCCTCGGTGGTGTTGACGTGGCGGCCGGCGAACATCTCGTCGCGGCGATCGGCCACCCCGGCCCGGCCGGCGACGGCGAGCAGGGCGTCCAGGGCCGGCGTGTCCACCCGGTGCTTCGAGTAGTCGAGGACCAAGTCGGCGGCTCCGGCCACCATCCTCGAGCCGCGACCGGGGTCCTCGGCGAAGAGCTCGCGCAGGTGGCGCCCCCCGGTGCGAGCGGCGTGCTCCGAGAGCGTGCGCCACTCCGCGGTCGACGGGAGATCAACCGGCGTCCGGGTCTCGTCCATTCGGCTCCTCGATCCTGTTCCGGGACCGGCTCCGGCCACGGTCCCCGGTCTGCGACTGTAGACAGCCCCCCGCCTTCGGGCGAGAAGATAACCGAGTGATTACCTTCCATTGACGTGCCGATCGCGTCACGTTCACCTCGGCTTCTTAGGGTGACCGGTGATGGCGACGCATCCCAAGGCCACGTGCCCCGCTCCGAACCGGACTCCGAGCGGGCCTGCGGGCCGGGTGCCGGGTGCGACCTGCCGTCCGGGGGCCTGGCCCCCGCTGCCCCTCACGGCAACCCCGCCTGCGTCGGCCCCGCCGGTCAGGCAGTCCAGCAGTGGTGCAGCCGCCCGGGCGCGTCCGTGGCATCCGCGCGTCGAAGGCGTGTGCCCTGTTCCGGGGCGTCATGGACCGTCCATGACCCTGGCGCTCCGCGAAGTCGAGAACCAAGCACTGCCCGAAGACGTCGAGGACCAGGCGCTCCCCGACGAGGCGCCCCCCACCATCTTGATCATCGACGACGACCACCTGTCGCGGGATTCGCTCGCAGCTACGCTCTCCATCGAGGGATTCGACGTGATCACCGCGAGCAGCGGCGACGAGGGTGTCGCCCTGGTGGCGTCGGCCGTACCGGCCCTCATCCTGCTCGACACCCAGCTCGGTGACTCGCAGGGCTTCAGCGTCTTCCGCACCATCAGCTCGGTTGCCCCGCGGGTGCCGGTCATCATGGTCACGAGCCGGGACGACGAGCTCGACGCGGTCCTCGCCCTCGAGGCCGGGGCTGCAGATCACATCACCAAGCCGCCACGCCCCCGGGAGCTCACCGCCCGGATCCGGGCCGTCCTCCGACGGGTGGGCGGTCAGCCCCAGGACCCGACGCCGGTGCCCCCGAGCGGGTTGTACGCCTTCGGTCCGGTGACCATCGACGTCTCCCTGCGGGAGACCCGCCTGAACGGCGAGGTCGTCGAGCTCTCCCGCAAGGAGTTCGACCTGCTGGCGCTGCTGGTGTCCGAGGCCGGGCACGTGGTGACCCGCAAGCAGTGCATGGACCGGATCTGGCGGGACCGCAAGAAGGGTGACAGCCGCACCCTGGACACCCACATCAAGCGCCTCCGCAAGAAGATCGAGTCGAGCCCGGCCGAGCCGGAGCACCTGATCACGGTGCGGGGAGTGGGGTACCGCCTCAAGCCGTAAGCGTCCGCCCGGCGCCGCCGCGGCCCATGCCCTCCCCCAATGGGTCGCGACCGGGGTGTGCGGGCGGACCCTTACGGTTTGAGGCCCTCACCCGACCTCCCGTCGCGGCTGCCGTAGGGTGGCCAGGAGCGATGGACCACGCCCGGCACGACACGCCCCGGTCCCACGGCCTGTCGGCGCTCGTGGCCATCGCTGCGGGAGGGGCCCTCGGGACCCTCGCCCGCTACGGCGTGGAGCGGGGCCTTCCCACCCCTCCCGACCGGTTCCCGTGGGCAACCTTTACTGTCAACGTGGTCGGCTCCTTCCTGCTCGGCGCGGTCGTGACCCTGGTCGTCGAGCGGTGGCCGACCGACCGCTTCCTGCGCCCGTTCGGGGCGGTCGGCTTCTGCGGCGGGTTCACCACCTTCTCGACCCTTGCCGTGGAGGTGGACCAGCGCGTCCAGCACGGCCGGGCGGGCCTGGCCACGGCCTACCTCGCGGTCACCCTCGTCGCGGGCCTCGCCGCGGCGCTGGCTGGTATTTCCCTGTCCAGGGGCAGGATCCTGCCGCCGGCCGGGGCGCCGGAGATCCCCGATCCCGATGCGGTCGAGGACGACCTCCCCGTCAGGGAGCCCGGCGAGGGACCGACGCTGTGACCATCGCCCTGCTCGTCGTGGCGGGGGCCTGTGGAGCCCTGCTCCGGTACCTGGTCGAACGCGCCGTCCACCGGCGGACGGGTCCCGGGTTCCCCTACGGGACCCTCCTCATCAACGTGACCGGCTCGTTCGCCCTCGGGCTGGTGGTCTCACTCGTCGCCGACCACGGCCTGCCGGCCTCCGTGCTCACGGTGGCAGGCACCGGGTTCCTCGGTGCGTACACCACCTTCTCGACGCTTGCCTTCGACACCGTGAGCCTGCTCGAGCGCGGCCGCTTCAGAGCGTCCACCTCGAATCTCGGCGTGAGCCTGGTCGCCGGGCTCGGTGCGGCCGCGCTCGGGCTGGCCCTGGGCACGGTCCTCTGACCCACACCCCGGCGGGCGGCCCGCCGCACAACGTTCATCCAACGATCATCCCCCGGTCCCCGTCGCGACGGGTGGCGTTCACCTGGGCTCCGTACCCTTCCCGGTGGAGGGTCTGTCTGTGGTCGCTGTCGGAGAGCACATCAAGGTCCTGGTCATCGAGGACGAGGAGTCGTACCGTCAGGCCCTCTCGTCCGGCCTGCACCGCGAGGGGTTCGACGTCGCGCTGGCCGAGGACGGGACGGCCGGCCTCCGGCTCTTCGGTGAGTACCAACCGGACATCGTGCTCCTCGACATGCTCCTGCCCGGCATGCACGGCATCGAGGTCTGCCGGCGGCTCCGGTCCCTGTCCTCGGTCCCCATCGTCATGGTCAGCGCGGTGGACAGCGAGCTCGACGTGGTGCTCGGCCTCGAGCTGGGAGCGTCCGGCTACGTGACCAAGCCCTTCCGGCTCCGCGAGCTGGTGGCCCGGATGCACGCCATCCTCCGACGGGTGGGTCCCCCGACCGGTTCTCTCGAGGCGGTCGGACCGGAGGGCGGTGCGACCCGATCCGACGACCCGCCAGCAGTCGTCGCCCGCCGGGCGTTCGGCGCGGTCTCGGTCGACTTCGTCCGCCGGGAGGTGACCGTTGCCGGCATCCCCACCCACCTCTCCCGGCGCGAGTTCGACCTGCTCGCCGTCCTGCTCAATCCCGCCAGACGGGTCCGCACGCGGGACGAGCTCATCGACCTGCTCTGGCCGGACCGCTACCTCTCCGACAGCCGGACCCTGGACACCCACATCCACCGCTTGCGGGCCAAGCTCGAGCCGGACCCGACCGACCCCCAGTACATCGTGACCGTACGGGGCGTGGGCTTCCGGATCGATCCGGACGGGACCCGTGGGGAGCCGCCAGCCCTGCGGGAGGACGGCGACCTCGAGGGCGAGGGCGTCATGGCTCCGAGTCAACCGGTCAGCGCCTGAGCGATCCACCGGCACGGTCGCTCCGCACCCATCCTCCCTGCCTACGGACCCGGCCGGGAGCCTGGTCCCCCGGAGGGGAATACACGTTCGCCTTTCCCCGTTGTCCACCGGGAGCGGCCACACAGAGGTGTGTGCCATCCGGCGCCAGAGACGCCGGCGACGACGAGCCCGGAGGGCCCATGGATCACTCCAACGAGAACCTGCCCCTGCTACCCCTGACCTCGGGTGTACTGCTGCCCGGGATGGTCTTCACGATGGCCCTCGAGTCGGACGAGGCCCGGGCGGCCGCCGCGGCTGCCGGTTCGGCCGGTGGCCGGTTGGTCATCGTCCCGTTCATCGAGGGGCGGTACGCCAGGATCGGCGTGGTCGCCGAGGTCATGGAGAACGGCGAGCTCCCCGGTGGCCTGCCGGCGATAGCGGTGCGCGGCCTCGACCGGGCGCGCCTCGGCACCGCGGTGCCCGGAACGGGCCGTGCCCTCTGGGTCGAGGTCGAGGTGCTGGACGAGGGCGATCCCACCGAAGAGGCGGTCGAGCTGGCGCGCGAGTACAGGGCGGTGCTCGAGAACATCCTGCTCTCCCGCGGCGCGGGGCGGCTCGCCGAGCGACTCTCCGACGTGACCGGTCCCGGCCGCATGGCCGACATGTCCGGCTACTCGCCCGACCTGAGCCTGGAGCAGAAGGTGCAGGTGCTCGAGACCCTCGACGTGACCGAGCGACTGCGGACCGTCATCGGTTGGGCGCGTGAGGTCCTGGCCGATCTCTCCCTGCGCGAGCGGATCAAGACCGACGTCGAGGAGGGCATGGAGAAGAACCAGCGCGAGTTCCTGCTGCGGCGCCAGCTCGATGCCATCCGAAGGGAGCTCGGTCAGATCAGCGACACCGACGAGGAAGCACCGGACGACTACCGGTCGCGGATCGCCGGGCGTGACCTGCCCGAGGCGGTGCGCACCGCGGTCGAGCGCGAGATCGACAAACTGGAGCGGACGAGCGAGCAGAGCCCCGAGCAAGGGTGGATCCGCACCTGGCTCGACACGCTGCTCGAGATCCCCTGGGGGGAGCGGTCCGAGGACCGCCTCGACATCGGCGAGGCCGCCCGTAACCTCGACGCGGACCACGAGGGACTGCGCGACGTGAAAGACCGCATCCTCGAGCATCTCGCCGTCCGCAAGCTGCAGTCCGAGCGGGGCCTGGTTCCGGTCGGTGGGCGCGGCGCTGGCGCGATCCTGGCCCTGGTGGGCCCCCCGGGCGTGGGCAAGACGTCACTCGGCGAGTCGGTGGCTCGCGCTCTCGGGCGTTCGTTCGTCCGGGTCGCGCTCGGCGGCGTGCGGGACGAGGCCGAGATCCGCGGGCACCGCCGCACCTACGTCGGCGCCCAGCCGGGTCGCCTGGTGCGGGCCCTGCGCGACGCGGGCACCATGAACCCGGTCATCGTGCTCGACGAGGTCGACAAGCTCGGAGCCGACTACCGCGGCGACCCCTCGTCGGCCCTGTTGGAGGTCCTCGACCCCGCCCAGAACCACACCTTCCGCGACCACTACCTGGAGGTCGAGCTCGATCTCTCCCAGGTGCTCTTCGTCGCGACCGCCAACATGGCCGACACCATCCCTGGGCCGCTGCTGGACCGGATGGAGGTCATCCGGCTCGACGGGTACACCGAGGACGAGAAGGTGGCCATTGCCCGGGCGCACCTGGTCGCCCGCCAACGCGAGCGGGCCGCGCTCGACGCCGCCGATGTCGAGATCACCGACGACGCGCGTCCGTACCGTCGTGGCCGCCTACACACGGGAGGCCGGCGTCCGCTCGCTCGAGCGCGAGCTCGGCCGACTGCTGCGCAAGGTGGCGGCCCGCATCGCGGGCGACGACAGCAGCGACGAGACCGACCGACCGCTGGTCATCGACGCGGCCGACGTCCGCGGCTGGCTGGGGCGCCCGCACTTCTTCTTCGAGGCGGCCGACCGCACCGCTGTGCCCGGGGTGGCAACCGGGCTTGCGGTGACCGGGGCCGGCGGGGACGTCCTCTACGTCGAGGCCTCGGTCATGGACGGCCCGGAGGGCCTGACCCTGACCGGTCAGCTCGGCGACGTGATGAAGGAGTCCGCGGAGATCGCCCTCTCCTACGTGCGCTCCCACGCGCCCGAGCTCGGGATCGACCGCGTCGACCTTTGCCGGCAAGCGGTTCCACGTGCACGTGCCGGCCGGTGCCATCCCGAAGGACGGCCCCTCGGCCGGGGTCACCATCACCACGGCGCTGGTCAGCCTGCTGCGGGAGGAGCCGGTGCTCCCGGCGGTCGGGATGACCGGTGAGGTCACCCTGCAGGGCCGGGTCCTGCCGATCGGTGGCGTCCGCCAGAAGGTCCTGGCCGCCCACCGGTCCGGGCTCACCACGGTCGTGCTGCCCTTCCGCAACGGTCCCGACCTCGAGGACGTGCCCGAGGCGGTGCGGGAGGTCATGACCTTCCACCTGGCCGCCGACATCGGCGACGTGCTGGCCGCCGCCCTACGCGGCGGCCAGCTGCCCGCGTCGCTCCCCGGACCGGGAGAGGTGCCCCGCGGTGGCGCGCACGACCGGGCGGCCTGAGCCGGTCCCCGGCCAAGCCCGGCGGGTGCTCACCCCGACGGCACGAACTCGGAGACGATCCGGGCCAGCTCGAGGGGCCGGTCCCCCTGGATGCTGTGTCCGGCACCCTCCACGCTGATCACCCGGTCGGAGGGCCGGCGCCGCAGAAACTCTGCGACGTCGGCATCGTCGACCACCGGTGAGAGGCTTCCCCTGGCGAGCAGCACCGGGACCGCGATGCGTTCGAGGTCGTCCCACTGGGATCCGAAGTCGACCCGTTCGAGGTGTAGGCCGGTCCGTCCTGACGGACGCCCGATCTGGTGACGCCAGGTCCAGGACCCGTCCGGCCGCTCGACCGCGTTGTGCAGGACGCCCCGGCGCAACGACGACTCCGACCGGGTCGGATTGAACCGGATCGTCCGCTCCAGGATCTCGTCGAAGGAGGCGAAGCTCTCCGGACCGGCCAGGAAGGCAGCGATGTCCGAGGACTTGTCGGCGTCCACCCCGGGGGTGATGTCGACCAGCAGCAGCTTGCGCACGAGCTCGGGGTGGCGGGTGGCCAGCGAGATGGCGGTCGCCCCGCCGAGTGACATGCCGATCACCGCCGCCGCCCGGGGGGCGAAGGCGACGGCCGCCACCGCCACATCGTCGGCCATCGCGGCCGGGTCGAGTGAGAGCGAACCCTCCGGCCAGTCGGAGTGACCGTGGCCGGGCAGGTCGACGGCCACCAGGGGCCGGTCGACCGCGAGGGCGACCGTGTCCCAGGTATGCGCGTTCTGCCCCCCGCCGTGGAGGAACACCAGCTCCGGAGCTCGCTCCCCCCAGACCAGGGCGCTGAGCCTGCGGCCGGGGGCGACCTCCACCGATTCCCGGCGGACGGTGGGGGGACCCGGGTAGTCGAGACCGGCCTCCGCCGCGTTCTCGTGGAAGTAGGAGAACTCGTCGTACGAACTGGACGTCTCGTCGGTCACGGCGGCTCCTCGAACTTCTCGACGGTCTCCGGTCACGGCGGACGGTCCCGACAGCCGGTCCCCTCGGTGAAACACTGGGGCCATGCCACCGACATTCTGCACCCCGGAGGAGGCCGCCGCGCTCATCCGGCCGACCGACACCATCGGGTTCGGGCTCGGCCCGGCGAACCCCGATGCCTTCTTCACCGCGCTCGGCGGCCGCGACGACTGGGTGGACCTGACCTTCGGCGGGGCGCTCCTCCTCGGCTACTACCCGGTGCTCACCCACCCCAACGTGACCTACCGCTGCGGTTTCTTCGGCCCGGCCGAGCGGGTGATGCTGTCCCAGGGTGCCTCGATCGAGCTGGTCCCCGGCGGCTTCCGCCAGTTCGCCCCCATCCTGCGCCGCTTCAGCCCGAGGGTCATGGCCGTGCAGGCGGCGCCGCCGGGCCCCGACGGGACCGTCAACCTCTCGCTGCACCTGGGTGCGACCCAGGAGGAGCTGCTGCTCGCCGGCCGCGATCCCGACCGGCTGCTCGTGGTCGAGGTCAACCCCCAGCTGCCCACGACCAGCTCGCTCGGCCCCGAGTACTCCAACACCCTCCCGCTCGACCTCGTCGACGTGGTCGTCCGGGCCGAGGGCGCCCCGTTCACCCTGCCCCAGGCCCCGCCCGACGAGGTGGACGAGGCGATCGCCGCGCACGCCCGGTCCTTCGTGACCGACGGCACCACCCTCCAGATCGGCATCGGCGCGGTCCCCAACCTGGTGGCCGCCGGGCTCGCCGAGGGCAGTGGCGGCGGGTACGGGATCCACAGCGAGATGTTCACCGACGGCCTGATGCAGCTGCACCTCGCAGGCAAGGTGACCAACGACGCCAAGGCGCTGTTCAACGGGAGGTCGATCACCACCTTCGCCCTCGGGTCGAACGAGCTCTACCGGTGGCTGGACGGCAACACCGACGTGGCATTCGTCCCGGTGCAGGTGGTCAACGATCCGACGGTCATCGCCCAGAACCACTCCTTCGTCTCCGTCAACGGTGCGCTCAGCGTCGACCTCTACGGGCAGGTGGTGGCTGACAACATCGACGGCAAGCAGATCTCGGGGGTCGGCGGCCACGAGGACTTCGTGGCCGGGGCCGAGATGCGCCTCGACGACCACTCCCTCATCTGCATGCGCTCGACCGCGGTGACCAACGGGGTCACCCGCTCCCGCATCGTGGCACTGCTGCCCGAGGGAGCGGTGGTCTCGACCCCGCGCCACCACACCGGCGTCGTCATCACCGAGCACGGGGTGGCCGAGCTCTCGGGGCGCACGGTGCGCGAGCGTGCGACGGCCCTCGCCGAGATCGCCCACCCCGACTTCCGCGACGAGCTCCGGGCGGCGGCGGCCGGGCTCGATCGACGCTGAAGGGTGGCGGGCACCGCGACCGGTGACGTCGCCCCAGCGCACGACCCGGCACGACAGACGCTGCGCCTGGCCAGCTTCAATGTGCACATGGGGGTCGACGGATGGGGTCGCCCCTACGACCTGGTGGCCGAGTCCGCGTCCCTCGATGCCGACGTGCTCGTCCTCCAGGAGGCCTGGACCTCCGACGACGGGACCCCCGGGACCGCGGCGACGCTGGCCACGCAGCTCGGCTACCAGGTCGTGGTCGAGGCGCCCCTCGCCCGCGCCCGCCTCTACGCACCGATCGACACGGGGTCGACCCGGTGGGCGCCGGCCTTCGGACAGGTGCGCAAGACCCTCCGGCTCGACCTCGACAGGTGGAAGGTGCCGGCGGGTGCGCGCGCCCGCCCCGCCGACCGGGGCACCTGGGGGATCGCGCTGCTGTCCCGGGTGCCGTGCCGCAACCCGGCAGTCCTCAGTCTCGGCAAGCTCAGGCGCGACCCCGCCGCACGGTCGGTCGTGCGATGCACCACCGAGCTCGGGGGCCGCGAGGTGACCGTGCTCGGCACCCACATGTCCCACATCACCCACTGGTCACCGGCCCAGTACCGGCGGCTCGTCACCCTGCTCCCCCATCCCGACCACGCGGCGGTCCTGGCCGGGGACATGAACCTCTGGGGGCCGCCGGTCAACTCGTTCTTCCCGGCCTGGCGGCGGGCGGTGACCGGCCGGACCTGGCCCGCCCACCGGCCCCACAGCCAGCTCGACCACGTGCTCATCACACCGGCTCTCTCGGTGGTCGACGCCAGGGTGGTGCCCACGACCGGGTCCGACCACCGGCCGGTCGTCGTCACCCTGGCCCTCTCCTGAGTCCCGGGGGCGACCGTCCCGGCCCCTCTATGACCTCGCCACCGCTGCGACCGACGTTGGCGGGCTCTTCGGCGTTCGAACCGACGTTCCGTCAGGTGTAGTGGACGTAGCCGCCATGAATCGCTCCCCGGACACCCACACGGTAGTGATCGAGCGAGAAGAGCTTCTGGTTGGTGCCCGGGAAATAGTAGAAGCTTCCGAACTTCATCTTGATCGTGGTGTTGGAGTACGTCGACACGACAAGTCCGATGCAATCCCGTGGCTGGCCCGCTGCCCAGGTCCCGAGGCTGTTGGAGAAGTCCTCCAGATAGAGACGGTTGCTTTCGAAGTCCTTGCCGTTCCCGGAGCATGGGGCGAGCACACCCAGCGGGACGGTGCCGAACCCCTTGCCGGTGATCGTGACCACGGGATTGGCATACGTGCCGGTGAACTTCACGGCGGTGATCGTTGGTATCACCGTTACCGCCCCTGCTTCTGGCACTGGTCCTGCGACTAGCAGGATCCCCATAACGAGGCCGAGACCGCACCCCACCACCTTCAGCCGCCGATTGCGCATGAGAGACCTCCTGCAGCAGATGGACCCGACCGCTCCGGCAGAGCCCCCTGAACCTTCACCCTTGATCCGTCGGAATCATAAGCCGTCCCCTCCCCGACGACCCGGGTGCGGATAGCGTCGTCCGGATGACCGACCCCCTCGAAGGATTCGAACGATCGTCCTTCACCGCCGAAGGCGCGACCCGCACCGTCTACCGGACCGGCACCGGGCCGGCGGTCATCGTCATCAGCGAGATGCCAGGCATCACCCCGAACGTCGCCCGCTTCGCCCGGACCGTCGCAGGGATCGGATGCACCGCGGTCATGCCGCACCTCTTCGGCGAGGACGGCCGGCCGCCGACCGGTGGCTACACGCTCTCCTCCTTGGCCCGGGTGTGCATCTCACGCGAGTTCGCCCTCCTGGCCCTCGACCGGGCCAGCCCGATCACCACATGGCTGCGTGCCCTGGCCGGCGACGAGCACGAGCGGTGCGGCGGCCCGGGGGTGGGCGCGGTGGGCATGTGCCTGACCGGCGGTTTCGCCCTGGCGATGATGGTCGACGAGGTGGTGCTCGCGCCGGTGCTCAGCCAACCCTCGCTCCCCTTCCCGCTCGGTGCGTCGCGCCGGCGGGCCATCGGGATCTCCGAGGCGGACACCCGGCGGGTCGTGGACCGGGTCGCGGCAGGGGTCTGCGTGCTCGGCCTCCGCTTCTCGGGTGACAGGACGTCCCCCCCGGAGCGCTTCGAGACGCTGCGCACCCTCCTCGGCGACGGGTTCGTCGGGGTCGAGCTCGACTCCTCGCCGGGCAACCCCCACGGGCACCGCAAAGCGGCCCACTCGGTCCTCACCGAGGACCTCGACGACCGGCCGGGCACCCCGACCCGCGAGGCGCTCGACCGGGTGCTCGACCTGTTCCGCACCCGCCTGCTCGGGTGAGCGGCACGCGCCGACGGACGCGCCGTCGGGCCGGATCAGGCCGTGGCCACCACCTCTCCGTGGAGCACTGCGAACCAGGCGTCGGGGGCTGCCGCCCACCGGCGCCATGCGAGGGCGAACGCCTCGAGGTCGGCGCTGTCGGCGATGCCGCGGGCGAGGAGCTGGTCGGCCAACGAGGACCGGGTGAAGCGGTCGGCCCAGAGGTCGCCCCACCAGGTGCGCTCCTCCGGGGTGGCGAAGCACCAGGCAGAGGCCGAGGTCGCGACCTCGGTGAAGCCGGCGGCACGTGCCCACCCGAGCAGCCGGCGGCCGGCGTCCCAGTTGGCTCCGTTGACCCGGGTCAGGGTGCCGTAGGCGGCCAGCGCACGGTCGAGGTCGGGGTCGCCCGGGGTGAAGGTCATTGCCGGGTAGTCGCTGTCCCTGGCCGCCACCAGCCCCCCGGGCCGGCAGACCCGTCGCATCTCGACGAGGGCGCCCACCGGGTCCCCGACGTGCTGGAGCACCTGGTGGGCATGGGTCACGTCGAAGGAGTCGTCGGGAAACGGCAGCGCGAACAGATCGGCCACCTCGAAGGCGATCGCGGGCGACCCGGCACCGGCGGCGAACCGGCGCGCCTCGCCCACCACCTCGATCGAGGCGTCGATCCCGATCACCCGCCCGGGGACCACCGAACGGGCCAGATCGCAGGCGAGCGTGCCGGGTCCGCACCCGACGTCGAGCAGATCCAGGCCGGGCCGCAGGTGCGGGAGCAGGTAGGCGGCCGAGTTGGCCGCGGTGCGCCAGCGGTGCGAGCGAAGGACGCTCTCGTGGTGGCCGTGGGTGTAGGTCGCGTCAGGCATCTCGGCGGCCTCCGCCGGAGACGCCCTCCACCGGGAGGCCGTCCTCGAGGTAGAGGGTGCCTGCGGCACCGAGGGCTCGGGCGACCCGCCGTCCGAGCGGACCGCTCAGCAGACGGACGGCCTCGTCGGGGAGGACCCACCGGTGCTCGGCGATCTCCTCTTCCTGCAGCGTGATCGCCCCGCGGTCTGCCGCGGCCACCTCGCCGCAGTCGAACAGGAAGCGCAACCCCCCTGGACGGTTGGATCGCTGATGGAGGAAGTCCACGCAGACCAGCCGTCCGGACACCACGCCGAGCCCGGTCTCCTCCCGCACCTCCCGTCGGCAACCCTCCCAGGGTGACTCGCCGTCTTCCTCGATCTGGCCACCGGGGATGGTCCAGCCCTTCTTGTAGGTCGGTTTGAGGATGAGGATGCGACCCTCGCCGTCGTGGAGGAGGGCACCGGCCGACGCCGGGATCCTCGGGAGCACGTAGTCGTCCACCGCTCCATCATCGCGACTCACACCCGGGCCATGTTGTCGAACCGGGCGTGGTGGCCGATGAAGGCGAGCCGGGTCAGCCCGGTCGGGCCGTTCCGGTGCTTCGCCACGATGACCTCCGCCGTCCCCTGGCTCTCGGTCGAGTCGGGGTTGTAGAGCTCGTCCCGGTAGAGGAAGAGCACCACGTCGGCATCCTGTTCGATGGAGCCGGACTCGCGCAGATCTGCCAGCATCGGCCGCTTGTCCTGGCGCATCTCGAGGCCACGCGAGAGCTGGGAGAGCGCCACGACCGGTACCTCGAGCTCGCGGGCGAGGATCTTGAGGCCCCGGCTGATCTCGGAGACCTCGACCTGCCGGTTCTCCGCACCGTGCCGTCCGGTCATCAGTTGGAGGTAGTCGACCACCACCAGACCGAGCCCCTCGCGGCTCTTGAGCCGGCGAGCCCGCGCACGGATGTCCATCACCGTGAGGTTCGGGTTGTCGTCGATGAAGATCGGGGCCTCGCTCATCCGGCTGATGGCGTGCCCGATCTTGGGCCAGTCCGACTCCCGCAGCTTGCCGGTCCGCATGCGGCTCGCGTCGACCCGGGCTTCGGAGCACAAGAGGCGCTGGGTGAGCTCGAGGTGGCTCATCTCGAGGGAGAACAGGAGGACCGGCTTGCCGACCCTGACGCCGGCGTGGGCCACTATTCCCAGGGCGAAACTCGTCTTGCCCATCGCCGGGCGGGCGCCCACAACGATCAGGTTCGACGGCTGGAGACCGGCCAGCTGCTCGTCGAGGTCGGTGTAGCCGGTCGCGAGTCCGGTGACCGACTCGTCGCGGCTGAAGAGCTGCTCGAGATGGTCGAGGCTCTGACCCAAGAGGTCACGCAGGGGCGTCATCGAGTCGACGACCCTGCGCTGGGCCACGCCGAACACCAGACTCTCCGCACGGTCGAGCACGCCGCTCACGTCCTCGGGCACGCTGTAGCCCAGCTCGGTGATCTCCCCGGCCACAGCCACCAGACGGCGGAGCAGGGCGAGCTCCTCGACGATCCTCGCGTAGTACTCGGCATTCCCGATCGACGGTGTGTTCGCCTGGAGCGAGACGAACACCGAAGGGTCGCCGATCGCGTCGAGCAGCTCGCGACGACGCAGCTCTTCGGTGACCGTCACCCAGTCGGCCGGCTCCCCCCTGCTGAACAGCGAGGCGACCGCCTCGAAGATGTAGCCGTGGGAGGTCTTGTAGAAGTCCTCCGGCCCGCAGATCTCCATGGCCGCCGCGATCGCGTCACGCGAGAGCAGCATCGCTCCGAGCACCGACTCCTCCGCCTCGAGGTTGTGGGGCGGGACCCGTCCCGCCGGCGATCCGGCGCCTCCGCGGGGGGAGAGGAGCTGACCGGGTCGCGTGTCGTCAACGGCGTGGACCATGATGCTTCAACACTCGCCCATCGGGTCTGTGGAACGGAAGACCATCTTCCTGGGGAGGAAGCCCGTCTTCCTGGGGACAGTGCCGCCGGACCGTGTGGACGGGGGGTGGACAACCCCGGGCGGTCTGCGGACAGTGGCGCGCATCGGGCCATCATCCCAGTCGGATATGACGGCGATGGGTATGGCGCGCCGGTTGCGGGGCCACCGGGGTCCCTGCCCGGGGCTCAGCCCTCGGGGATCACCTCGACGGTGAGCTCGAACACGACACCGCCGGCCAGCTCGACCCGCACGCTGTGCTCGCCGAGCGTCTTGATCGGCTCGTCGAGGATCAGGTGGTGCCGATCGACGATCGCTCCCGTCTGCTGTTCGACGTGACGAACGATGTCGGCCGCGGCAACCGACCCGAACAGCCGCTCTCCCGACGCCCGGGCCGGGATGGTGATCGCTGTGCCCACAAGGGCGCGTGCCACCGTCTCCGACGACTCACGGTCGCGGGCATCCCGGAGGTCGCGCGAGCGACGCATGGCCGCGGCCTGCTGCTCCACCCCGGGGGGCGCCACGATGGCCTTGCCCGCGGGGAGCAGGTGGTTGCGGGCGAACCCGCCCGAGACGCCGATCACGTCGCCCCGCTTGCCCACACCGTCCACGTCGCAGCGGAGGAGCACCCTCATCAGCCCTCACCCTCCTCGGTCACGTCCGCGACGACGAGCCCGTCACCGTCTTCGGCGACCGCGACCTCGACGACCTCGACGACCGTCTCCGGGGCATCGGCAGGACTGCGCGCCGGAGGTGTTCCGTCCGGGACGGCGGTGGAGGTGGCGTCCGCCGACAGCGAGCGCTCCTCGTCGCGACCTCGTCGCCCGCCGCCTCCGTACCCCCCGTCGCGGCCACCCCGGCCACCCCTCCCGCCGGGACGCTCGGTGGTCGTCCGCTGGGTGTAGGGCAGCAGGACCAGCTCGCGGGCGGTCTTGATCGCAATGGCCACGTCCCGCTGGTGCTGGGTGCAGTTGCCCGAGACCCGTCGGGCCCGGATCTTGCCCCGATCGCTCATGTACTTGCGGAGGAGGGCGACGTCCTTGTAATCGACCCACTCGATCCTGTCCTTGCACAGCGCGCACGGCTTCTTCTTGATACGCCGGCCCGCGTCCTTGGGGGAGCGCCGGGTGGTGCCTCCTCGATCGTTGTTGCGCGCCATGACTAGAAGGGCTCCTCGCTGTAGCCGTATCCCTGCGACGGAGGCGGCGCACCGCCCCCTCCGGCCGGCCCGCTGCGGCCGCCTGTGCCCGATCCCTCACCGGGGCTGCGCCGCTCGTTCTTGGTCACCTGGGCGGTGGCCCAGCGGATGCTCGGTCCGATCTCGTCGGCGACCACCTCGACCTTGGATCGCTTGTCGCCGTCGGGCGTCTCCCAGCTGCGCTGCTCGAGCCGGCCGGTCACGATCACCCGCGAGCCGCGGCTGAGGCTCTCCGCGGTGTTCTCGGCCATCTCCCGCCAGCAGACCACGTCGAAGAAGGAGGTCGCCTCCTCCCACTCCTGGGTCTGACGGTTCTGCCAGCGGCGGTTGACGGCCAGCCCGAAGCTGGCCGTGGCCTGACCGCTGTTGGTGAAGCGGAGCTCGGGGTCGCGGGTGATGTTTCCCACGAGGGTCACGGTGTTCCCGTTCGACATGGTCAGCCCTCCCCGGCTGTCGCGGCGGCTGCGGCGGCCCGCCGTCCGGCCACCTTGTCCGGCAGGCGGATGACCTTGTGACGGAGCACCTCGTCGGCGAGCACCAGCACCCGCTCCATGTCGGCGACCGCCGGTGGCTCGGCGGTCAACTCGATCACCACGTAGTAGCCCTCGCGCTTGTGCTGGAGCTCGTAGGCGAAGGTGCGGCGCCCCCAGCGCTCCACCCGGCCCGGGTTGCCGCCCTTCGCCCGCAACGCGGCCAGCGCCCGGTCGAGTACCCCGTTGACGGCCGACTCGTCGGCGCCGGTGTCGAAGATGACCATTGTCTCGTAGGGCCGCATGTGCGGCTCACCTCCCTCTGGATCGGGCGCCGGGCGCCCGAGCCCCACCGCGTGGGGCAGGTCGGAACAGGATGGCCGCACCTCTGCGTGAGCGGCACGACCGGACAACTCTAGCCGCGACTCAGTGATAGCTCTCCGCGTCTGTCGGGAACGCCCCCGACCGCACGTCGGCGGCGAACGCCGAGACCGCCTCTGTGGCCGCCCGCCCGAGCTCGGCGTAGCGCCGCACGAACTTGGGGGTGGTCGGGGTGATCCCGAGCAGATCGTGGAGGACCAGTACCTGCCCGTCGCAGGCCGGACCGGCTCCGATCCCGATGGTGGGCACCTCGACCGCGTCGGTGAGCGCCGCCCCCACCTTCTCTGGGACCCCTTCGACCACCAGGGCGAAGCAGCCGGCGGCCACCAGGATCTCAGCACCCTCGACCAGGGCCCGGACGGCGTCCGGGTCGCGACCCTGCACGCGGTGGCCCCCCATCGCATGGAAGGACTGGGGGGTGAGCCCGACATGACCCATCACCGGGATCTCGGCCTCGATCAGGGCGGCCACCATCGGGGCCCTGACGGCACCGCCCTCGAGCTTTACGCACTGGGCCCCGGCCCGGATCAGGGTCGCCGCGTTGCGCACGGTGTCGACCGGGTCGAGGTGGTAGCTCAACCAGGGGAGGTCCCCCACCACCAGTGGGGCCGGACAGGCCCGGGCGACCGCGGCGACATGGTGGGCCATCTCGGCCACGGTGACCTGGAGGGTGTTCGGGTAGCCGAGCACGGTGTTGGCCACCGAGTCGCCGACCAGGATGAGGTCGACCCCTGCGGCGTCGGCGATCCGTGCGCCGGGGGTGTCGTAGGCGGTGACCATCACCAGGGGCGGATGGCCGTCGCGTCGTTTGGTGGCGCGGACCTCCGGCACGGTGACCGGCGCGGGGCGGGTCTCGGGCATGTTGTTCCTCCAGGTTCTACCGTCCAGCGCCAGAAGGCTGCCGGCGGCGGGGGCAAGTCGGCGCCCCTTGGAGCCCAGGTGCTCCTGTTATCAGCGTAGTGCGCCGCGCGGAATGCCCGAGAGGGCCGTAGGAGCGTTGCGCCCCAGGGCGGGTGTCAGCCAGGACGCTTCGCGGGACTCAGCGGGCGGGGCGGTTGCGCCGCGGGGCGCTCGCCACCGTGCCGACCCCGGAGCCGGCCGGGTACATACGGGCCAGATGGTTCCACCGGCAGCCGCAGCAGACCTCGACCACGTAACAGACGACCGGGTCCTTGCGCCGCCAGTACCGGGTCAGCTCCGCCTGTGAGGTCACGCAGCGGCCGCCCGACGGGAGCCGGGGGCCGAACACGAACGTCACGTCGACGAGGTCGGCCTCTTCGCAGATCGGGCAACCCTCACCGGTCGGTCTCCCGAGGTTGGTCGCGGCCCGCATCAGCTCGGGGTGGGCGTCGCAGACGTCGAGGCGGGAGAGGCGGCCCCGGCGGAACTCGCGGACGACCGCGTTGCGGGCGAGCAGGTACTCGACCTGCCCCCCGGTGGGGGAGGTCGGGACGCCGTCGAGCGCTCCGGGGCGGAAGCTCACCGGGCCAGGGTACTCCCTGGACTGCACCGCGGGCGCGGTCCGCTTCGCTCGCCGGAACGACCGACCGGCAACGACCATATGTTGCATTGATATATCGAAGTGATATATCGTGTCAGGTATGCAGTCGGTGAACAACGGTTCTGGCGAGCCGGACGGCCGGCCCTGACGTGCTCGAACTGGCCATCCTGGGCCTGCTCCACGAGCAGGAGATGCACGGCTACGAGATCCGCCGGCGGCTGCGGGACGAGCTCGGCCTGTTCGCCAACATCTCGTTCGGCTCCCTCTACCCGTGCCTCTCCCGGCTCGAGAAAGCCGGGGCCGTGGCGGTGGCCGAGCCGGTCGGCTCGGTGACCGTGGCGTCGATCCCCTTCACCGGCTCACTCGGCGGCGAGCGGGCCGGGCTCCGGGCCCGGCGGTCCGGGGCACCACTGGCCACCAAGCGGTCGCGCAAGGCCTACCGGATCACCGACGAGGGGCGCGCCCTGTTCGAGCGCCTCCTCGACGCCGAGGAGCCGGCCGGGACCGACGAAGCGCGCAGCTTCGGCCTCCGGCTCGCCTTCGCCCGCCACCTCGCGCCGTCCGCCCGACTGGCCCTGCTGGAGCGCCGCCGCTCCCAGCTCACCCGGCGTCTCGCGCACGACCGGGCACGTGCCGCCGGCGACGGACTCGACGTCTACATCCGCTCGCTCGTCGAGCACAGCACCGAGGCAACGCAGCACGACATCGACTGGCTCGACCGGCTCATCGAGGCCGAGCGCCAGAAACAGGCCCCGAGGGGCGCCACCAGAGCAACGAAGGGAACCGATACATGAGCAAGATCCGAGTGGCCGTCGCCGGCGTGGGCAACTGCGCGAGCTCTCTCATCCAGGGCGTGGAGTACTACCGAGCGGCCGAGCCGGGTGAGACCGTGCCCGGTCTCATGCACGTGGTGCTCGGCGGCTACCACGTCGGCGATCTCGAGTTCGTGGCGGCCTTCGACGTCGACGCGACCAAGGTCGGCACCGACCTGGGCAAGGCCATCTTCGCCGGCCAGAACAACACGGTCCGCTTCGCTGAGGTCGGCGACCTGGGGGTGACCGTGCAGCGGGGCCCCACCCTCGACGGGTTCGGCACCTACTACCGGGAGATCGTCGAGGAGTCCCCGGCCGAGCCGGTCGACGTGGTCGCCGCGCTGCGCGACTCCGGCGCGGACGTCCTGATCGGCTACCTGCCCGTCGGGTCGGAGAAGGCCCAGCGCTTCTACGCCGACGCCTGCCTCCAGGCCGGGGTCGGATTCGTCAACGTGATCCCGGTCTTCATCGCGTCGGATCCCGAGTGGGCCGGGAGGTTCCACGCAGCAGGCCTGCCCATCGTGGGCGACGACATCAAGAGCCAGGTCGGCTCCACCATCGTCCACCGCATCCTGACCCGCCTGTTCGAGGACCGCGGCCTCGCCCTCGACCACACCTACCAGCTCAACGTCGGTGGGAACATGGACTTCAAGAACATGCTCGAGCGCGAACGCCTCGAGTCGAAGAAGGTCTCCAAGACCCAGGCGGTCACCAGTCAGATCGAGCACGGAACGCTGCCGGACGAGGACGTCCACATCGGCCCCTCGGACCACGTGCCGTGGCTCCACGACCGCAAGTGGGCCTACATCCGAATGGAGGGCCGGAACTTCGGCGACGTCCCGCTCAACCTCGAGCTCAAACTCGAGGTATGGGACTCCCCGAACTCGGCCGGAGTGATCATCGACGCGGTCCGCTGCGCAAAGCTCGCCCTCGACCGCGGCATCGGCGGTCCCCTGCTCGGCCCCAGCGCCTACTTCATGAAGTCGCCGCCGGTGCAGTACCACGACGACGTGGCCCACGATCTGGTCGAGCAGTTCGCCGCCGGCGAACCGGGTCCTGTCTGGCCGACGGACCGACCCTGACCGCAGGCCCGGACCGCACCTGGACGACGGGGTACCGGCTGCAGGCGGTCAGGATCCCTGCTCCGCCCACCAGAGCGAGAGTCTCCGGCGGGCCTCCTGCTCGCCGAGTGGCCCTTCGTCCAGCCGGAGCTCCAGGAGGTGGGCGAGCGCGAGGCCGACGTCCCGGCCCGGGGGAAGGCCGAGTTGCTCCATCACCTGGGTGCCGTCCAGATCCGGACGGATCGCGTCCAGTTCCTCCTGTTCGCGCAGAAAGGCGATGCGCGCCTCGAGCTCGTCCATCCGCCGGGCCAGAGCACGGGCCTTCGACGGGTTGCGGGTGGTGCAGTCGCACCGGGTGAGCTCGTTGAGTCGGTCGAGCAGGGGCCCGGCGTCCCGCACGTAGCGGCGCACGGCGCGGTCGGTCCAGCCCAGCCGGTAGGTGTGGAAGCGCAGGTGGAGATTGACCAGCTCGGTCACCACCTCGATCTCGTCGTTGGGGTAGCGGAGGGCCTGCATCCGGAGACGGGTCATCCGGGCCCCGACCACCTCGTGGTGGTGGAAGGTGACCCCGCCCTCGACGAACGCCCGGGTCTTCGGCTTGCCCACGTCGTGGAAGAGCGCGGCGAGGCGGAGCAGCCGGTCCGCAGAGGTCCGGTCAACGACCGCCAGGGTATGAGCGAGCACGTCCTTGTGGTGGTGGATCGGGTCCTGCTCGAGGGCGAGGCCCGGGAGCTCGGGGAGGAACTCGTCGGCCAACCCGGTCCGGACGACGAACCACAGGGCGACCGAGGGCACGGGGACCATCACGATCTTGTCGAGCTCGTCGCGGATCCGCTCGGCCGAGACGATCGAGAGCCGCCCGTGGCCCGCCTGGACCGCCGCCACCAGCTCGGCGGTCGGCTCGAGGTCGAGTCGGGCGAGGAACCGTGCGGCCCGGAGCATGCGCAGTGGGTCGTCGGCGAAGGACGATTCGGGATCGAGCGGTGTGCGCAGCCGGTGCTCGGCGAGGTCGAGGAGGCCACCGAAGGGATCGATCAGTTCGAGCTCCGGCAGGCGGAGCGCCATGGCGTTCACCGTGAAGTCGCGCCGGGAGAGATCGTCCTCGACGGTGTCACCGAAGGCGACGTCGGGCTTGCGCGAGTCGGGGCAGTACGCCTCGGCCCGGTGGGTGGTGATCTCGTACCTCTGCCCGCCCCGCAGGCAGGCGATCGTCCCGAAGCGCTTCCCCTGGGTCCAGACGGCGTCGGCCCAACCCCGCACCAGCACCTCGATCTCGTCGGGCCGGGCATCGGTAGTGAAGTCCAGGTCGCGATCAGTGTCGGTTGCGACCTGGGCAGGATCCACGACGATCGCGTCGCGTACCGAACCCCCCACGAGGTAGAGGGTGTGGCCTGCCGTCCGGAAGCGGTCGGACAGCTCGGAGGTGGCCGACACGAGGGGCCGCAGTCGCTCGGGGAACACGCGGCCGAGGGTAGTGCGGCTGGCGTAGGCTTCGATCCGTAGTGGATCGGGAACGAGGCAGACCCTGCCCGAGCATCGCGTCGGTCGATCATCCTGCTCGCGTTCCTCGTGCCCGCCACATGCGTCGCATTCGCAGCGGCCGGCACCGTCGGAGCGTCGCCGGCCGGGCCGGCGACCACGACCCCGACGGCGGCGGTCGCCGCCGTCGGCAACAACCCCTCACCGTCGCTGACGCTGCTGGCCCAGACGCCCTGGGTGACCCCCGGTCAGGTCTTCGACCTGCACCTCCGGGCCGACGTGCCTGCCGCCGACCAGACTGTGCTCGGGGTGAGCGTGGCCGTCTTCCCCTGCCTCTCGAGCATCTCCGGCTTCGACCAGTCGGTCACCTCCGGGCCGACCGGCACCCCGGTGTCCGCGACCCCCACGGCCTTACCGGTGAGCGGGCTCAGCGCGTTGCCGACGGGCGGGTTCGACCTTCCCCTGCCGGTCGTGGTCGGCGCGTCAGGGACCGACGCAGGATCGACCGGGCCGGCCGGGTCGGGGTTCACTGTCCACCTGCTCCCGGTCGGCGCTGAGTGCGGGGCGTTCCCCTCCGGCGTCTTCCCGGTCCGGCTCGAGCTCGTCGACACCGCGAGCGGCAACGTGCTGGGATCGTTCGTGACCCATCTGGTGTACACCGAGGCGAGCGCGGCGACCGAGCGGCTCCGTGCGGCGGTCGTCCTGCCGGTCCAGACGACGGTCGGTGCGGCGAGCTCCCCGGCCACCGCAACGCTCGTGGCGCACCCGGGAGCGGCGATCGGCACCCCCTCCCCCGCCGCGCTGGCCGGGCTCGCGGGCACCGTCGCTGCGCTCACCCAGCACAACACCGTCCCGGTCACCCTCCAGGTCAGCGGGCAGACGGTCGGCCTGCTCGACGATGCCGGCGACGAGACGACGCTCACCCAGCTGGCCGCGCTTGCGGCGACGCCCTCGGTCCACGAACTGACCTCGGCCCCCTACACCCCGGTCAACGCGGCCGCGCTCGATCGGGGCCGCACTGCCCACCGAGCTCTCCCTGCAGATCGCCCGCGGGGACGAAACGGTGGCAGCGGCGACCGGGCGGCCCGTCCCCGATCCGACCGCCGGGCTCGGGGCCTGGACCACCAACGACGCCCTCGACGGCGCAACGGTGGCCGCCCTCGTCGCCGACGGCTACAGCGAGCTGGTGCTCCCCGCCAGCGCGCTCAGCTCGGTCCCGGCCGCCGGCTCGACGACCCAGCCCTTCTCCCTCTCGGAAGGTCGCGGATCGACCGTCCGGGTGATGGCCTCCGACCCCGACCTCGCCTCACGGTTCACCGCCGAGCCGGCCGACCCGGTCCTCGGCGCCCATCAGCTCGTGGCCGAGCTCGCCCAGCTCTACTACGAGCGCCCCAACGGCACCTCGCCCCGGGCGGTGGTCGCGGTCGCCCCGACCTCCTGGTCGGCGAGCCCCTCCTTCGTCGACGCGCTGCTCGGCTCCCTCACCGACAACCCGATGGTGGAGGCGGTCACCACCGACCAGCTCTTCTCCCTCTTCGCGACGCCGGCCACCTGCCGCGTCGGCTGCCACCTCCTGCCGCCCTCCTCGGCGACCGGGCTCCCGGTGCCCGCCATCCGCACCCAGCGCCAGCGGGTCAACGCGTTCGCGCTCCGCCACCCCCGGTAACCAGTCCCTCGGTCAGCAGCTCGGAGACCTCGTCCTCGCCGGTGAGGCCGAAACCCTCCGACCGGCCCAGCAGTCCGCGGTGCTCCGCAACGCGGGGGTGGCCGTCGACGCCCAACTCGGACTGCTCAACGTCGAGGGGGACCAGTCGATCACCCTCACCGCGAGCAGCGGGCGGGTGCCGGTCACCGTCCTCTCGAACGCCCCCTACGCGGTGACCGGGTCGCTCACCCTCTCCAGCGACAAGTTGCTCTTCGACAACGGCCAGACCCAGTGGTCGACGCCGATCACCCTCCCCCCGCGCTACACCAAGGTCGTCTACGTACACGTGCGGACCAGAGGATCGGGCGTCTTCCGGATGGATGTCGCCCTGCGCTCCCCCGACGGGCTGCTCCAGCTCGCGAGCGGCGAGATCTCCGTGCGCTCGACGGCCACCTCGGTGGTCGGGATCGTTCTCTCGATCGGTGCCGTCGCGGTGCTGGTGGTCTGGTGGTTCCGCACCTCGCGGCAAGCGACGGATCCTGCGCCGGACCGAGGAGGCCACCCCCGGCGGGTTCCCCGAGGGCCGATGAGCAACCTCGAGATCGACGGTCTGCCCCCCGCGCCCGGTGGGGGCCGGCGCCGCCTGGCCGGTGCCACTGTCGGCATGGCGGTCGGGACCACCCTGTCCCGGCTGACCGGTGTGGGCCGGGTGATCGCGCTCACCGCCGCACTGGGGGGCGGTGGGTTCGCCGACGCCTACAACCTGGCCAACACCACCCCCAACATCATCACCGACCTCGTCATCGGCGGGGTCCTGGCCGCCACCTTCGTCCCCGTCTTCGTCTCCGACCTCACCACCCGGCCGGCCGAGGAGGCCTGGGAGGCCATCTCCGCCGTGGTGACGGTGACCGTCACCATCCTGATCGTGGCCACGGTGGCCTTCTTCGTCCTCACCCCGTCGATCGTCGACCTCTACACGGTCACCAACCACCACGCCGACGTGCACCAGCAACAGCAGGTCGCCATCTTCCTGCTGCGATGGTTCGTCCCCCAGCTCACCTGTTACGGCCTCATCGCCCTCTTCACCGCGCTGTTCAACACCCAGGGCAAGTTCGCCGCGCCGATGTTCGTCCCGATCGCCAACAACCTGGTGGTCATCGCGGTCCTGGCTTGGTTCCACGCACTTGTCCCGCATCCGACCTGGCCATCATCGACGCCCACCACACCGCGCTGGTCCTGCTCGGGATCGGCACCACCCTCGGCGTGGTCGTCCAGGCTGCGCTGCTGCTCCCCTCGCTGGCCCGGTCCGACCTCCACCTCCGGTTCCGCTGGCAGCCCGGGCACGAGGCGATGCGCCGGATCACCCGGCTGGCCGGATGGACGTTCGGGATCGTGCTCTCCAACCAGGTGGCGCTGGTGGTGGTCCTGGCGCTGGCCGACGGGGCCAGGGTGCCCGGCGCCGTCTCGGCCTACACGTACGCCTACACCTTCTTCCAGCTGCCCTACGGGATGATCGCCGTCTCGGTGATGACCGCGGTGACCCCCTCGCTCTCGGCGCGCTGGGCCGAGGGCGACCTCGCCGCCTTCCGCCACCGCATGGCCTTCGGCCTGCGCAGCATCCTGGCCATCATCATCCCGTCGGCGGTCGGCATGGTCATCCTGGCCCATCCACTCATCGACCTCGTGCTCGGCCACGCAGCCGAGACGTCCGCCCAGGCGGACGTCACGGCAGCCACGCTGGCCATGTTCGCGCTCGGCCTGCCCGGGTTCTGCACCTTCCTCTACATGGTGCGGGTCCTCCAGGCCATGCAGGACACCCGGACCGCCTTCCGCATCTACCTGGTCGAGAACGCCATCAACATCGTCCTCGGGATCCTCCTGGTCGGTCCGCTCGGGGTGCGGGGCCTGGCCCTCTCGGTCTCGATCGCCTACTCGGTGGCGGCGATCATCGCCCTCTCCGTGGTCCGTTCCCGGGTGGGCGGGCTCGGCGGGGACGATCTCACCACCCCGGTGACCCGTGTGCTCGGGGCTTCCGCGGTGATGGGGGTGGCAACCGTCCTGCCGCTCAACGTCTCCGGGGCCGATTCGGGAGTCGCCCTGCTCGGCCGGGTGGTGGGCGCCGTGGTGGTGGGCGCGCTCTCCTACGTCGGGGCCGCTGCGGTGCTCGGCGAGCGCCTGGCCCGCAGGGAGACCCGTGGCGCGGCGCGCCCGCCCGGCGGCGCGACACCCGTTGTGCCCCAGGCTCCTGTCGCACCGGCGGCCTCACCGTCGGTCCGGTTGATCGAACCGGGTTACGCGGAACCCACCTCGCCCGACCCGTTCCGTGACAGACTCGACAGTGAGCCAGCCGAACCCCAACAACGTCACCTCCGTCCGGTGTCGAACAGTTCGGGAGATCTCCCCGAGGGCCCCTCGGTGGACGGCCGGTCCGCCGGCGACGGGTCGGGGGTGGAACCGGTGGACCTGAGACCCCCGGATGAGGAGGAGGAGACCCATGGCCCGGATCCGGGTGGTCACCGATAGCGCGTGCGACCTGACGGCCGAGCTGGCAGGCCGGCACGGCGTCACCGTCGTCCCGCTATCCATCCGCTTCGGCTACGAGGAATTCGTGGACGGATCGACCCTCTCGACCGATGAGTTCTGGGCGCGCTGCAAGGCGAGCCCGGTACTGCCCGAGACCGCGGCCCCCTCGCCCGGCGCGTTCCAGGAGGCCTTCCTGCCATGCGGCCAGACAGGGCTATGACGGGGTGCTCAGCCTCAGCCTGTCCGGCGGGGTCTCGGCCACCTTCCAGGCCGCGACCGCGGCAGCCAGGTCGGTGGCCGACCCATCCAGGTGCGCGCCCTCGACTCGCGGTCGATGACCATGGGCCTGGGTCTGATGGTCCTCGACATCGCCGAACGGGCCGCTGCGGGCGCCGACCTCGACCAGCTCGAGGCGCGGGTCGACAGAGCTGATCCCGCGTGTCCAGGTCTACGGCGTGGTGGACACGCTCGAGCACCTCGAGAAAGGGGGACGGATCGGCGGCGCCCGCGCCCTCCTCGGCTCCCTCCTCTCCATCAAGCCGGTGGTCACTCTCGTGGACGGCGTGGTCGAAGAGGAGTCCAAGCAGCGCACCCGGGTCCGCTCCATGCAGTACCTCGCCGACAAGGCCCGCGACGCTCCTCCCCTCAGCAGGATCGCCGTGGCCGACGGCGCCGCTCCCGACATCGAGCCATTCCTCGCGATGCTGTCCGACGTGAAGAGCGAGCACCCGCTCCTGGTCTGCCAGCTCGGCCCGGTGGTCGGCACCCACACCGGCCCGGGCACCATCGGCGTGTGCATGATGACCGTCGACTGAGCGAACCATGCACCCGACCCCCCACCAGGGGATCGCCGGGCACGGAGACTAACCTCGGCCCATGGATCCGAAGCCTGATGCCCCCGTGCCCTCCTCCCGGGCTGTCCGCGCTCGACGACCTCCCCACCCGTGGCGCCGACGCGGTCGACACCCTCGTCGACTTCATCCAGGACAAGGCGGTCCGGCCGCTCACCCTGGCCACCCGGGCGATCGTCTTCGGAATCATCGTCTTCGCCGCGAGCGTTGTCACGCTGACACTGCTTTCGATCACCCTGATCCGCCTGCTCACCGTCTACCTCCCCGGCGGTCGGGTCTGGGTCTCCGACCTGGTCGTCGGTGGCCTGTTCGTCGTCGTCGGCGTCGCTCGCCTGGACCCAGCGGATCGACCGCGCCGCGCCGCAACGGAGGCGAAGGATGACCGAGTCCCGCCAGGTCGTCATCGTCGGATCGGGTCCCGCCGGGCTCACCGCGGCCATCTACGCCTCGCGGGCCCAGCTCGCCCCCCTGGTCATCGAAGGTGAGCCGTCATCGACCAGCGACCAGCCCGGCGGGCAGCTGATGCTCACCACCGAGGTCGAGAACTACCCCGGTTTCGTCGAGGGAGTCATGGGTCCCGAGCTCATGCAGGCGTTCCGGGAGCAGGCCGCCCGGTTCGGTACCGACTACGTGACGGCCAAGGTCTCCCGGGTCGACCTCTCGAGCCGGCCCTTCGGGCTGTGGGTCGGGGACCCCGACGCCGCGGAGCCAACCGTACGCAGCCGATGCCCTGATCGTGGCCACCGGGGCCAAGTCGCTGATGCTCAGCTGTCCCGGGCGAGGAGCGGCTGCTCGGCTACGGGGTGTCGACCTGCGCGACCTGCGACGGCTTCTTCTTCCGCGGCAAGCGAGATCGCGGTGGTCGGCGGCGGCGATTCAGCGCTCGAGGAGGCGCTGTTCCTCACCCGCTTCGCCGACAAGGTGACCATCATCCACCGGCGCGGCGACCTGCGGGCGTCCAAGGTCATGCAGCAGCGCGCGTTCGCCCACCCGAAGATCGTCTTCCTCTGGCACAGCTCGGTCGTCGACGTCGTCGGCGACACGAAGTGTCGGGTGTCCGGGTCCGCGACAACCTGACCGAAGAAGAGGAGGTCGCTCGCGATGTCCGGGCTGTTCGTGGCCATCGGCCACCAGCCCAACACCGAGCTCTTCAAGGGCCAGCTCGACATGGAGGACACCGGCTACCTGCGCACCATGGACGGTACCCGCACCAACGTGGAGGGGGTCTTCGCCTGTGGTGACGTACAGGACCACCGGTACCGTCAAGCCGTCACCGCCGCCGGATCGGGCTGCATGGCGGCCATCGACGCCGAGCGATGGCTCGAGGACCAGCGGCCGACACTGAGCCACCGGGCCATGCCCGGGATCAACCGGTTGACATAGCCTGTCCGACGAGATGCACGGTCCGCCGCCAGGGGAGCCGGGAGGAAGACCACCATGAGCGAGAAGATCACGAACCTGAGCGACGCTAGTTTTGACGAGCATGTCAAGTCCTCGGAGGTTCCCGTGCTCGTGGACTTCTGGGCGGAGTGGTGCGGCCCGTGCAAAATGATCGCCCCGGTCCTCGAGGAGATCGCACGGAGCAGGCCGGCAAGCTCGAGGTGGCCAAGCTCAACATCGACGACAACCTCGACGTCACCCGCCGTTTCGACGTCATGAGCATCCCGACCCTGATCCTGTTCAAGGACGGCGAGCCGGCCATGCGCATCGTCGGTGCGAAGGGCAAGGGCCAGCTGCTCCAGGAGCTCTCGGCCCACCTTTGAGCGCCCGGACCGGCAGGTTCCGGGCCCGCTGCCGGGCCGGCGTGACCCCGGACGGCGAGATCAACCTCGGGATCGGGTCGGACGGTGAGGCGGTGGCCGACGTCCAGCGTCGGCTCGCAGACCTGGGTTGCCCGCCGGGGGTGGACCCGGAGGGCTGCTTTCGCGAGGGGACCCGGGCCGCGGTCGAGGCCTTCCAGTACCGACGGGGACTCCGGGTCGACGGCGTCTGCGGCCGCCAGACCTGGTCGGCTCTGGTCGAGGCCGGACGACGCCTCGGCGACCGCTTCCTCTACCGCCGCTCCCCGATGCTGCGTGGCGACGACGTGGCCGAGCTGCAGCAGCGGCTGAGCGCGCTCGGATTCGACACCGGACGGGTCGACGGGATCTTCGGCGACCTGACCTCGGCCGCGCTCGGCGAGTTCCAGCGCAACGCCGGACTTCCGGTCGACGGGATCGCCGGCGCGGCCACCGTCTCGGAGCTGCTGCGGTTCGGGTCGCGCCACGACGGCTCCGAGCTGGTGGCCTCGGTCCGCGACCGGGAGCGGCTGCGCCAGGCCCCGCGCACCCTGGCGGGCCGGAGGGTCGCGATCGGCGAAGAGGGCGGGCTGGCCGCCACGGTCGGTGCCGTACGCCGTCTGCTGGTCAGCCACGGCGCACTGGTGACCACCCACCACCACCCGGAAGGCTCGATCCAGGCCTCCGAGGCCAACGCCGCACGGGCCGAGGTCTTCGTCGGGCATCCGGCTCGGCACCGTCGACGGATGCTCGGCCTCCTACTACTCCGGCTACCGATACTCCTCGCCCGGCGGGCGGCGACTGGCCGAGCTCCTGCACCTCGCCCTCTCGCTCACCCTCGGACTGCCCGATCTCGGCAGCCGGGGCATGTCCCTCCCGTTGCTGCGCGAGACCAGGATGCCGGCCGTGCTCTGCGAGATCAGTCCGGCCTCGTGATGGTCGAACGTTCGGCCGTCATCGCCCGGGCCGTGGTCGACTCGCTGGCCGAATGGGTCGACACCGCCTGGGACTGAACCAGGGGAGCCCGGGGGCGGAGCGCCCTGCACCTCAGCTCTGTCGATGAGGGTAATCCACAACCTCATGCACAGGTTGTGGACGAAGCTCTACCCAGGGTTAAGGGATGCTAATCGACACTCAGAGTACTTATTCACCTGGGATTACCCGAATTATGTCAGTTAAGACCACTGAGAGTGAGCAGACGCTCATAGGTTGGCCGCCTCGCTGCCGCCGACCATGAGCTTGTAGATCCGCTCGAGGTCCTCGAGGGTCGCGAACTCGACGACCACCTTGCCCCGCTTGGAGGAGAGGTCAACCTTCACCCGGGTGTTGAGGTGGCCCGACAGGAGCTCCTCGAGCTCCAGGATGCCCGGGGGTGGGCAGCGTTCGCCGGTCGGGGACCGAGCTCAGCGGCGTCCCAGGCACCGGATCGGTTTCCACATCATCCCCGGTGAGTGCAGGTCGGTCGCGGACAGCGGCACCGTCCGCCGCACGCCGTCAGCCCCTTCGTTGTGTTCGCGGACCAGGTCTTCGATGGCCCGCACGGTCAGTCCCTCGGAGACCGCCGACTTGGCCAGGACCTCCTGGTAGCCACGGTCCGGGGTCCCGAGCAGAGCCCGGGCATGCCCGGGGCTGATCTGACCTTCGGCCAGGAGTCGTTGCACGCCGGCCGGAAGCTGGAGCAGTCGTAGGATGTTGGTGACCGCGGTGCGACTCTTCCCGACCCGGGTGGCCACCTGGTCGTGGGTGAATCCGAACTCCTCGATCAGCTGCTGGTAGGCGGCTGCCTCCTCCAGGACGTTGAGATCCTGGCGGTGGAGGTTCTCCACCAGCGCCTGCTCGAGGCTGTGGGTGTCGTCGGACGTCTGGATGAGCACGGGGATCGTGTGGAGGCCGGCCCGACGAGCTGCGCGCCACCGGCGTTCGCCGGCGATGAGCTCGAATTCGTCGGAGGCCTCCCCGCCGATCCGGCGGACGAGAACGGGCTGGAGGACGCCGAGCTCCTTGATGGAGGCGGCGAGCGACGACATCGTCTCCTCGTCGAAGTTGACCCGGGGCTGCCGGGGGTTCGGCCGGATGCTCGCGATCGGGACCTCCTGCAGCGCCGACGAGCGGTCGCCGGTGACCTCGGTGGGGATGAGAGCGCTCAGGCCCTTCCCAAGCCCGCTACGACGTGCCACCGCTGACCTCCTTGGCTAGTTCCCGATAGGCAATGGCCCCGCGGGAGGCGGGGTCGAACGCGGTGATGGGCTGTCCGAACGACGGGGCCTCCGAGAGGCGTACGGTCCGCGGGATGACGATCCGGCAGACCTTGGCGCCGAAGTGCTCCCGGACCTCCGATGGCCACCTGGTCGGCGAGCTTGGTCCGAGCGTCGTACATCGTCAGGACGATGGTCGAGATGTCGAGGTCGGGGTTGAGGTTCGAGGCGATCAGGTGCACATTGCGCATGAGCTGGCTCAACCCTTCGAGGGCGTAGTACTCGCACTGGATCGGGACGAGCACCTCGACGGCCGCGGCCAGGGCGTTGACGGTGATCAGACCCAGAGAAGGCGGGCAGTCGATGAGGACGTAGTCGAAATCGTCGATCACCGACTCGATCGCCCGGCGCAGCTTGAGCTCCCGGCTGAAGGCCGGTACCAGCTCGATCTCGGCTCCGGCCAGCGCGATCGTGGCAGGGGCGACGAAAAGGTTCTTCATGCTGGTCGGTTCGACGCAGTCCTCGAGGGAGGCGTCTCGCATGAGGACGTCGTACATCGAGAGTTCGAAGTTCCGAGCATCGATCCCCAGTCCGGTGGTGGCGTTTCCCTGGGGGTCGAGGTCGATCACGAGAACCCGGAAGCCGAGCTCCGCGAGTGCGGCGCCCAGGTTGACGGAGGTGGTGGTCTTCCCCACTCCGCCCTTCTGATTGGCCACGGCCATGACCCGAGGGAGTGGGCTGCCCGAGGCGGATTGCGGGCGACTCGCAGGCTGAGCGTCCTCTTTGACTCGGGATGCACCGCTCCCGAGCTCCGCGTCCGGGTCTGAATGTTCCGGTGCAGGTGTGGAGACCGGTTCGGCGGACACCCCCGCCGAGACAGCCGCTGAGACCTTCCGCCGGTTCACCGCGCCCTGCGATCTCGAGGTGCCCGCCATCGAGGTTCCCGGACTCGAGGTCACCGGCGAGGCTCCCGGGGGCTCTGCCTCCTGGCTCGCGCCTTTCGCCACAGATCCGCCATCCGCTGGTGGGTTGGGTTCTTTCCGCTCCTTGAGAGTCGCGCTCGCAACGGGTTCCGGGGTCGCGACGGGTTCCGGGGTCGTAACGGGTTCCGGGGTCGCGACGGGTTCCGGGGTCGGATCGTCCGGTCCCTGATCGGCGTCCGCGACGGCCACCGCTGCCTGCAGCGGAGATGGATCCGGCTCCGCCGTGGTCGGAGTCGGGGTTACCAGTGTGACGGCTCCCTGGCTGCCGGAGGCCTCGCTGGGGCGTGGCTCGGTCGACGGCGGGCTCTCCGGTGACGGCCGGTTCCGGCCACGACGTAGGCCGCGCATTAGCGTCTCCTCGAGTAGGCAGGGTTCAAGGGCTTCATCCTCCCCTCCGCGGGAACGGAGGTCAAGCATTATCAACCGATGTTCCACGTGGAACATCGGGAGGTACTCAGAAGAGGGGTCGTTTGACCGGGATCCCGACCCGGCGCGGGTACCGCTCGGAGAGCGGGTCGACCTTTTGCAGGACTTGATATCCGAATCGTCCCCCTGCGCGGGTGGCTGCGACCGGCGACAGGCCCAGCTCGCAGAGCCCGTCGGCGGGCCAGCGCTCTTCGGGTACGGCGTTCGGTGGCTCGGACACGACCATCCAACCCTCGACCGAAAGGAAAGGTGAGCCGTTCTCGGCCGTGACGGCTGGCCCGCCGAAGGAGCGGGAGGTCACCACGTCGAACTGCTCGCGAAGGTCCGCCTCCCGACCCAGCAGTTCGGTGCGTCCGCGGATGACCTCGCCCCGGTGTACTTCCGACCACGAGTCGGTCACGTCAGCAAGGAAACCCGACCGCCGTTCGTTCGCCTCGATGAGGACCACCCTGGTCCCGGGCCAGCAACAGGCGAGAACCAGTCCGGGCAGACCACCTCCGGATCCCAGATCGAGCACGGAGGTCGGGTGCGCTCCGATCAGCTCTTCCACGACAGAGACGAATCCCAGCGCGTGGTCGATCTGGTCGTCCACCGCCGCTGGCCCGAGGAACCCGAGGTCCACCGCCCGAACCAGTGCGGGGCGCACCCGGTCGTCGATTCGCGACCGATATGAGGTGGGCATTCAGAGACGACCGGGGTGCGTCACGCCGGCGAGATGACCACGTACCTCGATGGCTCGACCCCGTCGGAGCGTGTCTCCACACCCTCGATCTCGTTGACCGTGTCGTGGATGATCTTGCGGTCCGCCGGTGACATCGGCTCGAGCGCGCGTTCGCCGCCAGAGCTCTTGACCTCCTCGACGATCCCCAGCGTGAACCGACGCAGGGCGGCAGCCCGCTTCTCGCGGTAGCCACCGACATCGACCAGGATACGGTCGGTTCGGTTCTCGGACTGGCGCTGCACGAAGGTTCTGGTGAGGTCCTGGACTGCGGCGAGTGTCGATCCCCTCGGGCCGACCAGCAGACCGAGGTCGTCCCCGGTCGCGGCCACCTGCACCGTGTCCTCGTCGATCTCCGAGAAGTCCACCTCGGCATCGAGCCCGAATTCCCTGAGGAGCCCGAAGAGGAACTGCTGGGCCGCCTCTCCCTGTTGCTCGAGTGTGAGTGACTCTTCCATGTTCTCCTCGCTATCTCCGGACTGGCGACCGGATGCTTGTTCTCCCTGCGGCTTCGAGTGACTCCGCCGCGCCCGGACCCCGGGAGCGACGGCGGGATGGACCGCCAGATCGGCCGTTGCCGTTGGCAGAAGCGGTGTCCCCGGAACCTCCGTCGCCGGGCTCGCCGTCGCGGCGGGGGCGGTCTCTCCCTGCACTGCTACTCGAGGTCTGACCCTTGGCGCGTTGCTGGGTATCCCCACCGTCGCTTCCGTTCCGGCCTCTGGCGTCGGGTCCGCTTCGGGGGTGGCACTACCGGCCGCACTCTGGCCCGTACCCGCGCTTCTCCTCGGACCCGGCCGAACAGGCCGGCTTTCGGCTCACTCAGGATGACGAATTCGGCATCGTCCTCGGCAACCCCCAGAACGTCGAGGACGGTCTCTTTCGCCTCGGCCAGCGTCTTGCCGCCAGCTTCCACCCACTCCACTTGCTCAGCGCGCCTTTCTGGCTCGTTTGGCCTTCGACCGGGGATGCTTCTTGGCCGCCGCGGCGGCCGCCCCGTCGTCGGCACCATCGCTCCCGTTCGACGAACCACCCGTGTCGGCGGCCGGCTCCGCGCTCGACGCCTCTTTCCCGTTGCTCCCGTTGGTCGACGTCGAGGAGGAGCTCTTCCCGTTCCGACCGTTCTGGGCCGGTCCGGATCCGGTCTTGCGCGTCGGGCCCGGGATAGACCGTTCGGCATCGTCGACCGCCGCCGCCTTCGGCCCCGAAATCGCCTTGGGCTTGCCGGGCGCCGCGCGGGTCGGTGGCGCGCCGGGCCCGCCCACGATGCCCTTGCGGAAGAGCACCTCCTGCGTCCCGATTCGGATGGCACTCGAAACAATGAAATAGACATTCAAAATAGCGGCCACATTTAGATAAATAAGACCGAAGATAAGGGGCATGTATTTCTGCAACATTGCCGCCTGGGGATTCGCTTGCGCGGCTTGCGGATTCCGCGCATTGAGGCGGGACATCTGCAGGTACTGGAGCCCGACCGAGGCGAGCACCAGGAGCAGGTACGGGATCGCCGCCCAGAGTGAGCTGTGGTGCGAGAGCAGCTTGTCGGCGAAGTTCATCCCGAAGGAATTTAGTGCCCCGTGAGCTGCGACGATGTCGTGGTACATCTTGGTCGAGGGGGAGATGTACCGAGGGAGGGCGCAGACGGTGGTGGGGCACTTGCTCGGATTGGTGGTGATGGACCCCGTAACCGAGTTATAGGTGTACGGCAGTGAGGCACCCTTGCCAACCGTATTGGTGATTCCGCGGATGACGCTGTAGAGCATAACGAACGCCGGCATTTGGAGCAGCATCGGCAAACAGCCCGAAGCTGGGTTCACATTGTGCTCTTTGTAGAGCTTCATCATTTCTTCGTTGAGCTGGGCCCGATTTTCCGGACCCTTGTACTTCTGCTGCAGCTTCTTCATCTCCGGCCCGAGCGCCTGCATGGCCGCCATGTTCTTGGTGCTCTTGACGGTCAGCGGGGTCAGGACGGCCATGATCACGATGGTGAGCAGGGCGACGTCGATCGGGTAGCTCGGGATGAGTGCGTAGAAGAACGCGAGGATGCCGGCGACGAACTTGAGGATCGGCTGGAAGATGGAGCCGATGGAATTCGCTGCGAGGAGGTGGGTGAACGGGGTCATCGCGCCTTCCGATCGGGGACGGGGTCGGGGCCGTGGCCACCCCAAGGGCCGCACCGGACGATCCGTCGCAGGGCGAGTCCGGTACCCCGGACGGGCCCGTGCCGCTCGATGGCCAGAACCGCGTACTCCGAACAGGTCGGGAGGTAGCGGCAGCCGGTCGGGCGCCCGGACCGGGCCAGCTGGTAGCCGTGGATGGCAGCAATGAGGATCCGAGAGGGGACGGACCGTGCCGCATCGGTCGTCGCCGGACCCGTCTGCTCGGAGCTGGGGCGCTCTTTGACCGACCCGGTGGTCATCGGGCCTGTCCCCCCGGTCCGCGGGCGGGCGGGCGCGAGCCGGGTGCCGGCCTGTTGGTCGCCTGCTCCACTGCTCGGGTCATCGCCATCCTCAGTTCATCGAAATCGAGCATCGCCCCGTCGGGGCCGCTCCTCACCATGTAGGCCCCGACCGGCAGGCCGGTCTCCTGCCCGGCCAGGATGGCCCGCATCCTCCGGCGGAGCCGGTTCCGCACGACGGCTCCCCCGACCTTCCGGTTGACCGCGTAGGCCACCTCGCAGCGGGTCCACTCGGGTCGTGCCACGAAGCTCACCGAGACCGGGCCGTGCCGGCCCCTGCACGAGCTCCGACGCAGGGCGGCGAAGGTCCGGTCGGACCGCACCCGGCCGACGACACCCCTTGTGAGCTGGCCGTCCTGCCTCGGGATCACACCGACAGGCGCTGCCGCCCCTTCGCACGGCGAGCCCGGATCACCGCTCGACCGGCCTTGGTCGACATCCGCTTGCGGAAGCCATGGGTCTTGGCGCGCTTGCGCACGTTGGGTTGGTAGGTCCGTTTCATCCATCCACTTCCTTCCTCGCCCTGGACCGCGGACCGCGAAGTCCTGCCCGGCAGGGGACCCGATCACCGGGACCGGGACATTCCGAAACATGGTACGCCCAAAAGCACCCAGGCTCTAGTCGAGACCCCACGGGCCGACCGTGACGACTCGGTGTACCGTTCCGTTCGACCGGACTCAGCACGCCGGGACGAGCGGGATCCCGCTGCTTGGCGTAGCGTGCGGCTTTCCGAGGCGCAGTCCACATGGCGCACCGCACCCATCTCGGACCGCCCGGCGGGTGCGTCCGCCACCGCCGCTCGTCCACAGCTGTGGATACCGTTGTGGACCGACGAGGCAATCCAAGGGCGGAGGCCCACGTGAGCGACACAGAAGACGTGTGGATATCGTGTTCCGAAGCCCTGCGAGAACAGGTGTCCGACGCGATCTGGCAGGCCTATCTGTCCGGAATAACACCGCTGTCCATCAAAGACCATGAGATCACCCTTGGAGTCCCCAACACATTGATCCGGGACCGGGTCGAGTCGAGGTTCCTCGGGCTCATCCAGGACACCGTCACCGGGACGATCGGCAGGAACCTGGTCGTCCAACTCGAGGTGGTCGCCCCGATCTACGAGCCCGCCGAACAGAACCTCCCGGGGGCTGATCCCGATTACGACCGGCCTGCGGCCGGCAGGTCCGTGCTGGTCCCCCCGGTGCCCCGGCCCAGTCATCCAGACTCCCCGGTCCTCGACCCCCGGTACACCTTCGAGACCTTCGTCATCGCCTCCTCCAACCGTTTCGCCCACGCTGCCGCTCAATCGGTCGCCGAGGCGCCGGCGCGCTCGTACAACCCCCTGTTCATCTACGGCGATGCCGGACTCGGCAAAACCCATCTCCTCCACGCGATCGGCAACTACGTGCAGGAGAACTTCAGCGGGCGGCACGTGCGATACGTGACCACGGAGACCTACATGAACGAGTTCGTGGACGCCATCCGCACCAACGCCACCACCGCCTTCAAGCGCCGCTACCGCGAGTGCGACGTGCTGCTGATCGACGACGTGCAGTTCATGGAGCGAAAAGAGTCTCTGCAGGAAGAGTTCTTCCACACCTTCAACTCGCTCTACGGTGCCTCAAAACAGATCGTCCTGACCTCGGACCGGCCGCCCAAGTCGATCGCCACCCTCGAGGACCGGCTCCGCAGCCGGTTCCTCTCCGGTCTGATCACCGAGGTGCAACCCCCCGAGCTCGAGACCCGCCTGGCCATCCTCCAGACCAAGGCCGAGCACGAACGGGTTGCCGTGCCCGACGATGTCCTCGAGTTCATCGCGACCCACGTCACGGACAACATCCGTGAGCTCGAGGGGGCTCTCATCCGGGTGACCGCGTTCGCCAGCCTCAACCGCCAGCCGATGAGTCGCGAGCTCGCCGAGCAGGTCCTCTCGGACATCGTCTCGGCCGACCAACCCCGCCGGATCACTCCCCAGGTCATTCTCGACGCGACGTCGGAGACCTTCGGGTTCACCGTGGACGAGCTCCGCGGACCGAACCGTCGCCGGCCTCTCGTGACCGCACGACAGGTCAGCATGTACGTCTTCCGCGAGTTGACCGACTTCAGCTACCCGGCCATCGGCCGCGAGTTCGGTGGCAGGGACCATTCCACTGTCATGCATGCCGTCGAGAAGATCACCGGTCTCATGCGGGAGCGCCATCAGATCTACAACCAGGTCACCGACCTCATCGTCCGCATCAAGAGCGGTTCGTGACCGGATTGACCGCCTATCCGGAGGTTGTGCACCTCCTGTGGAAATCTCACGCCCTAACTGGGGTAATTCTGTGAACTCAGGTGAACTTGTCCATAACCGGATGCCCTGGTGACACTCTGGCGGAGCCCCAGGTGACATTCGGGGGACGCGCCGTGGAAATCCCCGGGGTGCCTGGGCTGGGACGATGCCAGTTCATCCGCAATCCACATGCCTTACTACCATCACTACCAATTACCAATTAGACAACTGAATACCTAATACAGAAGCGAGAAAGGACCTCCGGGTGAAGTTTCGATGCGAGCGTGACTCGTTGGTGGACGTCCTCACCACGGCTGGGCGGGCGGTGAGTGCGAGATCCTCGAACACGATGGCCCTCGGAGGTCTGCGGATCGAATCGGCCGGGAACCACCTATCGGTGGTCGGTACGGATCTCGATCTCACCGTGCACGTGGAGACCGAGGTCATCGGGATCTCGGACGGCGTCTGCGTCGCGCCGGCCAAGCTGCTCGCGGACATCGTGCGCTCCCTCGAGCCGGGAGCAGTCACCATCGAGTCCGAGGGTGAGAAGGTCGAGATCGGCGCGGCCAGATCACACTTCGGCCTGCGTACCTTCCCGGTCGACGATTTCCCGTCGGTGCCCGATCCCCCCGAGGCGGCCACGTTCCTCCCGGCGACTGCGTTGGCCGGTGCACTCCGCCAGGTGGTGCGTGCAGCGTCGAGCGACGACGCCCGACCGCTCCTCACCGGCGTCCTCATCGCACCGGAGGGAACCGGCGTCCGGCTGGTGGCCACCGACTCGTACCGGCTCGCCCTGCGCGACATCGAGGGGAGCGACGCCTTCGCCGACACTTCCCAGATTCTCGTACCGGCCCGGGCGCTCGCAGAGCTGCTCCGGTTGTCGACACTCGGCGGAGCGAAGGACTCGCCTGCTGCCGGCGCCAACGGGGCCAGCGGGGAGGGGGCGGTGCCCACCGTCGGACTGGCCATCGGTGACCATGACGTGACCTTCACCGCCGGTGACGTGAAGGTCAGCACCAGGCTTCTGGACGGGACCTACCCGGACTACCGCCAGTTGATCCCCGCCGAGTATCCCAACCGGCTCCACGTCGGTAAGGACTCGTTGCTCGATGCGCTGCGAAGAGTGCGCCTGCTGGTGCGGGACAACACCACCCCGGTACGGCTTTCGATGCGCCACGCCGGGGTGGATCTCACGGTGGTCTCCCAGGAGGTCGGTGATGCGAGCGAGACCGTCGACGCGGACTTCGACGGCGAGGAGCTCACCATCGCCTTCAATCCGACCTACCTGATCGACGGGGTGGAAGCGGTCTCCGGTGACGAGGTGCTGCTCGAGACCGTTGACGCCACCAAACCGGCCACGGTACGCGCGGCCGAGCTCACCGACTTCCGCTACCTGCTCATGCCGGTGCGGGTGTCGTAGCAGTCGCTGCCAGCTGTCGTGCACCTCGTCTCCGTGACGGTCGCCGATTTCCGGAACATCACCGAGATCGTCCTCGAGCCCGACCCGGAGGGCATGACCCTCATCACCGGCAGCAATGGCGCGGGGAAGACGAGCGTGCTGGAAGCGGTCGGCTACCTCTCGACCCTGCAGTCGTTCCGCGGAACTCCACGTGACGCACTCGTGAGGAGGGGCGCGGACAGGGCGATCCTCCGTTGCCAGACCCGGGTCGGGGACCGCTCGCTCGTTGTCGAGGCCGAGCTCTCGACGGCCGGCCGGTCGCGTACCCAGGTGAACCGACAGGCGGTGCACCGCCGGGTCGACCTGCACGACGCCCTACGCACCACCGTGTTCTCCCCGGACGGTATTGGTGTGGTGCGGGGCGGACCGGCCGAGCGCCGGCGATTCCTCGACGACACGCTTGGCGTGGTGGACCCGAAGGCGGACCGGGCAGCCGAGGACCTCGAGCGCATCCTCCGACAGCGATCGGCACTCCTGCGCACCGTCGGGCGGCGCCTGGATCCGGACAGCGCGAGGACACTCGACGTGTGGGACACCAGGCTCGCCGAATCCGGGACGGCGCTCGTCGAGGCGAGAGAGTCCGTCGTGGACCAGATCACACCTCTGGTCCAGGTCCACTATTCGCAGCTCGCAGGCGTTGAGACACCGGTCGGGCTCTCCTACCGCCGGTCATGGTCGGGGCCGCTCGAAGAGGCCGTCGTGGCCGCCCGTACCGAGGACCTCGCCCGGGGGGTGTCCACGGTGGGACCGCACCGCGACGAGCTCGAGCTCACCCTGTCCGGGATGCCCGGACGCACCCACGCCTCCCAGGGGGAGCAGCGCTCGCTCGCACTGGCCCTCCGGCTCGCCGCGCACCAGTTGGCCACCGAACGGCTCGGGTCGCCCCCCGTGCTGCTGTTGGACGACGTGTTCTCCGAGCTCGATCCGTCCCGGTCCCGGGCGCTGCTGGCCGCCCTACCGGCCGGCCAGGCGCTGCTGACCACAGCGCTCCCGGCCCCACCCGAGGTGAGCGTGGCGAGGGTCTACACGCTGGTGGCCGGTGGACGGGCAGTGGCGGAGGCGACAGGGTCGTGAAGTCCGAACCGGACCGCCGGCGGGGGTCGGAACCACGGTCGCTCGAGAGTTCGCTCGACGCGCTCTCCCGCCGGCTCGGCCAGGAGGGGGCCAGCGGTCTCGGTGGGCTCTTTTCCCGATGGACCGAGATCGTCGGGCCGGCCATGGCGGAGCACGTCCGACCGGTCCGGATCGACGCCGAGTCGCTCATCGTGACCGTCGACCACCCGGCCTGGGCGACCCAGGTCCGGCGCCTCGGCGAGAGCCTGCTCGACAAGGTGAGCGAGCAGGTCGGCGTGCAACGACCGGCCCGCCTCGAGGTGCGCGTCCGGCGCTGAGGGGCGGCGTCCAGGTCCCGGCTTGGGGGTGCCGAAAACGGGTCAGGTGGGGGCGGGGATCGGCCCGGTGTGGCACAGCGGGCGGCTACACTGGCATATCGGGATCGGCAGGATCACCACAGCTCCGCGGAGGTGCGCGTTGCGCAGACGTGGGCTGGGTGCGCCGGTTCCCACTCGGCAGGACAACGGTGAAAGGGCGCGCCTGTGGCGCTGAAAGAGGACAACGAGCGGAGCGTGGCGGACGCCACGTACGACGCCGGCGACATCACCGTTCTGGAAGGCCTCGAACCGGTCCGCAAGCGGCCCGGGATGTACATCGGATCCACCGGTCCAACGGGTCTGCACCACCTGATCTGGGAGGTGGTCGACAACTCGGTCGACGAGGCGATGGCCGGGTTCTGCACCCGAATCGACGTCACCCTGCTGGCGGACGGCGGGGTGAGGGAGAGCGACAACGGCCGGGGGATTCCGACGGGCCCGATGAACGGGCAAAAGGGCAAGTCGGCGGCTGAGGTGGTGCTGACCGTGCTCCACGCGGGGGCGAAGTTCGGCGAGGGTTCGGGCTACAAGATGTCAGGCGGCCTGCACGGTGTCGGGGTCTCGGTGGTCAACGCCCTCTCGAGCCGGTTGCGGCTCGAGATCGACCGCTCGGGCGAGCACCACGTCATGGAGTTCGAGAAGGGGGGCAAGCCGAAAGGCAAGCTCGAGGTGACCGGGCCCGCGCCACGCGGCCGCACCGGCACGACGATCACCTTCTGGCCGGACACCTCCATCTTCGACGAGGTCGAGTTCCGGGCCCAGACCGTGGTCGAGCGGCTGCAGGTGATGGCCTTCCTCAACCGGGGTCTCGAGATCCATTTCGTCGACGAGCGGACGGGCGGCAAGCCTGCGCAGACCTTCAGGTACAAAGACGGCATCATCGACTACGTCCGCCACCTCAACGCCTCGAAGGAGGCGCTCTTCCGCAAGGTCTGCTCCTTCGAGCAGAAGGAGGAGTCGATGGAGGTCGAGATCGCCCTCCAGTGGAATTCCGGCTTCTACGAATCGATCCACTCCTTCGCCAACGGCATCTCGACTATCGATGGCGGCATGCACGAGGAGGGGTTCAAGAAGGCGCTCACCAACGTCGTCAACAAGTACGCGAGAGCCAAGGGGGCCCTCAAGGAGAAGGACAAGAACATGGAGGGCGAGGACATCCGGGAGGGCCTCACCTCGATCATCTCGGTCCGCCTCCAGGAGCCACAGTTCGAGGGCCAGACCAAGGCGAAGCTCGGGAACGTGCCGGTCCGCTCGCTCGTCGAGCGGGCCACCAACGAGAAGCTGTCCGACTGGTTCGAGGAGAATCCCCGCGAGGCCAACCAGATCGTCCAGAAGGGCCTCCTCGCCGCCAGGGCCCGGCTGGCGGCCCGCTCGGCCCGCGACCTCACCCGGCGCAAGTCGGCCCTGGACGGGGCCGGCCTGCCCGGCAAGCTGGTGGACTGTTCCTCACGCGACCCCCGCGAGAGTGAACTGTTCATCGTCGAAGGCAACTCGGCCGGCGGATCCGCCAAGGACGCCAGGGACCCCAAGACCCAGGCCATCCTGCCCATCAGGGGGAAGATCCTCAACGTCGAGCGGGCCCGCATCGACAAGATGCTCAAGAACACCGAGATCCAGGCGCTCATCTCGGCCATCGGAGCCGGTCTCGCCGACGACTTCGACGTCGCCAAGATCCGCTACCACAAGGTGATCATCCTGGCCGACGCCGACGTCGACGGCTCCCACATCCGCACCCTGCTGCTCACGTTCTTCTTCCGCCAGATGAAGCCGCTGGTGGAGGGCGGGTTCGTCTACGTGGCCCAACCACCGCTCTACTCGACGCTGGTCGGCAAGGAGAAGATCTACCTCAAGGACGATCACGCCCGGGAGGCCTTCCTCGCCGAGAACCCGAACCACAAGCAGGACTTCCAGCGACTCAAGGGCCTCGGCGAGATGGACTTCGGGGAGCTCAAGGACACCACCATGGACTCGGGGCGGCGCTCGCTGCTCCAGGTGGCGGTCGAGCAGGCGGTCATCGCCGACGAGGTCTGCTCGGTGCTGATGGGTGAAGACGTCGAACTGCGCAAGCAGTTCATCCAGACCAACGCGAAAGACGTGCGCTTCCTCGACATCTGAGGAGCGGGCGCGACACAGACAGGAACACGTGGATGCCAGGGCGTGACAGCGATGGCGGCGGGTCGGACGTCGAAGACCAGACCCAGGGGTTCATCGAGCCCATAGAGATCCAGGAGGAGATGGAGCGCTCGTTCCTCGAGTACTCCATGTCGGTCATCGTCTCCCGCGCCCTGCCCGATGTCCGGGACGGACTGAAGCCGGTCCACCGGCGGATCCTGTACTCCATGTACGACCAGCGCCTCTTGCCCGACCGACCGCATTCGAAGTGCGCCAAGGTGGTCGGGGACGTCATGGGCACGTACCACCCCCACGGCGACTCGGCCATCTACGAGGCCCTCGCCCGTATGGTCCAGGACTTCTCGATGCGTCATCCGCTCATCGACGGCCACGGCAACTTCGGCGGCACCGGTCCGGACGAAGGCCCGGCGGCGATGCGTTACACGGAGTGCCGTCTCGGTGCGCTCGCACTCGAGTTGATGAGCGGCATCGACCAGGAGACGGTCGACTTCATTCCCAACTACGACGCGACGTCGGAGGAGCCGACGGTCCTCCCGTCGCGGTTCCCGAACATGGTGGTCAACGGCTCGCAGGGCATCGCGGTGGGCATGGCCACCAACATCCCGCCGCACAATCTGGGCGAGGTGATCGACGCGACGACCCACCTGCTCGAGCACCCGGAGGCCACCCCGGACGAGCTCATGGCGTTCATCAAGGGTCCGGACTTCCCGACCGGGGCGCTCATCCTCGGACGGCAGGGCATCCTGGACGCGATGCGGACGGGCCGGGGTTCGATCAAGTTGCGGGCGCTCGCCGAGATCGAAGAAGGCCGTGCCGGAGAGGTCCGGATCGTGGTGAGCGAAATGCCATACCAGACCTCGATCGCCTCGGTCTCGAAGAAGATCGAGGACCTGGTGCGGGCCGGCGAGCTCGACGGCATCGCCGAGGCCCAGGACGACTCGTCGGGCGGCAGGACCCGGCTGGTCATCCGCCTCAAGCGGGACGCCAACGCCAACGTGGTGCTGAACAACCTGTTCAAGCAGACCCCGATGCAGACCTCGTTCAGCGTGAACGCGGTGGCCCTCGTCGACGGGGTGCCCCGCACCCTCAACATCGCCGAGATGCTCACCCACTACGTGGCCCATCAGGTCGAGGTGGTCACCCGGCGCTCCGAGTTCCTGCTGGCGAAGGCACGCGCCCGTGCCCACGTCGTCGAGGGGCTGCTCAGGGCCATCGACATGCTCGACGCGGTCATCGCGGCCATCCGCGGTTCGGACGACCGTCCGGCAGCCCTCGAGGCCCTGCGTACCGCGCCGTTCGAATTCTCCGAGGAGCAGGCCAACCACATCCTGGACATGACCCTCGCCCGGCTGACCCGGCTCGGTCGGACCAACCTTGAGGAGGAGCTCGCCAAGCTCCTCGAGGAGATCGCCGAGCTCGAGTCGATCCTCGGCGACCCGGCCAAGCTGCGCAGCGTGATCGCAGGTGAGCTCGGGGAGATCCGTGAGAAGTTCGCCAACGAGCGTCGTACGGTGATCACCCACGACCCCGGTGACATGAATGTCGAGGACCTCGTCGACGACGAGGAACTGGTCGTGACCAAGAGCCGGGCCGGCTACGTGAAAGCCGTGCCCGTCGACGCGTTCCGGACACAGGGTCGGGGTGGCAGGGGGGTCCAGGGCGCCCGGCTCAAGGAGGAGGACCTGATCGACGACGTCGTGCACACGTCGTCCCACGCCCACCTCCTGCTCTTCTCCAATCGGGGCAGGGTCTTCCGGTTGCGCGCCCTCGAGATCCCGATGAAGGAGCGTACGGCTCGGGGGACGGCCATCGTCAACCTCCTCCCGCTCGATCCTGACGAGAACATCCAGGCAATCATCGGCACCCGCGACTTCAGCGCGGACCACTTCCTCGTCTTCGCGACCAAGTTGGGCCAGGTCAAGAAGACCGCTTTCAGCGAGTACGACAAGTCACGCCGCGAGGGGTTCATCGCCATCAACCTGCGTGACGGTGACGAGCTGGTGCGGGTGGTCGAGACGAGCGGCGACGACGAGGTGTTCCTGGTGACCAGCTCGGGGATGACCATCCGATTCTCCGAGCAGGACGTGCGCGCCATGGGCCGGGATGCGGCCGGGGTGCGGGGTGTACGGCTCAAGCCGGAGGACGAGGTGGTCTCCTGCGACGTCGCACGGGACGAGGCCGACATCCTCATCGTGACCGATGCCGGCTATGGCAAGCGCACCAAGGTCGAGCGGTTCAACCGGCAGGCACGGGGTGGGCAGGGCGTTCGGGGGATCCGTCTGACCGCCCGGCGGGGTCGGGTGGTTGCGGCATTCATGACGGGCCTCGACGACGACATCCTGCTCGTCTCCACCTCCGGCGTGGTGATCCGCACCGCGGTGCGCGAGATCGCCTCCCAGGGTCGGGACGCCACCGGTGTGCGGGTGATGAACCTCGGTGAGGGGGATGCGGTAGCTGCCGTGGCCCGTATGGCGGGCGAGACCTCGGACGGCGAGTAGCGCAGTCTGGCGGGACCCGGCGGCGCTCTGGCAAGCCACCGGTCAACCGGGTCAGAGCACCTCGGCGACCATCGTCTCGGACACCGCTTCCGACTCACCGGCATCCTGGCGCTCGGCGGGTGCGCTCGTCCGCTTCAGAATGACGGAGCCGACCACGATCCCGGTGATCACGCTTGCCAGTGCAATGGTGAATGCCAATCGATAGCCGCCGTCCAGGGCGTCGAGGGCCGAACTGCCGTGGGCGAGCAGCGTGGAGGTGCGGCTACTGGACACCGCGCCAAGGACGGCCACCGAGAGCGCTGCCGCTATCTGTTGGGAGACGTTCACGATTCCCGAGCCGATCCCGGCATCCTTCGCCGGGACGTTCGCCAGTGCCATGGTGAGCAAGGGGGTGAATGCCGTTGCCGCCCCCAGACCGACCAACAGCACCGCAAAGAAGAGATGCGGAAAGTATGCAGTCTGCACACCGGAGGTGATGAACAGGGTGAGACCTCCGCTCAGCACCGCAAGGCCGATGAGCGCCGTCAACTTCGGTTGGAGTCTTCCCATGATGCGGGTGGTCACTCCTGCGGACATCAACGCGCACGGAAAGCGTCTGAGGCAGGAAAGCCAGGCCGGTCCGAATCGGGTCGTATCCGAGAACGTGCTGGAAATAGAGGACGCCGATGAAGAATGTGCTGTACATGCCGACCACCATCAACCCTCGTACCAGGCTCGAGGTGAGCAGGCCCGCGAGAGCGCATCACGGGAATCGGCATCATCGGAGTGGCTAGTCGACTCTCGAGAAGGAGGAACGCCGCGAGGACCACGATCGCTGCCGCTCCGAAGCCCAAGGTATGGGTCGAGCCCCAGCCGTACTGGCTGGAGCTGACGATCGCGTAGACCGCCAGCATCAGTCCCGCCGTGCTCAGAACGGCGCCGGCGATGTCCAACCCGGCGCGAATCCCGAGGCCGGTGTTCTCCTCGATCAGCGCCGCCCCTGCGACGAAGGTGGCGATGCCGATGGGAATGTTGATGAAGAAGATCCAGTGCCAGCTGAGGGCCTGGGTCACGTAACCGCCGACCAGCAGTCCCAGCGATCCGCCGCCGACGGCGACGATGATGTACGAGCTCATTGCCTTGGCCCGTTCGCGGGGGAGAGGGAAGTCGGCCACGATGATGGCCAGGATGACCGACGACGACAGGGCCGCCCCCAGCCCTTGGACGAACCGGGCCGAGATGAGCAGGATCTGAGTGTCGGCGGCGCCACAGGCGATCGAGGCAACGGTGAACAGCGCCACGCCGACCAGGAAGACCTTCTTGCGGCCGATGAGGTCGCCCAGTCGGCCGGCCAGCAGCAGCGTGCCGGCGAAGGTGATCAGGTAGGCGTCGATGACCCAGGCCAGGGAGGCCTGCGAGAAGTGGAGGTCGCGCTGGATGGTCGGCATCGCCACGTTCACGATCGTCTGGTCCAGGATGTTCATCAACATCGCAAAGCAGACGACGATGAGCGCGATCCAGCGGCGGCGTTCGTGCACGAAGGAGGTGAAGGACGGGGGGATGGCGGACTCCTCGGTGGGTGGAAGGACTCAGGTTCCCTAGTTATTGATAGTCACTAAACTAGTGAGTGTCAAGTAGACGGGATAGTCGCCGAATCGGCTATAATCCCAGCGCCATGTCAGCAACGCCGACTCCCGGAGTGACGGTGTTGTTGACCCAGCTCTCGCGGGTCGTCTATCGCCGCACCTCCGAGGACCTGCTCGGGATGCGCTTGAAAGAGTTCGCCATGCTCGCCCACCTTCGCGAGCACCGCCCGATCCCGCAGCAGGAGCTCGGTGAGATGATGTGCATCGATGCCAACAACCTCGTGCTTCTCCTCAACGAACTCGAGTCGAGGGGGTTCGCCTACCGGCGTCGCGATCCGGCTGACCGACGCCGGCACCTCGTCGATATCACCGATGAGGGGTTGGCTGCGTTCGAGAAGGCCGAACGCGGGATCGAGAGCGTGGAAGACGACGTGCTGGGGTCACTGACCAGCAGTGAGCGGGTTGCGCTTCAGGGGTTGCTCAACAAGGCACTCGAAGGGGAGCCAGGAGCGGGTTGAGCAACCGGGTTCCCTGATGGGTACCCGGATCCCGCCGGATCATCGGACAACCGAGCGGCACGGCCGCCGTCGGTCACAGACCGGATTTGGGCTGCGGACAGGTTCGGACGGTGGTGTAGCGTCGCGAACCGGTTCCGGGGCTATAGCTCAGTTGGTTAGAGCGCAGCACTGATAATGCTGAGGTCGCAAGTTCGATTCTTGCTAGCCCCACCAGGACAAACGGAGAGTCCGAGCTACGCCGAAAGAGAAGCAAGGGCGCGAACAGGGCGCGGCGCCGGTACCGGTGGTCGAAAATGGTCTCCGATTGCGTCTGCGGCTACACGGTCCGCAGGAGACTGGCGGGCGTAGATGTCGAGCGTGGTCGAAATGTGTGCGTGACCCTGCCGGACTTGTGTGGTCTTGGGGTCAACCCTCAAGGCGACAAGAGTCGTTGCGTTGAGGGAGCGCAGATCGTGGTAGCGGAGGGAAGGAAGACCGGTTGCTCTTCACCGACCGTCAGGGTGGACCGAGGACGCCAAGTGCACCTTGGTCTAGCGGTTGCTAGCCTCTCGGGCATAGCGCAAGGGGGACACCATGCGTTCAATGAGAAAGCTGTTACCGGTCGCGGTCATCGTCACTCTCTTGTGGGCGCTCGTCGTTTCGCTGCCCGACGGTGCGCAAGCTGCTCCGGCGGCGCCGACCATCAAGAAGGTGGCGATGGTCGACTCGAACAAGAACGGCAAGGCGGACGAAGTCGTCTTGACCTACTCGAGCGAGGTGAATCACACCCTCCAGAGCAAGGGCACGTTGCCCTTCTCGGTCGAGGGGTACGTCATCACCTCTGTGTCTGCTGCTACCAAGTCCCTCACACTGGTCATCCACCTGAAGGAACGGTCCATCGGGGATCTGACTGTCACGCCGTTCGTGAGCTACACCGTCCATGGCACCGATCCGGTTGTCGGCACGAACGGCACTGCGGCACCAGGACAGACCTTCATCGGGACCACAGCCGTCTCGCCCCCGGCCGCCGTCTATGTGGCGATATCGGGCAGAGACACGAACCCCGGAACTAAAGCCTCGCCCAAGGCCACAATCCAGGCAGGCGTGGCGACCGCGGCATCTCGCTCCCCCAAGCCTGACGTGTACGTGTCTGCAGGCACCTATTCGGAGTCCTCGGGCCTGGCACTGGCTACCGGAGTGAACGTCGACGGCGGTTACACGCCCGGCACCTGGTCACGCTCGCTGAGCGCGACCACGACGATCGAAGGTGCACCGCAGGCAGTGCTGGCGGATGCCGTGTCGGGGGTCACCCTGCAACTTCTCACGCTGTCCGGTGAGCTCAATAAGGCGGTCCACCCGAGCGTCTACGGACTTCGAGCAGTGAGTTCGCATATCGCCCTCGAGTCGGTCTCCATCGAAGCGGCAACTGCCAGTCCAGGCACCTCCGGATCCTCTGGAGCCGGTGGCGCTAACGGCTCCAACGGTCAAGCCGGTATCAGCGGCACCGGGAGTGGCGCCGGAGGTGCTGGCGGTGCGAGCAGCGTCGGCGCCACAGGCGGCGCCGGCGGCAACGGGGTGTCTGGGATCAATGCCGGTATCACCGGAGGCGCCGGAGCGGGCGCTGATTCGGGGGCGGGCGGGAACGGTGGGGTTGCCGGAAGCTGCATGCCGTTCAGTTCCAGCGACGGAGGTGCTGGTGGCTTGGGTAGCGCCGGAGTAGGCGGAGCATCGGGGGCCCCTGGATCCGGCGGGTCCAATGGGACTTCCGGTGCAAGCGGTTTATGGGCCGGGGGGAACGGAGGAGCCGGCAGCGCGGGCGTTGCGGGATCCGGTGGCGGCGGAGGCGGATCCGGTGGCGGTACCGATTACCTCGGGGGATTCCTTGACAGTCAGTGCCTCGCGAGCACGTCCGGTGGTGGTGGCGGCGGCGGTGCGGGTGGTGCAGCCGGTGGACCAAGCGGCGGCGGTTCGTCCGGCGGCGGTTCGTTCGGGATTTATCTCTGGAGCTCCACCGTGTCCGTCGATGCCAACTGCACCGTCGTTGCAGCAGCTGGCGGGGCCGGCGGAGCAGGCGGAAATGGGGCTTCCGGGGGAAGCAGCGGATCTGGTGGTGGCGGGGGTGCAGGTGGCATCGATTCCGGTGCAGGGGGCAACGGCGGTCCTGGCGGTGCCGGGGGGAGCAGTGGAGCCGGCGGTGGCGGCGCAGGCGGACCCAGCATCGGCGTCTTCCGTGGGAGTGCCTCGACGGCCACGATTGCGGCAGGTGCGAAGATCACCTTTGGGGCTGGCGGGAGTGGTGGAGCGGGCGGAACGGGTCCAGGAGGAGTAGCGCCACCTGGGGAAGTCGGACTGGTGGCGGCAGTGCTCTGAGTTCGGAGCTCCCACTGCGTCAGTCGGTGGCCTCACAAGCCGGTTGGTATCGAGATAGTTTCCGGCCCGTGCGATCAGGGCGGCGTGGAAGCCGATCTTCGATGACCCCGCATCCCGCTTCGAACCCGAGGAGACCTTCGGGGCCGGGGACCGCGTCATACAGCGGTGGCGGTACTCGTGGGACGGGGGAGGGGTGCGCGGCGTGGATGTGTTCCTGGTGCGCGGCGGCAAGGTTGCCGAGAAGCTCTCCTACGTCAAGGGATGACCGGAGCCGGTCGCCGGCGGGTGAGAGCGCAAGGACGAGGGTGTAGGAGAACCAGGCACAGGAGGTGCAGATGACACGCAAGGTTGCCGACTGTAGGGAGATGCCGAGCGAGAGCGGTTGCACGCTGACCATCGCCGGCGAAGAGGACGAGGTCATCCGGGCGGCGGCCATGCACGCCGCCGACGTGCACGGCCACGCGGACGGACCGGAGCTGCGCGAGCAGATCAGGGCGATCCTCACCGTCGAGTAGCGAGCTTCCCCGGGCGGGCGCCGGGATCCCGGCTTATCATCGGGACCTCCGGAGGAAGGGGATGTCGTGGCACCAGCAGGCGCGCCAAAGATCTGCCTCATCGGTGCCGGCGGCATGTCCTTCGGTCCGGTGATGGTCCTCGACGCCGTCAACACCCGCCGCCTCCGGGGGGCGACCCTGATGCTGCACGACATCAGCCCGGAACGGCTGGAGGTGACCCGCCGGTTCGCGGTCCGGGTCAACCGGCGCCTCGGGTCCCCGATCACCGTGGAGGGCTCCACCGATCCGGCCGAGGCGCTCACCGGCGCCGACTTCTGTCTCACCAGTGCCGAGGTGGGGCGGTGGGAGCACTGGATCGAGGACTACGAGATCCCCTGTCGCCACGGATCGACCCAGATCACCGGCGAGAACGGGGGACCGGGCGCGGTCTTCCACTCGCTGCGGTCGATCCGGACCGTCCTCGCCATCTGCGACGACATCCAGCGCTATTGCCCCGACGCCTTCCTGATCAACCTGACCAACCCGTTGAGCCGGGTGGCCCTGGCCGTCAACACCGCGACCCCGATCCGGACGGTGAGCCTCTGTCACGAGTTCGCCGGCGGGGTGTCCCGCATCGCCCGTCTCCTACGTGTCCCGAAGGCGCGGATCGTGGCGAGGGCGACCGGGATCAACCATTTCACGTTCTTCACCGACATCCGGCGCTCGGACACCGGGGAGGACCTCTACCCGCGGCTGCGGAGTCTCTGGCAGCGCCGGTACTTCGACTACCCGCCCGGCGTCACGGCGACCGCCCGTCAGCTGGCCAGGCTGCCGCTGGTCGAGCTGGGTGTCGAGCAGTACTACGCACCCCTCGTCGCCCACATGTTCCGCGAGCACGGCTACCTCCCCTGCTCCACCGACAGCCACATCGGCGAGTACGTCCCCTCCGCCAGGGAGATCGCGGGCTGGCACCCGGTGCCCGTCTACCTCCACCGCCGGGTGGGCCGGCAGATGGAGCGCCTGGTGACCCGCTACGGCAACGGGGACTCGCACCTGCCGGTGCACCGGGCGGGACGCTCGGCCGAGGAGGTCTTCCCGATCATCGGAGCGCTGTGGACCGGTCGCCGGCGCGACCTCAACGCGGTGAACGTCCCGAACCACGGCTTCGTGCCGAACCTCCCCGAAGGCGCGATCGTCGAGGTTCCCGCTGCGGTCGACGGGGAGGGGATCGTCCCTACCGCGATGCCCCCGATCGCCGAACCACTCGCCGAGCTCATGCGCACGCAGATCGAGCTGCAGGACCTTGTGGTCAAGTCGGCTCTCACCGGCGACCCCGCGCCGGCCTTCGAGGCCCTGCGGCGGGATCCTCTCTCGCCGCCCGACGAGGCGTCCTGCCGCCGCATGTTCGACGAGCTCCTGACCCTCCAGGCCGACTCGCTGCCCTTCTGAGCCGTCAGCGGAAGTCGAAGGCCACCTTGATCGCACCGGATGCGCTCTGGTCGGCCAGCACGGAGAAGGCGTCCCGCCACTGGTCCAGCCGGAAGGTGTGGGTGAGCATCCCCGAGAGGTCGATCCTGCCCCCTTCGACCAGCCCGAGGAAGTGCTCCATCGCGTGGAGGCGCACCCCCTCGACCTCCTCGATCCCGAAGGCGTTCGACCCGACCCAGGAGATCTCCTTGAAGTAGAGGGGGGACCACTCCCACCGCGCCGGGGGGTTCACGCCGCTCTTGACCAGGGTGCCGCGTGTCCGCAGGAGCCGCACCGCCACCTCGGAGGTCTCCGAGGAGCCGACCGTGTCGTAGACGACGTCTATGCCACCGGGATGGGCCATGGGGAGCCCGTAGGGGGTCGGCTGGAGCACGCCGCCGGACCAGGCGGCCACCTCCTCGATGACCACCTCGGGTTCGGCACCCACGACGCGGGCGCCGAGGCGAGCCGGCGAGGGCGGCCTGGGCCGGGTGCGCCGCGACCACCATCACCTCCACGTCCGGGTACAGGGCACGCAGGATGGCGGTCGCCGTCGTGCCGAGCGCCCCGGCTCCGTAGACGAGCGCCCGGCCGCCCGGCGGGGGCGGGTGCCGGGTCACCGAGTGCAGCGAGACCGAGAACGGGTCGGCGAGGACGGCGACCTCGTCGGGGACGTCCGCCGGGATCGGGAACAGCATCGAGTCATGGGCGGGGAAGTAGTCGGCGAACCCTCCCGGAGCGTCCTTGCAGGTGCCGGTGTGGATCCCGGGGGCCAGCGGACCGTCGGTGAAATGCCAGCACATGCTCAGGTCACCGGCGCGGCAGGATGGGCACGCCGGATCGATCCCTCGTGGTCCGCAGGACAGCCAGGGATTGAGCAGGACACGCTGGCCGATCTCGAGGCCCTGCGCGCCCGGCCCGATCTCGGTGACCTCCCCGACCACCTCGTGGCCCATGACCATCGGAAACGAGAAGTACGTGGCCAGTGCACTGTCGTTGTAGGCGTCCGTGAAGTCACCGAAGACCTGTTTCGACTCGGAACCGCAGATGCCGGTCAGCCGGGTCCGGGACACGACCCAGTCGTCCCGGGGAGGCGTGGGCATCTCGCGGTCCACCAGGCGCATCGGCACCCGGGCCAGTCCGGCGAGCAGCCGGTTGGAGGGGTCGGACGGCTCCCACTCCTCGGGGCGGACTCCCCACAGCAGCGCCTGCATCGCCGGCCCTCCTCTCTGCGCCGTCGGGCCGGGGTCGGTCCGGCTGCGCTCCGGGTGGCCATTCTGCCCGGATGCCGGGGGTGAGGCCACCGCCGTGGTCGGAGCCGGCCTCAGAGCACGGTGGGGACGACCGCGTCGATCAGGCTCGGTCCGGGTGTGGCGAGCGCCCGTGCGAGCTCCCGGGCGAACTCGTCCGCCGTCCGGGCCCGCGCGGCGTGGAGCCCCAGACCGGCCGCGACCTGCGCGAAGTCGATGTCCGGCCGGCCGATGTCGAGCATCTCCCTCGCCCGGGGCCCCGGAGGCTCCGCGCCGACCCGGTCGAGCTCCATGTTGAGGACCGCGTAGGAGCGGTTGTTGAGGACGACGGTCGTCACGTCGAGCCCCGAGCGGGCCATCGTCCAGAGTGCCTGGACGGTATAGAGGGCGCTCCCGTCGGCCTCCAGTGCGACCACTCTTCGGTCGGGAGCGGCGACCGCGGCGCCGACCGCGAGCGGCAGGCCCTGGCCGATCGCCCCACCGGTCAGGGTGAGCCAGTCGTGGGGAGGGCTCCCGGCGGTTGCGCCGGGCGCGAACAGGCCGGCGGTGTTTCCCTCGTCGGAGACGATGGCGCCTTCCGGCAACAGGGCGCCGAGTGCCTGGCAGACGGCCTGTGCGGTCAGTGGCCCGGTCGGGAGACCGGGGACCCCGGGATCCTGGTGGACACCCCCACCGGGCGCGGCCCCGGTGAGGTCGCACAGCGCGGCGAGAGCGGCGGCGGGGTCCCCGGCCGGCCCGAGGACGGTATGGACAGTGCAGCCGGCCGGGACCAGGTCGCCGCTCCTGCCGGGGTAGGCGAAGAAGGCCACCGGCCACCGCGCGTCGAGCAGCACGAGATGGCGGATCCCGTCGAGCTGCATTGCGGTGAACTCGGCCAGATAGGCGAGGCGTTCGACCGGGGGCCGTCCGCTCCCGCGCTCGAGACGGGCGGGGAACGTCTCGGCGAACAGCCTCGCACCGGTGGCCGCGGCGAGGTCCGCCGCCCGCTCCAGGAGCGCCCCCCTGCAGGCACGTCCCCCGATCAACAGGGCGGCCGGCTCGTCCGAGCGCAGGCCGGCGGCCGCGGCTTCGAGCACCGTTTCGTCGGGCGGTGCCCCCGGACTCGGGCCGACCGCGGTGCCGGCCACCGGGGCCACCGGAACCCCACCCTCGGACCAGGAGACGTCGGCCGGAAGGATCAGCGTGGCGACCGCCCCGGGCGGGCCGTAGGCGGCGGCGATCGCGTCACGGGCGTCCGCCCCGAGGGTGGCGGTCGAGTCTGCGCTACGCACGAAGGAGGACACGTTGCGGGCCACCGTGGCGATGTCGGACTGCAGCTGAGCGTCGTAGACCCGGTGGGTGATCGCGTGGTCGCCGACGAGGGCGACCACCGGGCTGTGGGCGCGTCCGCGTTGTGCAGGTTGGCGAGCCCGTTGCCGAGTCCCGGACCGAGGTGGAGGAGGGTCACCGCCGGCCTGTCCGCCATCCGGGCGTAGCCGTCGGCCGCCCCGGTGGCCACACCCTCGAAGAGGGCCAGCACGCTGTGCATTCCGTCCACGCGGTCGAGAGCGCCGACGAAATGCATCTCAGAGGTGCCGGGGTTCATGAAACAGGTGTCGACGCCGTGGTCGACGAGGGTGCGGATGAGCGACTCGGCGCCGTTCACGGTCGGGACCGGCCGGCGCCGGAAGGCACCGGATCGACGGCTGCGAAGATCGTCCCGGGATTGAGGATGCCGTGCGGATCGAAGGCGGCTTTGATCCGGCGCATGAGGTCGAGCTTGACCGGGTCCTCGAGCTCGGCGAATGCCGCAGACTTTCGCGTGCCGATCCCGTGCTCTCCAGAGATCGCCCCGCCCAGGTCGAACCCGGCAGTCAGGATGTCGTGGACGAGCCGGTGGCGGACGACCGGATCGGGCTGGAAGACCGAGAGATGGACGTTGCCGTCACCCACGTGGCCGCATCCGGTCACGAGGGAGGCGGACGCCCCGGCCAGGACGGCGACCGCCTCGAGGAATTCGGGATCGAGGCCCGGGGGACGACCGCATCGACGATGTCGTCGGCGCCGGCAGCCTTGGCCGCCCAGAAGGCCCGCTCGCGCGCCGCGACGAGCTGGGCGCCGGCCGCGCCCGGGAGCACGTAGACCTCGAGGGCGCCGAACTCCACGAGCTGGCCGGCGACCGCAGCGGTGTCTTCCTCGACCCGGTCCGCATGGTGGTCCTCGAGCACGATGACCAGGTAGGCGAGTGCCCGCTCGCGGATCTCGTCGGGGATCCCGAGGTCGATGCCCGCGTTGGCGGTGATCCCGGCCATCGAGATGGAGTCGATGTACTCGACCAGCAGGGGCCCGACCCCGCTGGCGACGACCGGAGGCACGGCAGCGGTCACCTCGGGCAGGGTGGCGAAGGGGGCGAGGAGGGTGGCGACGTGCCCGGGTCGGGGATGCAGCCGGAGGATGGCGCGGGTCACCAGGGCCAGCGTGCCCTCGGACCCGAGGATGAGCTGGGTCAGGTCGTAGCCGCTGGTGGCCTTCACGAACTTGCCTCCGGAGGTGATGACCTCGCCGGTGCCGAGGACGGCCTCTATGCCGAGCACGTGGTGACGGGTCACGCCGTACTTGACCGCCCGCATCCCGCCCGCGTTGGTCGCCACGTTGCCCCCGAGGCTGGCCGACTGCTCGCCGGGGAAGACCGGGTACACCAGCCGGTGGGGCCGTAGGGCAGCGTCCAGGGCGGCCAGGGTGACCCCCGGTTCGACGACCGCGACGTGGTTGGCGGTGTCGATCTCGAGGATGGCGTCCATCCGTTCGAAGGAGACCACGATCCCCCCTGGCACCGGGATGGCGGCGCCCGAGAGCCCGGTACCCGAGCCGCGGGCGGTCAGCGGGACCCGCTCGGCGTCCGCCGCCTGCACGATGGCCGCCACCTCCTCCGCCGTGCCGGGTCGCACCACCATGCGGGGGCGGATCGGCTCGCTACCGAGGGATTCGTCGTGGGTCACGTCGTCGTCGATCCGGCCGCCGACGTCGACGTGGGCATTCCCGATCAGGTCGATCAACAGGTCCTCGATCACCGGGGAACGCGCCCATGGGTCATCGGCCGGCCTCCTCCACGACGACGGCACGTTAGCGTGCGAGCGGCGGCGCGGCCCGAGTGGGCACCCACCCGTGGCATCGGTAGGCTGGCGCGGTGCCCTCCATGCCCGGCATGCCCGGTGTGCGTCCGGTCGAGTTCACCTTCCACAATGCACTCACCCGGTGGGACGTCTCGCCCTTCGCTCTCCTCGTCCTCGCTGCGGTACTCGGGTTCGGGATCTGGTACCTGCAGTCCGTCTGGGCCCTTTCGGCCAGGGGCCGCTCGTGGGGTGCCGGCCGGACGGTCTCCTTCCTGGCCGGGCTGATCGCGCTGGATGTCGCCCTGCAGTCACCGGTGGCCACGCTGACCATGGGGTACTTCCAGGCCCACGTGATCCAGCATCTGCTGCTGATGGTGGTGGCCCCGCCCCTGCTCGCGATGGGGGCACCGATGACCCTGGCCCTCCAGACCTCCGAACGGGCGACCAAGGTCCGGCTGCTCGGGGTCCTCAACTCGAGGCCGTTCCGGCTGCTCACCCATCCCCTGCCGGTGTGGATCCTCTACTACTTCTCGATGTTCGCCTTCTTCCTGACCTTCGCCCTCGGGTTCGCCATGACCCACATGTGGGTGATGGACCTCGTCAACATCGTGTTCCTGTTCGCCTCGGCGCTGTTCTGGTGGCCGGTGGTGGGTGTCGACCCGATTCCGCACTGGAAGATGAGCCACGGCACGCGGATGGTCAACCTGCTGATCGGGGTGCCGATCGAGTCATTCCTCGCGCTCGCCCTGCTGACCTCCACCCGGCCGGCCGCGACGATGTACTCCCTGTCGAGCACGCATGCAGGTGCGGGGATCCTCTGGATGGGCGCCGAGCTGCTCACGTTCATCGCCCTGGTCCCGGTGTTCGTCCAGTGGGTCCACTCCGAGCAGCGCCGGGAAGCTCGGATCGACGCAGAGCTGGATACCCGGGAGGCTGCGTCCGACCAGGAGGGTGAGCCGGTGCCGGTGACCGACCTCGGCGGCCGCGCGCCGGGCCCGCCCGTCGGATGGGCTCAGGGCAGCGGGGTGAAGATGTAGGTGAAGGGGGTGACGGTCGGCGCGGACAGGAAGGCGCTCTTGCCCTTGAGGGTCACCCCGACGAGTACCGCCGAGGATCCGACCTGCACGGTCATGGTGCCCTGGGCGGGGACGGTGAGGATCTTGCCCGGCGGCTCGACTGCGCTGACCAGGGGAACCGGGGAGTTCGAGCTGGTGATCTGCACCCAGCACCTGCCCGAGGTGGCCACGCCGACAGTGAATCGGCCGCCGGCGACCGTATAGGTCGCGCTGTAGGGACCGGACCCTGCTGGTGCGACCGGAGTCGCCCGGTGGTGTTTGCCCTTGGTCGCCGGGGCGCTCGGCGGCGCAGTCGCGGAGGGTACGGAGGGGCCCGCCGCCGCTGCGCGCGCCGCCGCTGTTGTCGGGGGGTTGGAGGGGCTCGCTGCGGGGGGGTTCGCCGCCCCGGGTGCCACCACCCGCAGGATGTGGGCGTTGGCCAGCAGGTCCGGGCGGGCGGCCAGCAGGACGAATCCCGCGAGCACCGCGGCCACCAGGAGACCCGCGATCCAGGTGAGCACCTTCAGCGGGATCGGGGCGCGCATCCGCCGCCGCTCGCGTGCCATGGCCCGGCGGCTCTGGCGGAGCTCCTTGCGGGGTACCACCGGGAAGGTGCCGGTGGGAGGCCCGGTGGACACCTCGTACCCGGATGACCCGGGTCCGGCCGCCGAGGTCGACCGCCCGCCGACCCTGGGCACGCTGTCCGGTCTGGGTGAAAGCCCGCAGGTGGTCGGGGCCGGAGGTCACCGCTGCAACCACGCTGGTCACCGCAGGGTTGACCCGGGTGTGGTCGGCCGCCGAGCCTCCGAGGGGCCAGGCGTCGATGTAACGGAGGGCGAGGGCGTCGCCGTCCAGGCCCAACATGGTGGCGTACCGCCGGAGGGTGGAGACGGCGACCGACTGGTCGGGAAGCCCGCTCAGGTCGCCCGTCTCGAGTGCCTCGATCTGGGTGATCGGCCTGCTCAGGCGGTCATGGACGGAGAGGAGGTCCAATCCCAGGTCCTCGCGGGCCTGGCGGAGCTCCGTGCCGATCGCCTCCACGCTTTCGGTGGGGGACTGCTCCTGCTGGTCGTCGCGACGGCGAGTGGTTCCGCCTCGGGGCCGCATCACCTGGGTCTCCTCACGTAAGCCTCGTGCCAGCGTACTTGTCCGGGGACGATCGCAGGCCCACCGGACCGCCCCGGGTGCCGATCCCGGAATGTTGCGCGTGCAACTAGTGTTTCCCACGCCGAGGGTTTCCTGCAACTCTGTGGGGACCCAGCGAGATGAGGTGTGACCATGCCTGCAGTGACGGTCGACGACGTACTTGCCCTGCCCCGTGTGAGGCGGCCCGATCCCGGCACGGCGGCCGCCCGCCCCGTGCTCTCGGTGACCACGGCTCCCTCGGGGCTCGAGGGGGAGGGGTTCCCGGTGCGGCGAGCGTTCGCCGGGGTGGATCGGGTCCATCTCGATCCGTTCATCCACATGGACCAGATGGGAGAGGTGGAATACGCCCCCGGAGAGCCCAAGGGCACCCCCTGGCACCCCCACCGTGGGTTCGAGACGGTGACCTACATGATCGACGGCACCTTCCGGCACCAGGACTCGATCGGCGGCGGAGGGCTGATCACCAACGGGGACACCCAGTGGATGACCGCCGGCGGCGGGATCCTCCACATCGAGGCCCCGCCCGAGGAACTGGTTGCGTCCGGCGGACTGTTCCACGGGATCCAGCTCTGGGTCAACCTGCCACGGGCCGACAAGATGATCACGCCCCGCTACCAGGACATCGGCAGTGGCAAGGTCGTGCTGCTCACCACGCCCGACGGCGGGGCCCTGCTCCGGCTCATCGCCGGGGACCTCGACGGCCACCTCGGTCCGGGAGCGACCCACTCGCCGATGGCCATGGTCCACGCGACGGTCTCGGCCGGCGCGTCGGTGGTCCTTCCCTGGCGACAGGAGTTCAACGCGCTGGTCTACGTGCTCGCCGGCGAGGGTACGGTCGGCGAGGAGCGGCGTCCTGTGACCACCGGCCAACTGGTGGTGTTCGGGGCGGGCGACTCGCTGACCCTGTCGGCGGCGGACCCCGGCTCCGGACGCAGCCCGGCGCTCGATGTGCTCGTGCTCGGGGGGCGTCCCATCCGGGAGCCGGTGTTCGCGTACGGACCCTTCGTCATGAACACCCGCGAGGAGGTGGCCCAGGCCTTCGAGGACTACCAGGCCGGCCGCCTCGGCCAGGTGCCCGCCGAGCACATCGACTCCTGATCCACGCGGCACGGCACGGGTGTCCCGCTCCCGGGACGTCCGCCGTGCGGCGTCGGTCCCGGGTCCCCGGGTCAGATCGGTATGACCTCGCCCGAGACGCCGTCGACGTCGGCCAGGTCGGCCCGGGTCGCGGTGATCAGGAACGCCGCTGAGAGGGCGGCCACGACCAGGAAGGCAGCACCGATCAGGAACCCGACCGTATAGCCGTGGACCTGTGCCGCCTGCACGTTGGCCGGGGTGTGGATCCGCGTGGCCAGGTAGGTCAACGTCGCCGAGGCTGCCAGAGTGTTGAGGAGCGCGGTGCCGAGGGAGCCGCCGATCTGCTGTGAGGTGTTGAGCGTGGCGCTTGCCACGCCGGCGTCCCGGGGGTCGACCCGGAAGAGGGCGGTGCTGCTCATCGGCACGAATGCGGTTCCCATGCCCAGGCTGATGAGGATCTCGGTCGGCAGCACGTGGGCCAGGTAGCTGGTCTCGGGGGTGATCCCGCTCAGCCAGACCAGTCCGGCGGCCGCGGCGAGGAAGCCCCCCACCATCATCGGGCGCGGGCCCACTCTGGGCAGCACCTTGCTCGCCACGGTCGCGGCGAGGATGATCCCGATCGAGAAGGGGAGAAAGGCGAAGCCGGCCTTGAGCGCCGAGTACCCGAGGGTGCCCTGGAGGTAGTACGTGAGGAAGAGGAACATCCCGAGCAGGCCCGACCCGACCATGAGGGCGCAAAGGAACGATCCGCCCCGGTTGCGGTTGAGAACGACCCGCAACGGCAGGAGTGGGTTGGGCGAGGTCATCTCGATGATGACGAAGGCGGCGAGCAGCACCACAGCGATGCCGAGGAACAGCAAGGTGTGCGGCGCAGCCCACCCGTCCTGGGCGGCAAGGGTGAAGCCGTAGACGAGGGAGACCAGTCCGCCGGTCACGGTCGCCGTCCCGGGGATGTCGTAGCTGGTGTTGCCCGACGCCCGGCTTTCGCGCACCAGGCGGACGCCGGCGAACGCGGTCACCACCGCGATCGGCACGTTGACGAACAGGCACCAGCGCCAGGAGGCGAACTGGGTGAGGATCCCGCCCAGGATGAGCCCGATGGCCGCGCCGCCGCCGGAGATGGCGCCGTAGACGCCGAACGCCGTGGACCGCTCCCGAACCTCGACGAAGGTGACAGTGATCAGAGAGAGTGCGGCCGGGGCCAGCAGGGCACCGAAGGCTCCCTGGAGCGCACGGGCCCCGAAGAGCATCGGGGCGTTCACCGCGATGCCCCCGAGGGCCGAGGCGCCGGCGAAGCCGAGCAGGCCGATCACGAACGTGCGTTTGCGTCCCGCGTAGTCGGCGATCCGACCGCCGAGGAGGAGGAGGCTCCCGAAGGACAGGGTGTAGGCGGTCACCACCCACTGCCGGTTCGCGGTCGAGATGTGCAGCGCGCGCTGGGCCGACGGCAGTGCGATCGTGACGATCGACGAGTCGAGGATGACCATCAGCTGAGCGACCGCGATGACCGCCAGTGCGAGCCAGCGCTTCGGGTCCGGTTCGACCGGGTCGTGGGGGGCGTCAACGGAGGGTGCGGTGAGTGTGGGCATGGTGGCTCCGGGGGGGGGGTGGGGGCGTGGGGGGTGGAGGGGTCGAACTGGACTCGGGACGTGAGGTCGACCGGCGCACCGGGTCGACCGGTCGGTCTAGGGGGGCGAGAGCGGGGGGCGCGTTGGAGCAGGGGCATGACGATCTCGTCGACCAGGTGGTCGGTGAACGCCTCGTCCATCGGCTCGCCGCGGAAGAGCAGCCGCTGCATGACCACGGCCGGCGCCACCTCGTAGGCGAGCGCCGCCGAACTGCCGGCCTGCAGCTCCCCGCGGGCGATGGCCCGATCGACGATGGTGTCGAGGCTGCCGCGATTGTGGAGGACTTGCGTCCGCATGAGCTCGGCCAGCTCCGGATCGCTGCGCATGGCCGACATGACCCCGGCCACGACCGCCTCGTCGAGGGTGACCGAGTCGCACATGTGGCGGAGGGCCGCGCGGAGGTCGCCGCGCAGGCTGCCGGTGTCAGGATGGAACTCGCTCTCGGATTTGCGGCGGCGGATCGCCTCGGCCACCACCTGTGCCTTCCCCGACCAGCGCCGGTAGATGGTGGCCTTGCCGGCCCGGGCCCGCTCGGCGAGGGCGTCCATGCTCAGACGGTCGTAGCCGACCTCCATCACCAGCTCGAGTGCGGCGTCCAGGATGGCCTGCTCGCGGGCCTCGGCGCGCGGCCCGCTCGGACGCTGCAGCCCGACGGTCGTTCCCTGCGCTCCAGTACCGGCCATGTCCTGCTCCCTGACTAGACGGAACGGTTCCGTTCAGGAGTTACACTGACAGAGACCGGGTCAGAACGCAACCGTTTCGTTTCGATTTAGCTCTGAGCAGGAAGTTCGTGAAGGTCAGGGTCCCTCTCCCCCGGAGGGGGTGCACGAACGCGGATCCCACGGTTGGAGCGGGGAGGTTGCCGTGGTGACCGGTTGGAATGCGCCGCTGGAAGCTGGAGACGCCGGTGCTGTTGGAGCGGCGGTCGCAGGAGTGGTGGCTCCAGGTGCTGTGGCCGGAGCGGAGGCGGGCGTGGATGAGGCGGGGGCGACGACCGTGAACTGGGTCCCGGTGACGACGGTGACCTCCGCGCCGTCGGTGGTCGGACCGAGGGCGGTGATGACCGAGCCGGTCATCGATCCGGCCACGGCTTCGGCGGCGGCCTGGTCTGCCGCGGTCTTGTGGGCGTAGTAGACCACGGTCTCGGCCTCGGCACCCACGGGCGGCGAGTCACCGACCCCGGAGAGCTGGAAGCCGAGGGCGTGCAGGGCGGCTCCGGTGTCCGTGGCCTGGTTGTAGGCGCCGGTGCCGTTGAGCACCGAGACGGTCACCGCGCTCGGGGGTGGCAGCGGTTCCCCGGTCATGGTGTCCGTCGAGGCGCTGATGTGCAGGAACTGGTCGATGACCTGGCGGTCCTCGACGATCGACGGGAACTCGATGTCGCCGTAGTAGGCCCCCTTGTAGAGGTACGAACCGAACTGGTCGACCTGGACCGGCACGGTGAGTTGGGGTGCCGAGTTCACATTGACCGAGTGGAAGTCGAGGACGATCCCGACCATGTCCCCGGTGGAGAACGAGCGGTCGACGTTGAGCTGGGGGGCCACCCCGCTGATCAGCTGCTCGTCGGTGATGGGGTTGGCCAGCCCGTTCTTCGAGACGGCCGTGGCCAGCACTCGCAGGAACTCGTGGTCGCGGCGGATCCGGGCCAGGTCGCTCAGGTTCTCGGATGGCCAGTAGTTCGGGTCGGAGGTGGTGACCCCCGACGGCTTGTACTGGAGGTGCCGGGCCCGGACGACCTGCAGCGCGTGGAACCCGTCGAGTGAGACGCACCCCGGGCTGAGGACCTTGAGCCCGGAGTAGGCGTCGAAGACCGGCTCCGGGAAGTACATCTTGACCCCGCCGAGGGCGTCGACCACGTTGGCGAAGGTGTCGAAGTTGAGGACCACGTAGTGCTGGATCGGGATGCCGAAGTCATCGTTGATGGCCGCGACCAGCTGGCTGGGGCCCTGGTAGAGGGCGGCGTCGATCTTGTTCCCCCCGGTGGTGCGGGCGTTGGGCACGAACAGGTCACGGGGGATCGAGAGGATCGAGACCGAATGCCGATTCGGGTCGAGGTGGAGGATCATGACCACGTCGCTGTTGACACCGTTGACCCCCTGCGAGCAGAGGCCGTAGGCGGCGTTCTGCACCTTGAGTGCGCACCGGTCGGTCGAACCGACCAGCAGGATGTTCTCGGTTCCCGCGTCGGCACCGGTGGTGGGGACGCCGCTCAGGCCGCGGACGTCGAAGCGGTGGATCTCGTGGTTGAGGTACCAGGCGTAGCCGGCGCTCCCGCCGATCACGATCACCAGCAGTGCGCCGACCGACCCGAGGACCCACCAGAGCTTGCGATGGTGCGAACGCCGCTTCGTCCGGGTGCCCTGGGCGGCGACCTGCTCGCCGAGGGCGAGCAGACCGCTCTCGTCGAATGTGCCGGAGCCGGGTGCCGGGTGCCGCCCACCCGCTCCGGTGCCCGACCGGGCTGCGGAGCCGTTCCCCGCCTGGCTCGCCACCATGGCATCGCCGAGCGCGCGCAATCGACCTTCGGGGGAGGAGGGGGAGTTCGGGGAATTCGGGGTGGAATCGAGCCCGGGGCCCTCTGGACCGCGTCGAGCCATGGCCCGAAACGGTAGCAAGGCCGCCTGCCGGTGTGGTGGCACGGTGGGCCGGCTCACGAGGTCACCGACCGCCGGTCAGGTCCTCAGCGCTCCTCCGCGCCGCCGACCACGACCGCCCCGGGCGAGCACCCGGACGACGGTGCGGCACCCCCGTTCGTCGCCAGCACCCCGATGTCCTCCTGGCGCAGCCGGAGGGTCTCCCACCAGTAGCGGACGGTCCAGGTCGGCCAGTTGTTGGTGATCCTGCCCGAGGCCGTCTTGTACCAGCTGGTGCAGCCGGCGGCCCACGCGGTCCGCGACAGGAGGGACTGTGTGCGGCGGTCGTCCCGTTCGTAGGCGGCCTCGGTCACGACGACCGACGGGGCGCTACCGGCGGTACCGGCGGTACCGGCGCGGGTCTGGGCCGCGAGCGCCTGGAGGACGAGGTTGAGCTGGCGCTCGACCATGAACAGGATCGAGTTGTGCCCGAGGTTGGTGTTGGGCCCGTAGAGTAGGTAGCAGTTCGGGAAGCCTGGCACGATCGTGCCGAGGTAGGCGTGTGGTCCGTCCGCCCAAACGGCTGCCAGTGTGCGACCCCCGGTCCCGGTCACCGGGATGTGGGCGAGCAGGTCGGTCGTCGAGAAGCCGGTGCCGAAGAGGAGGATGTCGGCCGGGTGGCGTGCGCCGTCAGCGGTGATCACCGCCCCGGCCTCGATCCGGTCGATGGGCGAGTCGACCACCGCGACCGTCGGGCGGAGGAGGGTCGGGTACCAGTCGCTCGAGATCAGGATTCGCTTGCAGCCGACCGGGTAGTCGGGGACGACCACGTCCTCGGGCAGGCGGTCACAGACCACGCCCTCGCGGATCCCCTTCCTGAACAGGTCCTGGAGCTTGCCGGCTGCCCAGCTGTCCCGGCGGAACCACAGCCACCGCGCCTCGAGCCTCCAGTAGATCGACCAGCGGTAGGCGGTCCGGAGCGGCCGCACCTGCTCGAGCACGCGCCGGGTCGCGCCCGTGTAGTCGCGATCCTTCTTCGGCCCGACGTAGTTGGGACTGCGCTGGAAGATGGTCACCGACGCGGCGTCCGCGGCGACCGGAGGTACGAACTGGACGGCGCTCGCCCCGGTCCCGACCACCGCCACCCGCTTGCCGGTGAGGTCCACCGTGTGGTCCCACCGCGCAGAGTGCCAGAAGGGACGGTCGAAGGTGTCGAGACCCGGGAGGTCGGGGATGTACGGCCGGTTGAGCTGTCCGCAGGCGAAGACCACGGCGTCTGCGACGAGCTCTTCCGCCAGGGGCTCGTCACCCTCGCTCTGCACGCACATGAGCCCCAGGCGCCAGGTGCCGGCCTGCCCGTCGTAGGTTGCCGACCGCACTCGGGTGCCGAGACGGAGGTGGGGGCCGAGGTCGTGACGGTCGACCAGCTGCTCGGCGTAGGAGAGGATCTCCGGCTGGTCGGCGAAACGCCGGGACCAGTCGGTCTTCGGTTCGAAGGAGAACGAGTAGAGGTGGGAGGGGACGTCGCAGGCGCAACCCGGGTAGACGTTGTCGCGCCAGGTGCCGCCCACGCCGTCGGACTGCTCGACGATGGTGAAGGAGCGGACCCCCGAACGGCTGAGCTGGATGGCGGCGGCAAGTCCGGACAGGCCGGCGCCGATGATGACCACCCGGGGGGTGGGTCGCCCCTCGGTCCGTGCGGCACGTCCCGCTCGTAGGAGGGCCCGGCGGCCGATGTCCAGTGCCATGTCTCCCCCTCGGATGCGAGCGTAGTGGACCGGGGGGACGCAGACGGCCGAGTCGGCGCCGGGACGCGGAGGTTGCGACCTCCCGGGACGATCACCAGACTCGGTGCATGAGCAGTCCACCGAGCGAGCCGTCGGGGGGCGGTGGCGACGCCGATCCCCCCGCCCGACGGGCTACGAGGATTGCCCGGGCGCGGGCGATGGTCACCCAGTCCCTCCGCTCGCTGCTCCACCCCGAGGGACTCCCTGCGGGGGCCTCCTCAGAGCTCGAGGCTGTCTTCGGGGAGATCGGACGCGAGGCGCTCGCTCCCGGGCCCGGGAGGTTCGGGCGGGTCCGGGCCGAGGTCCGGGCGGCCATACCCCGTCTGCTCGACTGGATGTCGGCGCAGGTGATCGAGCACCCGGCAGTGCTCAACGACCGGACCGACGTGGAAGAGCTCTCCGCCCGCCAGAGCCGGTCGATCGCGACTGCGGTCGGAGCGCTGCAGCTCGCCCTGGTGGCGGCCGCTGCCGCGTCCACCCTGGAGGGCGGCCCGGCGCTCGCGCTGGCCATCGACGGCCTCGCGGGGCAGGTGGCCTCGGTCGTGCACGGTCTGTGCGACTGGTACAACACGGGTTCCTACCTGGTCCGCGAGCTTGACCAGCTCGGCTTGACCGTCGACGCCGGCGAGGTGCGACGGCTGACCAACGCGACCCTGCTCTCGAAGGGCCGCGCCGTCGACGAACGGCTGCTCGTGCGCTCGAGCGAGCTGCGCCTGGCCCGGCGGTGGGTCGGGCAGGGCCTGGTCGACGCCCTCCCGTTCGGGTCGTCGCTCGGGAAGACCTCCGCCCGCGCGGCCGCGAGGATCGACCGATCCGATCTGCCCCGTCTGGTCGCCGTCCTGCGGGAGGGGCCGGCGGCCGCCTGAGGCTCCAGTGCCCGTAGCGGCACACGGGCTGATCTGGTAGGTATCGCCATAGTCTGGACACGTTGCTGGGTCGGTCGAGCTGGTTCCGCCGCCTACTCCCGGCCCGGCAACACTTCCCACTCTGCGTCGGGCCGGGACCACGCGGCAGAGCACGAAGTCCTTTGTTGCAGGACCGGACGGTCTGCCCGGTTCAGTCGACGCGGAAGGCGGCCATCGAGAGCGAACCGCCCACGTAGCCGTCGACCAGGGTGGTCACCGTCCCCCCGGAGGCGGCCGCCAGTCCGGCGATCGGGGCGAGTGGAAGGAAGTGCTCGGGGGTCGGCACCGCCAGGTGGTAGTCCGGGTGGGTGGCCAGGCTCCCGACCCGTTCCGGATCGGCCAGCATCAGCTCGCTGCACTGTTCGTTGAAGCGCACCGCCCAGTCGCTGCCGCGCTCGCCGCCACCCCAGTCGAGGAGGGCGAGGTTGTGGACGACGTTGCCGCTGCCGAGGACCAGGATCCCGCTCGCGCGGAGGGGCGCCAGGCGCACCCCGAGGTCGAAGTGCGCGTCCCATCCCTCGGTCGCGTTGACCGACAGCTGGAGCACGGGGACACGCGCAGCGGGAAGCAGATGAACCATGACCGACCAGGTCCCGTGGTCGAGTCCCCAACCGTCGTGGTCGAGCCCGACCCAGCGGGGAGCGATCGCCCCGACGACCTCGGCGGCGATCTCTGGGGATCCGGGTGAGGGGTACTCGACGTCGTAGAGCTCCTGTGGGAAGCCGTAGAAGTCGTGGATGGTCCGCGGCCGTTCCATGGAGGTGACCAGCGTCGACCCGACGTACCAGTGGGCGGAGATCGCCACGACCGCCCGGGGCTCGGGCAGGGAGGCTCCGAGTGCCCGCCAGGAACGGGTGTAGGCGTTGTCGGAGAGCGCGTTGCGGGGGTCGCCGTGGCCGATGAAGGCCGCAGGCATCAGGTCGCCCGCTCGACCTCCCGGTAATGCGTCCGCCAGATGAGACGGTAGAGGCGGGTCCATCGTGGGATGGAGCGTATCCCCGGGATGAATGGGACCAGCGCGAGCAGGATGGTCAGGACGATCATGATGCTGAACACCTGCAGGTCCGCATTGGCCGAGGTCTTCATCGGGGGCACCTGGTACCAGAGGGTGTAGAGCCAGAGCCAGGCCTGCCCCGGGTAGTTCCCCGTCTCGTTCATCATCCCCCACTGGTCGCCGGAGAGATGCTGTGCGTCTGCAAGGTCGGCCAGGTACGTACCGTCCGCCACGAAGAGGAGTGGCTTCGTGAAGTCGGTCCCGTAGAACTGGCGCGAGCTGAGGAGCGCCCCGTCGAGCGCCCCGCTGCGGGCCATCGAGGTCAGCCCGCCGACGATCGTGCCCACCGGCCCGTAGTCGCCTGGCGGGACGACCAGCTTGCCGTCGGTGAAGGTGGCATTGGCGACGGCCTTCTCATAGGCGGCCGTCCACGATGCCTGCTGGGTGGCCGACGCCGACCGGTACTCGGTCACCGCAGCCGATGCTGCAGGGCTGTCGGGGAGGGTCGAGAGCGGCCCGAGCACGTCGTCTTCGGCAGTGTCGATCGGGTGGTGCACCCCGAGCCATTTCTCGGGCGAGAACGGCCCGATCGACTGGGAGGTCCCGTTGGTGTTGTAGGGCGGGCCGTAGCTGGCGGTTGGACTGGTCTCGTCCAACTCGGTGATCGCGGTCTGTGCGAAGTCGACCGGGTTGGCCCTCGCCCACGACTCGACGGTGACCGGTTTGTCATCGGGGGATCCGAAGAGTACGGCGAGCCCGGCCACCAGGACCACCACCACCAGCAGCGCCGTCAAGAACTCCTTGACCAGGTCGTAGGGCTCGTACCTCCCGTGCCACTCCGCCACGTCCCGGTCGGGATTGAACCGCTTGCCCTTCCCGTGGGACGCGGGGGTCGCGTCGGGCCTCATCCAGGAACCTCGGCGTTCCCGGGCTCGCCAGCGGGCGGTCCGTCGGGACGGACTCCCTTCGCAGCGAAGGGCGGGACCACCCCGCGGAGCCGGACCAACAGGACGTGGATGCCGACGAGGATCACCACGCAGAGGGGCAGGAGCATGATGTGCCACATGAGCATCTGGCCGAAGTTGGTCACGTTGAAGATGGCCCCAGCGCCGGTCGAGTTGATCCCGTCCTTGGCCTGGGTGCTGATCCACTGCGAGTCGAAGTTCTGCTGGGAGAGGTAGCCGGTGAAGGCTGCGCCGATCGACACCAGGAAGGTGACCACGCCGGTGATCCAGGTGGCCCGGCGCCGTCCCCGCCAGGCGGCCATGAAGAATTTGCCCCAGAGGTGGACGACCATGGCGAAGAAGAAGACCTCGACGCTCCAGAGGTGCAGCGAGTTCACGAACAGCCCGCTGGAGGAGACATGCCACCAGTTGGGACCCATGATGGCGAGCAGCATGCCGGTCACGATGACCACGACCAGGGCTGAGATGGTGACCACGCCGAAGACGTAGATCCACGACGCGACATAGGCGGGTTGGCGGTCGGGGAGGAGGCGATCCGGCGGGAGGGCCTCCACCGCGACTCCGCGCAGCCTGGCCGTCCACTGATCGGCATCTTCCGGCCGGTCCGCGGCGACGCCGGAGACCGGCTCGATGCCCGGGGGCGGAGGGTCGGTGACGGTCATCGGTCCTCCCTCCCGCGATGTCCGAAGGGGATGAGGATCGCCGCGAAGAAGACGACGATCATGAGCCCGATGACCACCAGGTTGGCGACCGAGAGCTGGATGAACCCCCAGTGGACGTAATGGCCTGGATGGTTCAGGTCGATCAGGCTCCCGAGCAGGGCGCCGAGGACAGCGGTTGCTGCGTGCATGTGGGTGACCTCCTTGGTTGAAGGTTACGGAGGCGCAACCGACGACCATAGGGCCGAAAGTCACTGGGATCGGGGACCGCTCCTCCGCGGTGGTGCCGGACAGTGCGTACCGTCCTACGCTGGAATTGTCACTCCCCACCCCACCCGTCGCCCAGGAGGAGCTCATGGAACTCGGTATCCACTTTGCCAACTGCACCTACCCCGGCGGCGCCGCGACGCTCGGCGCGACCCTTGCCGGGACGGCCCGCGCGGCCGAGGCGGCTGGCTGCACGACCTTCAGCCTGATGGACCACTACTTCCAGATGGAGGAGTTCGCCGACCGTCATGAGCCGATGCTGGAGGGCTACACCTCGCTCGGCTTCCTTGCCGGCCAGACCGAGCGGATGACGCTGGGCCTGCTGGTCACCGGCGTCACCTACCGTCACCCGGGCCTGCTGGCCAAGATCGTGACCACCCTCGACGTGCTCTCTTCGGGCCGCGCCCAGCTGGGCATCGGGGCGGCCTGGTACGAGCGCGAGCACCTCGGCCTCGGCGTGCCGTTCCCCCCGGTGTCCGAGCGGTTCGAGCGGCTGGAGGAGACCCTCCAGATCTGCCACCAGATGTGGAGCGACGACGACGGGCCGTTCGTCGGCCGGTTCTACCGGCTCGACGAGACCATCTGCTCGCCACCCCCGGTGAGCCGGCCACGGCCACGGATCCTGGTCGGAGGCAGTGGCGAGAAGAAGACATTGCGCCTGGTCGCACGGTACGCCGATGCCTGCAACCTGTTCGCCGTCGACGTCGCCGAGGTCGCCCACAAGCTCGAGGTCCTCGCGCGACACTGCGACGCAGAGCATCGCGATCCCGCATCGATCGAGACGACCATTCTGGCGATGACCGATCCCGTGGCCGATCCGGACGGTTTCCTCGCCTCGATGGAGGAGTACGCAGCCCTCGGTGTGAAGGTGGTCGAGGTGATGCCGCTCGTGGAGGACCCGGTGTCCTGGGCGGCCCGCCTCGGGGAGCGCGTGGTCCCGCGCCTCGGCGAGCTCGGCCCGGTCGGGTAGCGCGGGAACCCGGACCGGTCGCCTCCGCCGCCCTCGCGGGCAGATCCGATCAGAGCTCGTCGACGTAGGTGTCGGTGCCGACGACGGTCCGGACGAACGGAGCGGCCAACAGCAGGGTGGCGGCACCGTCGGACTGGACGCCATCGGTATAGTCCCGCACGCGCTCCAGAGCACCGACGGGGTCGCCGTCGACGAAGAGGAGCTGGACCAGTCGGTCGACCCCACCGGCCGGCGAGCCGAGGTCCATGGGAGCGCCCGTGCCACCCTGATCGGGGGCGGAGGGGACCCACGACGCGGCGATCTCGATGGGTGATCCGGCGAGGAGGACCGGAATGCGGGTCGAGGCGAGGTCGTCGTGCAGCTGGTCACCGGTGCCCGTGGCCGCGTCCCACCAGAGGACGACCAGCCCGCCGTAGCCGTGGTCGAGCGCGAGCTCGACCGGCACCGGATCGTCGTCCCGGTAGGCAGAGGCCAGATAGGTGAACGTCGAGGTGTGGACATGGGTGCGCTCGGAGAACCCCCGCCCGTTGGCGTAGAGGTCGCGCACCTGATGGATGGACCATTCGCCGAAGTGCTCGCGCTGGTGCCCCTGCTCGACCCAGTAGACGGCCAGGTAGCTGCCGGCGTCGAGCGGCCGTGCGATCGTGCTCCCGGTCGGCCACCGTCGGTCCTTCAGCGTGCGGGGCGCGACCCAGCGGCTCCCGGCGAAGAGCCACGGCCCGACCATGCAGCCGCTGTAGAAGTGGTCGCGCTCGTACCAGCGGTTGTAGGCGCGCTCGAACCCCTTCTGCGGCTCGACGAGCGTGAGCAGCATGCTGCCGACCTTGACCGGGTAGTCGTCGACTCCGCCGACATCGAGTGGATAGCCCACCGGATCAGGAGAGCACGACCGGGAGTTGTCGCGGACCGCGCACCTGCCCCCCCGCCCAGGTGACCGATCCGGCTCCCTCCAGGTGGAAGACGGGAACCCGGGCCAGCCATTCCTCGAGCGCCACCCGTAGCTCCATCCGGGCGAGGTTCGACCCCGCACAGCGGTGGATACCCGAGCCGAACGCGACGTGACGGTTGTCCCGGCGGTCGAGGACGACCTCGTCCGCACGTTCGAACGCGTCCGGGTCGCGGTTGGCGGCGGGGAAGTTCATCAGCACCTTGTCCCCGGCCCTCATCGGACAACCGGCGAATTCGACGTCCTCGGTCACGATCCGGGCCATGGTCACCGGGGAATAGGCACGGAGCAGCTCCTCGACGGCCATGGGCATGAGGTCGGGCTCGCCGAGCAGGCGCTCCCGGTCATCGTCGTGAGTGGCGAGATGCCACAGGGACGACCCGATGGCGCTCCAGGTGGTGTCGATCCCCGCGATGAGGGTGAGCATCGCCATGCCGAGGACGATGGTCTCGTCGATGGGGGCACCGTCGACCTCGGTGTGGAGCAGGGCGCTGAGCAGGTCGTCACCAGGGGCCTCGCGCCGTTCCTTCATCCTGTCCCAGAGGAACAACCCGATGCCGAAGTTCCCACGGCGCCGCCGTTCCGGATCGTCGGCGAACTCGAGCGAGTCGCGGACCCACCCGGTGAACGTGTCGGACATCGACTCGGGGACCCCGAGGATCTGTGCGATGACCCGGACCGGAATCTGCTGGGCGTAGTCGACCGCCGCGTCGGCCCGGTCGTTCTGCACGATGCGGTCGAGCAGCGACCGGCACAGAGACCGGGTCGATGCCTCGTACGACTCGACCCGCCGATGGGAGAACCACGGGAGCAGCAGTCGGCGGGTCCACGTGTGCAGTGGGGGATCCGCCGAGATCGGCGGCAGCCCATAGGGGAGATGTTCCCGGCCCTCGTCGGACTCGGTCGCGATCACACTCACGTCGATCGAGCTGAACAGGGAGGGCTGGTGGGCCATAGCGGTGACATCGGCGTAGCGGGTGGGGAGCCAGGCGCTCTCCCGCCGGTCGGTGTGGGCGATCGGGCAGGTGGCGCGGAGCTGGTCCCAGCGCCCGAACGGATCCTCCACGTAGGCGGCGTCGAGCACGTCGAAGTCGTGTGCCCAGTCCTCGACGGTCTCGGTGCGCGTGACCATTCCCCGACCTCCCCCTTCGGTCACGGGTCCCGCCGGTCGACCGACGACGGACCCCGATGCCCGGAGCCCACCGTATCCCCGTTGCAGGCACGGTTCCAGATCCCGGGCCCGGGCGGGCCGGTCCGGGCGACGAAGGGGCGCCGACGTGTGCGGCATAGGCTCCCGATCGTGCGCGACCGCCGCCGATCGCGACGGTGACCGATGTCGAGACTGTGGACGCCCCGCCTCCCGAAAGGGAGCCGGCGACCCGCGGCCACTGGTGGATCCTGGTCGTCATCGCCGGCGCGCAGCTGATGGTGGTGCTCGACACGACGATCATGATCATCGCCCTTCCGTCCGCGCAGCAGTCCCTCGGCTTCTCGAACACCGACCGCCAGTGGGTGGTGACCGCCTACACCCTCGGGTTCGGGGGGCTCCTCCTGCTCGGGGGCCGGCTGAGCGACATGATCGGTCCCAAGCGGACCTTGATGATCGGCGTGGTCGGGTTCGCCGCAGCCTCCGCACTGGGCGGGGCATCGCAGACCACCGGCATGCTCATCGGTGCACGCGCCTTCCAGGGGGAGCCGGCCTGAGAGGCTTCCTGCGCGGGTGCGGTGAGTGCGCCCGACCCGTGATCCCGGGCAGGCACCGATAGGATCGGGGCCAGCCGGCGCTGCCGGACCGAACGAGAAGAGCCATATTGCCGCCATTGCCGCTGTCCGCCACCGATGTGGTCGGGCAGCACCCGGTCCCGACCGGCAGCCTCAAGCCCGTCCTCGATGTCCTCCCGCCTTCGGTGTACGAGAACCCGACCTGGCGCGGCATGACCTACTTCGTGCGCGACACGGCCATGTACGTCGCCCTCCTCGCCCTCCTCGTGGTCGTAGGCAACCTCTTCGCCGTGCTGGCGCTCGAGGTGGTGATGGCGCTGGTCGTCTCCGGGTTGTTCGTCGTGGGTCACGACGCGGCCCACGGTGCACTGTTCAAGACCAGGCGCATGAACTCGGTGGTTGCCCATCTGGCGATGCTGCCCAGCTTCCACGTCTACGAGGGCTGGGTGCTCGGTCACAACCGGGTGCACCATCCCTACACGGTCCGACAGGGCTACGACTTCGTGTGGCATCCCACCACCCCGGAGGAGTACGGCGCGATGGGTTGGTGGCGGAGGGTCGTCCACCGGTTCGAGTGGTCGTGGGCCGGTGCCGGTGCCTACTACATCCACCAGGTGTGGTGGAAGAAGATGATGGTCGGACCGAACCCCGCCCGCTGGGTCAGGGCGATCCGACGGGACCGCTGGATCGTCACCGCGTTCATCTCCGGTTCGCTGATTCTCTTCAGCCTGGTCGGCGTGGCGCTCGGCGACAGCGGGTGGGGGATCCTCTGGCTCGACACCCGGACCGTCCTGCTGCCGTTCGTGGGCTTCTCCTGGCTCATCGGCTCGGTCGTCCGCATCCACCACATCTCGCCGGAGATCCGTTGGTGGAAGAGGGACGAGTGGACCAAGTTCAAGGCGCAGATGGAAGGGACGACGGTCCTCCGGGCGCCCAGGTGGGCCAACTTCTTCATCCACTGGATCATGGTGCACGTCCCCCACCACGTGGACATGCGCGTGCCCATGTACCACCTCGAGGAGGCCGCGGCGGCTATCGAATCCGCCTTCCCCGGCTCGGTCATCGACCGGCCCCTGCGCTTGAGGGACTTCGTGAGCAACTCCAGAGCCTGCAAGCTCTACGACTTCGACGCAGGTCGCTGGCTCAGGTACGCGGAGCGCGGGTCGCAGCCGGTGGCGCCTGACCCGGCACATGATCGCGCCGGCGGTTCACCGGCGTTCGAGGATCCCCCGCAGGTAAGCCGCCTGGCCCACGTGCTGCAGATCGTCTGCGAGCACGCTCACCAATCGGACACCGGCGGTCACCGGTGGGTCCCACCGACGGTCGACCACCCGCTCGAGATCCGTCTCGGTCAGTTGCCCCAGGTACTCGAGCGTTCGACGGTGCACGTCCTCGAAGTACCCGAGCAGCGAACCGGCATCGACGATGACGACCGCCACGATGGCGGGATCGTGTCCGTACCCGGTGTCCGAGGGATCGAGGGGCAGGGCGAAGCGCTGGAACCACCCTTCGGCTGTCCAGGCCTGCTCCCCACCGCTGAGGCCGGTCACGTGGTCGTCCTGGATCCTGGTGAGGTGCCAGATGAGCCACGCGATGGAGTTGGACTCCGCGTCGGCACGGAATGCCAGACCCTCTTCCGAGAGGCCGTTGACCGCCGGATAGACCGCGTCGCGGATCCGCTCGAACCCGTCCATCAGGATCTCGATGCTCGACATCAGGCCACCCCCGCATCGGCGAGGAGCCTCGTGTCGTCCGCAAGGAGGGCGTGTGCCAGGTTGTGGATGAGCCCCACCACCTCGGGATGGCTCTCGGGATCCCATCCTTCGAGCAGCTCGGTGAGCGAATCGCGCCGCGCCGCGCCGAGCCGGTCGAGTGCGTTCTGCCCCGACGCGGTGAGGGTCAGCGGCACGGTGTCGGAACCCCCGTTCGGCTCGAGCATCCCCGCTCGCGTCAGCGCGTCCACTCCCTCTTTGAGAACACCCGACTCGACCCCGAGCCGGTCTGCGAGGTCCTCTACCGAGGAGCCCGGCGCGTCTGCAAGGCGGTAGAGCGTCCAACAGGCGCGCGGGGGGAGGTCGAGGCCGGCCCGGGCGGCAAGGGACCCGTAGAGCTCGACCCGGTTCTCGCGTCCGGCTGCCCGCTCGAGGATGCGGCGGGCCTCGCCGAGGGAGGTGCGCGGCTCGGGCAGCCCGAGGTGCTCCCCGGGCTCCGAGACGCGGATCGACTTGCGGAGCGGCCTCTCGGGAAGGGTCCAGCTCAACAGGAAGGCCACCAGGCCGACGGGCACTCCGACGAGGAATATGGTCGAGATGGTGTGGGCGATCCCCTGGACCACGGCTGCCTGGATCGGGGGCGGGAGGCTGTGTATGGCGGCCGGGTTGTCGCTGTTGAGGCTCAGGCCCGCCGGGACCGTGGTCAGGTGGAGGGCTCGCAGGATGTTGCCGAGGACGAGGTTGGCGTAGAGCGCCCCGAAGACCGCGGTCCCGAACGAGCCCCCGATCATCCGGAAGAAGGTGGTCCCCGAGGTGGCGGTCCCCAGCTCCTCGTAGGGCACCGCGTTCTGGACGGCCACCACCAGCACCTGCATGACCAGGCCCAATCCCAGGCCGAAGACCGCCATGTACCCGGCCATGACCCAGGCCCCGGTGGATACCCCGATCAACGACATCAGGTAGAGGCCGAGCGTCATGAGCGCAGTGCCTACCACCGGGAAGACCTTGTAGCGACCGTATCGACTCACCAGGAACCCGCTCCCGATGGAGGCCACCAGCAGCCCACCCATCATCGGGAACAGCTGCACGCCCGACGCGACCGCGCTGACCCCCTTCACCTCCTGGAGGAAGAGTGGAAGGAAGGTCATCGCGCCGAACATGGCGAACCCGACCACGAAGCCGATGGCACTGGCCGCGGCGAAGACCTTGTTGGTGAACAGGTGGAGCGGGATGACCGGCTCGACCGCGCTGCGCTCAGCGAGCAGGAATCCCGCTGCGAGCAGGACCCCGAGCACCGCCAACCCGATGATCACCGGTGAGGTCCACGGGTAGGAGGTTCCCCCGAGGCTGGTGAACAGGACCAGGCACGTTGCCGATCCGGCCAGCAGCACGGTCCCCAGGTAGTCGATGACCCGGTGCTCGCGGCTGAGCGTCCCGGGCAGTGCGACCGTGGTGACAAAGAGGGCGACGGCGCCGATCGGGATGTTGATGTAGAAGATCCAGCGCCACGAGAGGTACTCGACGAACACCCCGCCGATGAGCGGGCCGATGACCGTGGTCACACCGAACATGGCCATGAACAGGCCCATGTAGCGGCCGCGCTCCCGGGGTGAGACCACGTCGCCGACGATGGTCTGGGCCCCGACCATCAGGCCGCCGCCACCGAGGCCCTGGACGGCCCGGAAGAGGATGAGCTCGACCATGGAGTGGCTCAACCCGGAGAGCGCGGAGCCGATCAGGAAGATGACGATCGCTCCCTGGAAGAAGAACTTGCGACCGAACTGGTCCCCGAGCTTCCCCCAGAGCGGGGTCGAGACGGTCGAGGCCAGCAGGTAGGCGGTGACCACCCAGGTCAGGTGTGACGCACCGTGCAGGTCTCCCACGATGGTCGGCAGCGCGGTGGAGACCACCGTCTGATCCAGGGCGGCCAGGAACATCCCGAGCATCAGGGCCCCGATGACCACCAGCACCCGCCGATGCGAGAGCGTCCCGGGCGCCTCGGCCGGCGCTGCGGTGATCGTTGCCATGGTTCTTCAGGCTACTGTCGGCCCCCTTCACCGGACACCGGCCGGCCGGAACTGGACGCTGATCCTCGGCGCGGCCGGGCGCGCCGTCTTCGGCACGCTGTGCTCGAAGGTGCGCTGGCAGCTTCCCCCCATCACGATGAGATCACCGCCGCCGAGCTCGAAGCGCAGTGTCCTCCCTCCGCGCCCTCCGCGCCCTCCGCCCCCGCGGGGCCTGAGGAGCAGCCTTCTCGGCCCACCGAGAGAGAGGATCGCCACGAGCGTGTCCTCGGTCGCTCCGCGCCCGATTGTGTCCCCGTGCCAGGCGACGCTGTCGCGACCGTCACGGTAGAGGCAGAGTCCGGTCGTCGCGAGCTCTGCCCCCGGGTTCCCGCGGTAATGGGCACTGAGCGACTCCCTGGCCTGTTCCAGGACGGGCTCCGGCAGAGCCTCGCCCTCCCCGTAGAAGGCGAGCAGGCGGGGGACATCCACCAGTCGGTCGTACATGGTCCTGCGTTCCGCCCGCCAGGGGACGGTGTCCCGCAGCCGCTCGAAGAGCAGGTCGGCACGGCCCATCCAGGCCGGGAGATGGTCGACCCAGGCGTTCTCCGAGAGGGTGATCCGCCCCGAGCGCGCCGGGCAGGGGGGTCGGCGCCGGGTGGGTCCCGGTGTCGAACAGGGCTCCTTGCACGGCGGACATCGCCCGCCAGTGTAGACGAACACCTGTTCGTATGAGCCGGCAACGGGCCCGATCAGCTGTTCCGAACCGACGCCCGAGACCGGGTCAGGCCGAGGCCGTTGTCGTTCCCAGAGGAGTGGTGGTCGAGCCGGTGGTCAAACTGACCGAGGCGAGCCCCGCGCTCGAGGCACACGCCGCCTTGATCTGCGCGGTCGTCATCCCCGCGTTGAGCTGGCCGTTGGTGGTCTTCGAGGTCCCGCCCAGGTGGAACGAGGTACTGGTGCTTTCGGTCGGTGCGTACCCCTTGAAGATGACCTGGCTCGTCCCCACCGTCGAGGGCGTCCAGGCAATGGCCAGCGAGGTGGGCGCCGTGACCGCCGCCGCCAGCTTGGTGCAGTCGTTGGTCTGCAGGGGCAACTCGACCGAGGCGTTGCCCGTGGTCGGGGTTCCAGCGCCGTTCGACGCCTTGCAGCCACTGATGGTCAGGTGCACCAAGGCCATCTCGGAGCTCGCGGTGGCGTGGTTCATGAGCGGTGGATCGAAGTAGACGTTCCCTGTCACCTTCGAGCAGGACTCCTGGCCCGGGGCGGCGACTGGCAGTTTGGCCGACTTCCCGGTCGCGGAGGGGTGGGCGACCGGCATCGCAGGCGTCTCGTACGACAGCAGGTTGCTGATCCCGGGCAAGCCCGGCAGCTGGGCGATCGCAGGCTGCAGTGGTGTGTAGATGACACAGGGGCTGATCGTGAAGTTCCCGTTCTTGTCGACGTCGACCTCCTGACCGCTGACATTGGAGTAATTGTCACAGGAGCTGTCGCCACTCTTGGCTTGGATGTCCGCCTCCACCGGGAGCGTCCCTTGCTGCCCGCCGTTCTTTACGTCGTTTCCGTTCAGGTTGTTGTTGGCGACCTCGAACCCGCCACCCGGGTCCCCCGAGGAGTCCGCCGCCGTCTCGAGGAAGTCGAACGGTGTCGCGTACGGCAGATGCGATTTCGGGTTGTCCGCGCAGTTGTACGTGGGGGACACGCACATGGGCGTGGTGTTCCCGTACAACAGCCCGCCGATCTCACCGTAGATGTTCCAGTCGGCCTGTTTGCTGGTCCACCCGGCTATGGCGCTGGCGGTGTTGCCGCTGACCGTGATGTTCTGCCCGGGAATGGGCGGGAGTTTGCATCCGCCCAACGGCTCCATGAAGACCTTCATCTCTTGAACCGTGTTGTCATCGAAGGCGAACTGGTAGAGCTGCGCGGCGGTCGTGGCGTTGAGGATCTGGGCAGCGCCCGTGATCGTGTTGTTCTGGACCAGGATGTTGCCCTCCCCAGCGAGCGGATTGCCGCAGTCGGACTCGATGTCGACGCCGCTGGCGGAGGGGTTGACGAAGGTGTTGCCCGCGGTGGGTGATGTGCCGCCGATGCTCACCCGGTTGGCATACACGATGGCGACACCGTCCCGGCCCGGCGAATCGCACTGGTTGGCGGCCACCGTCACATCTGACGCCGGGTAGGTGCCCGGTGTCGCAAACTCGTGAAGGCCGAACACGGTGACGCAGTCGCCGTAGGTCCCCTTGAACGTGCTACCGGTGACGAGCACGCGCTGGCCGCCGGAGATCTGCATCCCCGAGTCCTGCTGATCGGATCCCCCGCCCCCACCGGGATTGGCGCCCGCGACCGTCATGTTCTCGAATTCGAGGTCGCACCCACCTTCGATGTACCACATGATGTCGGTCGGGGGATTGCCTCCCTCGGCCCCGGTCAGGGCCTTTGCGGCGCCGCCGAAATCGTTGACGATGCCGCAGTAGGGGTCCACCGTCGTGGGCGGGTTGGCGTCGATCGCACTGGCGACCGACTGCTGTTCGAACGTCGCACCGTTGCCGTTGAAGATCACGTCGGTGAGCCCCCGGAGGAAGATCATCCCGTTGACGAGGTAGCAGCCGCCCTGGGCGAACTGCACCTCGAGGGGTGCGGTCGGCGTTCCTGCGGGCAGCGTGTTGATCCAGTTGTCGAGAGCCTGTGTCACGTCGACCGAGCAGTCGTCCGGGATGGTCGCAGTGGGCACCTGCTCGCACGTCGAGGGTGGCCCCTGTTCCGTGCACGGCGGCTCACCGGTCGGCGCGGGGGGCGCGGCGATGGCGGCGCTCTGGTCCTTGCCGGCGGCGATCGCCGTGCAGGTGGAGCAGATGCCGACCACGGGCATCTTGTTGAGGACGGGTGTGTCCTGACAGGTCGTGTTGCACGCGTTCCCGGTGAGCGTGCCGTTGCCCAGCTCGCCGTCCGCGGTGGAGCCCCAGGCGTAGGCGGCCCCCGCCGCGGTCACCGCCAGGCTGAACAGGTCCCCCGCCGAGATCTCGGAGACGGTCGGCAGGCTGGTCACGACGGCCGGTGTCGGGTCACAGACCGAGGAGGTCTGGCAGGTCTGACCGGTGGCGGTGCCGTTGCCCAGCTCGCCGGCGGTGTTGTCACCCCAGGCGTAGACGGTGCCGGTGGAGGTCATCGCCATGCCGTGGTCGACCCCGGCCGACACCGAGGTCGCCGAAACCGAACCGGGCAGTCCCGACTCGACCGGCAGGGTGTCACAGGTCCCACCGCAGCCGTTGCCGGTGAAACCGCCTGTGCCCAGCTGACCCCACCGGTTGTCCCCCCAGGCGTAGACGGTGCCCGCCGAGGTCCTGGCGAGGGCGAACGCGCCACCGCCGGCGATGCCCTGGACGGTGACCCCGGTGGGCAGGGAGAAGGTCGCCGGGGTGGCGCCGACGACGTCCTGGCAGGTACCGCTGCAGGCGTTGCCGGTGAGTCCGTTGCCGAGCTCCCCGTAGGTCGTGTCCCCCCAGGCGTACACCGTGCCGACGGACGTGAGGATGAGCCCGTCGTTCGCCTCGGCGGCGAGGCCCACGACCGCCTGGCCCAGCGGGAGGGAGGTCAGGCCTACCTGGACCGGCTTCGTCTCGCATTGATCACCGGTGAGATGGAGAGACTTGGAGCAGGGGTCGTTCCCGGTGAGACTGCCGTCACCGAGCTCACCATTGGCGGCATACCCCCACGCGTACAGGTTCCCCTGCGCGTTGAAGGCGAGGCCGAAGTCGCTGCCCAGGGCGATCTCGGTGACCGTCCCTGGCACGAGGATCCGGGTCGGCTTGAGGAGGTCGTCGGCGCCGCTTTTCCCGGTCGTCGGGTAGCCGGCCTGGCCGTACAGGTTGTTCCCCCACGCGTAGACGTACCCGTCCGAGGTGAGGACCAGGGAGGTGCCGTTCGAGCCGGCGGCGACCTGGGTGACCGTTGCTGCAGCCGGCAGGTTCCCGAACGCCGAACCGGTCGTCGCCTTCACCGCCGACTTGTTGTTGGTCGTCCCGTTGCCCGGATAGTTGCCCCAGCCCCATGCGGTCGGAGTGGTGGCCGCGCTCAGTTCGATGGCGTGCACCGTGCCGCTGCGGTGCCCGGCGCCGGCCGATCGCCCGGCCGTGGTGACCGAGAGGGCTGCGGCCGGCACGAGGAGGAGGAGGCCGAGGACGACCGCTGCCACTACCCGGGTCGGGGTGCGTGCGGCCAGCTGCCGGATGGGCAGGGTCAGGTCCATCCGCGCCGGACGCCCGCCCTGGAGTGCCGTGGAGGTGGGCTCACCGTGGTTCATCTCGCATTCTCCCTGTCTCCGCCTCACGGCGGGTTCCACTTCCACCGCCCCTCGGTGCAACCCGTACAGGAGATCGTGGCGACGAAACGGCACCATCACGGCTCCATGAGGGCTAGAACGTCGTGGTGGCACGTTTCGTTACTGTCGGTCGCGATGCGGCTCTCGTCAGTGGGACCTCGATCACGGGACATGGCTTCTCAGCGACCCGGTGGTTCGATCCCGTCGAGGAGGGACCGGGCGGTTGTCTCGAACATGGCCTCGTCGTCGCAACTGCGCCAGAGCTCGAGCAGCCCGACCGAGAGCGGGTCGCAGCCGTACCGCATCGGCCCGGTGTCGTCGAGGATTGCGTCGACGATCCGGGAGGCGGCATCATCCGTCGACGAGACCAGCGGATCGGCGGCCTCTCGGCGGAGCCGGACGGCGAGCTCGGCCATCGTCCGGTAGCGCTCGAACTGCGTCGCTGCGTGCTCTCCGGCGCTCAGGCGGAACATGTCGGTGTCGACAGGGCCGGGGAGGATCTCGACCACCCGGACGCCCTGCGGGGCGACCTCGACTCGCAGGGTGTCGCCGAACGCCGAGACCGCCGCCTTGGTGGCACGGTACGCCGAGTAGAAGGGCACGCTTGCGAGGATCGAGGACGAAGTGATGTTGCAGACCACGGCCGGGTTGTTGGCCCGCAGAAAAGGGAGGGCGGCGATGGTGGTCCCCACCAGCCCGAGCACGTTGGTCTCGAACAGGGCGCGCCAGTCGTCGAGCCGGCTGTACTCGACCGGCAGGTAGTCGGAGTCGATCCCGGCGTTGTTGACCAGGACCCGGAGGTCCCCTGGCAGGTGGTAAGACGCGGGATCGGTGACGTCCATCCGGGTGACGGTGAGACGGCCACCGCCGGCTCCTGCGAGGTCGGAGCCGTCGTCGGGATTGCGCATCGTGGCCAGGGTTTGAAAGCCGCGGTCGGCGAGCTCGACCGCCACGGCGCGGCCGATCCCACGACTGGCGCCGGTGACCAACGCACTTCCGGTGATCTCCACGGCCGGGCTCCTTCGGCAACTGGGCGGAGGGGTTGTAGGCGGGCAGATCCTCCCAGAGATCACCGGTTTCGTGCAGCGGGTTCCGCGGTCGGACCGCAATTGGCGGGACCCGGGCCGGCTGAGAGCTTCTGCCGGTGAGCGGCGAGCGCCGGAAGGGCGACCTGCTCGATGAAGTCGAGGCCTTCTACGAGGAATGTGCGGATACCTACGACCGGATGGCCGCGGAGGCCTGCTGGACGGCCAACGACGCGCTCGTCACTGAGCTGGATGGCCTGCACGGTGTCGGTTCGGCTCTGGACCTGGCCTGCGGCACGGGTCAGACGCTGGACCACCTCCGCAGGGCGTTCCCCGGTGCGGCGCTGGTGGGCGTGGACATCTCCGGTCGGATGATCCGCGCCGCCCGCGGCCGGGTCGCCGACGCCCGATTGGTCCGCTCCGACATCGGGTCGTTTGTACGGTCCATCGACGACCGCTTCGACCTGGTCACGAGCATCGGAGGGTTCGAGTTCGTCCCTGATCTCCCGGCCGTGCTCCGTGACCTGCGATCGCTGGTCAGGCCGCTCGGTCACCTCGTGTTCACCTACGAGCCGCTCATCGAGAGGTGGCAGCCGCAGTCGGCAAGAGAGGAGCGCAACCTCGGGAGCAGCGGCCTCACCCTCACCACGCTGCGCTGGGAGCCGAACGAGGTGGACGATGTCTTCTGGGACTGGCGGCAGGTCAGCCACCGGCTCGTGAGCTCCTACGTCCGGCAGGATCTTCCGACCATCTACTCGCTGGTCCACTACGCACACGCCGACCCGGCCGCGCCGACGGCGCCGACGGGAACCGGCGACCTCGGCCCTACACTGGACGGGTCCACTCCGAGGGAGCCTGCGCAGCGATGCAACGACGAATGCTCAAGTCCAAGATCCACCGGGCGACGGTGACCGGGGCTGACCTCAACTACGCCGGTTCGATCAGTATCGACCCCCGGCTCATGAGGGCGGCCGACATCCTCGAGCACGAGCAAGTGACGGTGCTCGACGTCGACAATGGTGCCCGGTTCGAGACCTACGCGATCACAGGCGACGCCGGTGGGATCTGCCTCAACGGAGCGGCGGCCCGCCTGGTCCAGGTAGGGGACACGGTGATCCTCCTCACCTACGGCGAGTACGCCGAGGACGAGCTCACCGGGTACCGACCCCGCGTGGTACACGTCGACGAGAAGAACGTCGCCGTCGCAGTCGACACCCAGTAAGGCCCAGGCAAGTAACAGAGGTGGGCCGGGGATTCTCCTCTGGGCACCGGCCAGCGCCCAGAGGAGTCTGCTCACTTTGAGCAATCGGCTCACTTTGAACGGGGTGGAGGCGGTGCAGATACGAAACGAAGTGGCGAAGAGTGCGACCCCGTCGACCGGCGGGGTGTCGTTCTACGGCGCGATGGGCGGCGAAGTGCTCAACGCGGCGATCGTCGGCATGGCCCGATCGGCCGTCGTGCGATCACCGGGGGACCCCGCCGCGCCCGCCACCTCCATCTGGTCGCGCAGAAACCATCCGGCGAGCACGGAAGCGCTGAACAGCGCCAGGTTGGCTGCGAAGACCACGCTGTACCGGAGCGCCGAAATGCTCGTTGAGAATCCGTCCGTGGGCCACGAGTGCTGCTGAACGAGATACCAGCCGATCAGGATGAGGGCGAAGAGCACCTTGACGACCGGATAGGAGCCGGGGCGTCGCCACCCGTCGATCAGTACGGGCACCGCGGCGATCCAGTACCAGAGCACGGGCAGTGCGAGGATCGTGTAGGACAGGTGGCTGACTGGGATGACCAGCACGATGAACAGCGTGGTGTTGACGACGCACAGCATCGGGTCCGACCTCGTGCGGAGGGACAGGACGAGGAGCCCGACCACCCAGGCTGCCAGGATCGCCATGAGCAGGTAGCGGAGCTCGCTCGAGACGACGAGCGGCTTCGCGAGCCCGCTCTTCGAGAAGAACAGCCGGGCGATCCCCCCGACCGAGTCACTGTGTAGCGGCTGGGACTTTTCCTGGAAGACCCTCGTGAAGAACGATCGGAACTCCGAAAGTCCTGCCGGGATGAAGTTGGTGGCGAGCCCGACGAGGATCACCGCGGCCATGCCGACCAGCGCGCGCACCCGGGCTCTTGTATCGATGCCCGTCTGGAGCACCGCAAGGACCATCAGAGCGGGCCAGACCTTGATAAGGCAGGCAACTCCGACGGCGATGCCGAACAGCAGCGGCCGTTGCGTATTCCACGCCGCGGCGGCAAGAACGACCAGGAGAAGCACGAAGATGTCGTCGTTGCTCACGAAGAGCTCGAAGGTCATCGGCCACAGATGCAGTCCGGTGAGGGCACAGAGGGCGAAGAGGACCGGAGCCTGCCATGACGCGAGGAGCCGACCCCTCAGCGAATAGGTCATCGTCATGATCGCAGCCGCGAAAGCACCCAGCTCCAGCACCGTCCACGCTCTGAGGACCCGAATGGGGGCGTCATGGGCGAACGGCGACAGGATCAGGGCGAGCGGCGCGAAGTAGACGTACCCGGTGCTGGTCGTGAAGGGGTTCCTCCCGTGGGAGACGAGCCCCGCTGCCTGGAAGAAGAACCCGAAGTCGAGGTTGTTCCCGCCGACGAGTGCATCCGCCATGGCCCCCCTGTAGCGGTGGGCGCAGAGGTACACGAGCAGCGCCAACGCCAGGACCCACAACCCTGCGGTCAGCGGGTCGGGCACGAAGAACGCGCGTAACCGGGTAACCGCCGAGCCGCGTGCCGGCGTGAGCGTCACGGTCTGCTCTGCGCCCATTTTCCGCTCCTCCGCCGCATCGCGCCCGAACGTGCTTCCCCGGCAGAATGGAGTCGGACCCACTCTCCCCACGCGAGCTTACGCCCTGACCAGCGAGAAGGGGCGACGTCGGAACCGGCGAGACGGGACCGGTTGTCACGCGGAGGTCCGGGTCTCTACGTTGGCGGCGGCGGGCAAGCGCCCCGGCCGTCGGGCTGCCGGCCCGGTCGGCGCCGGGACCGTGGCCAACTACGGAGAGAGGACGAGCGGGTGAAGACCGAAGCGGGGGTGCTGTGGAAGCCCGGTACGGAGTGGTCGGTCGAGGCGATCGATCTCGACCCGCCGCGGGATCGCGAGGTGCTCGTCCGGATGGTAGCGACCGGGATCTGCCATTCCGACGAACACTTCGTCACGGGGGACGTTCCGTTCTTCGGGCCCATGATCGGCGGCCACGAGGGTGCCGGCGTCGTCGAGGCGGTCGGGCCCAGCGTGACCCTCTTGGCTCCTGGTGACCACGTGGTGACGAGCTTCCTCCCCCCGTGTGGACGCTGCCCGTTGTGCATCGCCGGCCATCAGAACCTCTGCGACATGGGCATGTACATCGCTGACGGCTGGCAGGTCGGCGACAAGACCGCACGGCACCATGCGCGTGGTGAGGACCTGCGGATCTTCTGCATGCTCGGGACCTTCGCCCGGCACACCGTGAGCGACGAGCGGTCGTTCGTCAAGATCGACGGGGACCTCCCCCTGGACAGGGCCTGCCTGGTCGCGTGCGGGGTGAGCACCGGCTGGGGGTCGGCGGTCCATCGGGCCCAGGTGGAACCCGGTGACGATGTGGCGGTCATCGGCGCCGGGGGAGTCGGGTGCGCGGCCATCCAGGGCGCTCGTTCCGCGGGAGCCCGCCGCATCTTCGCCATCGACCCCGTCCCATTCAAACAGGAGAAAGCGACGGGCTTCGGAGCGACCCACACGGTCGCATCGATCGAGGACGCGTTTCCGGTGATTCAGGACGTCACCTTCGGACGCATGTGCCATCGGGTCATCTGCACGATGTCGGTCGGACGGGGCGGGTGGATGGCGTCGATCATGGCCCTGGCCGCCAAGCGCGGCCGCGTGGTGGTGACAAACGTGCATCCGTGGACCGAGACCGACGTGACCATGAGCATGCTCGATCTACTCACCATGGAGAAAGAGCTGGTGGGCTCCATCTTCGGTTCGTCGAACCCGGGTCTCGACGTTCCGAGGCTGCTCGGTCTGTACAGGGACGGACTGCTGGATCTCGACGGGATGGTCACCCGCACCTACCCGCTGGCGCGGCTCAATGAGGGATTCGAGGACATGCGGGACGGTCGCAACATCCGGGGCGTCGTGGTCATGGAGTGACGCCCAGCGCCCGGAGGACTCAGCGTGACGAGCCGAGCATCGCCGCCGAGATCTCCTGCTGGGATGCTCCGAGGACGAGCAGCGCCTCGGCCATCACGTCGTGGTCCTCCTCGTCCCCGGCGGCCTCGACGATCGTCCTGATCGCGACGAGCCGCGACGCCTCTTGGTCGGCGTACCGCCGAATGCGACTCCTTCCATGTCCCGTCACTCCCACCGGCCGACCTCCTTGACGTTCGCTGGCACCGGGACCAGAGACCGCTCTGGTTCCTCGGTCCGGCATCGGCAGGATTCCGGCTCGACTTGAGCACCTCACCGGGGCGTTCTCATTCGACCGCGATCCCTGCCCTCCGACGGCCACCCGGCAAGGACAGGTCCCTGTTCCCGCCCGCTCGGGACGGCTCCGGGGAACGCGGGCCGGTTGCCCAGGCCTTGCGTGCGTGCTACAACGGCGAAGCGCGGCAGACGCCGCTCCGGACCTCCGCCGATAGGGAGCTCGCATGCCAGTCGGTCCTGTCGAGTATCTGGCGGAGATCCTCAGCCAGATGTGAGTGTGTCACGGGAGATGGTCCGATGACCCGGGCCGGAGAGGCTCCGGATTCGGGGATCGTGACCAAGACCGCTGGCGGGTCGGTAGGCGAAACGGTCGAAAGGCTCCGCACGCTGATCGGGTCCAAGGGGATGACACTCTTCACGATCGTCGACCACAGCGGCGAGGCGAAGCGCCACGGTATGGACCTCCGGGACACCAAGCTGGTCATCTTCGGGAGCCCGACCGGAGGTACGCCGGTCATGGACGCGGTGCCCTTGGCTGCACTCGACCTGCCTCTGAAGGTCCTGGTGTGGGATGACGGCGGGCAGACCAAGATCAGCTACACCGACCCCGGGTACCTGGCCGCGCGCCACGCCCTGGGCGAAGAGTTGGCGTCGCGCCTGACCGGGATCAACGGCCTGACCGACGCTCTCGCCCGCTGAGGAGCGCGCCATGAACGGGTCACGGCGCGTCGTCACGACGTGCCGGTGGGCTGCCATCGTCGGCCTCGGCGTCCTGCTGGCCTCCTGCGGCACTGGGGCGCCGGATTCGTCGCGTTCGACGCCAGATCCGGCCCAGGGGCCGGTGGGTCCGCTCCGGGCGACGGGAGGTCCTGCACTCGTGGACCGGGACGGACGGACAGTACTGCTCCACGGAGTCGATCTCGTCTACAAGATCCCTCCCTACGAGGTCGAGGTGGGTGGCGCCGGTAGGAACGTCCTCACCGCTCATGAGGTGCAGGGCATGGCGCAGCTCGGCTTCACAGCTGTGCGCCTGGGCATCATCTGGAAGGGTCTCGAGCCGGGCAGCGACCCGATCGACGACCCCGCATTCTGCACGGCCGGGACGCCCCGTGCGTCTGGACCCGATCCGTTCGACCCGACCGTCTTCGATTCGTACATGACACGGCTCGAAGACACCGTCTCGCTGCTCGCGCGCTACGGGATCTTCTCGCTGATCGACATGCACCAGGACGTCTACAACGAGGCCTTCGGCGGGGAGGGTGCGCCCAACTGGGCGGTGTGCACCGACGGCATCACCCCGCGGCCGCAGCGACATCTTGCGGACTGGAGCATCAACTACACCGGGCCGGGAGTCACTCAGGCGTACGAGCACCTCTGGACCAACGACGTGGTAGGCGACCTCCAGGGAAGACTGGACACCCTCTGGGCGAAGATCGCCTCCCGGTTCCGGGGCAACCCGTGGGTGATCGGCTACGACCCGTTCAACGAGCCGTACGGGGCCGGTCTCTCCACCCAGCCCGACAACCCGGCGTTCGATGCCGAACTGGAGTGCTTCTACACCGGTCGTGCGCACCCGGGATTGGACCAGGCCGGCCGACGGGTCACCTGCCCGCCGGACGACCCGCAACAGGGGCTCATTTCACGCGTCGAGGCTGCGGACCCGACTCATCTGGTCGCCTACGAAGGCAACTACAGCACCGACTCGGGGGTGCCGAACAACATCGGCGCCATGGACTACCCGCGGCTCGTTCTCAACTTCCACAACTACTGTTTCCTGCACGTTCCCAACGGTCCGGAGTCACCCAACTTCGGAACGATCTGCGCTCCGCTCGAGAAGGCCGTCTTCACCCAGCACGACCAGCAACGTGCAGACGACACCACGCCGGAACAGCCGGGTGGGCCGGCAGAGCTGCTCACCGAGTTCGGTGCGACCACCGACACCACGGACCTCGCCCGGATCACCTCCGACGCGAACGCCGACCTCGTCGGCTGGATCTACTGGCAGTGGATCAACTACCCCGACCCGACCGGATCGCACTCGTCGGCACTGTGGCCTCCCCGGCAAGCCACCCCCTCGCAGTTGGCCGTCCTGTCGGAGACCTATGCCTCGGCGGTCGCCGGGACGCCGACGTCGATGTCCTTCGACCCGACGACAGCGTCGTTCACCCTGCACTACACGTCGAATCCCAGGATCTCCGCCCCCACCGTGATCGTCGTACCCGTGTCCACCCACTACCGGGCCGGGTACTGCCCCCGGGTCACCGGGGCGCAGGTCACGTCGCCTCCCGGCGCCTCGAGGATCGACATCGTCAACGGGAAGTCGGCCGCTGCCGTCACGATCTCGGTCACCGCCGGTCGCTGCTGAGCGGTCACGGCCGGTCGGGCGAAGCCCCAACCGTGGCGCCGTTCTTGAGGGACAGTGCCTCCTTGGCGTACCGCGCAGCCCGCTGGCGGGAGAACCCGTAGTTGCGGCTCAGCTCGCCGATGGACATCCCGTCCTCGAGTGCGACCGCGAAGATGGCGACGAGCACCGCGTGACGGCATCGCTCGAGGTGCCCGAGGGCTTCGTCGACGGGATTGCGGACCTCGTTGACCGGGGCGCTCCGGAGGACCTCCGCAGAGATGCCGCTCCCGTCATTTTCCCTCAGGCTCATGCGGGTCGACGTCTCGGCGATGCGCAGGATCTGCTGGGCGTCCCGCAGTGCGTCGGCGACGTCCTCCAGGGCTCGCTCCGCAGCCTCTTGTGCCGGAGTCACGCCCCAATCGTAGGTGGACCGAGTGGTGGTTTCGAGGACTGGCACTTCCGGGCCCGTGCTCGGGAAGGGGTGCGGGATCGACCGCGCCCTACCATGGGCTCGACAACCCGCGGCGGAAGGCGCTCCTGTTGGCCCGATATCTCCTCGTCCAGATCTCCGACGTCCACCTGACAAGCGACGGGTCGTTACGTCCGGGCGTGCACCCCCTCGAGAACCTCGTCGCCGGTCTCGCCCTGCTCGCTGCGTCAGGATTGCGTCCCGACCTCTTCGTCCTGACCGGAGATCTCGCCGACGTCGGTGAAGCAACGTGCTACCGGGATCTCGCGGCGATCGTCGGTCCCGCCGCCGACGCCGCGGGTGCGACGGTGGTCTACCTTCCCGGCAACCACGACCGCCGTCCCGCCTTTGGCCGGGAGCTGCTGGGCCGGGACACCGGGTCATCGCCGATCAACCAGGTCCACCGGCGCGACGGGCTCCGGGTGGTTTCGGTCGACTCGGTGGTGCCGGGTGAGGAGCATGGGTTCCTCGCCGAGGAGACACTGGACTTCCTCCGTACCGCCCTCGAACGCCCGGCCCCCGACGGAACCGTGCTGGCCGTGCACCATCCGCCGATCCCCTCTCCGATCGAGCCGATGTCACGCATACGGCTGCTCAACCAGGAACAGCTGGCGGAGGCGATCGCCGGCACCGACGTCCGCATGGTCATCTGCGGGCACAACCACCACGAGGGATCCGGGATCATCGGCTCGACCCCGGTGTGGGTCTCCCCGGCGGTCGCCTACCGCCTCGACGTCACCAGCAGGGCGGCCATCCGTCCGTTCCCCGGAAGCGCCTTTTCACAGGTCGATCTCGACGAGCTCGGTGCGAGGGCGAGTGTGATCCCGATCCCGTTGCCCGGCAGCTGACTCCGACGGCGAGTATCAGGGCACATCGAGTCCGATCTGGAATCGGACCTCTGCACTCCGGGACCATCCTTCCTCGAAGAGGCGCCGGACGTCCTCGGAGTCCGTCCGCTGCCACACGGCCTGTCGGGTCCTCCCGACGGCCGATCCGATCTCTTTCCATGTGTGGCCCTGGGCACGGGCCACCCGGATCGCCTCCCGCTCGACTGCTTTGAAGTACCGCTGGAAATAGGCGATCGTCTCCAGGACCTCGATCGGGTCAGGGTCCTCGCTCGACCGGAGCGACTCCCATTGTTCCCAGGGCGTTTCGGTCACGGCACTCAGGCTGCACCCCTCGACCTCCGGTTGTCAAGGATCCTTGACTTGCCCAGGGTTTGTCCCCCTCCGCATCGCGGGAAGGCACGGCCACGCCGCTCCCGGACCCGCGCTGAACACCGGCGTCCCCGTCGGACGCACTTCACCGGGCCGGGGTCAGCGTGCCGACCACGCCGTTCCCGTACGCTCCGGGGCCCGCACTGAACACCAGCGTCCCCGTTCCTCCGAAGGCGGGTGTGCCCGGTCGCAGGCCCCACAACCCGGAGATGATCAGCGGGCCACCGACGGTGTTCAAAAGGTACCCGAGATAGGCGCCGGTCGCCGGGTCGAACGCGTTGATCCAACCGTTGCCCAGGTTCCCGACCAGCAGCTTGCCTGCGAACGGACCGAAACCGGCGGGAGCGATGGCCAGCCCCCACGGTTCGTCGAGCGGGCTGGACGGACCGCCGGCGACGAGGTGCTTGAGCAGGATGCCGTTGGGGCTGTAGACGTCGACGTAGCCGAGCCCGGAGCCCGGGACTCCATCGGTTCGGGAGGCGTTCTGCTTGGCGTAGCCGACGTAGACGTTGCCCCCGAGCAGCTGGATGCCGAAGGGTGCATACCCCGCCGGGACCCTGGGGTCCTTGAATTCGCCGGGGGCACTGATCGGCACGAACGAGCGGTTGAAGATGTCGACTGTCCCGTTGGCCACGTCCGCGGCGAACAGCTCGGGTCCCGCCTTGGTGTTCGCCGCAACGGCCAGACCTTTGAAGACGGCACCCGGTCGAGTCCTGCCTCCGGGTCCGCCCGTCGGGCTGTCCTCGACGACGAACGAGCTGCCGCCGTTCCACGCGGCGATCTCCCCGGGTGACTGCGTAGTGCCGATCGAGTCGGTGGAGACGATGAACGAGGCGGGTGTCCCCGCGACCTTGAAGGCCTGCTGCGCAGGCGCCAAACCGAGGGTCGGGTTGTAGACCTGGCCGGTCGGATTGCCACCGGGGACCGGCACCGTGAGATCCAGGGAGACCGCGCCACCGGACACCCCACCGCTGTAGACAGTGGCTTTGCCGGAGTTGTTGTCGGACACCCACAAGGGAGAATCCGGACCTGCAGCCAACCCCCAGGCATTGGTCAGATTGGGGTCGACCAGCTTGGCACCGAACGACTTGTTGTCGGCTACCAGGTTGGTGCGCCTGAATCTATTCGGGGGGGTCGTGCCACCGGCCGTCGGGGCGGTCCCGGCCAGCAGCGCGATGCCGGCAACCGACGCCGCACCCGTCAACCATTTCCTTCGGGTACGAACCCGAGCCCTGCAGTGTGCCGGACCACCGATTTCCTTGGTTCTCTGCATCGACACGTCTCCTTCTGTCGGTTCTGGATGGTGGGAGAACAGAGCGTTCGACCGCGAGGCCGCCGCACCGTCCCCACGGGAATACCGGAGTGACCGTCGGATCGTTCACCGGGCGCCGGCACATACGGCGGCCATCCGAGTATTTCGAAGGTTCATGAACACTTCGAAAGTTCATGAACAAATCGGCCCCCGGACCGGTAGACATCACTATGGACACCCCGACCACCTCCCCGAGACGACGCCCGCGCCGAATGACGACCATCGCCGTATGGAGCGGGCTCGGTGCAGTGGCTCTGGCTCTCTCCGCTTGCTCAGGCGCGTCGTCAGGGACGTCGACGACGACGTCGACTGCGGTGGGGACAGGAGCCCACGGCCCGTCGACCATCTCGACGGCGACCAAGGCCAGTGCGGGCACCGTGCTCGTCTCGACGGACGGCCACACCATCTACCGGCTGACCACCGACACGCCCGGCAAGTCGACCTGCACCGGCCCATGCGCCCAGCTCTGGCCACCGTTGACGGTGGCCGCCGGATCCCGGCCCACGATCGGCTCGGGGCTCGGCGGCACAGTGGGCACCATCACCCGGGCGGACGGCTCGACCCAGGTCACCTATGGGGGAGAGCCGCTCTACCTCTATTCGCTCGACACCACCACAACCGACGCGTTGGGCCAGGGCGTCGGGGGCGTCTGGTTCGTGGTGAAGCCGACCACCTCGGGGAGCACCCCGGTGGCGACGAGCACCCCGACCACCGCCGGGTCCGGCGGATATGGATATTGATCTTGCCGCCAGAGCAGGATGTCGACATGGAGGAGCGAGCGGAAGCCGAGGACCGGGAGACGCTCCGGTCGGCGTACGTGGCCCACGGGGGGGAGCTTCTGGGCTTCGCCCGGCGCTCCCTCCACGACGTGCAGCTCGCCGAGGAGGCCGTCCAGGAGACGTTCGCCCGCGCCTGGAGATCCTGGGCGACGTTCGATCGGGAACTCGGCGCGGTCCGAGCGTGGCTGTTCGCGATCGAACGGCGGGTCATCATCGACCTCACCCGCCAGCGATCCGCACGGGCGACCGTGCCGCTCGAGACGGAACCCGCCGCTGCCGGCGACGAGTTCGAGCATGCGATGATGGGATGGCAAGTGGAGGAGGCCATCCGGCGCCTGCGCCCTCACCACCGCGACGTCCTCGTGAAGACCTATTTCCACCAGCGCTCCAGCCAGGAGCTGGCCAGGGAGCTCGGGATCCCGGAGGGGACCGTGCGGAGCCGACTGTTCTATGCCCTCCGCTCGCTCCGCCTCACCCTCGACGAACTGGGGTGGGAATGGTGAGCGAGCACGGCGACTGCGAGCACTGGAAGGGAATCCTTGCCATCGAGGCGGTCGGCCAGCTGGACGACAGTGACCGTGCCACCCTCCTCGGGCACCTGGAGGGGTGCGCCCGGTGCAGGGCCGACCGCTCGGAGCTGGCCGGCACGGTCGCTGCACTCGCCCTCGCTGAACGTGCGTTTCTCGATCACGGTGCCCTGCCCGAGAATCTGCCGCCACTACCGGCCGTCTCACCGGCAACGCCCGATGCGGCACCGGCACCGCGAGGCTCCGATGCCGGCGATCACGGCCGCGGGGAGTTGCGCGATCGGGATGGACGCTCCGGCGTGGTCTCATCGGAGTGTCCGCCGCGGCCGCGGCCGCAGTGACCGTGATCGCGGGGTTGCTCGGGGCGCTCGGGGGAGGCACGGCACCGCCGCGGCCCGTCCCGCGCTGACGGTCGCGCTGCACGGAGAGGCCGGGAGCTACGGCACCGCGCGCCTCTTTTCCAAGTCGTGGGGAACGTCGATCGAGCTCGTCGACCATGTGGCTTCGCCTCCTCAGGTGTTCACCGTGTCGATGCGCACCGGGTACGGTCGGCCGTGGCTCGCCGGCACGTACTGGTCGGTGGCTGGCACCGACGTGCAGGTCACCCTGGGGTGCGCCCTCTCCCTCGCCGATATCCGAGGTGTCACGGTCACGGACTCGAGCGGGCACGTGGTCCTGCAGAGCTGATCGCGATGCCGGGCTCGTTCCCCGGTGGTTTCCTAGACTCCGGTGATCTCGACGAACCCTTCGACCATGCGGGCCTGGCGGGTCCACCGGTATGGATCACCGCTCGAGGTCCTACGCCTCGAGGACGTCGAGTTGCCCGTACCCGGGGTGGGAGAGGTGCGGGTGAAGGTCGCGGGCATCCCACTCAACCTCAACGACCTCGAACGGATCACCGGCGGGAACATGATGGTGCGACCGGAGCTGCCCTACAGCCCGGGCATGGAGGTCATGGGTACGGTCGACGCCACGGGACCGGCTTGTGAGGACTGGCTCGGGAAGCGGGTCGTTGCCGCGACAAGAGGTGCGCACGGTGGGTACGCGGAATACGCCGCTTGCCCGGCTGCGGGTACGTTTCCCATCCCCGACTCGATCCCGCTGCCCGACGCTGCGGCCCTCTACTTCCCGTTCCATCTCGCCTGGCTCGGGCTGATCGACCGGGCCGGGCTCAGGTCGGGGGAGTCGGTGCTCGTCCACGCGGGGGCCGGTGGGGCCGGCTCGGCGGCGATCCAGCTCGCGAGGCATCTCGGTGCCCGAGTGTTCGCAACTGCCGGCACCGCGGGGAAGACCGCGCTGTGCCGGGACCTCGGCGCCGAGATCGCGGTCGATTACGACTCCTTCAGTGACATCGTCCTCGACCAGACGGAGGGCCGCGGCGTGGATGCCGTGTTCGATACGGTCGGCGAGTCGGTCATGGAGGCATCCCTGCGGTGCACCGCCTATAACGGCCGGTACCTGATGATGGGCTTCGCCTCCAACAAGCTGGTGGCGGACGAGCCCTTCATCGTGCCGCGCCGGGTCGCCCTCGGGAACGTCAAGTTGTGCGGGGTCCTTCTCGCCTACGCCGACGACGAGACGCGGGGGCTGGTCAAGACCGCAATGGGATGGAACTTTCCTCCCACCCCGCTCGGTTCCAGGATCATGGAGAAGGTCGTCGGCCTCTACGAGCAGCACGCGATCCGGGCCGTCGTGGGGCGGACCGCCGACTTCGCGGAGATCCCGGACGCCATCGACTCGATGGGACGACGCGGTTCGACCGGGCGCACCGTCGTCCTGCTCTGAGAAGCCGGTCGTCGAACCAGATCGTTCTGACCCGACCCGGGTGGCGCGTCAGATCGATCCCGGCCACGGACGGTCACACGTACCGGTGCGATACCACTCACGCAGGTGGGTGAGCCACCGTTCGCTCTCGGCGTAGCCGCCGGGCCGGTTCCACGCGTGCCAGAGGGAACGATGCGCAGTGATGACCGGATCGAGCTCAGCCTCGAGGGCCTTCCGATCGGAGTCCGACAGTGTTCCAGCTGGGGTGTCCGCAGCGAGGTGTGCCGCCGCGTCGTGAGCGAGCAGCCGTACGAGTGCGACGGAGTTCGTGAGCTCCACGGTGACCAACCCGGCATCGGTCCGTCGGGCACCGGCCCACGCGATGCGGCGCTCCCCGGTGTCGAGTGCCTCGAGCACTCCCTCCAGATCGTCCCGGTCGAATGGCGCCTTTGCGCCGCCGTACAGGTCGACCTGGGGGTAGAAGAGGGTGAGAGCGAGTGAGGACATGTTGTCGACCTGGAACCGTGGGATGCGGCTCACGTCGCCCAGGCCGACCACGGCAGCACCGAGCTCGAGTGTCGGATCGTCGTAGCAGTGCAGGGAGAGGGCGCGGCCGAGGTCCAGGTCACGGTTGGCCTCGAGACACCAACTGACGGCGGCCGCGAAGGCGAGACCGGGATCGGACACCGGGAGGTACTGCAGATGCCCGAGGTCCCCCCAGTCCGTGGTGAGGAGCGCGCCTGCTCCGTGAGCCAGGGCCGTTGCCGCTGCGTTGGCGCAATTGCCGCGCATGTTGGTGACGCGGCCGAGGATCGATGTCCACGCCGACGTCCCCGGGCAGGTCCAGAACGGCCGGCCGGCGTCCCCGAGGAGGTCGGCATGCGCCGCGAACGGCGAATGGTCCTCGTAGCCCCAGTCGCAGACGGTCACGCCGTCCGGGAGATCACCGAGCGCGTCGGGGTGGTCGACCAGGATGTCACCCCACACGAGCATTTCGCGGCTGTCGAGCTCTGGGAGCGCACGCAGGGCCCGCAGCCATGCGAGGTAGTCGTCGAAGCGGTCGCCGGGGAGTTCCCACGGTTCGTCGAGCCCGACGTGGACCCGATGGCTGGTGAAGTTGGGCAGCAGCTGGCCGAGGAGGTCGCGCACCAGGTCGAGCGAGGCCGGGTCGGTCGGGTCGATGGTGGATGCGGGACGCTCGAGCAGCCCGAGCTGGACGAACCCCCCGGGGGACAGGGCCAGTGGGGCGTAGCGCGGGTGGCGCAGCCAGCGCTCCATGTGGCCGAGGCAGTTCTGGTTGGGTACGAGCTCGACGTGCCGCTCCCGGCAGAAGTCGTCGAGCCCCCGGACCTCGTCGGCGGTGAGCGGGCTGGCGCCCCGCCACACCTCCTCATGGCCGATGTAGGCGAAGGTGTGCTCCGTGTAGAGCTGGATCTGGTTGACCTTCCAGGAGGCCAGCCGGTCCACGAGGGCGAGGAGGGTCTCCGTCGTCGGGACCTTGTCGCGGGAGATGTCGACCAGCACGCCCCGGATCGGCAGATCGGGCCAGTCGGTGACTGTCCCGATCGGGAGGGTTCCGTCATGGGTGTCGAGGAGCTGGGCGAGTGTGGCCCGCGCGTAGAACTCCCCCGCGTCGTCGGCGGCGTCGATGGTCACCCCACCCTCGGTGGTGGTCAGCCGATATCCCTCCGCGGGGAGCTGCGCATCGCGGGCGACTGAGGGCGCGGCCCAGATGATCCGCCGGGCGCTGAAGTCGGCGTGGCGGGGCCGGGGGAGGAGGTCGGGTTCGGTTGGGGTCATCGCCGCTTCCGGTAGACGAAGAAGATCGAGCCGATGCTGCCACCCACCCGGGCGTAAGGCACGAGCGGCCCGACCCAGAGGACCTCGATCCGTCGATGACCCCGTTTCCGCAGGCGGTGGAGTGCACCGAGCAGCAACGGCCGACCGGCACCGCGCCCCATGAGGTCGGGTCGGGCGGCGACCGGTCCCAGCGTGCCCGACCGGTTGACGTCGTACGCGCAGAACCCGGCGATCCCCTCGGCGTCGCGTGCGATGAGCAGGCTGCCGTGGTCGAAGGCACGGAGCACCTCGGCCTGCCACCATGGCCAGTGGGTCGCCGTCCACTGTTCGATCTCGGCCCGGTCTCCGGGGCGCGGTTCGTGGGCCGTCCCCGGGTCTGCCGGCAGGCCGTCGAGGGCGATGTCGACGTTGTAGTTGGCCTCCTCGCGGCTGTAGTGACGGGACTCGAGCAGGGAGCAGAGGCCCGTCTCGGTTGCCGGCACCCCGGGAAAGAGGAAGTAGGGTGCGTCGGCTCCTACCGTCACCGTGCGGGCCGCGGCGAGGTCGGCCTCGGCCGCCTGCAGGAGTGCGGTGCCGCGTCCCGACCGGCGGAGCGGCGGATCGACGGCGACCAGGCGTACGAACCCCTCCTCCCCGGTGAGCACGGTGGCCACCAGGCCGACGCCTGGATCGAACCGGACGATCGAGGGTTGCTCCGGTGCGAAGAGCGCGCCGCGGAGCTCCGCGGCGGTCAACGGCTGAGCGACGGCCCGGGAGCAGAGTGCGGTGATCGCGTCGAGGGCGTCCGGCCCTACGACCGGTGCCGGACCGCTCACCGCGTGGTCGCCTCGGCGAAGAGCTGGCACGTGTCGTCGAGATGCTCGAGCATCCGGGTGGCCAGTACCAGTTGGGTTCGGGACCGGTCGAGGTTCTGGTCGGGCCGGGTGATCGGGAAGTAGTGGTCGCCCTCGAGGTGGTCGGTGAGGAAGCGCAGGCCGTTCTCGACTGCCAGCCACGGCCCGGCCAGGTGGAGCGCGCCGACCTCCTGATCGGTCAGCTCACCACGGGTCCCGGCCAGGTAGCCCGACGCGACCGCACGGAGCAGATCGAGGTCGAAGTCGACGGTTTCGGGGTCGACGGTGTCCTCGCCGGCGTGGGTGGTGGCCGTCCGGACCAACTCGCCCACGTCGTGCAGCACCGGACCCGCCATCACCGTGTCCAAGTCGACGACCGTCACCGCCGAGTGGGTGTCAGAAGCGAAGAGCACGTTGGCCACCTTGGCGTCGTTGTGGACGATCCGCCGGGGGAGGCCGCCGACCACCGGGTCGAGGAGGCTCTGGACCCGGCCGGCGAGCGCTCGTGCCTCCCCGATCTCCGGTGCCGCGGACGCCCGGCGCCCGCAAGCGTCTCGGGCAACCGCCGCCTGGAGCGCGAGCCTGCGGTGGGGAAGGTCGTGGAACCGGGGCTTGGTGACCTCCAGGGGCGGCGCCGGGAGATCCTCCATGTCGGCCAGGAACGCCCCGAAGAGCCGGCCGGCCTCCGAGGCGTCCGCGCCACCGGTGACCAGGTCGTGCCGCTCGGTACCCTCGAGGTACTCGAACGCCCGCCAGGCCGCTCCCGCCCCGTCTTCGTACCAGAGTGGGCCGCTTCGTGAACGAACCTGCCGCGGCACGACCCAGTCCTTCCCTGCCAGGTGCAAGATGATCCGCCGGCAGTTCTCCTGGACGGCATCGACGTCGGGGAACACCCGGCGGTTCATCCGCTGCACGACGTAGCGGCCACCGGTGCAGGTGACGAGCAGGCTGGCGTGGATGTGGCCACCGCCGAGGGGGACCCAGGAGATGGCGTCACCCTCCAGGCGGAACACCTCGGTGAACGGGATCGGCGGACCGGCCGTCGCTTCATTGGTCACGTGCCCGCCATTCTCTCGTGGCGCCGCGGGAGCCGGACGTCTATCCGACGAACAATTCGGTCACCGACGCCAGGTAGTGGCTTGCACCCATCGACGTCCAGCCGGGACCGAGGATGTTGTCACGGTGTCCCCAACACCCCGGCGCACCAGCCTGAGGACAGTCCCCGTTGGGGCTGTCCGGTCCGTCGTCGTACATCCACAGATAGTCGGCTGCGAGCGGGTCGGCTACACCGCCCGCCCAGTTCGACCCCCAGCTCCTGCCGGGCGGTCCGATCGGGTCCGTGTGGCGTTCTGCGCCGACTCGAGCCAGCTGGTCGTACTGCCGGCTCTCGGAGAGGGACCTGAGCCTCCGGACGGATCGCTCCGCGTTGGTGACGACCACCAGCTGCTGACGGAACAGCAGGCTCGAGTAGTCGAGCGGCAGCTCGAGGGGGCGCAGTCCTTCAGTGGCCCGTGCGGAGTCGATGTTCCCGAGGGCAGCGTTCGTGCAGGCGGGACTCGGATTCGAGACACCCTCGCACGCTCTGACGAACGCGGCGGTCGGCGGGATGCTTCGCTGCGGATTCGAGACCTGCGGACCCGGTGCAGGGGGCGCCGGTGACGTGCCGGTCACGGCGAACAGGATGAGGGCTGCGATCTTGAGCAAGTCGTTCTCCCGGTTCTCAGACCGTGGCTTCCCCTACGGCCGGCTCGCTGGCGGCTCCCGGGTGATCCTACCCAGGGGTCCGGGGCCGACGCGCCGGGTTCACCGGAGCGGCGACTGTCAACCTGGGTCACACTGATTCCCTGTGGAGATCCCGGAGACCCAGTACACCCAGCGAGATGGCCTGCACCTCGGGTTACAGGTGTCGTCCGTACTCAACACGGTCATCGTTCAAGCGGATTTTCGGGATCTGCTGCCCCGGATCGGCATACCGACGCTGGTAATTCACCGTCGCGATGCCCTGGCTCCCGGAATCGAACACGGAATGTTCCTCGCCGACAACATTCCCGGCGCGCGCTTCGTCGAATTGCCCGGAGCTGACGGCATGCCGGCCAGTCGCGATTGGTTCACCAGAGCGGCGACCACCTGCTCGTGCGCAGGAGCTTGCTCTCCCACTGGTCGCGCACCTCGAGACTCCGGTGCATGTAGGTCCCGGGCCAAGTGGTGGGGTCGTGCTTCTCGGCGTTGGTGATCAGGCCGCCCAGGATCGACGTGTTGACAACCTTCTGCAGGAGCATGGCCTCCGGACGCATCCCTGTGCCGTGGGAGACCTGGAAGCAGGCCTGGACATCGAGCAGCCTCTGGTCGGGCGGCGTCTGGCGCATGTGCTGCCAGTACTCGGTGTCCCATAGCTCGATGTAGTCGTCGAGCGGCGCATCAGGCCACCCCGTGTCCTGCATGAAGATCGACAGATCGTGCTCGCGCCCGTCCGTCGGGACCTCTTCGGGTCGGACCAGTTGGAACGCCGACCAGGGCACCGGCACGAGGAGCTTCCCCTCGACTTCGTAGCGGCACGAGTCGAGCTCCGTGACCAGGTCGCTCAGGTCGCCGGAGACCATCCGCTGGGCGAGCTCCTCCCAGGCCCGGCCGCTGGTGATGCCGGTGATGGTCACCACCTGGTACGCCGGTCCGCTGCCCATCGCGTGGTTGAAGTACCAGAGCAGCCGTGCGTCGTCGCCGGACGAGAGAGCGCCCATGAGCTCCTGGCGGCAGAGGTCCTCGAACCGGTCGGCGCGCCGCCCGATCACCTTGTGGGTCTCGTGCATGAACAGCATGGTCACGGGCGACCCGGATCGGGGTGGACCGCAGGGAGGGTCATGGGAGCGGAGACCACGATGCCGACCGCAGGAGCCTGCTCCGCCACTGGTCCCGCAGATCGAGTGCCTCGTGCATCCACGAGCCCGGCGCCACCACCTCGGGAGGAGGGTCGTTGGTGAGGAGCCGGATCAGGGGAGGGAGGGCGGAGAGCTTCTGCAGGAGGGTGACCTCGGGATGCCGTCCCGCGCCCGGCAGGGTCTGGAGCGCGAGCTCGATCGACATGTGCATCTGCGAGCTCGGTGCCTTCAGTGCCTTCTGGTAGAGGGTTCCCGATGCCTCGATGTAGGTGCGGATCTTCCCCGGGAAGGGCCACATGGTGTCCTCCATGTAGAGGACCGGTTCGTGGTCCACCGGGTCGGCCGGCACCGCGGACAGCGCCCCGACCGTGGGTGACCAGGCGAGAGGGGTGAGGACCCGGCTCGTGGACGAGTGCTGGAGTGCGTCCCGGTGACGCGCCCACGAACGGAGGTCGCCGTCGGCCACCCGCTCGGCGAGCCGCGCCCAAGCCGAACCGTCTTCGACAGCGGTCACGGTCACGACCCGATAGGAGAGCCCGGTTCCGTGCGCCAGCTCGAAATACCAGAGCAGCCGCGCGTCGGATCCCGCGGCCAGGGCCGGCAACCAGCCGTCGCGGTAGGCCGCTTCGAACTGCTCCGTGGCCTTCCCGACAACGGAGTGGGTCTCATGGACGAAGAGCACGCCCGCGAGACTGCCACATCTCGTCGGTCGTCAGCCGAGGCCCTGCGACTCGTAGGCTGCCTGTCAAGCTGGTCTGGGAGCACCGACGGCCACCGACGGCCACCGATGGGCACCGACCGACGACCAAGGAGTACCGGCGATGCACCACCGCACAGCCACATCGGGAACAGGAGTGGGGTCATGACGGTCGACCTGCACGGCCGGAGCCTGTTGAAGGAGTGCGACCTGACCAAGGAGGAGTTCCTTCATCTCGTCGATCTGGCGCGGACCCTGCGCGCGGCGAAGCGGAGCCGGACCGAGCGCCAGCAGCTGGTCGGGCGGAACATCGCCCTCATCTTCGAGAAGGCGTCGACCCGGACCCGGTCCGCCTTCGAGGTGGGCGCCCACGACCAGGGTGCGCAGGTGACCTACCTCGGACCGGAGGAGTCCCAGCTGGGACACAAGGAGACCGTCCGGGACACCGCGAGGGTGCTCGGTCGGATGTTCGACGGCATCGAGTACCGCGGCTTCGCGCAGCGGTCGGTTGAGGAGCTGGCCGCCTTCGCCGGGGTGCCGGTGTGGAACGGGCTGACCGACCAGTGGCATCCCACCCAGATGCTGGCCGATGTCCTGACCATGCGCGACCACTCGACCAAGCCTCTCGAGGAGTCTGTCCTCTGCTATCTCGGCGACGCCCGCAACAACACCGCCAACTCGCTGCTGGTGACAGGGGCGCTTCTCGGCTTCGAGATCCGTCTCGCCGCACCGGAAGACCTGATGCCGGCACCGGAAGTCCAGGCCACGGCGCGAGCGCTTGCCGCAACCTCTGGCGCCCGGATCGGGCTCCACCAGGATCCGATCGAAGCCGTCCGGGGCGCCGACTTCTTGTACACGGATGTCTGGGTCTCGATGGGCGAGCCGGACTCGGCCTGGGGGGACCGCATCGGAAAGCTGCTCCCCTACCAGGTCAACGCCGCCACCATGTCGGCGACGGGGAATCCCAGGGTCAAGTTCCTCCACTGCCTTCCCGCGGAGCACACCCCGGACACCGAGGTGGGTCGTCTGGTGCTCGGGAAATGGAAGCTCTCGGCCATGGAGGTGACCGACGAGGTGTTCGAGTCGCCCGCCTCGATCGTGTTCGACCAGGCCGAGAACCGCCTCCACACGATCAAGGCGACCATGGTCGCGACGCTGGGCGACTGAGCTGCGGATGGCCGACGCCGTCGGGACAACGCGCGCCCGCCGAGCGTCGGGCATTGTGCATCTCGGGACTTTCGACTCTTTCGCACCGGAAGGCCCTGTCGTACGGTACTGGTGAGGGATCGAGAGTGATCCCGAAAGGAGGCGCTTATGCTGAGACGCAGAGGTGACTCGTTCTGAGGGCGAGTGGCGACCGGCCGTCGGCCGATCAGCCGACAACAAGCAGCTCGCAGTGGGAGCGCTTGTAACGGCAGGGGCAAGGATGCTCCGCTGATCCCGGGTCGGCGCCGTCAGCTCCCAGAGAACAACAAGGAAACGCCCGATCCCCGCCGATCTGTGGGACGGGCGTTTTCTCTTTTCGTCGAACCCCGGGCATATGGACCCGGCGGAGCGACGCCGGAGGGAAGAAGATGGGTCAGAACATACGTCTCGGAAAGATCGCCGGCATCCCGATCGGCCTCAACTGGAGCGTGCTGTTCATCTTCTTCCTCTTCGCCTGGGAGCTCGCCGACCTGGTGCTGCCGGAAGACCACCCCCACGATTCGGTCGCCGTGTACTGGGTCGCCGGTATCGCGACGACCATCCTCCTCTTCGTCTCGCTGCTCGGACACGAGGTGGCGCACGCAGTCGTGGCCAAGCGGAACGGAATTCAGGTCCGGCGTATCACCCTCTGGCTGTTCGGTGGCGTCTCCGAGCTCGAGAGCGATGCCCTCACCCCGGGGGGCGACTTCCGCATCGCCGTGGTCGGCCCGATGACCAGCTTCGCCTTCGCAGGGGCCTTTGGCCTGCTCGTGCTCCTGCTGCACCAGGTCGGCGAAGGCGCGGGGGTCGTCGCGAGCGCTCTCGGGTGGCTCGCCTGGATCAACCTGTTCCTCGGCGGGTTCAACCTCATCCCGGCCGCCCCTCTCGACGGCGGCAGGGTGCTGCGAGCCGCCCTCTGGAAGCGCAGTGGCGATCGGATCCGTGCAGCCACCTCTGCTGCGCAGGCGGGCCAGGCGTTCGGGTACATCCTGGTGGCCCTCGGGGTGCTCGAGTTCTTCACGGTGAGCGTCCTCGGTCTGTGGTTCGTCCTCCTCGGGTGGTTCCTCCTTTCCGCGGCACGGGGCGAAGAGCGCTCCGGGATCATGCGGGACTCCCTCGCCGACGTCCACGTCCGCGACATCATGACCCCGCACCCGACGGCGTTCGACCCGTCGATGACCGTGGCCGACCTGCTCGAGAACCACTTCCACGGCTACCACTTCAGTTCCTACCCGCTGGTCGGGGCGCAGGACCGGGTCGAAGGGCTGACCAGCATGAGGAGGCTGCGACATGTCCCTCCCCATCTGCGCGGGACGACCCGGCTGATCGACGCCGCCTCGCCGGTGTCCGAGCTGCCGGTGGCGACCCCGGGTGAGCCCCTCGTCGAGCTCCTCCAGCGCATGGAGGCCTCGCCGGACGGCAGGGCGATCGTGCTCGACAACGCCGGCCGGCTCGTCGGCATCGTCTCCCCGAGCGACGTCGCCCGGTACGTGCAGGTCGCAATGCTGCGGTCCCAGGGCCGAACTGCACAGCGGAGCTGACGGCGGACCCACGGCAACCCGGCGAGGGTACCCGACCAGGCGAGGGGACCTTCTCCCCTGGCGGAGGGCCTGCACGAGGAGGACAGTTAAGGCATGGCAGTCGACGGATCCGTGGACACCGCAGTCCGGACACTGGGCCGTGCCGCCCGGCTGTTGACCGGGGTCGAGCCCGCAGAGACCTTGTCCACCCGGAGGTGAGATGACCGGTATCCCGACCAGCCGGAAGGCCACCTTCCGGGACCGCCACGAAGCCGGGCAGCTCCTCGGTCAGCGTCTCTTGCCGTTCCGGGAGGAGCGGCCGGTGGTCCTCGCCCTCCCGCGCGGCGGGGTTCCTGTGGGGGTGGAGGTGGCCGCTGCCCTCCAGGCACCGCTCGACGTGATCGTGGTCCGGAAGCTCGGGATCCCCTTCCATCCCGAGCTCGGGTTCGGCGCGATCGGAGAGGGCGGGGTCCGCCTACTCGACCCAGACCTCATCCGCCGGGCCGGCCTCACCGAAGGGGACATCGAGCACGTCGAGCGCGAGGAGCGCAGGGAACTGGCCCGACGCGTCACCCGGTATCGCGGAGACCGGCCGCCGGTCCCGTTTGCGGGTCGGACTGTTGTGATCGTCGATGACGGCCTCGCGACCGGTGCCACGGCCGGTGCGGCCGTACAGGTCGCCCGAGCACACGGGGCACGTCGGGTCGTCGTCGCGGTACCGGTCGCACCCCGGGAGACCGTCCTGCAGCTCCAGTCGGAGGCCGACCAGGTGGTGAGCCTCGTCGTGCCGCCCCGGTTCCTCGCAGTGGGCCACTGGTACGACAACTTTGCGCCGACCTCTGACGACGAGGTGGCGGGGCTGCTCGGAGGGAACGGCCGCCCGGGGTCGCAGTGAGGAACCGTTCTGTCCGGATGGCGGACCTCGTGATCACGAGCGTCGAGCGGGTGCTCGCTGCCCTCTATCGGATGGCCAGTCGTGAGGACGAGCGGACCACCGAGGCCGCGGTCGGGTTCGGGGAGGGGCGCCGGGCCCTCGAGCGCAACGCGGAGGCGCTGCTCGGACCGGGTTCGCCGGGGGGTTGGCGGGGCTCCCTATAGTTCCTGTCCAGAAGAGGAGGTCGGCGGTGGACGTCGCTGCGATCCACACGGAAGGTCTGACCAAGCGCTATGGCGACGTTGCTGCCCTCGACCACCTCGACCTCGATGTCGGCCGGGGCGAAGTGGTCGGCTTCCTCGGGCCCAACGGCGCCGGCAAGACCACGACGATCCGCCTCCTGCTCGGGCTCATCCGGCCCGACCGAGGGTCGGGGCGAGATCTTCGGTCTCGACTGCCATCGCCAGCCGGTCGAGACCCACCGCAGGTTGGCCTTCGTCGCCGGGAGAGGCCAACCTTGTGGCCCTCGCTCACCGGCGCCGAGACCCTCCATCTGCTCGGTCGTGTCCAGGGTCAGGTGGACGAGGCATACCGGGACGAGCTGGTCGCCCGGTTCGACCTCGATCCCACCAAGAAGGTGCGGGCGTACTCGAAGGGCAACCGCCAGAAGGTCGTCCTCATCGGCGCACTGATGGTCCGGCCCGACCTCCTCCTCCTCGACGAGCCGACCAGCGGGCTCGACCCGATCATGGAACAGGCGTTCCGAGCACTGCATCCACGAGGCGCGCGACCGGGGCCAGACCGTCTTCCTCTCCTCGCACATCCTGAGCGAGGTGGAGGCCCTCTGCGACCGGGTCGGGATCCTGCGGGAGGGCAAGCTCGTCGAGATGGGCACGCTCGACCGAGATGCGACACCTCAGCGCCCTGACCGTGGAAGCGACCTTCGACGGATCGATCCCTGATCTGGCCGCGATCCCGGGAGTGAGCGCGGTGGAGGTCGACGGGCGTGTCGTCCGCTGCCACGTGCGCGGACCGATCGAGCCGCTGCTGAAGGTCCTGGCCGCCGCCGGCGTCACCGAAGCTGCTGAGCCGCGAGCCTTCGTTGGAGGAGTTGTTCCTTGCCCAGTACGGACGAGACGGCGACGAGCCACGAGGCACCGCCCGGTGTCGGCTGAGCTCGCCGTCGGGTCGCCGGCGGGCCGCCCGGTCGCCGGACGCGTCGTCGCCGCCCTGCACTGCACGCGGGCGCGTCCGCTCCGGCGTCATCTGGGGCTACATCTTCGGCATCGCGATCGCTTCGTCGGCCGTCAGCTACACGTCGATCTACAAGACCCAGGCCGCAACGGGACGCCTTGGCGGCCGCCTATGGATCCAACAAGGCGACGAGCGCCCTGTTCGGCCCCGCACCCAGGCTCCAGACGGTCGCCGGCTTCACCGTCTTCAAGATCTCGATGACCCTGATGGTCCTCGGCGCCGTGTGGGGACTGCTGACCAGCACCAGGCTGCTGCGGGGCGAGGAGGACAACGGGCGCTGGGAGCTCCTGCTCGCCGGCCAGACCACCCGGCGGGGCGCCGCCGCCCAGGCGCTCGGTGGCCTCGGCGCTGGCGTCCTTGCACTGTGGGCGCTCACGGCGGTCATCACCGTCCTCACCGGGCTGGACTCGAAGGTGAACATCGCGGCCGGACCGGCGCTGTACTTCGCCCTCGCCATGGTGGCGACCGCGGTCATGTTCCTGGCCGTCGGCGCGCTCGACCAGCCAGCTCGCGGCCACCCGCCGTCAGGCCGCTTCCTTACGCGGCAGCGTTCCTCGGGTGTCAGCTACGGCGTGCGGATGATCGCCGATGCCGGGGTGGGACTGCACGGGCTGATCTGGGCGTCCCCCCTCGGTTGGGTCGAGGAGCTCCGACCGCTCACGGCGCCCCAGCCCCTCGCCCTTCGTCCCGATCGTCGCGCTTCACCGCAGCGCTGTCCGTCGCTCGCCGTGCAGCTTGCCGGCAGCCGCGACGTCGGGGCGAGCATCGTGCCGGACCGGGCGAGCAGCCCGGCCGCACCTGCGACTGCTCTCGGGACCCACCGGACTGGCGATCCGGCTGCTCCGGCCCGCAGTCATCGGTTGGTGGGTGGCGATCGCCCTCTCGGGCCTGCTGTTACGGGCTCATCGCCAAGTCGGCCGGCGGCACCATCTCCGGGTCATCGGTGCAGCAGGTGTTCTCGAAGCTCGGCGCGCCGGGGACCGGCGCCGATGCAGTGCTCGGCGTGTGCTTCCTCATTCTGGCGGTCATGGTCGCCTTCGTCGCCGCCGGTCAGCTCGTCGCGGCGCGCTCGGAGGAGTCGGAGGGCCGGCTCGACCACCTCCTGGTGCGGTCCGGTCTCCCGTTCGTCGTGGCTCGGCGGAAGGCTCCTCGTCGCCGTCACGTCCTCCTGTCGAGCGGCGTGCTCGGCGGGAGTGTTCGCCTGGCTCGGCGCGGCCAGCCAGCACGCGGGGGTGAGCGTTACGACCCTGCTGGACGCCGGCGTGAATCTCGTCCCACCGGCGATCACGATCCTGGGCATCGGTGTACTCGCGTTCGGGATCCGACCCCGGCTCACCTCGATCGTCGTCTACGCACTGCTCGGGTGGTCGCTGCTCGTCGTCATCGTCGGCGGCATCGGCGCCACCAGCCACTGGGTCCTCGACACCTCGGTCTTCCACCAGATGGCCCCGGCACCGGCAGTCTCACCGGACTGGGGCACGAATGGGATCATGACCGCCCTCGGGCTCGCTCTGGCCACGATCGGAGCCCTTGCGTTCAGGCGGCGGGACCTGCAGACCGACTGACGCGCTCGCAGTCGAGGTTGGTGGACCCATCTCCCCGGAACGGACAGTCAGCCGGTCGGGGCGGGTCCCTCCATCGCCTCTGTGCCCTCCCAGGCCTCAGCCGTTATGGTGCCGTCCGCCTCGGGAATGGGATCGGGCACCTCGGGTTCGGCTTCTTCCTCGGCGGCTCGCGGTCCGTCGGGCCCGGCCCAGCCTTCCGGAGGATCGCTGGCCGGAAAGGACTCCTCTCCCTGCTCGTCCACGTGATCCGCATTCATCGGCGCCTCCTCGGTTCTGCCGGTTTGCACGGGTGTCGGGCCAGCTTGCCGAACCGGCCCCGCTGGGATCGTTCCCGTTTGCTTCTGGGCAAACCTGCCACCAGTCGGGCGCTCACGCCAGCGTCAATTCTCCGAGGGTCGGAAGACCACCTTGATCGCGTTGCTCGCCACCTTGTCGAGCCCGGCCCGGACGGCGTCGCGATAGCCGGCGAGCGGGAACTCGTGGGTGATCACGAGATCGTCAGGGAAACCGTCCCTCGCCAGCACGTCGAGCGCGACGTCGATCGAGTGGTCCCGGCCCGGGACGGCAAGTCCGATGGATGCGGCGGGATCCCGACCGTGGTCCACCGAGCCGATGACAACGGCCTCCTTGTACCAGAGGGGGGTCATGTCGACCGTTCCGGTACCCAAGGCGCCGAGCAGGATGACAGTGCCGCGATTGGCGACCGCCCGCAGGGCATCGGTCAGGGACCCTGCACTGCCGGCGGCCTCGACGACGTAGGGGAAACCGCCGACGAGCATCCAGTCCTGTCCCGAGCCGACGGTCCGGATGCCTCGGATGGCGGCCAGCTGCTCGAACGCCTCGGCCCCCGACCCGTGGACGACGTGGGTGGCCCCGCAGGCCCGGGCGGCGGCCGCCTGGTGCGCATGCCGTACCAGGACGGTGACCGGGTTGGCGGGGAACAGCGCAGCGAGCGCGGCGAGCGTTGCCAGCCCGATGATGCCTCCGCCGACGACGAGGACGGGATCATCGCCCTCCGGTGGCCGGCGGCCGAGTCCGTGGAGGGCGATCGAGACGGGTTCGTGTAGCGCGGCGACCCGGTCCGGGACACCGTCGGGGATCGCGTGGAGCATCGATGCGTGCGCCACCACCTGTTCGGCCCAGCCGCCGCCCAATCCGTCGGTGTAGCCGATCGACCGTCCCGGTGTGAGGACGCGGCTGTCGAGCTCGAGGCAACTCGACGGCCAACCGCGTGCACAGGTGGCACAGGGTGGGTCGATCCCGCGGACCCTGCAGGGGAGTATCGGGTCCACCGCCACCCGGGCGCCGGCCGACCAGGAGCAGTCGGGACCGGCCTCGATCACCGTTCCGGATATCTCGTGGCCGAGGACGAACGGCAGGGTGCCGAGCGACACCAGTGTCGGCGACCCCCCACCGGACGGCGAGAAGAGATGCAGATCGCTGCCGCAGATCCCTCCGCGGGCGACCGCCACCCGCGCCCACTCGCCGGTGGGCAGTTGGGGCTCGGGCACCTCGGCCAGAGAGGCCGGGAACCCCGGGTCGGCCAGATCGAATCGGACGGCCTGCACGTCGGTAGTCTGCCCCGGCCCGGGGCGCTCGGCATCCTGGACTGCGAATCCGTCGGCCAAACCTCGTCATGCGCCCGCAGGAACAGGGGAACCGGTCTGATGGGCTGTAATGACGGCGTCCCACGTTTGCTCGACGCGTTGCACCATGTCGTCGACGGAGTGCTTTGCCGCAGCGCCGGTGGCGGCCGCACCCATGCGGGCGCGCGGTCGGGCTCGTCGACGAGCGTCCCGAGGGCCGCGGCAATCCTCGCCACATCCCCAATCGGGACCAGCGTTCCCGTGACCCCGTCCTCGATCAATGACCGTGGCCCTACGGCATCAGCCGCCACCACCGCCTTGCCCGCCGCCATGGCCTCGACGACGGCGAGACCGAACGGTTCACGCCGGGCCAGATGCGCCACGATATCGGCCGCCGCCAGGATGTCATCCTTCACGTTGTCTGCCACGAATCCAGTGATCGTCACGATGTCGTCCAGTCCGAGATCACTGCGCAATTGGCGGAGCATGCGGGTGTAGTCCGAAGCGGGCTCCCATCCACAGATGACGGCGCGAACGTCAGGCCTGCTTCGGGCGACCACCTCCAGGGCCTGCAGGAAGTCCGTCTGGCACTTGAACGGATCAACGCGACCGAACATGGCAATGAGCGGGACGTCGTCGGGGATGCCCAGATCCCGTCGGGCCCGGTGTGCGTTCCCGCTCCGCGCTCGGGCCAGATCGACGCCGGGCAAGATGGTCGTCGTGGGAACTGTGCGCGGGCGAGGGACGCCGTGAGAAGGCGTGGTCGACCCGAAGATGATCATGGACGGTCTGAGCTGTCCGAGGAGTCGCGCCGACGCCTTGCGTGCGAACGACGCCCCGGAGAGGGGGTCGTACAGCATCCAGACCACGGGCACCTTCGCCCAGCGGCCTGCCAGGCTCGCGTAGAGGAACGACGAGTTCTCGGTAGCGTGCACGAGATCGATGCCATTTTCGCGGATGATGTTCCGCAGCTGGCGCGCAACCGACACGATGTTGGCGACGTCCCGCCAACGCGTGCGCGCCACGATCTCCATGGAGTAGCCCTCGGCGCGCACACGTTGCGCCCACTGCCCGTCACCAAGGCACGCCAGGGCAACGGAGAACCGCGCCGGATCGGCGCGGTGGAGGATTTCATCAGCCAGCATCTGGGTGCCGCCGCTGCGGCCGCCGACCGGGTCGATGAGCAGCACCCGGCGGGCCGGGGTCCGGTCCGGGCTCATCGGCTCGCGTTCCACTCCTGCCCCCTTCTTCTTCGGCTTGCGCCTGGCGCCTCGCGGCGTGCTCGCCGAGGGTGATGTGAGCATATGCGCCGTTCTGGTGTGGCATGAGGGTGAGCCCCTTATCGGAACGACGAGGGACGGCCGGCGCTTGGCTCCGGGCGTTCAGCCGGCGCTTGACTGCTAGATACCTATCTATCTAGTATGTAAATAGGAAACATAGAGAGACCGGAACAGAGAGAGGGGTGGCGCGGCGGGACGTCGCGAGCTCCTCTGCTACCCGCACGCCACGGTCCCGAACGGCTCGGGAGAACAGCAGGAGAACTATGCCCCCGTCGACTCGTCGCATTCGAACCAGCCGTCCGGCCGTTGCCGGCCTCGTCGGGCTCGTTGCGGTCCTGGCCGCCGCCTGTAGCTCCGGCTCGGGGTCCACGACCACGACCGCTGCGTCGGGGTCGAACCAGACCACCTCCAACGTGCCGGTGACGCTCCGCCTCGGCTACCTGACCAATCTCACCCACGCCGCCGCGCTCGGTGGGCCTGCAGCACGGCATCTTCGCCAAGTCCCTCCTGTCCAACGTGACCCTCCAGACCTCGACGTTCAACGCGGGCCCCGCCGAGGTCACCGCGCTCCTGGCGGGTTCGTTGGACGCCGGCTACATGGGGCCCAATTCAGCCATCACCGCCTACTCGGAGGGGGACAAGTCGATCAGGATCATCTCGGGGGCGACCTCCGGCGGCGCTGCGCTGGTGGTCGCGCCGTCGATCACCTCGGCCGACCAGCTCAAGGGAAAGACCGTGGCCTCCCCCCAGTTGGGGAACACCCAGGACGTCGCGCTCCGCACGTGGCTCTCCAAGCAGGGACTCACCTATCCCGGCCCGAACGGGGGGAGCGGCGAGGTCACCATCCTCCCCGAAGACAACGCCACCACCCTCGCCTCGTTCGAGGCCGGCACCATCGCCGGGGCCTGGGTACCCGAGCCGTGGGTTACCCGGATGGTCAGCGAGGGCCACGGTCACATCCTGGTCAACGAGAAGTCGCTCTGGCCGGGGGGCTCTTCTCGACCACGCTCCTGGTCGTGACCACCAGCTTCCTCTCGGCACACCCCTCGGTGGTCAACGACCTGCTGAAGGGCCAGCTGGCCACGACGGCGTTCATCAACGCCGACCCGACCGCGGCCCAGGCCGATGCCAACACACAGCTGGCCACCCTCACCGGCAAGGCGCTCAGGGCGCCTGAGCTCGCCACGGCCTGGTCCGACATGACGTTCACCAACGACCCGATCGCCTCGTCGATCCTCACCGACCTCGCGCACGCAAAGGCTGCCGGCTTCAAGACCACCAACATCACCGGGATCTTCGACCTCGGGCCGATCAACCAACTGCTGCAGGCAGCAGGCAAGAGCACCGTCTCGGCCGGATGAGCATCCTCGCCTCCCGACCCCGCGAGCGAACGAGTGTCGCGGCCCCCTCGGTCACCCTGACCGGCGTCTCCAAGCGCCACGGGGACGCCTCGTCCGGGGTGGTCGCCCTCCACGACATCAACCTGGACATCGCCCCCGGGGAGTTCGTCTGTCTGGTGGGCGCCTCCGGGTGCGGCAAGACCACCATCCTCAATTTGGTCGCCGGCCTGGACCGGCGGACGGCCGGAACCGTCGAGGTCCCTCGCCCCGAAGGCAGCACAGACCGGACGCCTGTGGCCATGCTCTTCCAGGACTCGGCGCTGTTCCCGTGGCTCACGGTTGCGGCGAACGTGGAGCTCCCACTGCGACTGCGCGGGGTCGGCAAGTCGGAGCGGCGGGCCGCGGCAGCCGAACTGCTCGAGCGGGTCCACCTCGGGGGATTCGGGACGAAGCGTCCCCACGAGCTCTCGGGGGGGATGCGCCAGCGGGCCGCGCTGGCCCGGGCCCTCGCCCAGGACGCCGGCCTGTTGCTGATGGACGAGCCGTTCGGTGCCCTCGATGCCATCACACGGGACCTGCTCCATGACGAGCTCGAGTCCCTCTGGCTGGACCGTCGCTTCACCGTCCTGTTCGTGACCCACAACGTGCGCGAGGCGGCCCGCCTGGGGGACCGGATCGTGCTGTTGACCAGCCGGCCGGGGCGGGTGGCGATGACCTTCCCGGTCGACCTCGACCGACCACGCAGGATCGATTCGTCCGAGATCGCCACCCTCGCCGCGCGTGTCACCGACCAGCTGCGATCGGAGGTGAGCCGCCATGGCCGGTGAGCTTTCCTCCCAACGGGCCACCGCAGTAGCGGAACCGTCAGCTCCGACCCTCGATCAGGCGCTGTCCGGACTGGATGCCCTGGACGACGTCGGGCAGCCGCGGCGCGGGCGGCTCGGGCACCGGATCTGGCAGGCCACCTGGCCCAAACTGGTTGCCCTCACACTGATCGTCCTGGTGTGGCAGATCGCGACCTGGACCCACTGGAAGCCCTACATCCTGCAGTCGCCGGCAACCGTGGCGCGCCAGCTGTGGGACCTCCTCGGTACCTCACTCTTCTGGCAGTCCTGCTGGGTCACCGCCCAGCAGGCGATCCTCGGGTACCTGCTGGTGGTGGTCATCGGGGGGATCGTGGGAACCGCGGTGGCCCGGGTGTCGGTGCTCCGGGCCGCCATCGGGTCGCTCATCACCGGCATGCAGACCATGCCGTCGGTGCTCTGGTACCCACCGGCCATCATGGTGTTCGGGGTCACCTCCAAGGCGATCATCCTGATGATGATCCTGGGCGCTGCCCCCGCCGTGGCGAACGGGTTCATCAGCGGGATCGACCTGGTGCCTCCGAGTTTCCTTCGGGTCGGGCGCATCGTCGGTGCCCGTGGGCTGTCACTCGAGCGGCACGTCGTCCTGCCCGCCGCCTTCCCGAGCATCCTCGGCGGCATGAAACAGGGATGGGCCTTCGCCTGGCACGCCTTGATGGCCGGTGAGTTCCTGGTGCTGGTCGATCCCCTGAGCCTGGGGGGTCGGGTGGTGAACGCCACGACCCAGGCCGAGTGGGCGGTGGTCGTCGCCCTGATGATCGTCATCGTCTTCATCGGGATCGTCGTCGACGGCGGCTTCTCGTGGGTGGATCGCTCGGTCCGGCGTCGCTACGGGCTGCTCGACAGGGCGTCCGCCTGACCCGGGTTCACCTCCGATCCGGGACGGACGATCCCGAGCCCTTTGCTGTTGCCGTCAGCGGAACTTGTAACGGACCGGGAGGGTCTTGGGGCCACTGACCAGGGTCGACTGCACGAAGGTGGGTTCGCCGTCGAGCTCGATCCATTCGATCCGGCCGAGCAGCTCCCTGAAGAACGCACGGACCTCCATGCGCGCGAGGTGCGCGCCGAGGCAGAAATGCTGGCCGAACCCGAAGGCGAGGTGCGAGGAGGCGTTCTCCCGACGGACATCGAGCCGGAAAGGATCCTCGAACACCTCCTCGTCCCGGTTGCCCGAGGCGAACGAGAGCAGCGTGACGTCGCCCGCTTGGAAAGGGTGGCCCCCGACGGTGAACGGCGAGCGGCAGGTCCGGACGAAGTGCTTGACGGGCGACGCGAGCGAATGAGTTCGTCGGCTGCGTGGGTGATGAGCTCCGGGTGAGCCCGCAGCAGTTCGAGCTGGTCGCGGTGCTCCATCAGTGCGAGCATGCTCCCGCCGATCGAGTTCGACGTCGTGTCGTGGCCGGCGGTCGAGATGATCAGGTAGAAGCCCATCACATCCATGTCGGGAAGGGGCTGACCGCCGATCTCGGCATTCGCCACGACGCTGGCGAGATCCCCGGTGGGATGTCTCCTCCGATCGTTGGCCAGATCGGTGAAGTAGTTGACGAAGTCGAGCAGCACCTCGAGGATGCTCGAGTCCTCGCCGACCCGACCGATGTCGGGATCCTCGGCCCCGAAGAGCTCCTGGGTGAGCGTGAGCATCTTCTGGTGGTCTTCTTCCGGCAGGCCCAGAATCGAGAGGATGACCTGCAGCGGGTAGGGCATGGCGACGTCGTTTGCAAAATCGCACCGACCGCCCATCGACGCCATCCGGTCGACGACCTGCGTCGCCAACTCGTCGACACGATCGGTGAGCGTTCTCACGTTCATCGGTTTGAACCAGTCGCTCACGATGCCGCGACTCGCCCGGTGCTCGTCTCCGTCCATCTGGACGAGCGTTTTCACCGGCGGGTCCTCCATGACGGCGGCTTCGACATCGGCCCGCGTCTGGAGGACGGGCACCGGGGCGTTGCAGAAGACCTCGGCGTTGCGCTCGATCTCCATGATGTCCGCGTGCCGGGTGATGGCCCAGAAGTCCTGGTACTCGGGCAGGGAGACCAGGGTGATCGGTGCCTCTTGCCGTAGTCGCCGGGCGGACTCGTGCCAGGCGACGGGGTCCGCGTAGGCGGCCGGGTCCGCGAAGATCCGACCGAGCTGCCCGAGGTCCGCCGTGCCGACCATTCCGCAAACCTACCTTCCGCCAACCCGGCAGGGACAGCCGACTGCAAGGGGCCTGGCCGGCCGCGGATGCGTCGGTTCTGGATCATCCCCTGGGCAACTGTCCCGTATCCACTGGGCAGGTATCACGTGGCCACGCACTTGGACGGCGTGGGCGCATTGCACCGGTGTCCTGCCCGGTATGTTGTCCGGCGGTGCCGCAACCCAGGGATGAAGTGGTTCGATCGATCGAGGGTCTCATCGAGGCGAACCTGACGGTCAGGGAGCGTCTCCGGGACGCTGAGCGGGTGCTCAAACGTGCGCTGAAGGTCTTCGCCCAAGGTGCGACCATCGCAGAGGCCTTCGATGGGATCCCGTCCGCCGAACCCCGACAGGCCGCGCTGTTGGATGCGATCAAGGACCTGACCGCGGCACGCCACCGGTTGCGGGTCGCCGTCATTGCCGCGGGGATCGACGAGGGTATGAGCATCGGGCAGCTCGGGCGGTCCTTCGGGATCTCACGTCAGCTGGCCGCCCGGTACGCCAAGGAGGCCAGGGCCGAGAGCTGACCGGCCGGGTCTGAGAGCCGCGCACCCCGGCCAAAGCTGGTGACACAGGTGCTCGGCGCATCGCCGTGCGCTCACCTAGCATCGCCGGGATAGGCAGGCGACGGGCTCGGGGAGAAGTGCGACGATGACGCCGGATGGTGCACCCGACGCCTCAGCCCCCCGTGCCCACGCGAGGGGATCTGCCACCGGCAAGGAACGGATCGACGCTCTGGACGGCCTCCGGGCGGTGGCCCTCCTCATCATCCTGGGCTACCACTTCGACCCGGGATCGCTGAAGGGGGGATTCTTCAGCCTCGACATCTTCTACGTGCTGTCGGGCTATCTGATCACCGGGCTCCTGCTCGGCGAGTACGCGAGGCGGGAACGCATTGCGCTCGCCCAGTTCTGGTTGCGAAGGGCCCGCCGTCTCCTGCCCGCCTTGCTGGTGGTCCTGGTGGTGGTGTCCCTGGTGGTGCGCTTCGCGCAGCCTCCGGGCCTCTTCCCCGACTACCGGATGAGTGCGCTCTCCGCGCTGTTCTACTTCTCCAACTGGTGGCAGATCGCGGCCTCGAGCAACTACTTCCTCGTCACCGCGGTGAGTTCGCCTCTCACCCATACCTGGTCATTGGCCGTCGAGGAGCAGTTCTATCTGGTCTGGCCCCTGGTCGTGGTGGCCGTCATGCACCTCGCCAAGACCTTCGCCCGAGGGGTCCGGGTCCTGCTGGCGGTCTCCGCTGTCGGGGCCGCGGCCTCGATGATCGAGATGGCGGTGCTCTACCGCCCGAACGCCAACCTGACGCGGCTCTACTTCGGCACGGACACCCACGCCCAGTCGATCCTGATCGGCTCGGTGCTGGCCTGCTCGATGACAGTGATCCAGGCGCGACGCGGTCTCGGGGGAATGGCCCCGCGGGCGACCACCGGCGCCGCCCGCGTCGCGTGCTCACCGTGCTCGGAGGAGCCGGCCTCGCCGGAACGGTGATCCTCTCCTCCACCCAGGACGGAACCTCTTCCCTCGCCTACCGCGGCGGCTTCATGCTCTCGGCGCTGTCGGCAGCCGCTCTGGTCATCTGCGCGGTGTGCGTGCCGGACGGTCCGTTGGCCAGGTGTCTGTCCGTGCGCCCACTGGTATGGATGGGGATGGTCTCCTATGGGGCCTATCTGTGGCACTACCCGGTCTTCGTCGAGCTCGACGCCACCCGGACCGGCGCCAGCGGCCTCCCGCTTCTCGCGCTGCGATTCGCCTGCACGTTCGTGTTGGCAACCGTGAGCTACTACCTGGTCGAGCGGCCGGTCATGGAGGGTGCCTTCTGGCGTTCCCTGAAGGCACTCGGCCCGGCGGTCACGGTGCTGGTGGCCACGGTCACGGTGGTGGTCGCCGCCACCGAGCTGCCGGCCGGCGCCACGGTCAGCGTCCACAGCTTCCGGATCGCCTCTCCGATGACGACCCCTCCGGTGGTGGTCGTTCTCGGAGACAGCACCGCACTCACCCTCGGCTACGCACTGGCTGCCACGGCACCTCCGGGGACGCGGGTGGACAACCACGGTCTCTACGGCTGCGGCCTGGCCGTCGGTTCGTGGGTCTCCAACGATCCGCCGACTCCCCAGCTGGCCATGTTCCCGGCGTGCAACGAGGCAACCCCGGCAGACCAACAGTGGCCCCGCCTGGATGCGATGAGCGTCTCCGGCACGGCGCCGGGAGACGTGGTCCTGTTCGTGGCGGGGGTGTGGGAGGTCCAGGACATGATCCGCCAGGGTCGATGGGTCGATATCACCGAACCGTCATTCCAGCGCTACGAGCTCTCCCAGATGCGCCTGGCCGTGCGGACCGGTACGGCCCACGGAGCACACTTCGATTTCACGACGATGCCGTCCATGGCCAACGGCGCCAGCTTCGGTGAGGCGCCGTTTCCGCAGGATCAGCCGCGTCGGCGGATCATCTACGACCAACTCATCCGGACGGTCGCAGCCGAGTTCCCCCGATCGGTGAGCACCATCGACTACGGAGCACTGCTCTCCCCCGGCGGGGTCTTTCACGAGTATCTGAACGGCGTGCAGGTCAGGACACCGGACGGGATCCACACTCCGGCGTACGCGCCTGGAAACCAGTTCGCGGGCAACTCGACCGAACCGGTCGCCCATGCGTTCTACGACTGGCTCTCCCCCCGGATGTGGCCCCTCATCCTCGGAGCAGGCCGCCCGGCCGGTCAGAAATAGCTCGGCAGCCCCATGGAATCGTCGAACCCGGATCGGCCCCGGCGGGTGGACCACGGTTTCCAGAGCCAGAGGGTCAAGCCCAGCCCGATCACACCGACCAGCACAAGGATCACCCCCAACGCCTGGAAGCCGCTGCTCCGCAGGAAGATCGTGCTACCGGGCAGGTGAGGTCCGATCCTGAAGCTGCGAGGTCCGGAGAATCCGGGGACCGAGAGGTGAAACGAACGCCGGAAGACGGCTGATGCCACCGATGCTCCCTGGCGGCGCGCAAGGAGCACGAGCCCCGCAGCCCCGGCAACGAAGGAGACGAGTGCGCTGACTGCCACGGCCCAGCGGGTCCGGATCCCTCCCGGTGCCGGGTGCTCGCAGGGCACGAGACCGCGGGCCGTGGCCCAGGAAGCCGCAAAGGACCGGGCATCGAAGACGCCGTTGCCGAGCACCTCTTCCGCGGACGCTCCGTCGGCCTCGGCCTCGGCAAGGTCAGCCGCGAGCTCGGCCGTCATCTCGTTGGACGCGGCGTCGGGCACCCCGAGCCGGCTCCATTCCTTGCGGCACTCGTCCACGAACCCGCTCATCAGCTCACCTCCGCTTCGACAGGTCCGAGGACCGCGTCGACGGCGTCCCGGGTCGTGCGCCACTCGGAGATCCCCGACGCCAACGCGCGGGTTCCCTGGCGGGAGAGGCGGTAGTACTTCCGGGGCGGGCCTCCGTTGCTCGCGGCCCTATGGGTATCGACCAGGCCGTCTCTCTCGAGCCGGCCCAGCAACGGGTAGATCGATCCCTCGCCGACGATCGAGAGCCCCCGCGCCCCGAGGCGCTTGGTCATCTCGTAGCCGTAGGCGGGACCCTCGTCCACCACCGCCAGGAGGCACAGGTCGAGCACTCCACGGAGCAGTTGGGTCCTGCGGCCTCCGCTCACTCCCATGCGACGCATGATACCCGTCGCTAACTTGCAATGCAAGGTTGTGGTGAGCAGTGGAGCCGGAAATTCCGGTCGCGTGGCTGAACAGTGGGTCACCGACGGGTTCCCGGGGATGCGGCGACATCCCTGTGATTAAGTGTCCGCATGCACTATCGCCTCCTCGGATCGACCGGCGTCACGGTGAGTGAGCTGTGCCTCGGAGCGATGATGTTCGGCGCCTGGGGCAACCGGGACCATGACGACTCGGTGCGCATCATTCACCGGGCCGTGGACGCCGGCATCAATTTCGTCGACACCGCCGACGTGTACTCCGCCGGTGAGTCCGAGACCATCGTGGGCAAGGCGCTCGAGGGCCTGGAGCGGGACAAGATCGTGCTCGCCACGAAGGTGCACAGTCCGATGGGGGGTGATCCCAATACCCAGGGCAACTCGCGACGGTGGGTCATCGCCGGGTGTGAGAACAGTCTGCGGCGCCTCGGCACCGACTACATCGATCTCTACCAGATCCACCGACCGTCGCCGGAGTGCGACGTCGACGACACCCTCGGTGCGCTGAGTGATCTCGTACGGGACGGCAAGATCCGCTATGCGGGGAGCTCCACCTTCCCCGCGTACCAGGTGGTCGAGGCGCAGTGGGTCGCCGAACGCCGGGTGCGCGAGCGCTTCCGGACGGAGCAGCCCCAGTACTCGATCCTGGCACGCAGCATCGAGGCCGATCTGCTGCCGGTCTGCCAGCGGTTCGGGATGGGCGTGCTCTCCTGGAGCCCGCTCGCCGGCGGCTGGCTCACCGGCGCATTCGGGGAGGGAAAGGAGAACGTCTCGCGGCGCTCGGCCATGCTGCCCGACCGCTACGACCTCTCCCGCCCGGCCAACCAGCAGAAGCTCGATGTGGTCACCCGGCTCCAGAAGCTGGCCGATGAGGTCGGGCATTCACTGATCGAGCTCAGCCTCGCCTTCGTGCTCGCTCATCCGGCGGTGACCTGTCCGATCATCGGACCCCGCACGATGGAGCAGTTGGAGTCCCAGCTCGCGGTCACCGAGATCTCTCTGGGCGAGGAGGTCCTGGATCGGATCGACGAGATCGCTCCTCCCGGCGAGAACGTGGGGAGCGCCGACGCCGGGTGGACCCCCCCGTCGGTCTCGGACAAGCGCCTTCGCCGGCGGTAGCCGTCCGCTGCCGCTGAGGCTCTTCCGCAGCGGCGGTCAGCGGAAGAGCATCGCCGGAGTGTTCACCTTGTCGGCGGCGACGCGCAGGATGATCCTTCCTTCGGGACCGATCGGATTCTGATAGTCCGTGCCGACATAGCGATTCGACAGCTCGTCGATATGGGTCCGTGCAGCCTGGCCGGCCACGGTTCCGACAACGTGGCCACGGACCTCGGCCCAGTCCCAGGGGTTGTCGGCGGAGTGAATGAGGACCGTGATCCGAGGGTCTCGAGCAACGTTCCGCGCCCGCTGACGTTGGGGCTCGGTGTTGACGAGCAGCACCTCGCCGTCGGTGTCGATCCAGGTCAGCAGTGCCTGCGGCTGTCCGTTCGGCATGAGAGTCACGACCGTCGCCAGGTTGGGGCCCTTGGCCAACCGGATCACGTCATCGTCGAGTGCCATTGTGTACCGATCCTTCCGTCAGTAGGTGGTGAGTGGAATGTCTCTCGCTCTCCACGCCGGTGCGCGAGGATCGCGGTCATGTCGGCGCAGGATTCGGAATCAGTGCAGCAGGCGATCCGGGACCTCATACAGGCCTATCGGGACGTGAGGAGCATGGCTCGGAAGCACGAGGCGACGCTCAGCCGGGCGCTCGAGCGACTCGAACGGGGCACGGACGTGCCCTCCAACATCGATGCCATACCTCCGGACCAGCCTCGGCGGGAGAGCGTAGAGGCCCTCGACAGGCTCGAGCAGGCACGGCACGCGCTCCGGCTGGCCGCGATGGCGGACTGTCTCGGCGCTGGCATGTCGATCGGCGAGTTCGCTCGGCGATGGGGCTTTTCGCGGCAGCTTGCGGCTCGGTACGCAAGAGAGCTCCGCGGCGAGCCGGCCGTGGCGACGGAGGCCGACCGCGACCCGCTCGCTCCGGGCTCCAGGAGGGCGATCACCCTGTAGTTGTGCCGGTCGGCGGCACCGGGGTGTCTGCGCCGGCTTGGCGCCAATACGGCCGGTCGACCGCTCGCTTCTGGACAAGGATGAACACGGTCCCCCAGGGATCGCAGAACCAGGACGTTCTGAGCGAGGCCACATCCGCGATACCCGAGGTCAGGAAGGTCACACCACGCGCTCCGAGCTCGCGTCGTGTGGCGTCGATGTCGTCACACACCAGTCCGACGTGGGTGAGCCCTATCTCCGTGATCTGGGGTGTAGCCCCGGTCGGCGCCCGGTGGGCGACCCGCGGGTACTCGATCAGCTCGAGGACGTGGTCGTCAGCGTCGAGGCCCACGATGGCGGCGTTCACGACCACCGGGCTCGGTACGAGCTCACCCATGTCCCGTTCGATGGCGTCACCAGCCATCTCGTAAGGCGGCGAGAGCACTCGGAGCCCGAGTACCTCCGAGTACCACCGGGTGGCTGCTCGGACGTCCGGAACGCAGACGGCGGCGTGGGCGAATCCGGTCAACATGCTGCTGTCAGGACTCGGCGATCCGGGCCGCGAGATCGCCACCCACGAACGAAAGCGCGGCGGCCGCCGCACCGAACCCCTCCGCCGTGCCGATCGAGGGGATGCTGACGAGACTGGTCACGGTGTCGAGGGAGTCGCTGAGCAATCCCGCCGAGATCCAGGTCCTCGCTGCTGCCCGGTCACCGGAGCGGGCGGCTCGGACGGTTCCGACCCCGAGGGCGACATCTCGGATCCCGATCGTGCGGAGGAGCAGCCGGGACGCCCCGGTCGATGGTTCCCGCGACGAGAGCCGGAGCAGCGCCTCCGGCGCCACGACGATCGTGACTCCGACACCGACACGGAGCCAGCCCATGAATTCACCGAGGGTCATCCGGGCAGTCTAGGACCGCCGGGCGAACCGACTCCGGGCTCGCCATTGCAGCGTCACACGACCATCTGCGAGCCACCGTCGAGCTCATGACCGCTCGGCTCCCCGGTTCGGGGGATGGGCCCCGGATCGCGGTCTGACCATGCGTGGCAACGGCATGAGCGGTCCGACCGGTGACCCGACGGCAGGCGCAGATCTGGGCGGATAACTTCGTTCGATGGAACAGGTCACCGGTTCGCTCGATCTCAAGGGCATCTGGCTGTTCTCGAACTGCTCAGAGTCGGAACTGAGGAAGATCCGGCGCTTGCTCGCCGAGGCCAGCGTCGCAGAGGGGGAGTGGCTGGTCGGAGAGGGAGAGATGGGTTCGTACCTCTTCGTGATCGTGAGCGGCAGCGCCGAGGTGAGGCGCAAGGGGAGGACGGTCGCAGAGCTGGGTGCCGGGGACCACTTCGGCGAGCTTTCGTTGCTCGACCGCAAACCACGCTCGGCCTCGGTCGTGTGTACCACGGACGTCGAGATCCTCCTCCTCTCCCGTCGCGACTTCGAGCGTTTGCTGGACTCCGTCCCGGCCATCGCCAGAAAGGTAATGAGATCGATGGCAGCTCGTCTCCGTGAGTCCGACAACCGCTCCCATGGCTGACGGGAGCGACCAGACCGGTGATCGTTGAGCCAGCATCACGCCGGCGCCCTCGGACACCGGCCGCCCGGGCGTGGTTCACTGAATGTCACGGATGTCTCGAGGCAAGGGGTTGCGATGACGCCAGGACGCGAATTCGGCGGCAGGATCGGAGACGACTGGCGGGACTCCGAGCCGTGGTGGCCACCGACACCGTCACCTCCTCCTGGTGCGCCGAACGTCGTGCTGATCGTTCTCGACGACGTTGGCTTCGCCCAGCTCGGGTGCTACGGGTCCGACATCGACACTCCGGTGCTCGACAGCCTCTCGACCGAGGGACTCCGCCTGACCAATTTTCACACCACCGCCCTGTGCTCGCCGACACGAGCCTGTCTGATGACCGGACGCAACCACCACCGGAACGGCATGGGACGGGTGGCCGATCTGGCCATCGGGTTCCCCGGCTACTGGGGCAAGCCGCCCCGCGAGAACGGCTTCCTCTCGGAGATCCTCCAGGCGACCGGCTATGCCACCTACGCGGTCGGCAAGTGGCACCTGAGTCCCGAGGACGAGACCAACATGGCCGGTTCGCGCGGCTCCTGGCCGCTCGGACGCGGATTCGATCGGTGGTACGGCTTCCATGGCGGCGAGACCCACCAGTTCATGCCGGCGCTGTACCACGACAACCACGCGGTGCGGCCTCCGCGTGCCGTGGAGGAGGGCTACCACCTCAGCGCGGATCTCGCCGACCGCGCCATCGAGTTTCTGGGTGACCTGCGAGCGGTCGATGCCGACAAGCCGTTCTTCCTCTACTTCTGCACAGGGGCCTGCCACTCCCCGCACCACGCACCACCAGCCTGGATCGAGCGCTACAAGGGCCGATTTCGCGGGCGGCTGGGACCGGTGGCGCGAAGAGACGTTTGCCCGGCAACGCGCGCTCGGGGTGATCGGCGAGGGCACCGTCCTGGCACCTCGTCCGGACTGGGTCCCGTCCTGGGAGAGTCTGGACGACCGCGAGCGGGCTCTGGCCGAGCGGTTCATGGAATGCTTCGCCGCCTACCTGTCCTACACGGACGAACAGATCGGTCGGCTCCTGTCGTTCATCGATGATCTGGGTGAAGCCGACAACAGTGTCGTCATGGTCGTGTCCGACAACGGTGCGAGCTCGGAGGGCGGCCGGGAAGGAACGATCAACGAGGGACGGCTCTCCAATTTCGACGGCTCCGGGACCGGGGAGATGTATCGGCGGATCGGTGAGATCGGCGGACCGTTGAGTCACAACAACTACCCGTGGGGTTGGACGATGGCGGGCAACACCCCGTTCAGGCGCTGGAAGCGGGAGGTGCACGAAGGTGGGATCGCCGATCCCTGCATCGTCCGCCTTCCGTCGGGCGCTCGCGGAGACACCGCCGGCAGTGTCCGCCGGCAATTCGCCCATGCAATCGACGTCATGCCGACGGTTCTCGAACTGGCGGGGATCAGGACGCCCGAGACGATCGACGGTCTTGCCCAGTCGCACATCGATGGTACGAGCTTCGCGTACGTGCTGACCGGAGATGGAGCGTCGGCGCCGGGCCGGCACGTCACCCAGCACTTCGAGATGCTGGGCTCCCGGGCGATCTATCACGACGGCTGGAAAGCCGTGACCTTTCACCCCGTCGGTCCCCTGTATGACGACGGACTCAGCGTCAATGCGCCATTCGACAGCGACGTCTGGGAGCTCTACTTCGTGGAGGACGACCCTTCCGAGACCAATGATCTCGCCGGTCACTACCCGGACAAGGTGCGCGATCTCGTGGAGCTGTGGTGGGTCGAAGCACGCAAGAACGATGTGCTGCCCCTCGACAACAGAGTGATGGAGGCCATCGCCCACCCGAAACCCGACACCCGGCGCCCCCGCGACACGTTCCGGTATTTCCAGGGGGGCGCACCGGTACCCGAATCGGTCGCGGTCAAACTCTGCAATCGCTCTCATGTGATCTCGGTCGCGGTGGACGTCGCCGATGCCGTCGTGCCGAGCGGGGTGTTGGTTGCTCTGGGCTGCGCCTTGGGCGGATGGTCGTTCCACGTCCTGGACGGCCGGCTGCGCTATGTCCACAATCTGTATGGAAGGGAGCGTCATGTCCTGCTCGCCGAGAAGGCGATGGGGCCGGGGCGCCACACGGCGCAGTTCCGACTTCGAGGTGGACGGACGGGGGGGCGGCTCGGCCAGCCTCGATCTCGACGATGACGTTGTGGCCGAGGGGACGATCGATCGGTTCACGCCGGCCGTCTTCAACGAGGTCGGGATCGGCCTCACCTGTGGCTACGAGTGGGGACCGGCGGTGGGCGAAGGTTACTCGGCCCCGTTCGCATTCAATGGGCGTATCGTGAGTGCCGAGGTGACGACGACCGGTCCGGTGGTGCTCGATCCGGCGCTGGAGATTGCGGCGATCCTGGCAAAGCAGTGACGCCCGACCCGTCGCCTCAGAGACCGATCTCCGGCTCGAGCATCGAGATCGTGGCCTGCTCCTCGCTCGTGAGGATCCGGCCGATCGTGCGGTCCCGGAAGATCACCACGGCGAAGACGGTGGCGAATGCGATGCACCCGGCAGCGATGAGGTAGCCGAGGTGGTAACCGGAGAGCGACGCGTTGGCCGGGGGCACGCCGGCAGCCACCAGGGTGCGCATGCGGGTCTCGGAGACGCTGGCGAGGATGGCCACACCGAGTGCGGCTCCGAGCTGGATCGACGTGTTGGCCAGTCCTGAAGCGAGACCGGTGTCGGCCGGGGAGGCGTCGTGCATGGCGAGGGCCACCGAGGGGGAGAAGGCGAGACCCGCACCCGCTCCGAAGAGCACCATGCCGGGGAGCACGTCGGTCACATAGCTCGCGTGCAGCGGGAGGAAGACGAAGAGCATCAGTCCGCAGAAGATGAGCAGCAGGCCCGGGATCAGGGTGTTGCGAGCCCCGATGCGGTTCATCACCCGAGCGGTGAGGAACAGTGAGAACAGGGCGATCAGCAGGTTCATCGGCAGGAAGGCCAGGCCGGTGGCGACCGGGCTGTAGCCGAGTACGTGCTGGAAGTAGAGGGCGCCGATGAAGAATTGCCGAACATTCCGATCGGGAAGAGCAGGCGTACGACCGTGGCACCGGTGGTGTTGCGGGAGCTGGAACATCCGGAGTGGAACCATCGGATCGTCGAGGCGCGACTCGAGCCAGACGAACAGCCCCATGAGGACGACGGCCACCGCCCCGACCCCGACGGTGCGCAGCGTGAGCCAGCCGTAGGTGCTGGCCTCGACGATGGCGTAGACCAGGAGCATCGCCGAGACGGTGACCAGGACCGCCCCGAGCACGTCCACCCCGTTGCGGATGCCCCGACCGGGCCGCTCGTGGATGAGGATCGAGCCGAGGACGAGCGTGGCGACGCCGATGGGAACGTTGATGAAGAAGATCCAGTGCCAGCTGAGCGCCTGGGTCAGCGCACCGCCCACCAGTAGGCCGATCGCGCCACCGGCCGAGGCAACGAAGGCATAGACGCCCATCGCCCGTGCCTTCTCCCGGGGTCCGGTGAAGATGGTGACAAGGATGCCGAGGATGGTCGCTGCGACGACCGCCGCCCCAGCCCCCTGGACGAACCTGGCGGCGACGAGCTCGATCTGGGTCTGGGCGAGTCCACAGAAGATCGAGGCCACCGTGAACAGGCCGACACCTGTCACGAAGACCTTCTTGGGCCCCACCAGGTCACCCACCCGACCCGCCAGCAGGAGGAGTCCCCCGAAGGTGATCAGGTAGGCGTTGATGACCCAGGCCAGCGACGACGTGCTGAAGTGCAGGTCCCGCTGGATCGACGGCAGTGCGACATTGACCACCGTGGCGTCGAGCACGATCATCAGCTGACCCACGCAGAGGACCACGAGGGCGATCCAGCGCCGGCGGTTGCTTTCACCCGTCCCCTGGGCCATCTCTTCCCTCGGGCCGCGGACCAACACTTTCCGTCGGCTCACCCCGCGGCCAACGTCCTTCGGCCATCTCTATTCCCGTGACGTTTCGGTGAACTGCTCCGGCCGGTTGATCTCGCAGCGATAGTGGGATCGATTGTCGTGATCGGGTCCGGCTGTTTGACCTGGGTCACAAAAAGTGTGACCGGGAGCATGAGCAAATCCGTCTTGATTTGTGCTAGAGAATCGGAAGCTTCCGAGTGCACCGGGCACCGAAGGGCGAGAAGGGCGGAGAATCATGCGGAGTGTGACCAGGCGGGGTCTGACCCCGCAAATGACTGTGTCGCAATTTTCCAAGCCGACGGCACAACGGGTTCCGAAGAGGATGGTCGTCGTGGTGGCCGCGGTCGTCGCATCGGTGTCGGGATTCGGAGCCGCCATCGTCGGCCTGTCGCCGTCCGCAGGAGCCACGGTGCCCGCGACGTCTGCTCTGCCCATCGGTCCGAGCCAGATCGTGGGAACCGTTACGCTACCGACAACGGCGCGACCCAAGGTACGGATCCACACTTCGTTGGGCACGCACCTCACCATCGTGCCGACCTTCGATTCGACGGTGACGGCGTCGCCACTAAAGTCCCAGATCGAGTCGGCGTTCAACTACGCCATCGGCCAGTTCGAGGCTGAATACAGCGACCCCATCACCGTTGACGTCAACGTTGACTACAGCGGAACAGGACTCGGAGGGTCTGCTCAAACCTTGTTCTGCAGCACCTCGTACGCATCACTCGAGGTCCCGTTGAAGGCGAGCGAGACGGCCCCGGATCAGATCACCTCGGCCCAGGACGTGCCGGCAACCGATCCGACCGGGGCATCCACCTGGTGTGGTTCGCTTGCCGAGTTGATGGTCCTCGGCATTCTTCCGGCGAACTGCTTCTCGACTCCCACGTGCAGCCCCTACGTGCCCACCATCACCTTCGGCGTGCAGCCCTACACGTTCAGTCCTTCCAGTCGCAGCGTTGCGGGCGATTACGACTTCATCGGTGTAGCCCAACACGAGATGTCCGAGGTTCTCGGGAGGATCCCGGGACTCGCGCAGTCTGCTCCTCCCTACTACATGCCGGATGACCTCTTCCGCTATACGGCGCATGCTCCGCGCAGCCTCGCCGCGTACCAGTCCGGCGCCTACCTCTCGATAGACAACGGGACGACGAATCTGGTGCTGTTCAACACGGTCGCTGGGGCCGACCCGCAGGACTACGCGTCGCCCACGCCGGATTCCTTCAACGCCTTCGCGAGCCCGAGTGTCGAGGATCCGTTGACGACGGCCGGCATCACCAACGTCGATGTACTCGGGTACCACCGAATCCCCGTCAGCCTCACGTTGACGCCAAGTGCATCGACCACTCCGTCAGGGACCCCGGTCACGTTCGCAGCGAACGGCACCGATTCCCTCGGGTTCGCCACCGGCAATGTCGCCAGCGCCACGACCTTCACCATCGCCCCGGACGGCTCCGGCTCGGCAACCGGTGCCGCCTGCACGCACGCTTCCTGTTCGGCCACCGTCCCGGGCCTCTACAAGGTCACCGGCACTGATGGCGTTGCGACCGGATCGACCACCCTTACGGTCACCACGAAGGCCCCCGCCTTCACCTCGCCGGCGACAACGACCTTCGTCAAGGACAAGCACGGGACCTTCACTGTCACGGCTAAGGGATACCCGACGACGATGACCTTCACCAAGACCGGCACGTTGCCCAGCGGCGTGACCCTCTCCAGTGCAGGTGTGCTTTCCGGCACCCCGACGGCGATCGGGACCCACACGATCACCATCACCGCAGCCAACGGGGTGCTCCCGAACGCGAAGCAGACGTTCACCTTGAAGGTGGCCGCAATCAAGATCACGACGCTCACACTGGGTACCGCCACGAGGGGAATTCCGTACTCGCTCCAGCTCATCGAGCTCGGTGGCGTCGCGCCCTTCACATGGTCCAACACCTTACCGAAACTCCCGGCCGGATTGGCGCTGAGCCCGGCGGGCAAGATCACCGGAACGGTCAAGTCGACCGTCGCACCCAACACCTATTCGGTGGGGATCTCGCTCCATGACAACGCCTCTCCGACTCACAACACGGCCACTGCGGTGTTGAAGATCATCGTGAAGTCGCGCGCCGCCCCTGGGACGAGCCAGAGCAGGGAGGTGGATGCGTAGTCGACACTGGCTCGACGGCGGCTTCTTGCGGCTTGTGCCACACTGCCGGTGTGGTCGAGAAGAACTACTTCGAGGGGCGAATAGCAGAGAACTACGACCTAGCCCCGGGTATCTTCGATCCTGCGGTCGTTGACCCCGCCGTGAGCTTCCTGGCCGACCTCGCGGGCGGCGGTGCCGCTCTCGAGCTCGGCATCGGCACGGGCCGGATCGCCCTGCCACTCAGCCAGCGGGGTGTCCGCGTGCACGGGATCGAGCTCTCCCGGGCCATGGTCGCCCGGCTGCAGGCAAAGCCGGGGGCAGAGGCCATCGGGGTGACGATCGGTGACTTCGCGACCGCCCACGTGGAGGATACGTTCAGGATCGCCTACGTCGTGTACAACACGATCACGAACCTGACCACCCAGGACGAGCAAGTCGGGTGCTTCTGCAACGTCGCCAGGCATCTGGAGGCGGGTGGACTCTTTGTCATCGAGCTGGAGGTGCCTCAACTCCAGCGGCTCCCGCCCGGCGAGACCATCCGTGCGTTCACGGTGAGCCCGCCTCACCTTGGATTCGATGAGATCGACGTTTCCACCCAACTGGGAGTCTCTCATCACTACTGGGTGGCCGGTGGCAAGGGCGAGGTCCATTCGCAGCCATTTCGGTTCGTATGGCCGTCGGAGCTCGACTTGATGGCACGCATCGCCGGATTGGATCTCCGAGAGAGGTGGGGAAGCTGGGACCGGGCACCCTTCACCGGCGATAGCACGAAGCACGTCTCGGTTTGGGAGAAGCCCAGCTAGTGCTTCAGATTTGCCATCTCTCAAGTCGGGCCAGGTGACTGATTGGCGGCCAGCGCCGGTCCGGGTCTCCCACAGCCCGGATCCTCGGAGCAATCAGAGAACTTCCTGGTCATGGATCTGAATTGGTTCCGCCGCACCCGCAGGACCGCAGCGTGTCCGACGACCGAGGCATGATGAGGCCGGAGGAGCTTATGGAGACTGACCAGCTGATCGACGTGGCGTGCGAGCGTGCCGGGTCGGACGATTTTGGCGGCGACTCGTGGCGTGAGGGTCTCGACGTCCTGGTCCGATCGCTGAACACCGAGGCGGTGCTCAACGAGATGGGCGTCGGCGCAATGACCGACCAGATCGTCGGCTACATGGTCAACCGGCTCCAGATCGAGCAGTGGTACGCCAGGTACCCCGAGATCGACGATCAGCAGATCATGGCCCCACTGTTCGGGCTCGGCCTTCCGCGCACCGGATCCACCGCCCTGAGCTTCCTGCTGGCCCAGGATCCGGCCAGGCGTTCCTTGCGCGTCTGGGAAGCTGCGCAGCCGTGCCCGCCACCGGAGACGGCGACAGAGCACAGCGACCCGCGCATCGCCGTAGCTCAGGCCGGCATCGACTTCACCAACGAGATGTTCACCGGATTCTCAGAGATGTTGCCATCCGCGGCGGACGGTCCGCAGGAATGCCTTGTGCCCATGGCACTCGAGTTTCGTTCGCTCATCTTCGAGGGAATGGCGCTCATCCCGAGCTACGACGCGTGGCTACTGCGGTGCGACATGAAGCCGGCCTACCGGTACCACCAGCGGGTGCTCAAGCTGTTGCAGTGGCGCTGTCCGCCCGACCGATGGTGGCTCAAGACCCCCGCCCACATGCTGTCGATCGACGCTCTGAACGAGGTGTACCCGGATGCCCGGTTCATCATGACCCATCGTGACGTGGGAAAGGTGCTGCCGTCGGTGTGCGCGCTGTACAGCACCCTGACCACCGTCCTCACGGAGCGCCCCGACCCGGTTGCCATCGGCACCCATAGTTGCGATCTGTGGCGGACAGCGCTCGAGCGGCTGATCGACTTTCGCGATCGGGGGAATGAGGCCCGCTTCCACGACCTCCTGTTCGAGGAGGTGCAGCGTGATCCGATCGGGCAGGTATCACAGCTCTACACCGAGTTGGGAGACGACCTGAGTGACCACGCCCGCCAGCGCATGCAGGACTGGTGGGCCGAGAGCTCGAACGATCGCTCGGGGCCAGGGAGCTATCCGCCTGAGGCCTTCGGCCTCGATCCGACGACGATCGCAAAGCAGTTCACCTTCTACTCCAAGCGCTTCGGCGTGCGGGCGCAGGAGATAGCGACGTGACACGAACCCGACCACCGCGCCTCGGATGCCACCCTCTGAGCCTCGACGAGAACCTCAGGGACCCCATCCGTTGGTCCCCGGGCCGAGCATGATCTGATGGCCCGCGTCCACCCCAACCTGCGCACCGAGGACAGACAGATGGATGAAATTGCCCAGAAGGTCGTCGATGGCACCGCATGGCGGGAGTTCTGCAACCTTCTCGCCGATGCCGGTGATGCCATCCTCGCCGATGGCAATCCCGAAGACCCGCTCACTCGCGCAGAGGGCTTTCGCATGCTCACCCGCCTGCTGCGCGGCGCATTGGAGAGCAAGCTCGAGCACGGGCAGGCTATCCAACCAGAGCTCATCTGCACGTGCCATGAGACCATCAAGATTGTCGGGGAGAACCCCGACAATCACTACCTCGGTGCTTCGCTCGACGGACAGTACGACTACAGGGTCTGGGGCACGCGGGGCGAGGCGAAGTGGATCAGCTTCAACCTCTTCTCCGGAGCCGGATTCGGTGGCGGTGGCCCGGGCACCGGTGCCACCATGCACGAGGAACAGATGCACATCGAGCCCGACGGGACCTTCGAGGTGGTCATCTCCCAGCGGGAGCACCCGGGGAACTGGTTGCGTTCGGAGGCCGACACGCGGAGCCTGGTGATCCGTCAGACGTTCCTCGACAAGCGCCACGAACGCCACGCCGAGATGCGTATCGAGCGCGTGGACGACGATGGCACCCCGCTCGATCCTCTACGGCCGGAAGACTTGTACGACTCGTTGATCTACGCCGGCTTCTACGTCAGGGGTGTCGCCCAGATCGGTGCCCAATGGGCGACCCGTCAATCGCAGTGGCCCAACGTGTTCACCGACGAGGCCGAGCTGCCCGAGACGGACAAGTTCAAGGATCCCCAGATCAAGTGGCACCAGGCCTACTTCGACCTGGCAGAGGACGAAGTGCTGGTCGTCGAGGTCGCGCCGCCTGAGTGCGAGTATTGGATGATCGCCCTTCACAATCACTGGATGGAGACCCTCGACTACGTCCACCACCAGTCCACGCTCAACTGCCATTCGGCCAAGCTCGAGCCCGACGGCAGCGTGCGGTTCGTCGTCTCCCATCGCGATCCCGGGGTACCCAACTGGCTCGATACCGCCGGCCACCAGCGCGGTACCGTCGGTGTGCGATGGGTCGGAGCTGACGTCATCGACGTCCTCCCGTCGACCCGGGTCGTCAAGTTCGACTCGCTGGCCTGAGCATTTTCCGACCACAAGCCCGCTGAACAGGAGCGTCGCCCAAGATGGATCTCGGACTCAGAGACGCAACGGTGGTAGTTGCCGGTGGCACATCAGGCATGGGTCACGCCGCCGCGCGGTGTTTCGCCGAGGACGGCGCTCGAGTAGCCGTCCTGGCGCGGTCAGAGGATGCACTCATGACCACAGCAGCAGCGCTGACCAAGCTCGGCTCGCCCGACGCAATCGGGATCGTCACCGATCTGTTTGACACGAGCTCGGTAAACGCCGCCATCGAGCAGGTCGGCGATCGATGGGGTCACCTCAATGCGCTGGTCAATGCCGCGGGTCCGATGCGAGAAGGACTGAAGACCTTCGAGACCTATGCCGACGAGGAGTGGCATGACGTCTTCGACGGACTCACCATGGCAGCCGTGCGTACGATTCGTGCGGCATTGCCCCTGCTTCGTGCGGCCGAGTGGGCCCGCATCGTGAACGTCTCGGCGATGTCAACGAAGCACCAATCGCCACCACTCGTCGCCTATACCGCAGCCAAGTCAGCCTTGACCAGCGTCACGAAGAACCTGTCTCAATCACTGGCACCTGACGGCATCCTCGTGAACACGGTCAGCCCCGGCACCTTCGCATCCGAGACGTTCAAAGCAGCACTTTCTCAGATGACTGACGTCGATGAAAATGATCTGCAGGACATCATGCGATTCATCAAGCAGGGATTTGGTCACGCTGTATTCCTGGATCGTGCAGCGGACCCGTCTGAGATCGGTCCTGTGATCGCCTTCGCTGCATCGGCACGAAATACCTACATGACCGGCGCAAACATCAATGTCGATGGCGGCTCAGACTTCACCTGACCTGCAAGTAGTGGGGCCCCCCGAGAAGTCCGCCGCTGCGCCCCGGGTCATACGGATGACGATGAGCTCTGATCGCACCTTCTTGCCGAGAGCTCATGCCGTTGCGACTCGAAGATCGCCACGGCCGAGAGACGGATCGCATCGCCGCGTTCGGGGCTGGTCGTCTCCAGCTTCACCACATGGAAACATGCCGCAAACCGTGGGAGTGACTTCCTCGCCCAGGACTCGAGTTTGCCGGGCGGACGCGCCGCATCGAATGCGGTGAAGAAGGCGTTGTCCCAGGCATCGGAGAGCCTCGATCCCTCTTCACGGGCAGCGATATTGCCATGCAAGCACGCTGCGACCAGTGCCGCCCGGACGGCTTCTCTCACTTTCGGGTTCTCGGGACGGGCCACGTTCTATCCGTCGGCAGGTCGAACGGGTCCCTTTAGGCGCCGGTCCAAATGAGGGTCGATCGAAGATGGCCTCCCTCGGGTCCGTAATTCGGGCTGTCCCGATTGCCGGGTGGCTGGTAGACCCCGGGACGAATCATCGGGCGCCTACAGTGCGTATCCGACCACCCTCCAGAAGGTTGGCTCCATTGCCATATCCCATGAAAGAGGGGAACTGCCATGCCTGATATTCGGACAGTCGAGCCGGTTAAGACGCACCAGCACATTGGCCAGGCGATCAGCCTTCGTGGGTTGCGGGCTCAAGTCAAGAGAGCCGACGGAATCAATGCCAAGATTGCCGTCTTCCTGACCAATCTCGTGGGTTCAATGTGGTGTGCCTACGTTTTTGCTGTCATTGCCCTGATTGGATTGCCTCCAGCATTGAAGCCGGGCGGCGAAGGAATCATCGCCTGGATTGCGCAGACCTTCCTCCAGTTGGTCCTGCTCTCCGTCATCATGGTGGGGCAGAACGTGCAGAGCGTGGCGAGCGATGCGAGAGCGCAACACACTTATGACGACACCGTGCAGATACTCGATCGACTCGATATACACACGGAAGGCGGACTCAAGGATCTCGCTGATCGGATCGATGCATTGGAAGCAAAGATAAGCGGGTAGGGATTCACGTGCGAACAAACGGTCACTTGCGAAATGACTGACTGGTTGATTCGTCTTCAGGAGATCGACGTGCTCGACACTGAGGTTCATGCCCATGGAACAGTCGTCATCGCCGTATAGAGGCGGTCGTGCTCCAGATCCAGCGGAGCAGGCGGCTACTCGACTGTGTTTACCAGCCTTTGGGATGTACTTTTGGTAGCAACTTGGTCGGTGGAACCCGCGCGGGCCCTGCCAGTAGGGTCGCCACCATGCAGCCCAAGACGTTGCTACTTCAGACCGAGGGTGAGTGCGACATCGGGGCAGAGCACCTGCTCGACACCTTCGGCGAGCAGCGGCAACGCTTCGTGACGATCCTCCGAGGTTTCGGCTCCGACGACTGGATTGCCCCGACCAGGTGCGCTGACTGGTCCGCTCACGACGTCGTCCGCCACTTATGCGACGCCAACGCACGTTGCACCGGTACTGCTGCAGACGATAGGGCTCTCGCCGTCACCCGCGGCTTCGACCCGAGAATCACACCTCGTGAGTGGCTCGCCGCTTCGGCCGAGGAGGCACCCGACGCCACCCTCGAGCGTCTCGTGAACACGACCGACGAACTTCTTGCACTCGCTCGCGCCCGGCTGACTCAGAGCCGAAGGTTCGACGTGCACCTACCGTACGGGCTCATGGATTGGACCGTTCTGCTGCTTCACGGCTTCTGGGATTCGTGGATTCACGAGCGGGACGTGTTGCTCGCCCGAGGAGATGAACATCCCACAGACGACTCCGCGACCCTTTATGCGACGTCGTACGGCTTGTTCATCGCCGCCGTGGTGGCCTCGATGTTCGGTGATCCGGTGCAGGAGAAACTGAAGCTGGGCGACGACGGAGGCGGTGTGTTCGACCTGGCCAGAAGTGGCGGCGTCACTCTCAGGGTCAATCGAGTGAACATTGTTGGGCCCCCTGCAGCTCAGGTCGCGGACGCGCTGGCTGGACGCTCACAGATCGACAGTGCACTTGACGCAGTTTCGACCAAGTCGCGTGCCGCTCTGTTGCACATGGCCGACTTCTTCAACGCGCCTGTCGAGCAGGGCCAGACCTGAAGTGCGGCTCAGGTGGTGGCGCGCCTGGACGGCATCTAGTGACCCTGACCTTCCTACCCGGCGGTTGGGTTCAGGGCTTCCGTGATGTCGTTGATCGCCGCCTGCTCGGACTCGCTCACTTCTTGGCCGTGCTCCCTGTGAGCAGAGGCGACCTTGTGGGACAGCGTGACGATGAACCGGCGGTATTCGTCAACCTCTGCCGGTGTGGCCTTTCTCTGAAGTAGAGCCACCGAATCACGCAAGTGTTGCAGTGCGTGCTCCTTGAGCTCCTCAGGAGAGTGATAGTGCGTGTGATCCCGCTCAGGTTTCGCCGTGACGATCTCATCCAGAAGCTCGCTCTCGCCGTGCTGCTGTCGCGCCTCTACATAGGCCTTGGCCATGGCGATAGTCTCGCGAAACGAGCCCCCTCGTTGGGCGGTGACCACGATCATTCCAGCACTTGGTGGCCCTTCAAGGATCAGCTGCCATTCCTCAGTCGTGAATCCAGACTTCGAGGTCATTCGTCTCCGATCCGTAGCAATCGCCAACTCGGTTCGCCGCACACACCGTAGTGACTGCCTCTCAGGCGTGCGGCATTCGGGTGCCGCTCCAGAGCGTCAATGCGATGCAGACGAGACGTGTCCGCTCCCTTCCCCCAACCGAGATCACTACGGCCCATACCGGCGGCGCGGCCGGCCAGGGCGCCGAATACCGACGCACTGGCCTTCCACAGCCGGGGAGCAGGCCTCTACCGCCAGCGGGCATGGTGGCCCTTCTCGAAAGTGAACGTAACGTGACATCCAGGTGAACGTACGGTAAACTGCATGAATGTCACAGACATCTTGCAAGGCTCAGGGCTGGTACGGCGACCCATTCCGTCAGCACAGCGCCAGATGGTTTTCGAATGGGAGGCCGACCGCGCTCGTCCTGGACAACGGGGTCGAGTCCCAAGATCCGCCTCCGAACAATTGGTACACCAGCAATCTTCTTCCCGCTCCAGAGACTGAGGGCGGACGTATCCACGCCTGAGCTGTTGTTGACCGAAGGGATGGTGCTCCTTCCGACGAAGGAAGTGCCCTGACTTCGCGCCCCGCGCGGCGACCTACCCGAACGGGTCCAGCGAACTCCCGACGGCCCAGGTACTGAAGTACTGGTTGTTGGCCCCGTACGCCATACCGATGGCTACCCTGGCCCCGTCCACCTGGTGCTCCCCGGCAGCGCCGCGCACCTGGTTCGCCGCCTCGGCGAACCGCAGCAGGCCCGAGGCCCCGATGGGATTGCTGGAGAGGACGCCACCGGAGGCATTGACCGGTAGTGAGCCCCCGAGCTCGGTGGTCCCGTCGTCGACCAGCTTCCAGCCCTCACCCACTTCGGCCAGTCCGAAGGCCTCGAGCCAAATCGGTTCGAGCCAGGAGAAGGGGACGTACAGCTCAGCGGTGTCGATCTGGCGACGCGGATCGGTGATCCCGGCGGCGGAGTAGACGTCGGCGGCACACTGCAGGGCGGCGGCGGGCCGTACCGGATCGCGACCGGGAAAGCTGGGTGGCTCGGAGCGGGACGAGGAGGCCAGGATCCACGCCGGAGGCCGACCGGCGGCGACCGCGGCGTTGGCTCCCAGCTCGTCGGTGATGACCACGGCGCAAGCGCCGTCGGACGATGGACACGACTCGAGGAACCGTGTGGGCTCCCACATCATTGGGGAGGCCTTGACCTTCTCGATGGAGATGTCCTCGATTTTGAGATGGGCGTAAGGATTCTTCAAGGCGTTGAGGCGGTCCTTGACCGCAACCTTCCACCCGATGTGCTCGGGCGCCCCGCTCCGTTGGATGTACGCCCGGATGAACGGGGCGAAGGCACCCCCGGCACCCAGCGAGGCGCCCTTCCCGCTGCCCAGGGCAAACTGGGCGTTACCCTCGGACTGCTTCTCGAAGGCGACGGCCAAGACAGTTTTGTGCTTGCCCGCTTGGACGTGCGAAGCGGCCACGATGGCAGTGGTGCCTCCCACCGACCCGGCCGTGTGGACCCGGAACATGGGTTTGCCCACCGCACCGAGGGCGTCGGAGAGGTAGAGCTCGGGCTTCATCACGCCCTCGAAGAGGTCGGGGGCCTTGCCCAGCACGACGGCGTCGATATCGGCCAGTGTCATCTGCGCGTCGTCGAGGGCCCGGAAGACGGCTTCCCGCACCAAACCGCCGAAGGACACGTCGAGCCGTCGCGACTTGTGGTGGGTCTGTCCGACCCCGACCACGGCCACCGGGGGAGTGCTCACGACCGTCCCTCCAGGATGCAGACGAGGTTCTGTTGCAGGCAAGGCCCGGAGGTCGCATGGGCGAGGGCGCGATTCCCACCCCCGAAGATGTGGTTGGCGGCATGACCCACCCGGCACAGTCCGGTGGCCATGATGGGATTGTCCCGCAACGCCCCCCCGGAGGGGTTCACAGCCACGTCGTCCCCAAGGCCGAGCACACTGCGCAAGAGCAGCTCCTCGTGGGTGAAGGCGGCCTGGAGTTCGGCCACCTCGACGGGGGCGTCGCCCAGCCCGGCGGCCTCGGCCGCGATGCGGGTGGACGGCGAGTCGTCCAGGGCCCGGAAGGACGGGTTGTGGCAGTCGGTCCGGTGGTCGAACCCGGTGATGTAGGCCGGCCGCTCCACCAGCTGGCGGGCCCGGTCACCGGTGGCCAGCACCATGGCGGCGGCCCCGTCGGTGATCGGAGGTACGTCGTGGCGTCGGAGCGGTTGGCGTACGAACTCCTCGGCCAGGAGGGACTCGACGTCACCTTTGCCTCGGGCCCGCACGGCCACCTCGGCCATCGAGCGCTCGTCGGCGATTCCGGCGGCTATGACCGCCCGAGCCTGCAGGGCGGCGAAGGTCAGCGGGTCGGCCCCGAGGGGGGCGAGAAAGTACGGGTCCATCTCCATGGGGTAGATCAGGGCCGGATCGCCGGTCGAGGAGCGACCTGATCCGGTGACCACCGCGATATCGATGTCGCCCTCCTGCAGCCGGAGCCACGCCTCGTAGAGGGCCCAGGCGCCGTCCATCTCCACGTGGGAGTCCCGCTTGGGGGGCCAGGCGCCGATTGCGTCCAGGTTGGAGACGAAGGAGAAGGCCTGTCCGGTGATGTAGTCGCAGCTGCCCAGACACGTGAAGTCGATATCGGCGCGGCTCAGCCCGAGCGGCACGAGTGCGTCGGTGATGGCCTCCATCAGGAGCTGGGTCTCCGACTTGTCGGTGTGTCGGACCATGGGGGTGTGAGCCCAGCCGATGACGGCGATGTCGGTCGAGGGGGCGCTCATGGTCAGAAGATCCGGTTCACGAGGTCGGGATCGTCGAGGTCCGGCTCGCCGTTGGGGACCCAGCCGAGCAGCGAGCCCCAGCTCCCCCCCATACCGCCACCCTCTTCGGTCTCCTCGGCCGGTGACGCCCACACGGCGTCGACCCGCTGACCGACCCGCACCTGTTCGGCGGGCAGTTCGATCACCGCCGAGTAGGGGATGATCACGTCGGTGTCATCGAGGAGGACGAAGGCCCGGACGAACGGCTCGGTCTCGGTCTGGCCCGGATACTGCACCGGGGTGACGATGGCGAAGTTGGTGATGGTGCCCTTGTGGGGGAGGTCCACCTCGCACTCCGGGCCGAGCTCGATGGCGTCGATGGGGCAGTAGCCCGCGTCCGCCGGCGTACACCCGTCCGCAGTTCGGGCAGCGCAGACCCAGTAGGCGGTGCTCCCGGGACGCCTCGGTGGCCCGGTCGGCGGCCTCGGGGACCGGGTTCCGGTAGGTGATCGAGGCCAGATAGTCCATTCGGGTCACCGGCTCGGCGGCCCCACCGGTGTCCTCGCCCTCGGTCTCGGTCGTCTCGCCGGGAACGAAGCAGATGATGTCGTCGATCCGCCCCTCCCGGCTGCCCCGCCACCGGGGGGCCACCCGCATCCCCTCGGCCATGCCTCCCGGCGTGCCGGCGTCCACCGCGTGCAGCAATGGCGTGGTGGCACCGTCCAGACGGACCAGCGCAAAGGCGAAGGGATGGTCGAGTGGGTGCTGTTCTGACGGCGTGACCACCCATGTCCACGACTCGACCGTGCCCGCCGGCCCGACCTCGACGAACTCGTGGGGCAGCTCGGCCCCGGTCGCCGGGTCCCACTCCATGGGGGGCACCAGCACGGCGTCCCCGCAGCGGATGCCCAGGATCCGCTTCTCGGTGAGGGCGGTCATGAACGCCCCGACGACCGGTCCGAGGGACCGCTTGTACGGGAACGTGATGGTGCTTTCGATGAATCGGGTCATCGATCCCCTTTGAGTCCTTACCTGTGGATTATTCAGAACCAGAGCACGCTAGCGCGAGCGGCATCGTTGGGTCGTCGGAGGCGAGGTTGCGTGGCTCACCCGGGATTCTTCGCGCCGATGACGATCTCGAGGCCACACCGGCCCGTTGCCGGGTCGATCTCGAGCAATCCGACGTGGGCCTTCTCCTCATGCCCTCAACCTTCACACGATCCCGACGTGACCGCAGTCCCGCCGAAGTCCACCGCGGTGAACGTCCCGACGCCCGAGACGGTGAGGGGGGTCCCCGCAGTTGCAGTCTGCTGAGGCGGAGCATTTCCCGGTCCCGTGACCGTGAGTGTGCCCGCGCCGGCAACGAACGTGAGTGTGGACGAGATGTTCGATGCCCTTCCGCACACAGCCGTTGTCGTCGTGGTGACGAGGGTGTCATGGATGTGGGGCGACGTAGTCGGCCAAGAGGCGGACACTGCCACGATCCGGCCGCATTGTCCTGGAATCCCAGAAAGTGGGCACGGACAGGACGCCACGGCGTCCGTAGGCGACCATGATGAGCCGGATGCCGCCGCGGCCACCTGGTTGAGGAGTGCAGGAAGCGTCCGCTTCGGTCTCGGCATTGGCCACTTCATGGGCTACAAGGGCCAGAGCAGGTGATCCGGTGAACACGGTCCGGAGTCACCCCCGATGCCCCGTGGCCGCGCTCCGACCCCAGCGATCGTTCCGCACTGTGTCGAATTCCGTGCTCCCTTCGTGTCGACGGTGATCGGCGCGGCCGTCGACCTGGCCTCATGCACGACCGCGCTGCTGGAAATCATCCAGGGGATGAGAAGGCCACCGCAGGGCAGGGCACTCGACGGTCAGAGCCAGACTTCCCTCGCCCGATCGGCGTTTGTGGCAAACGTCGTCTGCCCTGGCACCGCCTTCGAGTCGGCCGCACTGGATCGCATCCAGCGGGTGCTTCTGAGGGCGGCCCCACCATGGCCTTCCAGCCGATCGTCTCGCTCGGGAGCGGAACAGTGGTCGAAGTGGAGGCACTCGCGCGGTTTGCGGGGAACCTGCACGTGGGCCGGCGACCTCGTTTGCCGAGGCAGCTTCGGGGGGACTCGGTCTCACACTCGAGCTCAGTGCGATCGAACGGGCGATTCGCACCTACCGCGTTGCCCGATCCCCATTCGCATGGCAGTCAATCCAGGACCAGACACGTTTTGTTCGTCTGAACTGGTTGATCTACTCGAGACGGGCGCGCCGAACCGGATGGTGGTCGAACTCACGAACACCTCGGCATCGCCAACTACCCGTCGCTTCACCGGGCATGTAAGAGACGCGGCGATCGGTGCCGAGGTAGCGATCGATGACACCGGGACAGGATACCGAGCCTCTCACGGGTGCTGGAGGTAGCTCCGGAGATCATCAAACTGGGCCGGGACTCACCGCCAACGTCAACCTCGATCCAGTGCGGCGCGCTCTTGCAAGCGCCCTCGTGACCTCGGCAAGGAGATCGGATCCAGGGTTGTCGCCGAGGGATGAAAACCCCCGCCGACTCGACGTCCTCACCGATCTCGGCATCGGCTTCGGACAGGGATTCTTGTTGGGCCGCCCCGGCAGTCTCAAAGACCTGCGCGGCTGATGCGTGCCGGAGGCGGACGGGAGCGCATCCTGATGCGAC
>CAVYNC010000008.1:0-32072 GCA_963769775.1 uncultured Acidimicrobiaceae bacterium | reverse complement strand
ACCGAAGGATCACATGCGGGACGAACCCGCCTTTTCCGTGACAGCTTGTCGGGTGGCATTGAAGGATCTCGTCACCAGCGCCAGCATGGATCGGAGGGCCCTCGCTGAGCTGGAGTTCACACACACGAGTTCCTGATAGCCGCGTTGGTTTGGATTGGTGGCTGTTTCTCGAGCGCCTGATGGCATGGACTCGACAACGCGTTGACAGTATCGGCGGCCCACCAGAAGATGCAATGTGCCGTCCGGATCCCGCTTGAGATGGTTAGTGTTTGTCGAGCGGCATCGAACAGATACGTAGCAACCACAGGCACCAATGTCAGGGAAGGACGAGTCGACCGAAGCGCCGACAGTGGACCATCTTGAGAATGGGTCGCGGTGCGTGCAACGTTGACTACTGGATGTGCACCCCGGTGTTCACCAGACTTCGGGATTGCTGGACCAAGCTCGAAGGTCTGTGGGACCCATGGTCTTGATGGCTTCACCTACGCCGCGACCATCCTTACGTTGCCGGACCCAGCAGGCCAACTTCCACCAAAACCTCTACCGTGACGCCAAAGCCTCGTAGTGCTCGCCAACCGCGCGTGCCAGCTCAACCCGGGAGCTCACTCCGAGCTTACGGAACACCTGGCGGAGGTGGGAATCGACGGTGTGGTGCGACACGTACATTTCACGGCCAGCCTCTTTGTTCGTCAGACCACGCGCCACCAACTCAGCAACGGTACGTTCCGAATCGGTGAGCTCGATCCAGCCATTGACCAATGATCGGTCGAGCCAACCGGCCTGTGACCGTTGCTTGTCCAGTTCCGACCTGGAGGAGCCTCCCCAACGGTTAGTTCCTCCGACCGACAGTCGCACGATGGCCCCGATTCCAGATGGATCACTGCGAGCGAACTTACAACGGCCCGTGACCCTGAGCCCACTGTGCAGAGTGAGCGGACTTCCCATCGCCCTGTTGTCCTCAATGACGTCGAGGACCCAGTGCCAGAGAAGGCGCCTATCGCCCGCTTGTAGCAACTCGGAAGCACTCTGATTGGTGATCATTGTCCGCTCGTTGATCGCAATCACCGGGCCCCGCCATCTCCCTCGGCAGACCAGAAATGACTCAAGGAGCGCCTGCTCCTGATCTTTCACCTCCGTCAGGGCGGGCGTTGGGTGACAGTCTGGCATCTCTTCCATTACCAATGCATTCGTCATCCGACACCACCCGAAGTCGGCCCATCCGCCGCTGAATCACGCGGGGAGAGCACCAAATTGGCCTTGCAATCGGCTTGGCTGGATGGTGTTGATCGCCGCAGGGCGTTACTGGGACGGATATGGTTGATGGGGATCGCCGTCTGCCTCGTGTAGCGGTTGTCGATTGATTCCATGGGGACATCATCCCCAGTTACCGAGGCTCTGTCTCCCCGGCCAGCAGCAATTTCGCTTGACCGTCAGCCGGAAGCGCCGGATTCCAGCCACCGGTAACCTTTCGTGGTCTAGCCATGACCAGGGGCCGGTCAAGCTCGGATCTTCCAGCTAGCTGCATTGCGGCTATGGCCTAGCTCCTGTCATGCTTCTAGAATTATGATCCGTTGCCTGATCGTTGACGACAACGTCGAATTCTTGAACGCGGCTCGAGAACTTCTCACGAACGAGGGCTTCGACGTGGTCGGTATGGTGGGCACCTCCGCCGAAGCGCTGAGCGCGGTCCGGAAATTGCAGCCAGATGTCGTCTTGGTGGACGTGTATCTGGGGGATGAGAGCGGGTTCGATCTGACGAACCAGTTGAGTGTCGACATGAGTCCTGACGCCCCAGCTGTCATTCTTATTTCGACCTACTCCGAGCAGGACCTTGCCGAGCTCGTCGCGGTAAGTCCGGCCGCCGGATTCATGAGCAAAGGTAGCCTGAGCGGCGCTTCGATTCGCGCCATTCTTGGCCTCGGTGCTGGCTGAATATGGTGCCCATGGACCTTGCGAAGAGACCAGCGGAGCCACTAACAATCCACATGCAGAGTGGGATCGGCGACGGGTTCAGGAGTGACCCTGGTCGTAGCCGGCTGCGGTCCCGCCCGGCTGCCCCAATAGGCGCAATCCGAGGCCTGCAAATTTGCCCTGCGGTGCGCAAACTACCCACCTAAACGAAGGAGGAGGGTCGTGCGAAAGGCAGCGGCTGGCGGCTGTCACGAGCCCGTTCAACCGTATCCTCCCGACAGGGTGGCACATCGGGGCGACCTCTCCGACTCGGTCATGCGAACGCTGGCAGAAGAATCGCCTGACGCCATCATGGTTGTCGATGCCGTAGGACGTCTTATCTGGGTAAACCACCAGGTTGAGTCGCTCTTCGGCTACGGCCAAGCGGAACTGCTCGGGCAATCTGTCGAACTTCTGGTTCCCCTAGGGGTCCGGCAGACCCACCTGACTCATCGGACTGCCTACATGGAGAATCCGCACACCCGTCGGATGGGCGTCGGGATCGACCTCGAGGCGCGGCGGAGCGACGGTACTACCTTCAACGTCGAGGTCAGCCTGACGCCACTGTCGACCGACAGCGGCGTCAGCGTGATCGCCACCGTACGCGACGTCAGCGAGCGACAGGCGATCTCCGACCAACAGGGGGCGCTGCGGCGGGTGGCGACGCTGGTGGCGGCAGGCGCGCAGCCTCCCAAAGTCTTGTTCGCGGTGGCGGAAGAAGTCGGCCGCCTACTTGCGGTTGAGGGCGGGTTTGTGGTCCGTTACGAGCCGGACCAAACGGTCACGACCGTCGCCGCCAGCTATACCACCGAAAAGGCGCTACCGCTGGGGGTGCACCGTCCGATAGTCCAGAACGGCCTCAGCTGGCAGGTCCGCGAGAGTGGGCGCCCGGCTCGGACCGACCACGCCGAGGACCCCCTCGCGCTCGAATACGGCATTACCTCCTCCGTCGCAGCGCCGATCACTGTCGAGGGGCGCCTGTGGGGCTACATCGCGGCTTCCTCGACTCGCGACCGACCACCTCCGGAGACCGAAGCTCGCCTTGCCGGCTTCGCCGAGCTGGTTGCGGCTGCGATCGCCAACGCCCAGGCGCGCATCGAGTTGCGGGCGTTTGCCGAGGAGCAGGCCGCGCTGCGCCGGGTGGCGATGCTCGTCGCCAAGGGAGCCACACCCGAGGAAGTATTCACGGCAGTCACCAAGGAGGTCGGCAAGGTGCTCGGCGTCGACTTCACGAGCATGGGAAGGTATCGCCCTGACGGCGCTGAGACGGTCATCGGTGCCTGGTCCCGAAGTGGCGCTCCTGTTCATTTTCCCGTCGGCACCCTGATACCCGGAGGGGGCGTAAACATACACACGCTGGTATTCCAATCCCACAGACCGGCGCGGCTGGATGCAATCCACGATGACGTAGGCCCGGCGCTGGCACCTGCGCTGGCCGCTGGCATCCGTGCATCCGTTGGTGTACCGATCAACGTCGAGGGTCGGCTGTGGGGCCTGATCATCAGCTCATCCAAGCGAGAAGAGCCGCTGCCGGCGGACACGGAGGTTCGAATGGCGGCCTTCACCCAGTTGGTGGCCACTGCGATCGCGAACGCCCAGGCGCGCATCGAGCTCCGTGTTTCTGCGGAGGAGCAGGCCGCCCTGCGGCGTGTGGCGACACTGGTGGCCCAGGGTGTTTTGCCGGAGAAGATATTCGCAGCAGTCACTGAGGAGGTCGGGCGAGCGGTGGGCTCCGACTTCACCGGAATGAGTCGATACAACGGAGATGGCACCGCCACGGTGCTTGGCGAGTGGACAAGGACCGACACTCCCCCGCCCATGCCGATCGGTGAGCGCTTCGATCTCGGCGGTCAGAACGTAACCACGCTCGTCGCTGAGACGGGCAGGCCGGCGCGGGTCGACAACTACGACGCAACTTCGGGAACATGGGCCGATGCCGCCCGTGTCTGGGGGTTCGGCTCGTGCGTCGGCGTACCCATCATTGTCGAAGATCGGCCATGGGGTGTGGTGAGCGTGGCCAATTCGGGCACCGAGAGCTTGCCGGAGGATACCGAGGCCCGACTGATCGGCTTCACCGACATGGTGGCCACCGCAATCGCCAACGCACAGGCACGAGCCGATCTACGCATATTCGCCGAGGAGCAAGCGGCGCTACAGCGGGTAGCGACACTGGTGGCTCGGGGTGCGCCATCTGATGAGGTCTTTGCCTCGGTGGCCGAGGAGGTCGGGCGGGTATTGGACGTCGACTACACGGCGACGAGCCGCTATGAGTCAAATGGCACCCGGTTGGTGGTTGGATCCTGGGCCAGGTCCGGCACCCCAGTTGTGCCGGTCGGCACCTCGGAACTCCTTAGGGGACCGAATGTGCCGACGCTGGTCTTCGAGAGTGAGCCGGCCGGCGCGGGTCGACCACTATGACGAGAACTCCGGGCCTGCGGCAGAGGCGGCAATCGCCGCCGGCGTGCGCGCCTCGGTCGGTGTACCGATCCGTGTCGAGGACCGGCTCTGGGGCATCATGAATGTGTACTCGAAGAATGAAGACCCATTGCCAGCAGGACACCGAAGAGCGGCTGGCCCGCTTCACCGAACTGATCGCCACTGCCATTGCCAATGCCGATGCCAAATGCGCCCTAACGGCATCCCGGGTGCGGATCATGGCCACTAGCTGACGCCACCCGCAGACGTATCGAACGCGATCTGCACGATGGAGCCCAACAACGCCTGGTCTCCCTTGCACTGCGGATGCGTACGGCTCAGGCCAAGCGGCCCCATGACGCCGCCGCATTGGCGGACCATTTGCAGGGGGCGGAAAAGGAACTGTCCGGGGTTGTCGACGAGCTTCGCGAGATCGCCCGTGGTATCCACCCAGCTGCCTTGGCGAGCGGCGGGCTCGGAGCGGCGCTCAAGACGCTTGCCAGCCGCTCCGCCGTTCCAGTCCGCCTCAATGTGCGCGTCGACAAGCGTCCGGCCGAGCAGATCGAGCTCTGTGCCTATTACGTGATCTCTGAGGCGCTGACCAATGCGGCCAAGCACGCCTCAGCCTCCGAAGCCCAAGTCGACGTCCAGGCAGACCGCACTGAGCTCCGAATCGCAATTCGCGACAACGGGCGCGGCGGCGCCACGTTCGCTCACGGCACAGGACTCGTAGGCCTCAAGGACCGCGTGGAGGCACTGGGTGGCGAATTTTCCTTCAGCAGTCCGCTGGGTGCCGGCACCGTCGTCGCTATTGCGCTGCCCTTAGTCCCCGGCAACATGGTGCGGCTTGCCCGGGACGATGCCCGACAGCGATAGCCCGCCGACGGGCAGATCGATCGGCGTGTGAGGTCGAACAATGCGATCGCGACGGGGGATCACTAATTTGTGGTTTGATGCCTTGGCCAGGATGTTCAACGATGGGTGAACCATTGCGAGCTCGGACCGCTGTGATCGTGTTCGGGCTCGTGGGCGGGTTGATGGCCGCCTATTTGGTGTGGCTGATCGTGTTCGCGCCCCAATCGCTGCAACTGGGTTGGTTTAACGGCTGGGTGGGCAGCGCGTTCCGTCTGGTCGCCGCTGTGATCTGTGTGATCGGCGGGTTGCGTCGGCGTCCAGGGTCCTATGTCCCGCTCGTATTTGGCTTGGCCTTGATCTTCACCACCATCGGCAACGTCATTCTGACGGTCGACTCACTCCATGGCCCTCCGCCGCCGCCACCGACGCCCGCCGACTTCTTCGGTCTCGGCACCCTCGTGCTCTTCTACATCGGGATAGCGCTGATGGCGCGGCGAGGATCGCGAGCGCCTGAGCCCCCGCGACTCGCTCGACGGAGGTATCGCCGCACTGGGTGCCGCCGCGGTGTGCGCAGCCTTCCTCCTTGCGCATCTGCCGCACGGTCAGGGACTTTCGACGGTGGGTGCCGCCTTCTTGCTCGCGTATCCGATTGGTTATGTCGTCCTCGTGTTCATCGTGGTCGGTGCTGCCACCGTCGCCGGCAAGCGGTCCCGAGCACCGTGGATCGCGCTCGACGGCAGCATTCGCATTGCTTGCCTTGGGCTCCGCACTGGGGTCAACTGCGGTGGGCCACTCATCGGCCGTACAACTTCTGACCGAAATTCAATGGCCGGCGGCCATGCTTCTGGTCGCGGCATCGATGTGGGCCGATCCCGGCACGCCAGACCCACTGGCGGCACGCAAGGGTACGGCCGTCTGGATTCCCGCGCTGAGCGTGCACTGCAGCGATCGTTGTGCTGTTCGCTGCGACGCTCACACCCGTCGACCATGCGGCAAGCGCTCTCGCTACGGCTGCGCTCGTCCTCGTAATGTTGCGGGCCTATAGCGAACTGCGCCAGGAGATCGCGGCGCGTGAGCGAAGCGAAAAGGATCTGCGGAAGAGTGAGGCCGACTACCGACGGGTCGCCGACGAGCAGTCCGCGCTACGCCGCATTGCTACCCTCATCGCTAGTGGCGCCGACCCCGACGCCGTCTTCACGGCGGTTGCCGAAGAGGTCGGCGGCGCCGTCCAGATGGCGGACATCGCCCTGGTCGGTAGATACGACCCCGATGCCACCATTCAGTACGTCGGTGCTTGGGGGAGAGATGACGACCACCCCAACTTCATCGGGGAACGCGTCCCGCTTGGAGGTCGAGAATGTGGCCACCTTGGTGTTCCAAGGTCATGAGCCCAGGCGAATCGATCACATCCCCGACGAGCCATTGCCCGCGACGGCCTTAGCGCGTCGCTGGTCACGGTCTTCGGCTGGGGCGCCGATCAGCGTTGACGGCCAGCTGTGGGGGGTAATGATCGTCGCGACTCGTGAACCATACGGGCTTAGCCCGGGAGTCGAAAATAAGCTGGCCGACTTCACCGAGCTTGTCGCAACCGCGATTGCCAACGCTCAGGCACGGGCCGAACTTAGGGCGTCGCGGAATCGTCTCGTCGCAAGCGCCGACGAGACGAGACGAAAGATCGAACGAGACCTCCACGACGGAGCGCAGCAGCAGTTCGTTTCGGTCGCAATGCAGCTTCGGACCGTCAAAGCATCGGTGCCGCCCGAACAGGCGGGTCTGACTGACGACCTCGACCGAGTCATCGCTAAGCTTTCGGATGCGCTCGACGATCTACGAGAGTTCTCACGCGGCATCCACCCGGCGATCCTCGCGGAGGCCGGGCTTGGGCCTGCGCTGCGGACGCTCGCGCGCCGCTCCGATATACCGGTCGGGCTCGATATAAACATCGAGGGCCGGCCGCCCGAACGAGTCGAGGTCACCGCCTATTACATCGTCTCTGAGGCCCTGACGAACACAGCGAAGCACGCCCACGCCACGATGGCGCACATCGACGTCGACACCACGCAGGTAGCCGTCCGGCTTGCCGTTCGCGACGACGGCGTCGGAGGCGCCGACCCTGCGCGTGGCTCGGGTTTGATTGGACTCTACGATCGCGTCGAGGCAGCCGGTGGGACCATTGTCATTCGCAGCCCAGTTGGCGAGGGGACAGAGCTATTGGCGGAACTCCCATTGTGGCCCATAGGGGCTCCGGCCTGAGTAAGCGCGTGTCATGGCGTCGAGGATGGCCAACAAATTCTGACAGCGTCTCACGGAGGAGTTCCCAACCGGCTACTCCAGTTCTCCTTCTAGTCTGCGCCTTCTTCTTCCAGCAAATCATCGGGAGGTGGACTGAATGGGGATTGCATCCCGGTCGTCATGCGGGCGCCTGGCGTGTGTTTCTCGATCTCGATCCGGCAAGCCGCAGCCGTCTCGGGGTCACCGTCGTCCCCCGCATACTCAGCAAGGTACTCTTGAGCCTCCTCCAACGAGTTCGGGCGCCAACCCTCCGGCCATTCGCTCATGATCGGCACCGTAGCTCCGGCGGGGCTCCAGTGCTCTGGGACTCGTCACTCCCCGCCCTGGTGCGCAAAATCGTCCAATTCGGCAGGGAACTGGATCTCGAGACTTGTGGACGCTGAGCGGGCTCGATGGGGCGTGAGCTCCCAGAACCCGTCGGAATCTCTGCCGTCGGATCAGACTATCCACTCCCCGTTGCGAATGACTGTCCGTCCGGTCAGGTCCACGGCTTCTCTCTAGATCTGGATGCGCGCTTGGGTCTGAGCACCACGTAGAGATAGTCGCTGCCGTCGGTCCGGAGTTTCCACCCCGCCTCGGTGGCTTGCTGCATGGGCCTGAGTCAGGGTGACGTTGCGTAGCTCCAGTATTTCCCCAGGCCAGGGGCCAATTGTCGCGAGGGTGACGTTGAGGGTGACGCCCATCCGGATCATGGGGGTTGCCGGAGCACGAGGCCCCGGCCATCAACCCTGGGAGACACGATGCCCGGACCATCGTCAGCCGGAGACAGAAGACCGGAAAGTTCGACTTGCCCAAGTGCGGGGCGAGGAACACCGAGGCCAGTCAAACAAGCTTATGAAGAGCCCCTTCGATTGGTCAGCGAAACCAGCGACCGGGATGAATGTGCCCAGATTTCACCCGACGTTCAGGTGGTTCTTGTCACGGAAGGTGGTCTCGAGCTACCGCTGGTGGCATCATCCGCCCAGGTTGCTCTGCTCCTAGAGAGTGTCTCGGAGATGGCCGCCGGCCTTGACCCCGATGGACTCCAGCTGAGCCACGGGAAAGCCGATCGGCGACCTCACCCGGTTCGCATGGATCAGGTACTCAGTCGAGTGCGGGTCGTCGTTCAACGAGGCACGAGTACCGAAGGTGTCGCGTCGTGAACGGAGCTGGATCTGCCAACCGACGGTGGGACCGTAGCCAGGCAGGTCGTCGGTCCAGAGATGTGAGCCGAACCGATCCGTATGGTTCGTACGACGCTCGCAACTGCGCCCAGTGGTTCGCACGGTTCGAGGAACGCTCCGAACAGCCCAGAGGTCGACCAAGCCGGAGTGAGGTTCGTCGGCTACAGAAGGAGCTCGAGGCTCTGCGTCGATTGGTGACCGGTGAGCAGATCCCGTAGGGCGGACGGGAGCGTCGCTATCTCCCGCCTGAATCAAGCTTGCGATGTTCATGTGGGACTCCTCCGTGGACGGGTCCATGGCCATCAACCGAGTGCGCGATGACGTCTGCGTCTATATCACCATTGCTCACCGGGCCGCCGAAACCCGGCGGGAGAAGCCAACCGAGTACAGAGACAAGACGGCCCAGTTCCCCGGCACCGCCGGCACATCGGCGGCTTGTCGATATTGAAGTTCTGGCTGAATGGCTCGCGACCTCTCCACGGCATATTCGCCGCCTCGTTGCCGAGAGGCGAGTTCCCTTCGTCAAAGTGGGCCACTTCATCCGCTTCGACCCGGATGACATCACGCTCTGGATCGAGGAGCAGAAGGTGACGATCGACGAAGATTGAGAGGTCAAGCGACTGCAGAACGACCTGCCGGGTGGGAACCGAACGAGCCAGGAGGGAGCGCCCCCCACTTCGTGCCTCGACTCGGCTCAGGCCTCGACATCCGAATCGACGAGCGGCCCGAAGAGCGCCTCACCAATTCGATCGGCTGCATCCCTCTGCATAGTCGGTGTCACATGGCTGTACAGGTTGGTGAACAGGGTTGGATCCGCGTGTCCGAGTCGCTCTGCCGCCACCTTGGGTGGGACACCGCCGGCCAACATCAAAGTCGCGCTGGTGTGGCGGAGCCCGTGAGCAGTCAACCGAGGGAGTCCAAGCTCCTTCGAGTAGTCCCCGAGGAGTCGTGACAGCCGTTGGGGGTGGTAGTGGCCACCGCGCTCTTTGGTGAAGACGTACTCGCTCGACTCATAGTGAGGAGCGATCAGCGCCTCTTGCGCTTGGAGCTTCTGTTGCCGCCGAAGGACATCGCCGAGTCCTCTGTCGAGCTCAATCGTGCGGACCGCATCATGGCTCTTTCCCATCGACGGAACGAGATCGTGACCGAGTGTGGAAGCGAAGTCCACCACTCGTACCCACCCATGGCCGAGGTCAACATTTGGCCAGCGCAGCCACACCAATTCCCCGATGCGGAGCCCCGACCCCAGCAGGAAGGCCCAGATCGGCCAGGTGCGGTCCGTCTCCATCAGCCCGAGGAATTCGCGGGCCTGCTCCGGTGTCCAGTGCTTGGGTATCGAGCGCTTCGGGCGGGGTCGTGGAACCTGGGCGGTCGGATTGCTGGCCACCAGCCCGACGCTCATCGCCAGCTTGAATGCCCCCGACAGCGGTGCCCGGGCAAGGCGGACGGTATTGGGCGACAGACCCTTTCCGGGCTTCTGTTTGCCGTCCTCGTCGACCTTGCGCTTGGTTCCGCCATCCTTGGTTAGCTTCCTTTGCCAGGCCAGGATCACCTCCGGCGTGACGTCTCGCACGCGCTTCTTGCCCAGGTGGGGTCTCACATAGTCGTCGGCCGAGTGCCGGTAATCGAAGCGGGTCTTCTCCGAGAGCCGGCCATCTGCGTCGAGGCCATCAAGATAGAGGTCCAGGAGTTCGTCGATCAGCATCCCGCCTGCGATCGGCTTGAGCTCACCGCGGTCGACCTTCCCGAGAAGCTCCCGACGAGCCCTACCGGCCTCGGCTGCAGTAGCGAATCCCCGTCTGGTCACCTGCTCGCGGCGCCCACTGATGGGGTCCCGACCGATGTTGACCTTCAGATACCAGCCGCCCCTGCCATCGGGGTAAACGCCTTCGGGCTTCGTGGGCACCGTACCTCCGTGAGAACCGTTTGGTTCTCACGAGGTTCTCACGGAGCAAAACTACGGTCAAGCGCCTCGTCCCGAATACACTCTGACCTGGACTTTTTTAGCGCGCTCGGCAGGATTCGAACCTGCAACCTTCTGATCCGTAGTCAGATGCTCTAATCCGTTGAGCTACGAGCGCCTGCTGCCGTCGCCAATCCAGGCCACCACAGGCAGGTGGAAGGAACCCAGGGAGAGACACAACGGCCCCGCCACTGTACTCGGCCAGCGGATCTCCACCCGACCGGAGAAGCTCCACGGCGCCCGTCCGATGGGACCCTTCGGCGAGCTGACGGAAGCCTCGGTCACACCTGCGCCGAGATGCGAAACAGGAAATACCGATCACCGGTCCGGCGTTGCAACCAACCAAGATCTAGAAGGTGTGCGCGGCCGTGGTTGGCCGCACCCCCGGTAATCGACGATCCGAACCCCCCTCGTCCCCCGCATGCATCAGGAGGTCCGCGTGAACGACGACCTGATGACCGCTGAACGCGGCATGACCACCACGACGGCCTCCGAGCCCGATCCGAAGCGCTGGTCGATCCTGGCAGTGGTGGTGATCGCTCAACTGATGGTGGTGCTCGATGCCTCGATCGTGACCATCGCCCTGCCCTCGGCCCAGAAGTCCCTGCACATCTCGGTGGCCAACCGGCAATGGGTCATCACCGCCTACACCCTGGCCTTCGGAGGGCTCCTGCTTCTCGGCGGGCGTATCGCCGACTTCGGTGGGCGCAAGCGGATGTTCGGCGTGGGCCTCGTCGGCTTCGCGGCTGCTTCAGCGCTGGGCGGACTGGCCCCGAATCAGGCCCTGCTGTTCGGTGCACGCGCCCTGCAGGGTGGCTTCGCCGCCCTCATGGCGCCCGCCGCGCTCTCCATCCTGACCGTCACCTTCCAGTCCGACCTCGGAGAACGGGCGAAGGCCTTCGGAGCGTACGGGGCGGTCTCCGGGGCCGGCGGTGCCATCGGCGTCCTGGCGCGGCGGACTCCTCACCGAGTACGCCTCCTGGCGATGGTGTCTGCTGGTCAACGTGCCGATCGCCCTCGTGACCGCGTTCTTCGCCACCCGGGTGGTCCATGAGAGCCGGGTCGAGGGAAGCACACGATACGACCTGCCCGGCGCCTTCCTCTCGACCGCCGGCCTGGTCAGCCTGGTCTACGGGTTCACCAAGGCCATCTCTGACGGCTGGGCCGCCGCACAGACCCTCACCTTCCTGGCCATCGGGGTCGTCCTCCTGCTCGCGTTCGTCGTCGTCGAAGCCGCGCTCGGCCCATCCCCTCCTCCCGATCCGGGTCGTCGCAGAACGCAACCGGGGCGGGTCGTTCCTGGCGTCCTTCCTGCTCGGAGCCGGCCTCTTCGCCATGTTCATCTTCCTCAGCTACTACATGCAGGGGGTCCTGCACTACTCGGCCCTCAAGGCCGGGATCGCCTTCCTGCCCTTCGCAATCGGCATCGTCGTCGGAGCCGCAGCCTCGACCGCGCTGGTCCCCCGGATCGGACCCCGCATCCCGATGTCCGCCGGCATGCTGGTGGGTGCCATCGGCCTCGGATGGCTCACCCAGATCGGGGTGGACACCTCCTTCTGGGGATACGTCTTCGGGCCGCAGGTCCTCATGAGCGTGGGACTCGGCTTCGCCTTCCCCGCCCTCAGCAGCACGGCCCTGACCAACGTGGACGACCGCGATTCGGGCGTGGCGAGTGCACTGATCAACACGACCCAGCAGATCGGTGGATCCCTCGGCACCGCACTCCTCAATACGGTGGCGGCCACAGCCACAGCCGGCTACATCGCAGTCCACGGAAGGTCGTTCGTCCCGGAGGGACTGGTCCACGGGTACTCGGTGGCGTTCGCGGTCGGAGCCGTGCCTCCTCGTCGTCGCCGCGCTGGTCACCGCGGTGCTCGTCGACGGCCGCTCCACGATGGAGGTGTCGCCGGTGAAGCCGGTATTGGCCGTGACCTGAGCCCGGCCCTGCCCGCCGGGCTTCCTGCCCGAGCCGGGCGGTAGGGTTCGTGCAGTGACCGGTACGGACGACTCCTTCGATCTCGAGCTGACTGCGGCCTCCCTGCGCGCCGACAGCTCGGACGTCCACATCCTGGTCAAGGTCCTGGTCGACCAGCTCTCCGACGCCCTCGGCTCCCGCCTCGAGGTCGAACGGTCCGGCGGCAGGTTCCGCAAGAGCGACGAGATCCGGTCGCTCCGGATCACCATGGACGACGACCAGTTCGACGCCGAGGTGGACGGGACCTCCCTCCGCTGCACGGTCGGCCATTCCTCGGGCGGCATCCGCATCCGCAGCGAAAAGGTCGACATGGACACCTGGCTCGCCCGCCTCCTCACCTCGCTCAAGGCCGAGGCGGCCCACAGCCAGGCCGTGCGCCAGGCGCTCGAGAGCATCGTGATCGGAGACCCCTCATGACCGCCACACCCGAGGAACCCACCGCGGCCGCCGCGGCCGAGTCCCCCCAGGACCTGCCCGAGGGCGCGGGCAAACGGCTCGCCGAGCTCGAGCACGGGCTGTTCACCTCCGACCTCTCGGTCAACGAGTTCCTCCTCATCAAAGAGGTCGGGTTCCACCCGGTCGGCTTCGTGATGGGCTCGTCGATCTACCACACCGGCATCCAGACCCGGAAGTGGAGCAAGAGCCAGGAGCTCACCAAGCTCACCGAGGCCATGTACAACGCCCGCGAGCTGGCCATGACCCGCATGGAAGAGGAGGCCGACGAGCTCGGTGCCGACGGGGTGGTCGGGGTGCGGCTCGACGTCAACTACTACGAGTGGGGCAAGGACGCCGCCGAGTTCATCGCCGTGGGCACCGCGGTCAAGGCCGAGAGCGGGGTCTCCCACCGCAACAAGCTCGGCAAGCCCTTCACCTCCGACCTCTCGGGTCAGGACTTCTGGACGCTCATGCAGACCGGCCACATCCCCCAGGGCCTGGTCATGGGCACCTGCGTCTACCACATCGCCCACCGGGGCATCGGGGCGACCCTGGGCTCCGCCGGCCAGAACGTCGAGCTCCCCAACTTCACCCAGGCCCTCTACGAAGCGCGCGAGCTGGCCATGACCCGCATGCAGGACGAGGCCAACCAGCTCGACGCCTCCGGCATCGTCGGGGTCCGCCTCGAGGAGAAGTCCCACCAGTGGGGCAGCCACACCATCGAGTTCCTCTCCCTCGGCACCGCCGTGGTCAAGACCTCCGACGAGGTCACCCTCCCGACGCCGACCACCATCATCTCGCTCGACAACTGATGGTCGACCTGCCGCCCGCAGAATCCGGCGGACAGTCGGGGGGCGCAGAGGGCGACCTGCCCGAGGCCGCGGTCCGCCGCTTCGCGGAGGGCGCCTTCACCTCCGGCCTCACCGTCCCCGACTTCGCCGCCTGCCTCCAGATGGGACTCGAGCCGGTCGGCTTCGTGCAGGGCTACTGCGTCATGCAGTGGCAGTGGTACGGGATGCGGATGGGGATCGGGATGGGGATGGGGACGGGGTTACGGACCCCAGTACACCGGTGGCCGGGGCTACGAGCAGACCTGGAACTGCCCGCACGGCTTCGTCTCGGCCGAGCACCGGGCGTGGGGGCAGAACTACGAGCAGACCTGGGTCGAGGACGCCTGGACCGAGGGGTTCACCACGGCCTACGGGCGGATGGTCGAGGAGGCTGCCTCGGCCGGGGCCCACGGCGTGGTCGGCGTCGTCGATACCAGCCAGTCGCTCAGCGACATGGGGGTCCTCGAGTTCCGGGTGCAGGGCACCGCGGTCCGGGTGGCAGGCGGCGACCCGCCGGCCGACGGCCGGCCCTGGACGACCTACCTCGCCGGCCAGCGGCTGGCCAAGCTGGTCGAGGCCGGGTACGCCCCCGTCTCCATCGCGGTCTCCGTGGCGTCGGTGCGGGTCTGGGCCAACTGCATCACCCAGTACCTCACCGAGGGCTCCGTCTCGATGTACGGCGGCACCACACCCGGCGCCGAGATCGAACAGACGGTCAGCGCCGAGATGGCCGCCCGCGACGTGGCCCGCCAGCGGATCCAGGACCAGCTCGGACACGATTCGCTGCACGGTGCGGACATCCAGACCACCGAGCGCGAGCTCGGCGAGGGCGACAGCGAGTTCCAGTGCACCCTCCGGGGCAACCGGGTGCGCCGGTTCAAGCCGTTCGACCCGATGCCCGCACCCCACCCCGTGGTGAGCCTCCGGTGAGCACGACCGGGACCGGCGGGCAGGCCGACGGGGACGGGGTGCTGGACACCGCCGCGGAGATGCGGGCCGCCGCCGCGGCGCTGTCGAAGCCGGCACCGAAGGACACCACCCGGATGACCTCGGACCTCTCGATCGACGAGGAGCTGGCCCTCCACGCCATCAGCTGGGAGCCGGTCCGGCTGGTCAACGGCGTCTCGATCCACTCGGTCCCGACGGGTGTGTGGAGCTGGGGGCAGGGCGAGATCGGCTACGCCTCGGCGGCGTTCGCCAACTCGTTCGCCTTCGCGACCCAACGGCTCCACGAGCAGTGCACCCACGCCGGCGGCCACGGCGTGGTCGGTGTCCACGTCGAGTGGGCCGTCCAGCGCCACCAGGTCGCCGTCTCCCTGGTGGGCACCGCGGTTCGGCCGGTCGGCGCGACGACCCTCGGCACGGATCCGGTCTTCGTCTCCGACCTGTCCGGACGCGACTTCGCGGTCCTCCAGGTCGCCGGATGGACGCCGCTCGGCCTGGCCGCAGGGGCCAGCTTCGTCTACGCACCGCGCCGATCGATGGGCGCGGCCATGCAGCAGTCGGGCCAGAACATCGAGCTCACCAACTTCACCGAAGCCATGTACGCGGCCCGCGAGTCGGCCATGGAGCGCATGCAGACCTCGGCCATCGCCCTCGGCGGCACCGGGGTGGTCGAGGTCAAGGTCACCGAAGGCCCGATGGACTTCGCCCACCACGCGGTCGGCTTCACCGCCTACGGCACCGTCGTGCGGCTCGGTGCCGACGGGCACCGCAACCTCGAGGTCCGGATGGTCCTCCCGATGGACGATCCGGCCGCCGCCTTCGACGCCGCCGCCCTCCGCGGGGCGTAGTCTCCCGCACCGATGCCTGACGCACCCCTCCACGGGATCCGGATCCTCGAGTGCTCTGCGCTCGGCCCGGCCGCCATCACCATGCCACTGGTCGACCTCGGAGCCGAGGTCATCAAGGTCGAACCGCCCTCGGGTGACTACATCCGCGAGATGACCTGGCCGATCGTCGAGGGCGTCTCCCTCATGCACCTCCACATCAACCGAGGGAAGCGCAGCATCGTGCTGGACCTGCGCAACGAAGAGGATGTGGCCACGTTCAAGGAGCTGGCCCGGGTTTCCGACGTGGTGGTCGAGGCCATGCGCCCCGGCGGGCTCGCCCGCCGCGGTGTCGGGTTCGAAGATCTCGAGCTGCTCAAGCCGGACATCGTGTTCTGCACGATCTCCGGGTACGGGATGACCGGCCCCTACCGGGACCTGCCCGCCCACGGGGTGGCCTTCGACACCTGGGCGGGGATCGTCTCGCCCCAGGTCAACGACGAGGGGTTCGCCTACCTCCCCGAGCACGCATCGATGGGCATCCACGCCGGCCCGCTCTTCGGGGCCCTCGGCATCCTGGCCGCCGTGCTCCGGGCCCGGGCGACCGGCGAGGGGTCCTTCCTCGAGATCGCGCAGTCGGACGCCGCTGCCGCCATGGACTGGTACCGGAGCGAGACCTGGAAGGCCTACGAGCGTCCCGAGAGCGAGGTCACCGGGAACAAGGCCGACGACTACGAGCGCCGCGAGCCCGGGCACGGCGGGGATGGTCGAGGGCGTCCGCTACCAGGTCTACGAGGCGAAGGACGGCCGCTACGTCCTGTTCATGGCCTCCGAGCAGATGTTCTGGAAGAACTTCTGTGCAGCGGTCGAACGCATGGATCTGTTCGAGCGCTGGCCGGGGTCCAAGTTCGCCGACCACGCGCGCAACAACCTCGAGCTGCGCCGGGAGCTCCGCGAGATCTTCCGCACCCGCACCGCGGCCGAGTGGATCGACTTCGGGGTGGAGGCCGACTTTCCTGGTCGCCCCGGTCAACTCGCCGAAGACCATCGCAGCCGACCCCCAGTTCCTCGACCGCTTCCGCTGGATCGAGCGCGACCGGCTCGGCGCCGACCAGCTGCCGACCCCGCTCAAGTTCGTCGGCGAGGAGCTGCCCACCCCCGACCATGCCCCTACCGTCGGCCAGCACACCGACGAGGTGCTCGCCGACCTGCTCGGCTGGGACGAGGCCACGATCAAAGAGACGCGGGCACGAGGCGGGCTCGGCGGACCGGAGGGCTGAGCATCCCGAGAGGGAGAATCCCGATTCCTCACGAGGAGAATGCGGGAGCGCAGTAGGATCCGCCCATGCCTCCGCCCGTGCCGACGGCCAAGGACCGGGTTCCCGCCATCGACGGGTGGTTCACACTCGACGAGCACGCCCCCGCCCTGCTCGGCTCGAAGTGCACCTCCTGCGGGAACGTCGCGTTCCCGAAGGAGTCGTTCTTCTGCGGGAACCCGCTCTGCCAGGGAACCGAGTTCGCCGAGACCCCCCTCAGCCGAACCGGGACGGTCTGGTCCTACACCGACGCCTGCTACCAGCCGCCGGCACCCTACGTGGCCTCCGACCCCTACGTCCCCTTCGCGATCGCCGCGGTCGAGCTCACCGAGGAGCGGATGGTGGTCATGGGCCAGGTCGTCGCCGGCGTGACGGTGGCCGATCTCTCGGTGGGCACCGAGGTCGAGCTCGTCCTCGACACCCTCTACGAGGACGACGAGCACGAGTACCTGGTCTGGAAGTGGCGCCCGACCGGGAGCGCCGCGACGACGGGAGCGTCGGGTGCCTGACGAGCGGCGGGTCGCCGTGCTCGGCGCCGGGATGCACCCCTGGGGCAAGTGGGGGCGCAACTTCGTGGAGTACGGGCTGGCCGCGGCATCCGACGCGCTCGCCGAGGCGGACCTGCCCTGGACCGACGTCCAGTTCGTCGCCGGAGCCGACACCATCCGCAACGGTTACCCCGGGTTCGTCGCGGGGGCCACCTTCGCCAAGGCCTTGGGATGGACCGGCGCCCGGGTCTCCTCCGCGTACGCGGCGTGTGCGTCGGGCGCCCAGGCGATCAACAACGCGCGGGCCCAGATCCTGGCCGGCCTCTGCGACGTCGCGCTGGTGGTCGGGGCGGACACCACCCCGAAGGGGTTCTTCGCACCGGTCGGCGGCGATCGGCACGACGATCCCGACTGGCTGCGCTTCCACCTGATGGGCGCCACCAACCCGACCTACTTCGCCCTCTACGCGTGCCGCCGCATGGAGCTCTTCGGGGCCACCGAGGCGGACTTCGCCGCGGTCAAGGTCAAGAACGCCCGCCACGGCCTCCACAACCCGAACGCCCGCTACCGCAAGGAGGTCACCGCAGAGGAGGTGCTCGCCTCCCCGATGGTGGCCGACCCCCTCCGCCTGCTCGAGATCTGCGCGACCTCCGACGGCGGGGCCGCCCTGGTCCTCTCGAGCATTGACTTCGCCCGGCGGCACGCCGGGGCGGACGACCTGGTCACCATCGACGCGGTGTCCACGGTCACGCCCCGCTTCCCCCAGACCATCATCGAGATGCCCGACTTCTCGACCGACTCCTCGACCGCTGTGGCACCGATCGGGCCGGCCTTCAAGCGGTCGGTCGCGCTCGCCGCATACGAGGAGGCGGGCATCGGGCCCGAGGACATCGGTCTCGCCGAGGTCTACGACCTCTCGTCCGCCCTCGAGCTCGACTGGTACGAGGACGTCGGCCTGTGCAAGGAGGGCGAGGCCGAGCGCCTGCTCCGCGACGGCGACACCGCCCTCGGAGGCAGGGTCCCGGTCAATCCGAGCGGGGGCCTCTCCTGCTTCGGGGAGGCCATCCCGGCCCAGGCCATCGCCCAGGTCTGCGAGCTGGTCTGGCAGCTGCGCGGCCGGGCCGCCGGTCGCCAGGTGGAGGGGGCCAGGGCGGGGATCACCGCCAACCAGGGCCTGTTCGGCCACGGATCCTCGATCATCGTCTCCCGGTAGCGCCCGCCGACCGGGAGGAGCGTCCCCTGTGACATCCACCGAGGCAGCCCAGAGCACGGCGGACGAGCCCGGCAGCCCGCTCGCGCCGTACTTCCCCCGGCTCGCCATCCAGTGGATGGCGACTGAGCCGGAGACCCGTTACCGCGAGCTCGAGGGCACCATCGCCTTCGTCGACATCTCCGGCTTCACCAAGCTCTCCGAGGGCCTCGCCAAACACGGGAAGGTCGGGGCCGAGGAGCTCACCGCCACCATCGGCACCTGCTTCGTCGCGCTCCTCGACATCGCCGTGGCCTACGGGGGGCGGCTCCTCAAGTTCGGCGGCGACGCCCAGCTGCTCTACTTCTCCGGAGAGGCACACGCAGGCCCGCGCCTGCCGGGCGGCGGTCGAGATGCGCCGGGCGCTGCGGACCGTCGGACGGCTCACCGTCCTCGGCCAGAAGGTGCAGCTGCGGATGTCGGTCGGGGTCCACAGCGGCCTGTTCCACTTCTTCCTGGTCGGCGAGTCCCACCGGGAGCTCATCGTCACCGGGCCGGCCGCCACCACGACGGTCACCATGGAGGGGACGGCGGACGCCGGCGAGATCGTGGTCAGCGACGCCACCGCTTCCGCCCTGCCGCCCGCGGCGTGGTCGGTGCGCCAAAGGGCCCGGCCACCTGCTGCGTGCGCGCCCCCGCGGTCCCCGCCGACTCCTTCCTCCCCTTCGAGCGGGTCGATCCCGACCTCGACCTGCTCCACGGGATCCCGACCGGTCTCCGTGCGGTGCTCTCGGGGGCGCACCAGGAGTCCGAGCACCGTCGGGTCACGGTTGCGTTCGTCCACTTCGACGGGACCGACCACCTCATCGAGCAGCGTGGGCCCGGACGAGGCGGCCGATCGGCTCGCACGCCTGGTCAGCTCACGTCCAGCGCGCGGTCGAGCGCCAGGAGGTCACCTTCCTGGCCACCGACGCCGACCGGGACGGCGGCAAGATCATCCTCACCGCCGGCGCCCCGTCGACCTCGGGCGACGACGAGCACCGCATGCTGCTGGCGGTCCGCGAGATCATGGACGACCACGGCCCGCTCCCCATCCGGATCGGCGTCAACCGGGGATCGGTCTTCGTCGGCGAGGTCGGGCCCCCCTACCGGCGGACCTTCACGGTCATGGGCGACGCGGTCAACCTGGCCGCCCGGCTCATGGCCAAGGCCGAGCCCGGCCAGATCCTCACCACCCCCGAGATCCTCGCCCGGTCGCGGACCGGGCTTCGTCACCGAGGAGCTCGAGCCCTTCTACGTCAAGGGCAAGTCCAAGCCGGTCCGCGCCCTGAGCGTCGGGGCGATCAGCGGCTCGCAGCAGGTGGGCCCGTGGCCGCGACCTCCCCTTCGTCGGCCGGGTCGCGGAGATGGCGACCCTCGAGCAGCCTGCTCGAGGAGGCCGCGGCACGGGAACGGGTCGCTGGTCGAGATCGTCGGCGAGCCCGGCGCGGGCAAGTCGCGCCTGGTCGCGTGGCTCCGTCAGCCTGGCCGACGACATGGTCCAGCTCTCGACCGTCTGCGAGCGCTACGACTCGTCGACCCCCTACCACGTGGTCAGCCGCCTCCTCCGCACGCTGATCGGGCTCCCACCGGAGGGGAACGGGGCGACCGTCGCGGCGACGTTCCTGACACCAGGTCGGAGAGCGGGCGCCGGCGGTCCTCCCCCGGGCACCCCTCATCGCGCCCGTGCTCGGCCTCACCGTGCCGGAGACCGCCGGAGACCCGTGACATCGAGGAGGAGTTCCGCCGGGCCCGGATGGCCGAGGCGGTCATCGACCTGCTCGGCGAGCTGCTCCCGGACTCGGGACTGCTCACCGTCGAGGACGCCCACTTCATGGACGAGGCCTCGGCCGACCTGTTCGGGTACCTGGCGGCCCTGGTCGGGGCCACCTCGTGGCTCATCTGCGTGACCCGCCGTGACGGCGCCGGTCCGCTTCGTCGCACCCGAGGAGCACGCGACCCGCATCGAGCTGCCGCCGCTCGAGGTCGACGAGACGCCACCGAGCTCGCCCACCTGGCGACCGCGGAGGCACCCATCCCCCAGCACCGGATCGATGCGCTGGTGGCCCGCTCGGCCGGCAACCCGCTGTTCCTGCGCGAGCTGTTGGCGGTGGCCACCGAGGGGGACGCGCTCGAGGACCTGCCGGACTCGGTCGAGCAGGTGGTCGCCGCACGCATCGACCGCCTCTCGCCCGACGACCGCCACCTGCTCCGGCGGATCTCGGTGCTCGGCCAGTCGTTCCCCCACGAGCTGCTCGCGCGACGTGGTCGACGACGCCCCCGGCGAGTTCGACCCCGCATGGGAGCGGCTCGACGAGTTCGTGCGTCCGCGACGGGTTCGGTGAGCTGAGCTTCCGCAGCGCCCTCCTGCGGGACAGCGCCTACGACGGCCTCACCTTCCGCCTCCGGCGCGCGCTGCACGCCCGGGCCGGCGACACCATCCGTGGCGTGGCCCTCGACCGTGGGCAAGGACCAGCCCGAGCTCCTCTCCTTCCACTACCTGCACGCCCAGCGGTACGACGGAGGCATGGTCCTACTCGCTGGTCGCCGCCGAACGGGCGAAGACCGCCTACGCCAACGTCGAGGCGGCGAGTTCTACGAGCGGGCCCTGCTGGCGGGACGGCGGCTGCCCGAGCTCGACCGGGCCGAGCTCGCCGCGGTGCACGAGGCCCTCGGGGACGCCAGGAACAGCACCGGCGGCTACCAGGGGGCGGCGGCCGCCTACCGGGCGGCCCGACGGCTGCTCGGCGGCGACCCGGTCGGCGAGGCACGCCTGGTGCTCAAGCTGGCCCGGGTCCAGGGATGGCTCGAGAGCTACTCGAACGCGCTGCGCTGGATCACCAAGGGGCTGCGCCTGCTCGAGGGCGCAGGGCGGCGTCGCCGCGCTCCGGCAACGGGCCGAGCTGCTCAGCTGGTACGGCCGGTTCTGCCAGGAGGAGGGCCACCACGCACCGGGCCATCACCTGGTGCACCCGGGCGGTCGAGGACGCCGAGGCGGCGGGCGACAAGGAGGTGCTGGCCGAATCCCTCCGGACCATCGACTGGGCGAGGCTGGAGCTCGGACAGCTCGAGGAGCCGGTCAACCTGGAGCGGGCGCTGACCCTCTTCGAGGAGATCGGCGACCTGACCGGCCAGGGCAGCACGCTCAACGGGTTGGGCATCGTCGCCTACTTCCGGGGCGAGTGGGACCGGGCCGTCGAGCTCTACGAGCGGTCGCGGATCATCGACCGCCGCACCGGCAACGCGGTCAACGACGCGTTCAATGTGTTCAACATCGGCGAGATCTACCTCGACCAGGGACGGCTCGACCTCGCCGACCAGCACATGGAGGCGGTGTCGCGTACCTGGCGCGCGGCCGGCTACCGCTCGGGGGTTGCAGCGGTCAAGGGCAAGCAGGCCCGGGTGGCCACCGGCAGGGGCCGGTTCGAGGAGGCGCTGGCAGCTCTTCTCGGAGGCAACCGAGGAGTTCCGGGCCATCGGCAGCCAGGCGGAGGCGTTCGAGGAGCAGGCCCGGACGGCCGAGTGCCTGGCCGCCAGCGGGGACCACGTCGCCGCCCTCGCCACCGCCGACGAGGCGCTGCCGTGGCCCGCGGCTCGGGGGGGTGCCGCCCCAGATCACCCTGCTGCAACGGGTCCGGGGGGCGGCACTGGCCAGGCTCGGCCGGCCCGACGAGGCCCGGTCGGCGCTCGAGGCCGGCATGGCTGCGGCCCGGAAGCGCCACTCGGCGTGCGAGGCCGCGCTCACCCAGCTGGTCATGGCCGACACCGGGATCCTGCCGGACGGCGTGGACGCCGACGACCTCCGGAGCGAGGCCTGGGCCGTCCTCTCTGCCCAGGGCATGGTCTCGACCCCCGACCTCACCGGTGCGACCTCCGGCCTCACGATCAACCGGTGAGCAGGACGATCTTCCCGAACTTGCCACCGGCGGCGAACCGCTCGTAGGCGGCGGTCGCCTCGGCCATCGGGAAGGTCTCGGCCACCGGCACGCCGACCTCGCCGGCGGCCAACAGGGCGAGCGCATTCGCCTCGACCACCCCTGCCACCGCGGCCTTCTCGGCGTCGGACCGGGAGCGCAGGGTCGAACCGCGGATGGTCGCCACGCAACCCCATCATCGCCAGCAGATCGAGCTCGAGCCGGGTGCCGCCCCCGACCCCGATGACAACGACGCGGGCACCGGTTGCGAGCGCCGGCAGCACCGCGGTGATCCCCGGTGCGCCGACCAGTTCGAGGGAGACGTCGTAGGGTCCGTGCTCGGCCACCTCCTCGGGCAGGACGACCGTGTGGGCGCCGAGCGCGGCGACCCGCTCGTGCAGTGACGGGTCCCGCACCGTCGCGACCACCTCCGCCCCGGCGGCCCGGGCCAGCTGCACCGCGGCGGTCCCGACGCCCCCGGCAGCGCCCGAGATGACCACCCGCTCGCCGGCTGTGAGCCCGGCCTGGGAGAAGAGTGCGTCCTGCGCGGTCGAGAACGCCTCGGGAAACCCGCCCGCCGCTGCGTCGTCGACCCCCTCGGGGACCGGCAGCAGACACGTCTCGGGCACCACCACGATCTCGGCCTGGCCACCGCCGCCGCAGAGGGCCATCACCCGGTCGCCCGGGGCGAACCGGCCGGCGCCGGGGCCGGCCCGGAGCACCCGTCCGGCGAATTCCATGCCGGGCACGTCAACCGGCCACCCCGGCGGCGGCGGGTAGTGGCCCGCCCGCTGCAGGAGGTCGGCGGCGTTGATCCCGGCGGCGGCCACCGTGACCGCGACCTCGTCCGTTCGCGGGACGGGGTCGGGGTGCTCCTGCCACCGGAGATCCCCGTCCACGATGGTGACCGCGTGCATCGGCCCAGGGTACCGGTCACCGCGTCACGGATCCGTGCCCGGTCGGCGGGCTGCCCGTGCCGCGCCGCCCGACGGCAGCGGTGTCCCCGCACTCGTAGTGTGTGGGTGGGAGGCCCTGGTCATGACCATCGAGTCCACAGAGGAGGAGGGGGGCAGGTGCCCGCCGCGCCCGCACCCGAGGAGCGCGGCGCGCTCCTCGACGCCCTCTTCCCCGAGCCGACCGCCGGGATGGTGCTCCACCGGGTCCTCGCCATGGCCGCCCGCACCTTCCTGCTCAACGAGCAGGCGACCGCCTCGAGGTCACGTCCCGCCAGGACGGGACGGCCGAGGGCCTCGATGCGACGCTCGGCACCCGTCCCCTCTGGGCCCAGTCCGCCGCCGGATCCCTCGAGGGGACCGAGCGGCGGTCGACCCGCCGTCGAGCGCATCCACCAGAGCCGGGTGGCGATGCGGCGCATCCGCTCCAACCTGCGGACCTTCCGGCTCCTGCTCGATCCCGGGTGGGGCACCTCGCTCCGCGCCGAGCTCGCCTGGTACGGCAAGCAGCTCGGTCGCACACGTGACCTCGACATCCTGGCCGCGGTCATCACGGCACCGGGAACGAGGTCCTCGACCGCCGACGACGTCGCCCGGCTGCTGGCGGTCGTCGAGACGCAGCGACGGGTGACGCTGGAACAGATGGCCACCCTGCGGAACGGCCCGCGCCGCGACCGGTTGACCGAGCAGATCATGGTCCTCTGGGACGGCCCCGAGTTCAAGCCCAAGGCGAAACGGCCGGCAGAGGAGGTGCTGCCGCCGATGTTGCAGCGGGCCTGGCGCGATCTCCGGGGGACGGCCCGGACCGCACGCAAGTGCCTTCGGAACCAATCTCCACGCGCTCCGCATCCGGCTCAAGGACATGCGCTACGGCTGCGAGACGGTCGCCCTGGTCGAGGGCGCCCCGGCCCGAAGACCGCCCGTGCCGCCGAGCAGCTCCAGAGCAAGCTCGGCGACCTGCACGACGCGGTCTACTCGCTCGACTGGCTGGAGGCGCTGGCCCACGCCCGGGGCGACCTCGCCTCCCCGATCGTGAGCTCGTCGTCGCGCAGCGTGCCACCGCCGAGGAGGCCAGACGTGGCTGGAAGCGCGAGCTCAAGGAGGTCGAACGCCGCTGGCGCCGGTGGCAGAACGGGTAGACGCCTGCTCCGGCCGGTCGACGTCAGGAGACCGGGGCCTCCGGTTGGTTGACGGCGAAGTGGATCGGCTCCCAGAGCCGGATGCCGCCGAGGATGCCGGCGGAGTTGTCCACGACGGTCACGTCCTCGGGAAGTTCTGGCGGATCACCCGGCGGGAGTTGCCGCCCCCGATGTAGAGGTGGTCGAAGAACATGAGGGCTCGCGCATGTTGCCGATCGCCCGCGGACCCGCTTGTTCCAGCGCTCCTCCCCGATCTCCTTCCGGGTCGGCTCGCCGAGCTGCTCGTTGTAGGTCTCCCCCTTGCGGAACGGCTGGTGGGCGATCTCGAGGTGGGGCATCAGCTGACCCTGGTAGAAGAGGCCGGTCCCGAACCCGGTGCCGAGGGTGATCACCAACTCGAGCCCCCGACCCGAGACCACCGCGGCGCCCTGGATGTCGGCGTCGTTGGCCACCTTGGTCGGGATCCCCGAACGCCGGGTGAGGGCGGTCGGCCAGGTCGAACCGCGACCACAGGGCGAGCGAGCTGGTGGTCGACCGGGCTGCCCGGCCCGCTCTTGGTCGAGAAATGGGGGGCGGACAGGACCGCGCCGTCCCGGACCATCCCGGGGAATCCGACCGAAGCCCGCTCGGTCTCGGGGAGGGGCGCCACCAGCCGACGAGCGAGGAGACCAGCGTCTCGGGGGGGATCGGATAGGGAGTGGGATCTTGACCCGCTCGGCCACCATCCTGCCCCCTGGCGTCGAGGACCGACGCCTTGAGCCCGGTCCCCCCGATGTCCACTGCCAGGGTGAACGGATGCCGGGGGTGCTCCCGGTGCCCCCGGCCGCAGAGCCGGGAACGGGTGCCGGGGGGAAGGACAGGATCGTGGTCGCTCATCCGCCCACGCTAAACCCGTGGACCGCGCTCCGCGCCGTCCCGCCACATCCCGATGCGCCACCCCCGCGGCCCGGGTAGCGTCACCGCGATGACCGCAGACCCCTGGCTCGGTGACGCCTGCTCGCTCGTCGAGGCCTTCCGGGCCGGCACCGTCACCCCACCGAGGCGCTGGATGCGATCGTTGCGACCATCGGGGCCTCCGGGCTCAACGCCTTCTCCCACCTCGACACCGAGGCCGCCCGGACGGTGCCGCGTCGGCCGACGTCTCCCTTCCCTTCGGCGGCCTGCCATCGCGATCAAGGAACTCGAGCCGGTGGCGGGATGGCCGTTCAGCGAGGCCTCGCTGGTCTTCGCCGACCGCCGGCCGAGCACGACTCGACCCAGGTGCGCCGCCTGCGCGCGGCCGGTGCGGTGCTGATCGGCCAGACGACGGCCTCGGAGTTCGGGAGCGTCAACTACACGAGACCACGGTGCACGGCACGACCGGGAACCCGTGGGACCCCGCCCGCACTCCGGGAGGGTCGTCGGGAGGCTCGGCCGCGGCGGTGGCCGGAGGGCTCGTGCCCCTCGCCAGCGGGAGCGACGGCGGCGGGTCGATCCGGATCCCTGCGGCGTTCACCGGGCTGTTCGGGCTCAAGTCCACCTACGGTCGCATCCCGCGGGGTCCCGGCACCCTGCAGCCCCCGCTGACGGTGACCTTCGGGTGCCTGTCCCGGTCGGTCCGGGACACCGCCCGGTGGTTCGACGTGTGCAACGGGTTCGATCCGCGCGACTCGCTCAGCCTCCCGCGGGTCGACGGGTGGGAGGCGGGCCTCGGCTCGTTCGACCTCGGCGGCAAGCGGGCGGTGGTCTCGGTCGACCTCGGAACGGCGGTCGTCGAGCCACGGGTGGCGGCTCTGGTGCTGGAGGCGTCAGAGGCCCTCATCGCGGCCGCCGGGCTCCACCGGGTCGACGTCGACGTCACGCTCCCCGGAGGCGGGGTCGAGTGGGCCCTCTCCAACCTGGTCGGCCTGGCCGGCGAGCTCGCCGACCGGTATCCCGACTGCAGCGGCGATCTCACCCCCGAGGTCCAGTTCGCGATGAACCTCGCCACCCACCACTTCGACGTGCAGGCCGCGGGCCGCGCCGAACAGTTCCGCATCCGGTTGAACGAGCAGATGGCGGACATCTTCGAGCAGGCCGACTTCGTCCTCTCCGCCACGACTCCGGACACGGCGTTCGCCGCCGAGGACCGATGCCGACCACCGTGGGCGACGTGGATCTCATCGCGACCTACGGCTTCGAGCGGGCCATCGGCAACAACGGTGCCCTCACCATCCCGGTCAACCTCGCCGGCCTGCCGGCGGTGACCATCCCCGCCGGGTCGGTCGACGGGATGCCGGTGGGCCTGCAGGTCATCGGTCGCCACCATGAGGAGCAGCTCCTCCTCGAGCTCGCCCTGGCCGCCGAGCGGACCCGGCCCTGGCCCCTGGTCGCCCCCACGGCCCCGGCCTGAGCCCCCCTGTGGCCGGGTGCTCACCCACCCGATCCCGCAGCTGCGGGTCGTCGAACCAGGTGCGGAGGTGCAGCCGCACCGGCGGCAGGTCGCGGTAGACCAGCACGCCGGCACCCGGGGGAATCCGTCGCAGCGCGTCCGGCGGTGCGAGACGGCGCACCGTCGGCGAGTGGGTGGTGCTCGGTCCTCCGCGTCCGCCCGAGGTGGTGGCGGGCAGTGCGAGCTCCTCGTCTCCGATCAGGTGGCTCGCGTGGTCGAGCGTCGACGGATCGGAGATGCCCGGAGAGGAAGAGCTTGGCCCGGTGGTTGTTGACCACCGTCGACGCCCTTCGGGCCGTAACCGCGCGGTGATCTGGGCGAGGTCGTGCCAGACGGTCACCAGCTGCACCCCGTGGCCGGCGGCGGTGGCGGCGAGTGCGTCGAGGTCGGGCAGCGGGGGCGATGTTGGCCGCCTCGTCGAGCACCACCAGGAGCGGCGGGTCGAGCGGGTGGCCGCGGTGCGGGCGACCCGGTCGTACGCGCGGTCGAGCACCGAGCGCAGCACGCCCACGAACAGCGGGGTCAGCCGCCGCTGGTCGTGGGCGGGGCACAGAGGTAGAGGGTGTCGGTGCCCGAGAGCAGCCGGTCGGCATCGACCGGTTCACCCGCATCGTCACCGATCGTCCCGAAGGAGCGACCCGGTCCGCCGGCGAAGGGCTCGAGCAGCGTCTCCACCGTCGTGGCGATCGAGCTCCGCTGGCGCTCCTCCTTGCCGAAGGCCGAGCGGGCGGCATCGAGCGCTTCGGGCACGCCGCTGCGTGTGAGCAGGTCGAGCACCTCGACCTCCTCCCCGGTCTCGACCCAGTGGACGACGTCGGCCATGCCCCCCGACCGTGGCGGCGGCGAAGAGCAGCGGTGCCAGCATCCGGGCCGCCGTGGCGTACCAGAAGTCACCGTCGGCTCATGGTCCCGACCGACGTGCGACCGACCTCGGTGAGGGTGGCCGCCGCCCGACGGGCCCCGGGCCACGTGCGCGGCCGCGGGCAGCGGCGACCAGGAGACGGCGGGAACCGGTCGACCCCGGTGGGGTCGAAGCACTGGACCCGGCCGAGGGTGCGCCGGTGGACGGCCGTGTGCTCGAGCAGGTCCGCCTTCACGCTCGCAGCGACCACCGGGCCCTGCCAGCCGAGGATGGCGGGACCGCGAAGCCGGAGGTCTTGCGGGACTGGGTCGGACCGAACACGATCACCGACTGGGACACCTCGGCGGCCATCAGACGCCGTCCCGACCGGCCGAGCACCAGGCGCCCGGAGGGTGGGCGGCCCCCTCCGGTCACGACCAGCTCGCCGAGGTCACCGGTCCGGGCCCACCGTGCGCCCGTCGGCGGGACCGGCCTCCCGGGCGTCGGCCGGGCACGCGGGTGGGACCGCCCGCTCCGTCGGCCGGCCGGGGCACCGGGTGGAGGGCCGCGACGGCGACCGCCGCACAGCCGAGCACCATGCTGCCGAGCCCATGGCCACCGCGGGGCGCTCACGGGCACGGGAGCGCACCGTCGCCAGGTCCGGTCACCACCCGATCGGGATCGGCCGGCTCGGTCATGGCCTGATCGGTGTCGGCGAGCCACCGCTCCCCCGACGCCAGCCGGTGCTCGACGAGGAACGACCGTCGCCCGACCTTCCAGAGCGCGGTCCCCTGCCGCAGTTCGGTGACCAGCTCCGCCTCGGTCGCGGTGAGCCCGAGCAGCTCGCCGGTCCGGGCCACCTCCCCCGGGGACTGCGCGTAGACCACGCGGGTCTCCGAGTCGGCCAGGAGCCCTTCGGCCAGCCCGACCTGCTCCGAGCCGGCGGAACCCACCGAGGCCAGGTCCGAGAGGCGGTGGAGCACGGCCATGTTGGCCACCCCGAGCGCCCGGGAGAGCTTCCAGGAGGACTGGAGCCAGCGAGCCACGCCGAGGTTCCCGAGAATCGCCCAGGCCTCGTCGACCACGAGGAGGATCCGGCTGCGCCGGCCGGCCCGGACCGCGTGCTGCAACCATGCCGCTGCGCAGGCCATGAGCACGCCGAGGGCCGGCGAGTGGTAGACGGCGGACAGGTCGAGCACGACCAGCGGGCCGTCGAGGCGCAGGCCCTCGGTGGTCTGCCCGTCGAACATGCCGTTTTACCCTATGGTTGAAGCCAACCTAAACTGTGGCTGATTGCGCCGCCGAACTGGTACGCAGGGGCACCTGAAAGGCAGCTCGTGCTTCAGTTGTCGGTACCCCCTAGCACGGACGGTCCTCAGATTCCACCTGGTTTCAGCCAATCGAAGCTGTCAGCCTGGGGCTATTCGCGAGCGTCTGGAGTACCACGCAGTACCGCTCGGTCAGGCGCAGCAACGTAGCGAGTTGCTCCACTGAGGCATCACTCTGGATTTCGAAAGACAAGTGAATATCCGAGAATCCGACCGGAGCGGACTTGTCCACGCCCAGCGTCCCTCGAAAGTCCAAGTCGCCTTCGGCTCTCACCGTGCCGATGGCGCTGATCCCAAGTGCAGTAGCCACTGAGCGCATCGTGACCCCGCGCATCGAGTGCCTGAAGCAACATGTCTCCCGAACAAGCCTGAGTGCCATCGCCACCCGTAGCTGGATGGAGCCCGGCTTCGACCAGTGCCCGGCGTGTCTGTACCGAGCACGAGAGGTCGTCACCAAGTTGACCTTCAGCTTTGAGTGTCACGACGGCAGCCTCCGGCTGTTCCCGATATCGCTGCTTGATGGGAGCCTGCATCGCCTTCAGCTCATCGCTGTTCATCGGGTCTCCCTTCGTCCATGATTTCGCACGATACCCGTACGGTTGGCGGATGGACCAAGGAAACGAGCGTCGGGGTGGGAAATCGGTATCCCACTGATCCGGCGATGTGGGGCACCCTTCGTAATCGGCACCGTTAGTGCGGTCAGGGTGACTGAGCGTCAACGGCCTTGGACTGGCCGGGGCGTTAGGGGACAGAGTGTGATGCCAGGCTCATGGGATTTGCGTCGCACAAGAAGAGGGGGGGTGCTACCATCACACCTACCGTATGCTCCGGTGCTCACGGCGTGTTGAGGAGGGGGAAGCACGTGCTTACTCGGAAATGGCGGATTCTGGTAGCGGGCGGACTCGTCGCTGTCCTCTCTGCAGGGGTTCTGGAGATCACGTCCCCGCACCAACAAGCGGCGACGAGTATCCGTGTGCAACACCACGCAAGCAGTGCAGTGCTTCTGGGCTGCGGCGACCTAGTCGGGACTGCTCAATGGTCGGGAACCTACGACACTGTTTCAAGTACCGGAGCTCCAATCCACGGCAACTGGACCGGGACCTGGACGGTCGCACCTGACGGGACAGTGTCGGGAACGGTTGATTCATCCATAACGGTAAGCGGGATCATCTCTTGCGGCACAATCGACCTCAGCCTCAACGGTGCAAACAACCAAGCTCTTGGAACGTACGCTGTCAACGGACAGACCGTGCCAGGGTCAGGCACGTTCGTCTACAACGGTTACAGCGGAACGTGGAGCGGAACTACAACGAGCTTCCTGCCAACCCTTTCGCTAACACCGTCTACTCTTCCCGTCGATTCCGGTCCTGTCACGTACACGGCGACTCTCAGCGGTGCCGATCCTGCGGCAACTGGAGAAGTCGACATCAGTGACGACCAAGGTGCATCGTGTTCGATCGCCTCGCTCACTAACGGCGCGGGAAGTTGCGATCTAACTGAGCAGGCATCAGACAGTCCCTACACCGTGACGGCTTCCTACTTGGGAGATGCGAACGACACACCGGCTTCAACGACACTCACCAATACCTCAGTGGTTGCAACCGGAGGCCACCATCTCCACGGGTTCTGCTCAGGTGCAAGCCACCAGCTGCGGGTGGGACCCCCGGGGTCGACACCCTCAGTGAGACGCAGTACGGGACAAGCCCTGTCGGCGATCTCAATGATGGCACGAACTATTTTGATGTGGCTGCTTCGTCGGGCAATGCGTTCTCAAGTGTCGTCATTCAAGACTGCAACAACGTGACGGCATCTTCGGTCCTCAGTTGGTGGGACCCGACGGCGAACTCCGGAGCAGGTGGATGGTCCCCAGTCGTGGGCGACCCTGGTCCGACCTACGACCCAGTAGCAGGATGCCTTTCGGCCACGCTTGATGCAACGACGGTCCCGACGATCAGCCAACTCACCGGCACGGTCTTCGCCACGTCTATTCCAACCCCGGCCATCACCAGTGCTGGTGGTGCCACCGCACATGCCGGGACACCGTTCTCGCTCACCGTAACGACAACGGGGAGCCCGACGCCAACTCTCAGCGAGTCAGGCAAACTGCCCGCAGGGCTTCATTTCCAGGACAATCTCGACGGCACTGCGACCCTCTCGGGGACTCCCAGTGGCGCAACCGTTGGTGGGGTCTACAGCCCGACGTTCACCGCAACCTTTGGGAGCGGCGGCACCCAGCAAACCGTCAGCCGAACTCTTACCCTCTTCGTATTCGCCGCGCCCACGTTCACCAGTCCTTCCAGTACGTCTGTGAAGGTTGCTAGAACATTCAACTTCGTCGCCACCGCTCCCGGGTATCCTCCGGCGGCGATTACCGAGACCGGATCACTACCCAGAGGGGTGAAGTTCCAAACCAAGTACAATGGGACTGCGGTCCTGTCCGGTACTCCGGCCCTTGGGACTGGTGCCAGCTACCCCATCACCTTGTCAGCGCACAACAGCGTCGGCACAGTGACTCAACGGTTCACGCTGACCGTCGTCGGATTCTACGTCTCGATCACCGCTCTCCCTGCTGGGAAGCGGGGCTCCATCTACAAGACCACGCTTGCAGCAATCGGAGGCGTGAAGCCTCTGACCTGGAAGGCCCTCTCCTCACCCCCAACGGGCCTCAAGCTCGAGCTCGACCGGTGTGCTCTCAGGAACACCCAGCAAGTCGTTGACGGCCAAGACCTACACCTTCAAGGTTCAGGTGACCGACTCGACAAAGAGCAAACATCAAACGGCCGTCGCCATGGTGACGTTGAAGTTGAC